>CAVSSS010000012.1:0-615124 GCA_963730555.1 uncultured Alphaproteobacteria bacterium | reverse complement strand
TAACTTGACGGCGCCCTTGCTGCGGCGGCGGCGCCCCTTACATCCGAAGGCCGCATATTGAAGTGAGTGCGAAAAAGATTGCTGAAATGGGACGAACTGCTGAATCCCATGGAATAGGCGATTTCCGTAATCGATTGGTGCGCGTGCTGCGGCGCGATCAACAGATCGTGGCATCTTTGCAATCGCCGGAGCCGCAGCCATTCCGAAGCCGACATGTCCACGAGCCGGAAAAGATGATGGAGATAACGCAGCGATATTCCATTGTTCCGCGCAATCGCGGTCAGCGACAGGTTTGGATCCCCGAGATTGGCTTCAATATAGGATTTGACGGAGCGCAGGCGCGCACGCTGGACGCTCCGATCGTCGGTTGATTGGCGATCAGGTTCGGAATTCAGCGCCAAGGCTATGAGGTCCATGAACTGCTCGCCGAGCTTCAATCTCAAGGCCTCGTCGAGGCCGCCGCTCTCGGCGGCGAGGGTCGCGCAAAACTCCGCCGCGATGCGGCCAAGCCCGCGAGTGAGATCGAAATTCTTGAGTTGCGGGGGACGGCCGGAGTCGAACCTGCGATCAAAAGCCGCCCGCGGAAGCTCTATCCAGAATTGACGCGATTTGGCGTTGGTGTGCAGCTCGTAGGGTTCGTTGGCGTAGTACAACGATCCTCTTCCTGGCCGCAGGACGAATGACGCTCCCGATTGGCGGATATCGACGGCGCCAATGTGCTCGATCCCTAGGTAGTAACAATCCTTTCCGAACCGACCGATGTGGCGGTTTCCCCGGCGTATGACCTGGGGGGAAATGACCGCGTCCGTGATGGTGACGTCACCTAGCCTCGCCTCCCGGACGAACCCGATATACTCGACGTCCAGCTCCGTCTGGCAGTCGACCTGCAGATAGATTTCACAGATGGCGTCGCGCCAAGCCTGGCGGCGCTTGCCGGCGGGCAAGGTCCTGCTGTCGAAGACGACCTCCATGCATTCCTCCCCCGCTCCGACCCGGCCTTAGGCCATTGGCGATGGCCGCCCGCCCGGCGAGGCAAAAGGTGGAGATCGGCGCGGCCAAGCGTTCAAAAGTTCGCTCAAGGATACCGTTCCGCGCCTTCGAAAGGCAAGATCGCTCTTAGCCTTAAGGGTCGAAGCCCGCGAGCCGCGCGTCGACGCATTGCCCAATTTTCCCCCGGTTTTTGCGCTGGGATGCAAAAATCGTGCGCTGCCGCGCAAGCGAAAGCGAAAGCGGCTTGGAATAGTCGGGTGGAAACGCAAACCGCGCAAGCGCTCCAGGTCGGGAGCGATAATCGGGTGGAACGATGCTCGGACAGGTGAGGAGCGCGCTGGTCAGTCAGGAACGGATCGTGCTCCTGACCGCCGCCGCTCTGTTCTGCCTGTTTTCCATCTTTCTCAAGGGTTTTCTGAGCGCCGGCAATATGGTGACCCTAGTGCGCGGCGTCGCCACTTTGGGAATCCTGGGTGTGGGAATGGCGATCGTCGTTATCGGACGCGGGGTCGATCTGGCGATCGTAACGACCTACGCGATGTCCGCCGCCTGGACTCTCCACCTCGCTTCGCTGGGCGTTGCGATCGCGCCGGCCCTGCTGCTTGGATTTCTGCTGGCGGTGACGATCGGCGTCATTAACGGCATTCTGATCGCTTACGTTGAGATCCCCGCCCTCTTCGCCACCCTGGGAATGGCGGCTCTGGTCTATGGCTTCGTCCGCTGGGCGTTGGTCCCGCTCTATGTCGTCTACTTGCCGCCGAACGCCAATGTCGTCTCCTGGATCGGCGGGGGTTTCCTTTGGGGCGCGCCCACCCCGATCCTGTTTTTCGCCTTGATCGCATTCCTCGGTTTTGTCTTTTTGCGCTTCACCAAACAGGGGCGGTTCATCTACGCAATCGGCGACAACTTCGCCGCGGCGCGCATTTCCGGCGCGCCGGTGCGCTCGGTTATCGTGCTGCAATATACGATCGCCGCGTCAATCGCTTATCTCGCCGGCATGATCACCGCGACGGCGGTGTCGAGCATGAACACCGCAGTTGCGATTTCTCCCATGATCTACGACGTCATCCTCGTGGTGGTGCTTGGCGGCATCAGCCTTTCCGGCGGTCGCGGCGGCATCCGCAACGTGCTCGTCGGCACGCTGCTGATCGGCATTCTCCTGAACGGCATGACGATCATGAACATCGAATATACGCTGCAGAATGTGATCCGGAGCGTGATCCTTCTTGCGGCCATCGTGCTCGACAGTCTGATCAACCCTCGGGACGAGCAGACTGATCAACAGGGGGACATTTGAAAACGCCAAAACTGAAAAGGGAGATGGAACATGGCGCTTAGACAGATCGCAGCCAGGCTTGGGCTGGCGGTATCGCTGACGGGACTTGCCGTCCTACGCGCTCGCCGCAGGAATCGACGATCCGCAGGCGCGCAGACTATTTCAAGGATCTCGCCGGAAAGACGATCGCCTTCGTACCGGTCACGATGGGCATCGACCTCACCGAAGGTTGGGCGTCCGTCATGAAGCAACAGGCCGATCGCCTGGGAATGAAGTTCGAAATTCGCGATCCCCATTTCAGCGCCGACGCCGGCGCACAGGCGATCACCTCGCTCATTGCCGAAAAGCCTGACGTCATCGTCGTGCACAATCCCGACATCCAGTCCTACGCGAAGCTGCTTAAGCGCGCCGAGGAAGCGGGCATCCATGTCATCCAGATCAACATGAGGTCGAACTACAATTCGGACGTCTACGTCGGCGCGGATTGGATCGGCATCGGCGAAGCGGAGGCGAAGGCCGTTATCGACAAGTGCGGCGCCGGCACGAGCGGCAAGATCGCTGTTTTGCAGGGTCAGCCGACTTCAGGGTCGGACAGCGGGATGATGAAGGGGGTGGAGAACGCCTTGTCCAAACATCCGGAGATCAAGATGGTCGCCAATGTCGCAGGCGAATGGGACGCGACCAAGGCGCACGCTGTCATTTCCACCGTCATCCAGCAGAATCCGGATCTCTGCGGCATCGTCGGATTCTGGGACGTGATGGACCTTGGCGCCGCGGCCGCGATCAAGGAATCGGGCAAGCCGATCGTCTTGGTGACTTCAGGCGGCGGCGAGCAAATGGCATGCGACAACGTCGAGAAAGGCGTGTTCTATAAGGAGATCGCCTATCAGGTCATGGACCAGGGCCGCGACCTCAACGACATGATCTCCACCGTTCTCGAAACCGGACTGCCGGCCGGCAAGCTCAAGGCGGTCATCTATAGCCCGCAACTCGTCATCTCCAAGGAGACGCTTCATCCCGGCTTGTGCTGGAGCGCGAGCGCTCTCAAGAAATAGGGCGAATGCTCGAACTGGAATCAAGAAATTGCGCTGAGCCGCTGGAGCGGCTCAGCGCTTTTTCGTTGAGCTGGAATGGGTCATGACGATCGGCGACTGGGCCACAAGACTGCGCTATCGCTATGTGCCCGATCACATCGTCGGCGAGGTGCTCGGCAGGAGGTGGATGGACAATGTCATCCCCATCGTTCTGCTCCTCGCGCTGATCGATTTTTTTCGCCGAATCGATTCCGAACTTCGCCACGCTTGGAAATCTCTCCGACACGTCGCGTCAGATCGGCGAATTTGGCTTGATCGTCATCGGCATGATGATCGTCATGCTGGGCGGAGGGATCGATCTCAGCGTCGGCTCGACCTTCGCGCTCGCCAATGTCACGGCTCTGGCGCTGATCAATGTCGGACATTGGCCGGTGGCGGCGGCTGTCGCCGCGACGATCACCGTCGGCGCGCTCGTTGGCCTCGTCAACGGCCTGCTCATCGGCTTTCTCAGGCTTCGAGCGTTTCTGACGACGCTCGTCATGTTGACCCTCATTCGGTCGATCGTCGAGTTTCTGCTGCAGATCTATTCGGTGAGGATCGCGTCGAGCGACGTGGAATCCGACGCCTGGGACTTTGTTGGCTCCGGCTCAGTGTTGGGCGTTCCATTCAGCGTCCTCGTCCTCGCCGCGGTCGCCATCATCGCGCAAATCGTTCTGACCCGGCTGCGCATCGGCTGGCGCATCACTGCAGTCGGCGGATCGCGTCGCGCCGCCTACAATGCGGGGATCCCTGTGCGGACGATCGTCTGCCTGACCTATGTCGTTTCAGGATTCCTGACGAGCCTCGCCGGCACGCTCTACGCCTCGCGGCTTTCCGGCGCCGGGCCCGACACCGGAATCGGCCTTGAACTCGCCGTCGTGACCGCCGCGATCCTTGGCGGCAATAGCGTCGGCGGCGGCCGCGGCTCGGTCGGCAAGGCGCTCATGGGCGCGATCATCGTTTCGCTTTGACGAATGGCCTCGTTCGTCTCGGGCTTGAAAACGGCGCCTCCTCGTTGGCGATTGGCCTCGTGCTCATCATCGCCATCGCCATCGACGTCAGATGGAGCAGATGGCGCCATCGCCTGCGGGCGAAAGTCTATGTATCGCCGGCTCATCTCGCTTTGCCCGCGGCGCCGGACTTCGCCTCCAGCTCCTCGTCGCCCTATGCGATCAATGACCGCCTCAACGAGGTGGAGATCATCGGCCTCGGCGAGATCGACGGTCCCGAGGATGTCATTCTCGATGAAGACAACCATCTCTATTGCGGGGTTCGGCATGGCGAGATCATCCGCTTTCTCGCGCCGGATTACAGCAAGCGGGAAGTCTATGCCCATGTCGGCGGGCGTCCGCTCGGTCTTGCCTTCGACCGGGAGGGCGGCCTCAATGTCTGTATCGCCGGCATGGGTCTCTACCGGGTCGACAGAGACCGCAATGTCAAGAAGCTGACGGCGGAGACGAATCGCTCGCCCTTTTCGATCATTGACGATTCCCGCATGCGCCTCGCCGACGATCTCGACATCGGGCCCGACGGCAGGATCTATTTCAGCGAAGCGACGATCCGATACGGCTACGAGGAATGGGTCGTCGACGCCTTGGAGGGGCGCGGCAATGGCCGGATGATCCGCTACGATCCCGCCACTGGAACGACGCGGACGATTCTGCGCAATCTTCTGTTCGCCAACGGCGTGTGCGTCGCCCACGATAACCAATCTGTCCTGTTTGCGGAAACCTGGGGCTGTCGCGTGAGCCGATACTGGCTCCAAGGCCCCAAGGCCGGAACGATCGAAAAAGTCATCTCCGATCTTCCCGGCTATCCCGACAACATCAATCGTGGATCGAATGGCGCCTACTGGGTCGCGCTCGCGGGAACGCGGACGCCGAGCTACGATCTTGCGATGACCATGCCCGGTTTCCGGCGTCGCATGGCGCGCTGGGTCGCGGCCGACGAATGGCTTTTCCCGAACGTCAATGTCGGGTGTGTCGTTCATTTCGACGCCAACGGCCGGGTTCTCGAAACGCTCTGGGATCGCGAGGGCGAAAACCATCCCACGATTACCTCGATGCGCGAACATCGCGGCCATCTTTTTCTCGGCGGCGTCACGAACAACCGGATCGGACGGATCAAACTTCCCAACGCCGACCCCAACTGGACGAGCCTCGCTTCCTACTGGGGAGCGCAAGCGTGAGGCCGATCGCAAAAGCTTTGGACCGGTGGTTCGGCCGGGGCGAAGCCTCGATCACGACGCCCCCGATGGACGGCGCGTTCCGGCCCAATGATCTCCTCGACGCCGCCCCAGTCGCCCTCGAAGCGCCGAAGCCCGACGCGCTGGCCGTCACCGCGCAAGGCCTGTTGGTTTCGCTCGGGCAGTCGCTCAAGCGCGTTGACAAGCTCGAAAATAAGACTGTCGCCAGCTTCGACGCTGAGATCAGCGCCTTGACTGGATTGCCGGACGGCGGCGCGGCGGCCGGCCTTGTCGACGGCCGGATCGTCTTCATCGGCGGACGGAATGACGGAAAAGCGATTGCCGGCCCACGATGCATGACCGCGCTCGCGCCGGCGCGGGACGGCCGCTCTCTTTGTCGCAAGCGGCTCTGCGGCCCATGGACCGGCCGATTGGAAACGCGACCTTATGGAGAAGATGCAACTCGGGCTCGGTCTGGCGGCTCGACCTCGCCACCGGCGAGCGGACCCAAATCGCCGGCGATCTCGCCTATCCCTACGGTCTCATCGATGAAGGGGACTCTGTCGTCGTTTCCGAAAGCTGGCGCAGCGCGCTCACTCGGATTTCCCCCGGCGCCTCCCAGCGCGCCGCGCTGGTGCTCGAGGGCCTTCCGGCTTATCCCGCCCGACTGTCGCGCGGACCCGACGGGGCGGTCTGGCTCGCCCTGTTTGCGCCGCGCAGTCAGCTCGTCGAGTTCGTCTTGAGCGAGGATTCCTACCGCCGGCGCATGATCGACGAAATCGATCCCGATTATTGGCTGGCGCCCGACCTTCGCGCCGGTGAGTCGCCGCTCGAGCCGACGCAGCAGGGCGGCGTCCGGCAGCTCGGCGTGCATGAAGCCGTGGTCTCCGAGCCGCTCCTATGGGCTCGTGGCGCGTCTCGACGCCGCCTATCGTCCAGTCGCCAGCCTCCACAGCCGGGCGAATGGCCGCCGGCACGGCGTCGCGTCCTGCCTCGTGTTCGAGGGACGCGTTTATTTCGCCGCCAAGGGCGACGGCGTCGTCGCTTCGTTCGCTGATACGGGAGTGACGCCATGACTTTCTCGTCCCCAACAGAGCCGCCTGTCCTGGAGATGAGGAGCGTCGGCAAGCACTATCGCGGCGTCGCCGCGCTGAAGGACATCGATTTCGATCTGCGGCGCGGCGAGGTGCATGCGATTCTCGGCGAGAACGGGGCCGGCAAGTCGACGCTGGTCAAAATCCTCGCCGGCGCCGTGACCCCGAGCCAGGGCGAGATCCGTATCGATGGCCAACGGATCCTCATCGCCAGCCCTTCGCTGGCGCGGCGCCACGGCATTGCGATGGTCTATCAGGAGACCAGCCTCGTCCCGAGCATGACCGTGGCGCAGAACCTCTACCTTGGCGACGAAAAATTCTTCAACCGCCTGCGCGGAACCTACATCGACGCGCAGCAATTCCTTCAGTCGCTGAACTTTCCGGTCGATCCAACCGCCACGGTCCAGTCGCTCGGCACCGCCAAGCGGCAGATGGTCGAGATCGCGCGCGCGGTGCGTCTCAAAGCCAAGGTCATCATTTTCGATGAGCCGACCGCGACCCTGACGCCGGAGGAGAAGCATCATCTGTTCGCGCTGATCGACCGGCTCAAGAAGGATCGGGTGTCGATCATCTTCATCAGCCACGCGTTGGAGGAAGCGCTCGAAATCTCCGACCGGATCACGATTTTGCGTGACGGCGCCCACGTCGTCACCGACGACGCCCGCTCCTTCACACGCGAGACGATCATCCGCCAGATGGTCGGACGGTCGCTCACCGATGAACTCTATGGCCGTGCAGGCGCGCCCGCTGAGCGGCGAGCGCCCGGGGCCAAAGTCCTCAGCGTGCAAAACCTGTCGATGCAGAACCAGGTGCGCAACACGTCATTCTCGATTTTCGCCGGGCAAGTCACCGGCGTCTTCGGCCTGGTCGGCTCGGGGCGGACAGAAACGGCGAGAATCATCGCAGGCGTCGTCAAGCGCGACGCCTTTCATGGCGGCGATATCCGATTGGGCGATCGATCAGTGCGTTACCGGACCCCTCGCGCCGCGGTCGGCGATGGCGTCGTCTATGTCACCGAGGATCGAAAAGGCGACGGGCTCTTCGAGACCATGTCCGTCGCAGACAACATCTATGTCGGGCAAATCGCGCGGGACGGGTCGCACCGGGTTCTCACGAGCCGAAGCGAAAAGCTCAAGCTCGCGGCCCAGTGGACCAAGAAGCTCAACATTCGCACGCTGGGCGGCGACCCGCGGGTGATCGAGCTCTCCGGCGGCAATCAGCAGAAAGTCGTGATCGCGAAGTCGCTTGTTCAAAACCCCAAGCTGATCATTTTCGACGAGCCGACGCGCGGTGTGGACGTCGGCGCCATCGCCGAAATCCACCATCTGATCGGCGCGCTCGCTGACGACGGCCTCGCCGTTGTGGTCATTTCGTCCTACCTCCCGGAGATCCTGAGCCTGTCGGACCGCATTCTGGTTTCGAGGCAGGGCCGAATTGTCGAAGAGCTTTCGCCGGACGAGGCGACCTCCGAGACGGTCATGTTCGCGGCTGTGTACTAGACCCGAACGGCGCAGGTGGAACCTGCTCCTGGCCCTTCAACTCTTAACACAGGCGCTTGCGAGCACTCGCTCCATTTCAAGGAAAAGATACGGTTTCGGGCAATTCCTGATCTGCGGATATCGCTGGCTAAGCACGCCATCCTCATAGCCAGAAGTAAAGATGAATGGAATATTGCGCGCCAGAAGCGCATCGGCGACGGGATAGGCCAACGCGCCGCCCAGGTTGACGTCCAAGATCGCCGCGTCGATCTCCGGATTCGAACTCGATCGCCTTGATGGCTTTTTCGACGGAAGGGACCGGCCCAACGACAATCGAGCCCACGCCTTCAAGTTGGTCGCTGAGCGTCGTGGCGATAAGGAACTCGTCCTCGACAACAAGAATACGGCGATCACGAAGCGCGGAATCGGCCATCCTGGATCTCCTCGGTCTGAGGTCCGCGAGAGCGGAAGCGCGATCGTGCAGTGGACGCCGTCCGGCTCGATCGCGAAACTTGTCCGAGCTCCGAACTGATAGGGCAAGGCGTCCTCGATCAGGCGCTGCCCGTTGCCAACTCCCCGCGGCCCATTTGATTGAGCGGTCTCGACGCCGCTTTCCCTCCAGTCGACAAAGATCCAGGACGATCCGCTCTCCGCCTGCGCTCGCCAACTGATGTTCAGACGCGCGTTCTTCCGGCCCAGCGCCCCATATTTCAAAGCATTCGTCGTCAGTTCGTGCAAAGCCATCGCCAACGCCTGGACCGAAATGGAATTCAGTACGATCCCCAACGGTCCGTCGAGCGTTACGGTTCCACCATCTTCGGAATGAGCGCGAGATTTCAGAGTCAAGCAGATTGTCGAACGTGACGCCGCTCCCCGGGCGCTGCGCGGGACAACAAGCCTTGTACCCGCGCGAGCGCCATCAGCCGATCCCGGAGGCTCGCCTTGAATTTCCTCGAGCGTTTGGCCCGGCTGCCCCGTCCTGTCCACCATGGCCATCACCACGCCGATGAGATTGCGGGTGCGGTGCTGCAAGTTCGCCCACCATGACCCGCATCCTGGATTCGCTTTCTCTCAGCGCGTCCTCGGCGCGACGCCGTTCGCCTATATCGACGAAGGTCACGACCACGCCGTCGATTTTGTCCTCGACGGTGCGGTACGGCTTGAAGACGAGTGAGATACCAGCTTCCGTCCTGGCCATGCACCTCGCGCTCGGTTGAAGCGAGATCGCGCAGCACCTTCCGCGCGTCCGCCGCAAGGTCGTCGTAGTCGAGGCGATGAGTGAAGTCGGTGATCGAGCGGCCTTCGTCTCCCGTTACGATATTGAAGAGCTCCGAGACGCGAGGCGTAAATCGGTTGATGCGCAACTGCGGGTCGAGGAACAGGATTCCGACGTCGGTCGCCGCCATCAGGTTCTGCACGTCGCTATGGGCGCGTGAAATGCTCTCGAGCTTCGTCTTGAGCTCGCTGTTGACTGTTTGCAGCTCCTCGTTGATCGATTGCAGCTCCTCCTTGCTGGTTTCGAGCTCTTCCGCTGTCGAGCGATATTCCTCGTTGACGGACTGCAGCTCTTCGTTGGCTGCCCGCAGTTCCTCGTTCGCCCCTTCATATTCCTCTCGCGAGGCGCAGAAGCCGCGATTGACTGAACTGCAATTCCTGCAGAAGTTGCTGAATTTGCTCGCGTCGTCCGCCTGCTCCTCAATTTTCGTCGGAGCCAACGCGGCGTCGCCAAGCGCCTCGCCCTCGAAGAAGAAGACAATGGCGGAACGGCTCGTTAGCTCGGACTTCAAAGGTTTAGTCTGCAAATAAACCCGCCGCGCCGCGCCGTTGAAGCGAACGCGATCGGGCCGCTGAGGCTCGCTTCATCGTGCGCGAAAAGCCCGATGAAGAGCAGCGCGGATGTCGAACCGCAATTCCTCGCGCGCGAGTTCGGTATGTCGTTGCCCAATGTCCCGCCGGACGGTTGCAAATAGCGACCGGCGTGCTCGGACAGATGCATCACCCGGTGCGACTCGTCGACGATCACGCTCGGCGGCGCGAGGCGTTCCAAAGCTTCGCGGTGAACCCCCGCCTCAATCGGCGCACGAAACGTGGCGGTTGTTCGTGGCGGCAAGGGCTGAAGTCCAAGGGTCATGACTTCGGTCCGCGGCGTGAGGCGCACCTCGGATGAAATTGACATGCGCTGATAGAGTTCGCGCTTCGCGGTCGATGACCCGGAACATGCCGACGGGATTGTCCGCACTCTCGGACGAGCCAAGGAACAGGTAGCCGGAACGATTCAAGGCGAAGTGGAAGGTCGCGCAGACGTGCTGCTGCACCTCCCGGTCAAGATAGATGAGCAGGTTCCGACAGGAGATGAGGTCGACGCGCGAGAATGGCGGATCCTTGAGAAGACTATGCTTGGCGAACAGGACGATATCTCGCAATTCGCGGGTCACCCGCAACTGATCGCCTTCCCGGGTGAAGAATTGCCTCAGCCGTTCCTCGGTCATGTCGGCCTCGATCGCGACCGGATACCGGCCCTCCCTTGCACCGCCAAACCGCTATCGTCGAGATCGGAAGCAAAGACCTGCATCTCCAGCGGATCTCACGCCGGGCTCGCCTCCTCGAGCAGCAGGATCGCGATCGAATAGGCTTCCTCGCCTGTGGCGCAGCCGGGAACCCAGACACGAATTGCGTCCGCCGACGCCCTTACCCTCGAACAGGCGAGGAATGATCAGCTTGCAGCGAGCTTCTCGAATGCGCTCGTATCGCGAAAGAACGTCGTCACCGAGATCAGAAGGTCGGCAAACAGCGCTTGCGCCTCTTGCTGGCTGTCGCGCAAGATGGAAAGGTATTCGACATGGTGGCCGCCCGCTGAACCTGCATTCTGCGCGCGATGCGGCGGCGTGATCGTCGACTTCTTGTAACTCGAGAAATCGTGACCCGATTGCGGCGCGCAGATGGGAAAGGATGCGCTGCATCGCCTCGCCATCCGTTTCGCGTGAGGACTCCGACGGCTCAACTTCGACGATTGCGGATCAGTTCGGGAAGCTCGAGCGGCAATCTCTCGCACTGGCAGAACGAAATCGGCGAGCACCTGTCGCGATCGCGCTGCGGGGCATCGATCCGTATTCGGCCTCGTCCGGATCCTGGACCAGAATGATGCCTCCGGCCTCCTTGACCGCCTTGATGCCAACGGACCCGTCCGAACCCGCGCCGGAAAGAACGATGGCGAAGTCATCGCCTCGTTGGGCGGCGAGCGAGCGAAAAAACAAGATCGATCGGCGTGCGCTGCCAGCGCGGCTCGTCGAACTCGGCGATCGCTAGATGGTGATCGTTGGCGAGAAGTTGCCGATTGGGCGGAATGACGTAAACGTGACGCGGCTCGATCGGCATACGGCCGGAAACCTGAGTCACCGGCATTCGAGTGCGCGCAGCAAGAATGCTGGAAAGCTCGCTCTGGTGCTCAGGATCGAGATGCACGACAACAACGAAGGCGGCGTCGACATCATCCGCTAGATTTCGAAAAACGTCTGCAGGGCGTGGACGCCTCCGGCAGACGTTCCGATCCCGACCGTCGGAAACCGCTTGGTCGCTTCAATGCCAGCCGCGCCGTCGGTCGTCTCGTTCATCTGGTGGCCCGGACGTCGCGGTCCGCGCGCCTGCGACGCTCTGCGAACTTCCTCTCTCCAGTCATCGGCCATCTTCAGCTCGCCTTTGCATTTCTCGGCCACTCTATTCCCCTGGGATGACGGCTACAATTATTACGGTTCTCGCTCCGAATTGACTTAGCGTTAGTAAATTCAGTTGCGCTTGCCGAGTTCTTGAAGGATGCGGTCGCGATCCTCGATCTGCAGAGCAAGGGTGATCCTTAGCTGCTCAAGCAACTCCTTGGCCTGAATTCGTATCGTGCCCGTCTCGCTCGAGCTCGACTGTCAGCGCGGCCTGTCTCTTGACGCGCCGACCGCCTTCCGCGACGTGCCTATTGGCGAGGTCGAGACGCCAGCGGGCGGTCGTCCGGTCTGCAGTCAGGTCCATAACGGGAGAGAAACGCTTGACTGCCGAAGGGGTTCCTAGCGCAGCCGCGGACCCAGGGCTCCGCGCGCGAGAGCGGGGCGAGAGCCTCCAGGTGTGAGATCTGGGCCTCGAAGCGAGCGATAGCCTTTCTTGAAATCGGATGCGCCGGGTCAGCGGCCGCCGACGCGTCACCTTAGCCAAACCGAAATCGAAGTTCGAAATTCAACTCGACGTCCGGAACAAGGGCGTAAGGTTCGCGTTGCTGCCACGCCGGAGCAATCGGCGACAGCCCTTCGGCGAACCGAATTCTAGTCATCTTTGATCATCGCGTGAGAATGAATTCGCGCTGCGAGCGGAGCGACCATGAAAGCGCTGACCTGGCACGGCAAGCACGACATCCGGTGCGAAACGGTTCCGGATCCCGAATTGCAGGATGGCCGCGACGCGATCATCAAGGTTAAGTGGTCGAGGTTGGCGCCGACGTCCGAAACCTGCGACCCGGCGATCGGGTCGTGGTGCCGTTCACGATCTCATGCGGAGAATGCTTTTTCTGCAAGAACGGGTTCTACTCGGCTTGCGAGAGAAGCAATCCCGACCGGAAGAGAGCGGAACAACTTTGGGGCCACTCCCCGGCCGGCCTCTTCGGCTATTCGCACATTCTCGGCGGCTATCCTGGCGGACAGGCTGAATACCTGCGGGTGCCTTATGCCGATGTCGGTCCTATCAAGATTGAAAACGGACTCTCGGACGAGCAGGTCTTGTTCCTCTCCGACATCTTTCCGACCGGCTATATGGCGGCGGATTTCTGCGATCTCAAAGGCGGCGAGACCGTTGCGATCTGGGGTTGCGGGCCGGTAGGCCAATTCGCGATCCGCAGCGCCATCATGCTTGGCGCCGGAAAGGTGATCGCCATCGACACTGTGCCTGAGCGTCTTAAGCTCGCCCGCGAAAGCGGGGCTGAGACAATCGACTTCAAGAAGGACGACGCCTACGAGCGCATCCAGGAAATGACCGACGGCCGCGGCGCAGACGCATGCATCGACGCGGTCGGAACCGAAGCGGAAGCGACTGCGAGCCTCGACTCCATGGTCGACCGCGCGAAGACCGCCACGTTTCTCGGCACGGACAGGCCGCACGTGCTCCGCCAGGCGATCCAGTGCTGTCGAAGCTTTGGCGTGGTTTCGATCGTTGGCGTCTATGGCGGCTACCTCGACAAGATTCCGATGGGCTCTGCGATCAATCGCGGACTCACGTTCCGGATGGCCCAGACGCCCGTCCAACGTTACCTGCCGGAGCTTCTGGGGAGGATCGAGAACGGGGAGATTGATCCCTCCTTCGTGGTCACCCATCGCGCGAAGCTCGATGAGGGGCCGGCGATGTACAAGACCTTCCGCGACAAAGAGGATGGCTGCATCAAGGTCGTCCTGAAGCCGGGAACATGAGGAGCGCACACGTGGAACATCTTGCTGTCGTGACCGGCGCTTCGTCCGGCATCGGTTTTGAGCTCGCCAAATACGCCGCTGAGAAAGACTACGATCTGATCGTCGCCGCCGACGAGCCGCAGATCGAAAAGGCGGTGGAAGAACTCCGCGCCAGTGGGGCGGAAGTGATCGCCGTGCAAGCGGACTTGGCGACGCGCGAAGGCGTGGACAAGCTCCACGAAGCGATTCGCGCCTGTGGCCGTCCGGTCGACGCACTCCTCGCCAATGCAGGACGCGGTCTGGGCAGCGCCTTTTTGGATCAGAATCCCAATGAGTGGCGTGATGTGATCGAGACAAACATCACCGGTACGCTGGATTTGATTTCAGCGGGTCGGACGCGACATGCGCGAGAACAACGAAGGACGGATCCTGATCACAGGGTCAATCGCCGGCTTCATCCCGGGCTCGTACCAGGCGGTGTACAACGCCAGCAACGCGTTTCTCAACTCCTTCGCTTCGCGCTCCGCAATGAGCTGAAAGACACCGATGTCACGGTCACCTGTCTGATGCCGGGCGCGACCGAGACCGAGTTTTTCGATCGCGCCGGCATGGAGGACACGAAAATCGGGGCCGGCAAAAAGGACGATCCCGCCGGTGTCGCGAAGACGGGGTTCGAGGCGATGCTGAACGGCGAAGGCGACGTCGTCACCGGCTGGATGAACAAGTTGCAGACCGCAATCGCGAACATCACGCCCTCCGATATGCTGGCCGAGCGCCACCGCAAACAGGCCGAGCCAGGATCGGCCCGACGTTGACTTTCATCAAACACAGAACGGACCGCATTATGCCAACAAATTCGCGGCCCGACCAACCGATCCCGGTGCCTGAACCCGACGTGGTCCGGCCGCCGACGCCATCAGAGGAGCCGCAGCCCGAGAAAGGCCCCGACTTGCCGCAACCAGGTCCCGACGTGGTCGTCCCTCCGGAACCCGACGTCATTACACCGCAGCCCCCACAAGAGATTCCACCCGAGCGTCCAGCCTGAAGGCTAACGAGGATGAGCCAGACAGTCAGCGATTTCATTGTTGAACGCATGCACGCATGGGGCGTGCGGAAGGTCTTCGGCTATCCCGGCGACGGGATCAACGGCGTGTTCGGCGCGCTCAATCGTGCCGCGACAAGATCGCATTCGTTCAAGCGCGGCACGAGGAGATGGCGGCCTTCATGGCGAGCGCGTACGCGAAATTCTCAGGCGAACTCGGCGTATGCATCGCGACCTCGGGCCCCGGCGCTTCTCATCTCATAACCGGGCTTTACGACGCGCGGCTCGATCATATGCCGGTGCTGGCCCTCGTGGGCCAGCAATCGCGCGAGGCGATTGGCGGCCACTACCAGCAGGAAGTGGACCTGGTGAGCCTGTTCAAGGATGTCGCCGGCGCATTCGTGCAGCAGGCCTCATCGCCGGCCCAGGTGCGGCATCTGATCGATCGGGCCATTCGCATCGCCCTCGGTAATCGGCGGGTCACCGTTATCGTGCTCCCGAACGATTTGCAGGAAGAGCCATATCGTGAGCCGCTCCGCAGACACGGGACACTGCATTCGGGCGTGGGCTTCGCGAAGCCGCGGGTGACGCCGTTCGAGGCCGACCTGCGGCGCGCCGCCGAAGTGCTCAACGCAGGAGAGAAAGTCGCGATCCTCGTCGTAGCTGGGGCCCTGGGGGCCGCCGACGAAGTGATAGCCGTCGCAGAGAAGATGGGCGCGGGAGTCGCCAAAGCCCTGCTTGGCAAGGCCGCGTTGCCGGACGAACTGCCTTATGTGACCGGTTCGATCGGGCTGCTCGGGTCGAAGCCAAGCTACGCCCTGATGACTGAATGCGACACGCTGCTCATGGTCGGGTCGGGGTTCCCCTACTCCGAGTTCATGCCGGAAGAGGGCCAGGCGCGCGGCGTCCAGATCGACATTGAGCCAGACATGCTGTCGTTGCGCTACCCGATGGAGGTCAACCTCGTCGGAGACGCGGCGGAAACGCTGCGTCTCCTGCTCCCCCTTCTCAATCGGAAACCTGAGCGAAAGTGGCGCGGCGAGATTGAGAGGCAAGTCGCCGACTGGTGGAAGCTTTTGGCGAACGGGCAATGCAGCCCGCAAAACCGATCAATCCGCAGCGCGTAGCCTGGGAGCTGTCGCCGCGCTTGCCCGAAAACGCGATCGTGACCAGCAACTTGGGATCGTGCGCGAACTGGTACGCACGGGACGTGAAAATGCGACGCGGAATGATGGCCTCTCTCTCCGGCGGTCTGGCGTCAATGGGAGCCGCGGTTCCCTACGCCATTGCGGCGAAATTTGCGCACCCGAATCGACCCGTCGTCGGCCTCGTCGGCGACGGCGCCATGCAAATGAACAACATGGCCGAACTCATCACCGTCGCCAAATACTGGCGCGAGTGGGCCGACGGCTCCTGGGTGATGTGTGTCTTCAATAACGAGGATCTCAATCAGGTGACCTGGGAGCAGCGCGTGATGGGGGGAGATCCCAAGTTCGATGCCTCGCAGGATATCCCGAACGTGCCCTATCATCGATTTGCTGAGATGATCGGGCTTAAGGGCATCTTTGTCGATGATCCCGAAAAGTTGGGATCCGCCTGGGACGAAGCCCTCGCGGCCGGGCGCCCGGTCGTGCTGGAAGTCAAGACGGATCCGGACGTGCCCCCCTTGCCCCCGCACATCACCCTCGACCAAGCCAAGAAGTTGTCGCAAAGTGTGGCCAAAGGCGACTCGCGCGCGGGAGCGGCAGTGGCCGGCGCCGCGCGGCAATTGTTGAGCGCCGTCCTGCCGGAGCGGCAAGATTAGCATGCGGCCAACGCCGCGCCGCCAGCGGCTCTCACAGAACGGGAACGCCGTAGGACGCAAGAATTGTTTGGATTTGTGGAGCAAGCGACGTTAATGCGCGGTCCACCTTCGCTTTGAGCTCCTTGTCGGTTCTCCGAACCCCCATCGCGATGTCGAAGGTCATAGGCAGGCGCGCCTCGACGCCTCCAGTGATGGACGTGACGACCAGTGCCGGCTTTTCCTTAGCGGCGAAGTAACCAGCAACCGGACCCCAGACCGCCGCAACGTCGACATCGCCTACGGCGACCGCATGAACAATCTCAGACAGCGGATGGTCGTCGCGATAGTCGCCGTACACATGTATCCGCGCACGTTTCCTATAATTCCTCGCTCAGCAAGCGCGTGCGCGGGGGGCGAATTCATGCCGTTGTCGCCAACGAGCTGGACGCCGATGATGCGCGTCTTGAGGCTGGGATCGTCGAAAGAAGAGACCAACGGTTCACCGCGCTTGGAGACGAACACATACGTCGATCGACAGTAAGGACGGGTTGTAAGCGCCATGGGCGCGCCCAAGGGGATAGCAGCGACAAGATCGCATTCGCCGGCGTTCAATCCCTCGCGCACGAATCCGCGCCGCTCCGCGCTCCACACAAACTCCAAATGTCGATGGAGATAGCCAGCAATGAGGCTCACGATCTTGTTCTCGAACCCGTCCCCGGCGGAATTGGAATAGGGAAGATTGTTCGGGTCCGCGCAGACCCTCAAAGGCAGCTCATCCGATTGTGCGGACGGGGTGCGAAGGGCGGCCGCAAGCACAAGCACCGACAACACCTGGGCACGCCTCGCAGCCGCACCGGCTCCGAGAGCGAGCTTCACTTCGTCACCTTCGCCCGGCGCGGCACAAACCCGGCATGGATCTGCTCGGCGATCTCGGGTTCCTTATCCTTGCACAAGGCGTGGCCATAGCCGGAGGCGCTCGATTTGTCGGGCGCCAGGTCATAGATGATCTCATCGTCATGATCAGGGCCGACGCCCGCGGGAACCTTGTCCAAGCCGAGCGCTTCACGCACGCGCCAGGCGATGTTGTGATCCGCGCATGATGTGTCTCCGCTCACGCCAAGACCGCCGACGACATTTCTGCCGTCATAGAGCGCAAGTCCGCCGCCAAACGTGATCACGCCGCCGAGGGATTTGCCAATGAACGGATCGGAGGCGGTGCCAAACTTCGTCGGATCGCCGGAATAGAGCACGACTGGATTGGGCGGGGCGCTCAAGGCCAGTCCGAACAGGGCGCCGCCCGGCTGCGACCCCGCGTAGAGATTGGCGGTCGAGAGCGCGAAGCCGTTCAGGCTTAGCGCGTTCGCCGTATTCGCCTTCTCAGCCGCGATCGCGCGGCTGCCGAGCCACTGATCGTCCGGCTTCCCCCCACTGAACGCCACCGCGCAAACAGCGCCTTCGCGGGTAACGAGCGCGGCCCATTCGTTGTTGTCGAGCCCGCCGTTGGTCGGGCCGCCGGTCGGCTTCACGCTAGCTTTGAGGGCCTTCTCAAGCTTGTCGTGGTCCGCCGGGCAATCCGCGGCGACCGCGGCCTGAGCGGCCACAACCAGAAGCGCCGGAAAGGCCGCAGCAATCGCTATGTAGACACGGCGCCGCATCTTTCTCTCCCATCTCATCTTTATCGAATGGTCTCGAGATAGGCCGCCACGTCGAGCGCCTCCAACTCAGTGAGGCCGGTCGAAGGCATTGCGTTGCCAGGCACGAAGCGCTGCGGCTCCAGGACCCACGCGGCCAGATTTTGTGGCGTGTTGCGCAACAGGCCGGCGACGAAGATCCGCCTGCCCATCAGCGTCAGAGGAGGGCCGACCAATCCATTGGCGCCCGTAATGCCGGGTATCATGTGGCAAGCGCCGCAGCCTTTCTCGGCGATAAGCGCGGCGCCGTGCGCGGGCGATCCTGGCGTGAGCGGAGGGATGTCCTCCTGCGCCGACGCCGCCGAGGCGATCAGCGCGACAAGCAAGGTGCGTAAGGCGCGTGGCGCTAGACCTGCGAGCATGTCGAGAGCGCCCAAAGGTAGAGGGTGTTGAACAGGATGGCGGTCGTGAACAGCCCGCTCACCATGAGCCCGGCCAGGGCGAACGATCCCATCCGTTCCTCGGAAGTGCGGGAGGATTCGCTATCCGCTCCGGCAACGAGAGCCTGCTGGTTGCGCAAGCGACGCCACGAATATCCGGAGACCAAGAAGCTGATTGCGCAGATGGCCAGGCAGACGAGATTCACGAGGAGCAGCACGACCCATATTCGTTCCCAGCCGGGAGGAAAGCTCGCGCGCGGCGCTTCGCTCGGGAAGCACGCATGGCTGGCCAAACCAAAGTTGAGGTAGAGCTGGATCGCCCAAATCAAGGGCGCGACGAGCAGCCCGTAGAACAGGAGGCCGCTCAATGCGCCGCCCTTCCGCGGGGCTGGGCGAGCATCGATCGATATCGTGGGGCGCGAGCTCATGGTCTCAACCGAGCCCCAGCCGCGGCGTGATGTAGAAGGTGAAGAACAGCACGAGCCAGACAGCGTCGACGAAGTGCCAGTAGATGGCGCCAATGGTGACGGGCCCGCTGCGTATGCGATTGAAGTAACCCAGCGCACACCACAGCGAGAGCGTCGCCAAGATGAGCACGCCCGCGGCGACATGCATCATGTGAAAGCCGGTGATGGTGTAATAGAGCGACCCGTAGGAACTCGAGAAAGGCGTGAACTTCTTCGTGGCCCATTCCAGCGCCTGGATGGCGATGAAGACGATCCCCATCAGCGCTGCAGCGGCAAGATAGATCGCAGCCATTCCGGCGCTTTTCCCTTGTTTCAATGACAACTCGCCGCGCCAGACGACTGCGCTGCTCAAAAGCAGAATGATTGTGTCGGGCAGCGACAGCTTGAAGTTTGGGAGGTCCTCCGGCAGCCACTCGCGGCTGTGTTGAACGGCCGCGTAGTAGTAGGCGAACAGGAGATAGACGAAGAGAGCGCCCTCCGTCACCATCAGCATCATCATGCCCCACCAGCCATTGGCGTGGCGACCGATGCTGCCGACCGGAAGATCGAGGCGCTGAGACAGCGTCGGTCATGTCTGCGCTCCAGCGCGTTGCTCGAGCTCGCGCTCAGGCCAGAGCCAGACCAGCAGTCCCGCCAGCACGGCGATCGCGCCTACTCCCGCTAGCCACCAGGCTTGCAGGAGGAGGCCAACGAAACCGGCCGACATGGCGAGCGTGACGATGAACGGCGCGGGCGTGTCGTCGGGCATTTTCAGGATGGCGTCGGGGACGGCGTCGAGGGCCGTAGTCGCCAGCGCCTCCTTGCCGCGGTCCAAGACCAACCCAGTGCGCAATTCAGACCCGCGGCCGCCTTCGCGGAGCCGCGACTCCCAGAGCGGATGGCGGCTTACAATCCTCGGGATGACCGGAAAATTATAGGGCGGCGGCGGCGATGGCGTGCTCCACTCGAGCGATGGCGCATCCCATGGATTGGGTCCCGCAGGCAGACCGTTGCGGAGGCTCACAAACACATTGATGAGAAAGAGTAGGATGCCGAAGGCGAGCACAAAGGCGCCAATTGTTGTGATCATATTCGGCGTCTCCCATCCCAAGCCCGCAGGGTAGGTGTAGATCCGTCTCGGCATGCCGATGAGACCGGTCCAGTGCATCGGCAGAAACGCCAAATTGAAGCCAAAGAAGATGACAGCGAAGGCCCATTTGCCGAACCTTTCGTCGAGGAGGCGCCCGGTCATTTTCGGGAACCAAACATGCAAAGCGCCGAGCACGGCGAAAAGATTGATGCCGATCAGCACATAGTGAATGTGAGCCACCACGAAATATGTGTCTGTGACTTGCAGATCGGTCGGCACGGCGGCGGTGACCACACCCGACACGCCGCCGATGACGAACATCACGACGAAGCCGGCGAAGTAGAGAAAGGCGGAGGTCATCACCGGACGGCCAGTCCAGATCGTTGCGATCCAAGCGAATACGGCAATCGCGCTCGGAATGGCGATTGCGAAGGACGCGCCGCTGAAGAAGGCGAGCGCAAGGAATGGAATGCCGGTCGCGAACATGTGGTGCAGCCAGACGCCAAAGCCCAGCGCCATCGTCGTAACCGTTCCGACCACGACAGCGGTGTAACCGACGAGCGGCCTGCGGCAGAAGAAGGGCAAGGCGTCGGAAACGAGCCCCATAGCAGGCAGCACGACGACGTAAACCCAAGGGTGGGCGAACATCCAGAAGAGATGCTGCCAGAGCAGCGGATGCCCGCCGCTGTTTGGACGAAAGAAGTGCGTCCCGAACTGCCGGTCCGTCCACAGGAGAAAGAAAGCCAGGCTGACTGACGGGACCGCGAGAAGGTTGCCGAGGGAGACGGTGACCGTTCCCCAGGAGAGGATGGGAACGCGGTTCAGCGACATGCCGGGCGCACGCATTCGCAGAAAGGTGACAACGAAATTCGCGGCGCCGCCGGTCGTCGAAACGCCGAGGAAGATCATTCCCAACGCATAGAAATCCATGTTTGGGCCAGGATTGTACTCGCGCAGCGCATAAGGAACGTAGTTGAACCAGCCGTCGTTGGGGGCGGCGGCAGCAAGCAAGCTCGCATAAATGAAGAGCCCCGCTGCGAGATAGACCCAGTAAGAGAACGCGTTGAGGCGTGGAAAGGCCATGTCCCTCGCGCCCAGAACCAGCGGGAACAGATAGTTGCTGAAGCCCGAGAGCACTGGCGAGGCGTAGAGGAAGATCATCGTGATGCCGTGCATCGAGAACAGCTCGTCATATTGCTCGGGCGTCAGCAGCGCCTGGTTGGGACGCGCGAGCTGGACGCGCAGGATGAGCGCCTCTATTCCGCCGGCGATGAGAAAGACGAAGGCGGTGACGATGTAGCGCAGGCCAATCTCCTTGTGGTCCACCGTGGAGATCCAACCAAGAAGCCCTGGCTTTGTCGCCCAAATCCTCTCGAGCGACCGCGCGACAGGCGACTCGTAATCCGCGCCAACAACACGAGGGACACGATCGTATTCGGCGGCGGTCATGTCTCATCCCTCACTTGAGCGTAACCAGAAACGATCGGATGCTCGCGAGATCTGGTCCGGACAGTTCCGGGTCGGGCATCAAAGAACCCGGCTTGAGATTTTGCGGATTGGCGATCCACCCGGACAAGAAGCCCGGATTGTTTGGCAGCTCGCCGCCGGCAATTGTCGTGCGCGACATGAGGTGGGTGAGATCCGGCCCGACATGGCCATTGGCGGACGTGCCACGCACGGTGTGGCAGGCGCCGCAACGCCCGATGAAGCGCCGCTCTCCCAGGCGCATGTCGTCCGAAGCGGGTTGAGGCGCCGCGCGCAACTGATCGGCTCGCCACGCCTCGAAGGCGTCAGGCGCATCGGCAAAGACGGAGAAAATCATGTGGGCGTGCTGCTGGCCGCAATATTGCGAGCACTGGCCGCGATAGACGCCGGGCCTGTCAGCCTCGAGCCACGTCACGTTCGTTTGCCCGGGAATGAGTTGAATCTTTCCGCCGAGACTGGGCACCCAGAATGTGTGGATCACGTCCTCGCCGTTTAGGGTGAAGCGCACCGGCTTTCCGACGGGAATGTGGATCTCGTTCGCGGTCGTAAAGATCCCCATGCTGCGGTGGTGAACTCGTGCACGGAAAACAGGGGAACGGCGGCGAACGTCAGCAAAGCGCCGAGCAACGACATCTGCAGGCCGCTCACGAACAGGAGGAGAAACGCAAGCGGACCACTCGAATTGAAAACGGCGATCCACAAGGCGAGCGCCGCGGCGACAGTCGTCACATGCATCAGCCAATAGTCGACGTTGCTTCGCAACGTCTCGTCGTAGAAGGCGGGGCTATGCCAAATCCAAAAGATTGCGGCGAAGGCGACCGCGGGCATCCAGGCGACGCCTGTGTGCACGCGCCGCGCCGCAGCGCCGAAAACCAGTCCTCGCGCGATCAGAGGCACCGCTAGCAGCACGATTACCATGTGCTGGGTGACGCGAGCCGAAAACAGCGCCACGCTCAAATTGCAGAGGGGCGAGATGAACGCAAGCGAGAGGATGAGCCAACCGAACGCGCAGGCTCCCATGTCCCTCTTTGCTGCACCATGAGAGCGGGCGAAGCTCACACAGGCGACCGTCAAAGCGCCCAAAACGAGGATAAGAACAGGATCGAGATTCCAGCGGAGAGCGCCGGGCGCAGGGGCGGACCCGCAGTACGGGATGAAGCCGGCCACGCGTGGGTTCCAAATCGCAGTGCTTCCCAGCGGCGTGAAAACTAAGCCCGCGTGTCAATGTTCCGGCTGCGACGTGATTTTTTTCTGCTCCCCTACGGCGGATTGCGCAGCGCGGCGGCGCTCGCGCCGTTTGACGAGTGGCGCGCTGCTTCGGACAGCATGTGGAAGGCAAGGGAAGCGCCTTGGGCGCCGACGATTGCCGCCAGTAGCGTCCAGCCGCGACGCAATAAGCCAAGTCCACGACGCAATAAACTGTGAGGCGGCAACGCGCCCAGGTAGAACGAGATCGCCTCTTCGGAACTTCTTCAAGGCAATCAGCGTTTCCACGTCGAGAGGAGAAAAGGACCATGGCTCGATACTCCAAGTCCGCGTCCAGTGACGTGAAGAGCGCGATGAAGCGCCGCAAGGCAGGCACGCTCAAGAGTGGCGGAAGCGGCAAGACCGTGAAAGGCAAGAAGCAGGCGATTGCGATCGGGCTTTCCGAGGCTCGTGCAAAAGGCAAGAGGGTCCCGAGCAAGAAGTCGGCGTGAGGCCCGCGCCGAACATCTAGCGGGGCAAACGACGGCGATCCTCCTGCGGAACATCAAGCGTCTCACCGAGAAGACTACAGGCTGGAGACGGCGCGATGATTTGTGCTCGGGACGCGCGGGTGGAATGAATCGGATAAAAATAGTTCTCTCAGGGTGACGGTTCGCGAGCGCTGCGGCGTCCGGCAAGACCTTCTCGATCCATGGCGTGGCCAAGGACCTTCGGCGGAGAAAACGCGCTGCATGTCCACGCAGAGGTGGGCGCTGCGCTTGGTCAGGGGAAGAGGCGGGAGCTGGTCGCCCATTGACGAACTCGCGCTCGCTCACCGCAGGTCGAGAATAACGGCCCCAGTATTAGCGATCACAACCGTCTCTCCAGGGCCATGCATTAGCACCGCTTGGGCGAGTGGCGACACATACGAGACCGTGCCGCGCGAGGGATCCGCTTCATCTTCACCCACAATCTTGAAGCTCTGCTCGCGCCCATCGTCTCGGCGCAGGGTGACCGTCATTCCGAAGGACGCCTTGCTCGTGTCGTCCGAGGCTTTCACGACCTCCGCGCTGGCGCGCCGAGCCCTCCAGTAGCGGACTTCTCGCAAAGCCGCGGCGGCGGCCTCCCGGTCGCCTCTATCCGCTGCAGCCCGGTGCTCCGTTTCGAAACGGTCGAGAGCAGACTCAATGGCGGCAAGCCCGGCTTCGGTCACAAGATTGCGATGAGACGATATCGGGCGGTCGGGAAGGCCATCCGTGTCGCTGTCGGTCTCCCTTACGAACGCGCGGCTCACTGCTGAGCACCGAGGGCGCGTCGGACTCGCTTGGACTTGAGCGCATCGATCCTTTTTGACGCTTCGGCCTTCGTCAGCTCCAAAGCGAAGGCATCCGGCTCGTTGCATTCTTCAGACAGAGTCTTGAGGTAGGAAGCTTGCGCTCCTGTCATCTTATCGTCCCCGGAGACCCAGTCGTCCGACTCTTTCTCCGAATTGGAGTTCGGCGCTGGATCAATCTTTGGGTTCACTTCTTTCTCACCGTGTCGCCGCGCCGAGTTTTTGTTTGTCATCGCGCAATTCCCTGCACACCGTTCATGAATTGTTCGAACGGGTAAACGCTCTTCCAGGCATCGGGTTCCCGCGCCGCCCGCAAACCTGGCCTTGGCGCCCAGTCCGCCCGCGGCCCTCGCCCCGATCGGCATAGGCGTCTGGGAGCGATACCAATCCGCTTTCAACCATCGCCATGTGGTCGCGAACTCGACCGCCGTCGCGTCGTCCTCCGGTTATCCGTAGCGCTGTTGAGGCTCGATTGGCCGCGAGCAACCCCTACTGCGCCAGGAATCCACCATCCACCGCCAGCGTATGCCCGGTGATCATCGCCGCGGCGGGGCTCACGAGGAAGGCGATGGCGGCTGCAATATCGGCCGGCTCCGCAAGTTTCCTCAAGGGGGTCATCGCCTCGATGCGCGCGACAAGCTCCGGGTCCTTGAGAATGGGTCCAATCAGCTCCGTGCGCACATAGGTCGGAGCCACTGCGTTCACCCGAATGGCGTGCGGGGCCCATTCGACCGCAAGCGCGCGAGTCATATTAACGATCGCGCCCTTGGTCGCCTGATAGGATACGTTGGGATAGAGGCCGCCACCCGACAGGCCCATAATCGACGCTACGTTCACGATTGCGCCGCCGCTTCCCGCCGCAATCATGGGGCGGGCGGCGGCGCGAGCGCACAAGAACGACCCGGTCAAGTTGACCGCGAGGACCTTCTCCCAGTCGCCAAGCGTTAGCTCAACGGCCGATCGGCGGATCGCGATGCCGGCGTTGTTGACGAGAATGTCGAGGCGACCCTCGCGCCCAAGAGTCGACTGCACCATCGCAGTGACGCTCTTCTCGTCGGCGACGTCAGCAACGATCGCGGTCGCATGAAGGCTCCTCCCGCGGATTTCCGCCGCTGCACTCTCGGCCGTTTCCTTGTCGAGATCAGCCAGAACGACGCGCGCGCCGGCTGCGGCCAGCGTCTCCGCGGTCTCGCGGCCAATCCCGCGGGCGCCCCCTGTTACGACGGCGACGCGGCCGTCGAGTCGCATCCAATCCCGGACATCCACCATCCATGCCCTCCAACGGATGAGGCGCGCTCAGGGCGTCTGCGCGCCGCGTGTGTTCACGTGGATCGCATAGAGCGACGTATGCCCGCAGATGTAGAGGCGGTCGCGCGTCGGACCGCCGAAGCAGACATTGGCGACCTTTTCCGGAACGGGGATTTTGCCGATGAAGTCGCCCTCCGGCGTGATGCAGTGAACGCCGTCGCCCGCGCTCGTCCAAATATTGCCGTCGATATCGACGCGGAAGCCGTCCGGAATGCCGGGAGAGACTTCAGCGAGCACGCGGCCCTTGCCGAGCTTGCCGTCCGCGGCTTCGAAGGCCCGGATATGATGCGGCCAGTCCGGGTTCGGCCAGAAGCCGGAATCGGCGATGTAGAGAAATTTCTCGTCGGGCGAGAAGGCGAGACCGTTCGGGCGGCGGAAGTCGTCTGCGACGATGCGTAGCGAAGCGTCACGCGGATCGAAACGATAGACGTTGCAGCTTCCGATCTCGCTCTCCGCCTTGCCGCCCTCATAAGCCGCACTGATGCCGTAAGTCGGATCGGTGAACCACACTGTGCCGTCCGACTTCACGACCACATCGTTCGGCGAATTCAGGCGCTTGCCCTCATACCGCTCAGCGAGGACGGTGATGCACCCATCATATTCCGTGCGCGTCACTCGACGGCCGCGATGCTCACAGGTGATGAGCCGGCCTTGCCGGTCGCGCGTGTTGCCATTGGAGAAATTCGAATCCGCGCGGAAAATTGTAACCTGGTCATTCTGCTCGTCGAAGCGCAGGATCCGATTGTTGGGCAGGTCGCTGAACAACAGGCAACGCTGGTCGGCGAAATAAACGGGACCTTCGGCCCAGCGCAGGCCCGTATGCAGCTTCTCCAGAAACACGATCGGGATCGTGTAGGCAGCGAAGCGCTTGTCCAGCGTCTCGAATGGCTCCATGCCGTACTCCTCCCGTCAACTTGCGCCGGGCTTCGCGGCCGTGGCGGCGCGTTGGCGCCGTTGGGCGGCGTAGACCGAGAGGCCGACCGCGACAATCAGGATGGCCCCGTTGAAGAAAAACTGGACATAGAAAGGGCGCGCCAAGCTGCTGCACGCCTGAGAATGAAAACGCGAGCACGAGCACCGAAAGCAAAGTCCCGATCACATTGACCCGGCCGGGCTTGATCGAGGTGGCACCAAGCAGGCTCGCCGCGAACGCGGGCAGAAGATATTCGGGACCTACGCTCGGAGTTCCGGTTTGAAGAATGCTGCCGAGCACGAGGCCCGCGAAACTGCTCAAGAAGCCGGCGATGATAAACGCGCCCATCACGTGCCGTCGAACGTTGATGCCGGTGAGTTCGGCGGCGCGAACGTTGGCGCCAATGACATAGAGGTTGCGGCCGATGGGCAAACGCTCCGTCACGATCCACAAGCATCGAGGCAATAATCGCGACATAGATGGCCGGCAGCGGGACGCCGTGGATGATCTGGGTCAGGCCGGTGAAACTATCCGGCAAACTCATGCCGGGAATCTGTTCGCCGTTCGTGTACCAGTTGGTCACACCGTAGAGCAGCGTCCCGGTGCCCATGGTGGCGATGAACGAATCGATACGGAAAAACGTCACCAGAAGGCCGTTGACAAAGCCGACCAACAGGGACGCGAGCAGGATCAACGCCGCCGCCAAAGGCCATCCCAAGCCCTGGGTGACCTGAAGGCCGACGATCAGCACCTGCGCCAGGCCGAGATGGTAGCCAATCGAAAGGTCGAACTGCTTGGTTGCGAGCGGCACCATGGCGGCGAGCGCCAGAATGGCCGTCACCGACTGGCTGACGAGAATTGCATTGAGGTTGGTGGCGCTGAAAAAGCTCGACGGGCGAAGGAGACCGAAGACGAGCATGATCAAGAGAAAGACAAACAAGAGCCCATAGTTCGCGAGAAGATTAGACACTGTCCCGCTTGACGCGCGGGCGCCCGATGGCGCCGCGGCGCTGCGCTGGAGAGTTGGGTTCGCCATGTCCTTCTCCAGCTAGTGCCTTTGCGACGACTCAGCGGCCATCGACGATCGGGTGAGCAGGCTCTCCAGAGTCAGCGCGGGTCCTGTGAGGTCAGCCGTGATCATGCCTCGACCGATAACGAGCGCGCGGTCGCATAAGGTGGCGACCTCCTCGAAATCCGAAGAGACGACGAGGACCCCGGCCCCCTCAGCCGCGAGGTCGCGCAGCATGCGATGGATGACCCCCTTGGCCCCAATGTCAACGCCCGCGGTCGGTTCTTCCATGATGAAAAGCCGCGCGCCGGTCGCAAGCCAGCGACCGACAAAGACCTTCTGCTGGTTGCCGCCGCTGAGCCAATCAATGAGCGCCGCCCAGTTGCGCGGACGCACGTCGAACCGATCCAAGACGCCGTTCGCTTCACGCGCTTCGCGCCTTCCATCGATCGGCGCGAAAGGACCGCCCGCCACGCTGCTCGCGTTTGGAAACAGGTTCTCGCGCAACGACATGCCGCTCAGCGCGCTCTCACCCAGTCGATCACCTGGCAGAAGGGCGATGCCCTTTTGGATGCGCTCACTGACCGACAGCCCTGCGGGCACGAGGTCCGGGCCAAGCCGGACCGCGCCGCCGGTTTGAGGGTGGGCGCCGAAGATCGTCCGGCCGATCGCCTCATGGCCCGCTCCGCGCAGTCCCACGAGGCCGACAACTTCTCCCTGGCCGACGGTGAAAGACAGCGGTCCCTGATCGCCAGTGAAAAGGTTCTCGACCTGCAGCAAAGGCGCATCGGCGCGGGCGCTCAAGGCTGACTGGTGATGCAATTCGAGGTCGCGGCCAAGCATGTCGCGTATGATGGATTCAGGCGTCGCGTCGCCAATGTCGCTCGAGCGAACGAGTCGGCCATCGCGGAGGACCGTCACCCGGTCGACGAGGCCGAACAGTTCGTTCAGACGGTGGCTCACGTAGAGGATGCTCGTTCCTGAGGCGCGGAGGCGTCGCAGCACCTCGAACAGATGGAGCGCATCCGGTCCGGGGAGCGAGGCGGTCGGCTCGTCGAGGACGAGGACGCGGGCGTCGCGCGAAAGCGCCCGCACGATGCCGAGGATGGCTTTGCCCGCGGCGCTCAGCGAACCCACAGGCGCGCGCGGGTCGGGCGGATCGACCGCCATGGCGCCATAGATCTGTTCGGCCTGCAGCCAAACTTTGCTCCAGGAGATGAGGCCGCCCGATCGGGGAAAACCCGCCACCAGCGCGACGTTCTCGCCGATGCTCAATTCGTCAACCAGGCCAAGATCCTGATGGACAAACGAGATCGGCACGGATTCCGAATGAGGATGAACGCGGCGCCCGTTCGCCAGGATCTCGCCTGAGTCGGGCTGATAAAGGCCGGCGAGAATTTTGATCAGCGTCGACTTGCCGGCGCCGTTCTCGCCGACGAGGGCGTGGATTTCGCCCGGCATGATCGTCAGGTCGACGCCGTCCAAGGCGAGCGTGCTGAGAAAGCGCTTCGTGAGACCCCTGATTTCGATCGCGGGAAGCGCGTCAGTCGCCATGGCGTTTCGTTGAATGTCCTATCTTTGCGAAGTACGGAGCGGGCCGCCGCCGCCATGGAGATGGGCCGCCCCGGAAAGCGCCCAGCGGCCAGGAAGCGGGCTTTCGCCCCCTCATGACCGCTGCGGACGAACCTAGTTGCAGGCCTTGTTCTCGCCCTTCCAGATATTCTCGTAGTGGCAGGCGAAGTTGTTGCTCGGCACGAATTCGTTGTTCTTGCCGCCCTCGCTGTCCACATTGTCTTTCACAATCAGGAACACCGGCTGGAGGAAATGCGCGGGCTCTTGCCCAGCCATGGCGCGGATCACGGCGTCCATGGCTTCGTAGCCGAAGAGCGAGCTCGGCTCGGGCACGCTTGCGACTTCGAACCCGCCCTTTCGGATCATGTCGTAGGCCGACGGGGGAGCGTCGGCTCCGACGAGCTTGATCTTGTCCGTCGACGCGCCCGCGGCGCGCAGAGCCGCCGCGACATTGGTGTAATAGCCGTCGCAGCAAGTGGTCATCCACCAGCTATCGCCATATCGCGCGAGCAGACCAGAAACAGCGGCGTTCATGCGTGCGGATGCCTCGCCGAGCGGCATGTTGACCGTCTCCAGCATTTTGCAACCAGGGCAATTGGCGATTGGCGTCGTTGTCGACTTCGCCTTGAAGCGGGCGATGGCGTAGCTGTTGTCGACCATGTGTATGTCTTTGGCCGTGCCGTCGGATTGCGCAATCACGTAGGCCGCCTCGGTTCCGCCGATTTCGGCCGGGTTGGAGACGATGTTCTGATAGAGTCCGAGCTCAGGGCTCGGGCCAGGGAAAGCCGTCGCGTGGATGCCGATCACCGGGATATGGCGAGCGACCGCCTCCTTGATCGGTTTCTGCAGCGCATTCGCGTCGGCCGGCGTGATGATCGCGGCCGGATTCGCCGCAAGCGCTTGTTGCATCGCGGCCAACGTGCCGCTGACGGTGCCTTGTCCGTTGAACGTGATCACCGTCCAGCCGAGCGCCTTGGCGCCTTGCTCAACCCCTTTGCCCCAAAGAACGTGCGGCGTGTAGGACTGGTCGGGCGAGACATAAGCGATGGTGAAACTGCCTGACGGCGCCTTGGGTCCGTCCGTCGGGCCCTTCCACTCGGTCTGCGGTTTGGTGCGCTCGGCGACAATCGCCTTCGCCTCGTCCACCGACATTTTCTCCTGGATCACCGGCTCAGGCCACGCCGGATAGGGCTCGGATCGGGTCTCGGCGAAAGCGCAGCTTGACGCGAGACCTACGCCAACGAGCGCGACGCCCGCCAGCGCTTTACGCGCGAGGTCCGAGGGAACCGGGCAAACCCACAAACCATTCAGCATGTGCATCTCCTCCTCATTTTCATCTTTTTGGTCATTTCCCTGGCAAGGATCCGTAGAACGCGCTGAGGAAGCGTCTATTCCGCCGCCACCTTCCGCCGTTCCGCCGCCTGCCGATCCGTGTCCCTGACCGCGATCTGGAACTTGCCTGCCCCTCCCGCGTCCTGCATCGCGCGAAGGTGATAGAGGGTCGTGTTGTCGATCACATCGACCATATCGTAGGTGACAGGCTTGTCGGTCGGGACGTCGCAACGCAGTTTGGCGCCGGTCAGGAGCCCGAGCGGCACGACGTTTTCGGCTTTCGCGACCTCATAAAGATCGTTCAGCGCGTAAACCGATGAGCCTCCCGCGCCGTCGATGGTTTCGCCGGCTTTCAGTGGCCGCTTGGCGGCGCTGAACACTTCCGTGACCAGGCCCAGCTTGGGCACGATCGTCGGATGTCCGAACTCGACCGCGTTGACCACGGAAAGCGGGATCTCGTTCGTCACAAGGTGGTAGGGCGTATACATGTTGTAGTAGCCGTCCGATCCCGTGACGTCGAGATAGTTCAGATCCTCGCGAATTTGTGGATGGTCAGTATAGACGCAGAGGAACACGCCCGGCGTCACGCTGCGGTCGAAATCAATCGAGCCATCGGAATGCTTGAGCGGACGGGCGTAATCGACCACGCCCCGATGGCTCAGGATGCCGCCCTCGCTCTTCGGTCGGAACAGCTTGGGGATCTCATTCACGCCAGCGACCGGCCCGTGCATACCGCGAATGTCGGGGATGAGGCCGGTGTAGTTCGAGATGCACGCCATCTCGATCATGGTCTTCGTGGCGTCGCGGAAGGTGACGAGGAAGTGCGGATTCACGCCGAGGCGTTTCGCGTCCTCCGCAACGCTGTCGGGCGTCGCATATCGGTCGAAGAGCCCGATGCTGGACGGCGCCTTGCCGACCGCGATGACCTCGAAGCCAAGACCTGCGTATCGGTCATAATATTCGGCGATCAGACCCGGCTCATCGCCGGAAGACACGGTGTAAACGACGCCGGCGGCTTGAGCCATTTTGTACAGGATCGGACCGACGACCACGTCGGTCTCGACGTTGAGCATCACCACATGCTTGCGCGCCAAGATCGACCGCATCGCGACACGGGCGCCGATATCCGGATTTCCTGTCGCCTCGACGACAACGTCGATCGGCAGCTCTGAAAGGATTTCCGCGTCCTGAGCGGCGACGGGCTTGCCGCTTCGGATGGCGTCCGCAGCGGTTCCGGCTGAGTTGGTGACCACCACATCCTCGCGGCGATGGCCGCAGAGCTCGAACGCTCTGACCACCCGCTCGGTATTGATGTCGGCGATGATGGCGTTGCGGATGCCTCTCATGAGGCCGATTTGGCAGATCGCGCCCGTCCCCATGCGGCCGGCACCGACGAAGCCGACCTGGATGGGCCTGCCCTGCTCGGCGCGGCGATCCAATGCCTGCTTAAACATCTCGCTCCCGCTTTCGTTATTCTGAATGTCTGATATTGTGACTTTAACGAACAACGGCTGTCAAGCCGGTTGTCGGGAGGATGGGATGAGGGTTCAGACCGCAGAAACGCAGGCGCCGCTCGCGCAACTTTACTGCGAGGACCGCGGCGCCGGCGCCCCAAAGCACAAGCAAAGCGCGATGGGCTTTGGAATCTGACGGGCGTGGGTCTTAGTCGCAATCCGCTCATGAGCGATACGGGAACGCTGATCAGGCCGGTGAGTCGCGCGACGCTCCCGCAGGAGATCGTTAAGGCGCTGACCGACCTGATCATGAAGAGGGTCTGGAAGCCCGGCGATCTCATCCCTTCCGAAAAGGAGTTGGCGATCCGGTTCCAGGTTGGACGCTCGACGATCCGAGAGGCAGTGAAAAGCCTCGTCGTGCTGGGCGTCCTGGAGGCGCGCGCGGGTGAAGGCTCGTTCGTTCGGGAGCCGACATCAGAGCTTCTGTCGGGCGGCTTCCGCTGGGGCCTTCTGCTCAGCGAAGGCAATCTTGACGACTTCGTCGACGTCCGCGTTCTGATCGAGGTGGAATGCGCGCGCCGCGCCGCCGCCAACAGGACAGATGATCTCATTTCGCAACTCGGCGCGACAATCGAGGAAATGCGCTCAGAACCGATGGACCACGGCGCATTCATGGAAAGCGATACGCGTTTCCATCTGGCCATCGCCCACGCCGCCCGGAACCCGATTTTCGAAACGGTTGGCTCGACCATCCAGTCGATCGTCCGGATCTGGTATCCCAAAACCTACTACATCCCAGAGACCAAGGGCCGCACGGTCGCCGAGCATCGCGCGATCGCGGATGGCATCGCCGCAGGCGACATGGACGCCGCGGCGCAAGCCATGCGCGCGCATCTTGTCGCTGCTGGTCAGCGCTTGCGCACCCTTCTGCCGTCGAGGGAAACGGGTGCTCAGGCGAGGGCTAGCAGAGATGCTTGAGCAGCCAGTCCGGCTCGCCGAAAGCGCCGGACTTGGAGGCGCAGAACGTTCCCGACCAAAGGCCGGACTCCATGCGGGAGGCGGGAACGCCGTGCAGAAACTCGCCGTCCACGCGAAGCCAGGTCGCTTTCAGCGCGCGGCAAACGCCAGCAAATGTCTCCCCGCCCACCACCGTCAGTCCGCCGGACGGCGGAAGGCGACGGAAAAGCAGCTTGAGCGCGCAGGCGATGCGCTCCGCCGCCTCCGGCTCGGTCAGACCCAACGGCAGGGCGGGCAGGACGACACAGGATCCGAACGCCTCGAGCGTGGACCGGACGCTGCGGACGAAACTTGGTTCGGCCGACATGGGCGTCAACAAGCCCGGCCGCGTCGCGCCGAAGAGTTCGACCTGGCGGAGAGTAACCGGATGGCGCGAGCCGACAATCACGAGATGCGGCTGATCTAACGGGCGGGCGACCCGAGGCGGCTCTTGCGCGAGCGCCCTCGCCAGTCCAGCTGCGCCGCACCAGAGCGTGCCGGGCTCGCTGGCGTAGCGTTTCGCAATGGCGTCGAGATCGGCGTCGCTTTCTGCGTCGAGTAGGAGAATTTCGCAGTCGACGCCTCGAGACAAAACGCCATAGCGCTCAAGCTCCGCCAGGACGTCCTTGATCAGTACGGGATCGCCGGATGATTGCGCCAGCATCTGGAGACTGCCCCGCGTCAGGCGGCCGTGGGCGGGAACCGCGGGCGCCAGCACGATCCGTCGGAACATGCCGGACTGAACGATCTCGGCCAGCTCCGCAGCCCAATGCCCCCGCAGCAAACTGTCGATCTTCTTGAACGCAAGATCAGCGCCCGAATAACAACGGAGGCTGTCGCGCGTGCAGATGACAGCGGTCTTCTCGTCGCTATCGCGGCAGGAAAGGTTCAGGGCATAGGAGCCTTCGGGCGCTGCAGTCGTCTGATCCAACAGAACCGGCAGCGGACCGATGGCGCCGGTAAACTGAGCCGCGGTGTCGAGCGCTCCGGTAAGGTCGTCGGCAATCAGGCGCAAGGTCGTCATGCGACCGCTTGCGCCGCCCTGCCCTTCGAGGGAACGACCCTCATTTCGAGGTCAAGATCCCGCATGCGCGCGATCTCCCCCGGATCAGCCCGATCGTCGGTCATCAGCTCGTGGACTGCGGTCAGCTCGCAGATTTTGCAGAACGCCGCCGCGCCGAACTTGGACGCATCCCCCAGAAGAACGACCCTGCGCGCGGCCGAGATCATGGGCCGCTTCATCGCCGCGGCCTTGAGCGAGCTCTCCGTCAACGCCGCGCGGCTGATCGCATGAGTCCCGATGAAGGCGACACGACTTTTCATGCTAAGGACCTTACGCTAGTTCGGCTGCGACAACGAAGGGGTGAATGTGACTAGTCCCAGGATAGCGGTGACGTCGGGCGACCCGGCCGGGATCGGTCCGGAGATCATGGCGCGCGCGGCCTCCGCCCTGCGCGATCGTGTCGTGGACGGAAAGCTTTCCCTTCTCCTCATTGGCGCGCGCTCGGCCCATCGCGAAGCGCTGAAGCAGCTTGGCTTGGACGATCCTGCGACGCCAGTCTCCGCTGAGAAGCCTGGCGCCGACTGGCCCCCTATCGGCTTTGTCGACATTGACACCGCCCACGCCCGCGTCCCGTCCGGCCAATCGACGGCGGAGGGCGGCCGGATTGCTTATGACGCGATCGCGGCCGCCGTGCGCCTTGCGCTCGACGGCGCGGTCGGCGCCATCTGCACGGGGCCGATCAGCAAGGAAGCGCTGAACTTCGCGGGCCATCACTATAGCGGCCACACGGAACTGCTCGCCGACCTCACAGGCGCGCGCGACAGCGTGATGCTGCTCGTTCACGGCAACATGCGCGTAAGTCACATCACCACCCACACCGCGCTCGAGGACGTGCCGAAGCGCGTGACGCCAGAACGGATAAGCCGCGTCGTATCGCTCACCGACGAAGCGCTCAAGGCGCTCAACGTTCCGCGTCGCCGCATCGCCATCGCGGCGCTCAATCCGCATGCCGGCGAAGGCGGTTTGTTCGGCCGGCAGGACATCGACGTCGTCGAGCCGACGATCCAGCGCCTGCGCAAGCAAGGATACGATGTGCACGGACCGGTGCCCGGCGACACCGTCTTCGTGAAACTGCGTGCGGAGCAGTTCGACGCCGTGGTCGCGATGTATCACGACCAGGGCCACATTCCGGTGAAGCTGCTCGGCTTCTCGGTCGATAGCAAAACCGGCCGGTGGGAGGCGTTGAGCGGCGTGAACGTCACGCTCGGCCTTCCCATCATTCGGACGTCCGTCGACCACGGCACGGCCTTCGACATAGCGGGCCGCGGAGTCGCGAGCGAGACGAGCCTTATCGAGGCGATCGATCTCGCCGTCACGCTGGCTCGCGCACGCCAAACCGTGAGGGCTTAGAGGCGCGAGGAGGATGGTGCCGGATGAGGGGATTGAACCCCCGACCTTCGGTTTACAAAACCGCTGCTCTACCGCTGAGCTAATCCGGCGCTTGAAATCGGCTTTTGCGCTATCAGCGAGCTGGCCCACGCGCAAGGGCGCGCTTCAAGCGGAGCCGGCCGCTACATTCGGCTCCCATGGCCCGGCCACGGGCTGCGCCTCGTCCATGCCGGGCCATGGCGGCATGGTGATGGCAACGAACGCGAGGGCCATGTCGGCGTCGGCGCGAAACTGAAACGCGGTTCCGAGCGGAATGGTCAGCGACGTCCCGGGCGTGAGGGAATCGATGGTTTCGACGCCGGCCTGAAGCCGCCAGATGCTGCCCCTGCCGCTCACCACAAACCAGATCTCCTCGACTGTTTGATGCGTGACCGCATGCGACACCGCACCTGCGGGCAATTCGAAATGCGCCATGCTTCCGCCGGCAAGGCTTAAGAGCAGACGCACCGCCGTTCCGTCTGGCGCGGTCGCGTCGACGCCCTCGCCCAGCATCTTGATTTCGTACGGCTTGGCTGCGGTCGCCGGCATCGCGTAAGCGCCTCTCGGTTTCGCCCAACCGGACGCCGCGTCGTCTTGGCGCGGCGATCGGCGGCCTGCTAAGAGGAGACATGAAAAGCCCAAGCCTAACCGCGGATCAAGCGCTTGACGAGTTTCGCGCCGCCGGCGCTCTGCTCACCGGCCATTTCATCCTGTCCTCGGGGCTGCACTCGCCGGTCTTTCTGCAAAAGATGTTCGTGTTCCAGGACCCGGCTCGCACCGAGCGTCTCTGCCGGGCGCTGGCCGAGAAAGCTCGTGAAGCCTTTGGAGCGATCGATATCGTCGCCTCGCCCGCGCTCGGAGGCATCGTTCCAGGTTACGAGACCGCGCGCTGGCTCAAGGCCAAGGCGATCTTTGTCGAGCGCGAGGCCGGCTTCTTCAAGTTGCGCCGCGGCTTCGCCATTCCTGCTGGCGCGCGCGTGCTGATGGTCGAGGACATCATCACGACCGGCCTCTCCTCGCGCGAGACGCTGGCGGCTTTGGCCGAGCACCCGGGCAAGATCGTCGGCGCCGCCTGCCTGATCGACCGATCGGCCGGCCAAGCGGACATCGGCGTTCCCCGCGTGGCGCTCGCGACGCTCGACATTCCGGCCTACCCGTCCGACGCGCTGCCGCCGGAACTTGCGGCGCTTCCGGCCGTGAAACCAGGGAGTCGCGCGCTCGCCGGCGCGGTGTAAACGACGAAAGAGGGGCGGCGCACATGACAGCGCTTAGACTTGGCGTCAACGTCGATCATGTCGCGACGGTCCGCAACGCGCGCGGCGGCGCGGTCCCCGATCCCGTTCGCGCGGCGCTGCTTGCGATCGAAGCTGGCGCCGACGGCATCACCGCGCACCTGCGTGAGGATCGCCGGCATATTCAGGACGACGACATGCGCCGCCTCAAGGCCTCGATCTCGAAACCGCTCAATTTCGAGATGGCCGCGACCGAGGCCATGCTCGACATTGCGCTGAACATCCGTCCGCACGCCTGCTGCCTCGTGCCGGAAAAGCGGACGGAACGCACCACCGAAGGCGGGCTCGACGTCGTCAACGGGTTCAAGGACTTGAAGCCGTTCGTCACCGAACTCACGCGGGAAGGAATCCGGGTGTCGATGTTCATCGAACCCTCGCCGGAGGCGTTGAAAGCAAGCGCCGACCTTGGGGCGCCAGTCGTCGAGCTGCACACCGGAGCTTGGTGCGACGCGCGGGCGCGGGGCGAGGCCGCCAAGCCCGATCACGAGTTCGCTCGCCTCCGCACCGCGGCCGCTCAAACCGCGGCGCTCGGGCTCGAGTGTCATGCCGGCCACGGCCTCGACTACGACACGGCCCGGCTCATCGCCGGCCTGCCGCAGATCGTCGAACTCAACATCGGCCATTTCCTCATTGGCGAGGCGATCTTCGTCGGGCTCGCCGAAACCGTGAAGGCGATGCGCATGGCGATGACGCAAGGGCGCGCCTCGGTGGAGCGAGGGCTTTGATCATCGGGATCGGCAGCGACCTCTGCGACATCGAGCGCATCGAGATGACGCTCGCGCGCCATGGAGAGCGCTTCACCGCCCGTTGCTTCACCGAGACCGAACAGCGCCGCTCGGATCGAAAGGCCGGACGAGCGGCCTCTTACGCGAAGAGATTCGCCGCTAAGGAGGCCTGCGCCAAAGCGTTGGGCACCGGCCTCAGGCGGGGCGTGTTCTGGCGCGACCTGGGGGTGGTCAATCTTCCCTCCGGGCAGCCGACCATGGAGCTGACCGGGGGCGCCGCCGAACGGCTGAAAGCGATGTTGCCGGCGGGAACCGAGCCGTTCATTCACCTGACGCTCACCGACGAGGGGCCCTACGCCCAGGCGTTCGTGGTCATCGAGGCCCGCCCTCCGCCGTAGGGCGAATGCAACGCGCGGAGCGCCAAGAGGAAATTGCATTTGGCCTGAGCCGTGATCGTCATTGCGAGCGAAGCGAAGCAATCCAGGAGTCATTGGGCGCTGCGCGTTCCCTGGATCGACGCGTCGCTTCGCTCCTCGCGATGACGATTCCACCGACATGTAGCTTGCTTTAAGCGCTCATGCAGCCGCCTGAGCAGGCGCGTCCCGCGGGGCGAGCAGCGGTTTGAATATGTGCTCGGCTAAGTGATGGACGACCGGCACGGCGACGCCGTCGCCAGTGAGATGGTAAGCCTCGTTGTAGTTGGAGGGCAGGCCGTAATCCTCAGGCAGCCCCATAAGGCGCGCTGTCTCGCGCGGCGAGATTAGCCGCGAGCGGACGTTTTTGCCGTCGACCACTACAATCGTTTGGCGGCTCGATCCCCCAGCCGGGGTGCGAAGACAACCAGCGATGTCATCGAATCGGATTTCCGCGCGTTGCGCTTTGCGCCCCACCTCGTCCACCCGTGTCCGCTTGTAGACGGCGCCGACCATGCGTCGGCCCGTAGCTTGAGCCTTGTCCAATTTTTCGCGATTGATCCCGCTCATCATTCCCAGGAGCTTCGCCGTCTCGCTTGCACTGTGCCATTCGACGCCGATTGGATTGTCTTCGATCAAGTCGCTAAATGCCGCGTTGCGCGGCGCCGGCGCTGGCAAATTCCACCAGATCCAATTCTCCCGAACGTTCGGCGGCAGCTTCCCGAACGCGTTCAACAACCCGCGCGGGCGCCAAAGGCTCGTTCGCATCGGGCCGTCGCTGGCGAGGCCCGCTGGCAATGCGACGTTGCTGCGAAGGCCAATGATGAACAAACGGGGCCGCGACTGCGGGACGAATTGCACAGCATCGACGATCAAGGCGCCAAAACGATAACCGGCCTTCGCGTAGGTTGAGCAGATTGCCGTGAAATCCTTGCCGCCGTGCGAGGTCAGAGCGCCACAGACATTCTCGAGCACGATGATTTTTGGCGCCCTGCCCTCTTCGATCAATGTCCGCATGAGGCGCCAGAACGGCCAAAACGTGCCCGAGCGGTCGCCGTTCAGACCAGCACCTGCGCCCGCCAGCGACAAGTCCTGACAAGGGAACGACGCCCAAGCAAGATCCGCTTTGCCGGGTATGTCGGAGCCCGTTAGCTTTCCAATATCCCCAATCCTGAGGACATCGGGGGCCGGCCAATTCTTCCTGTAGATGTCGCTCTTTTTGGTATCTAATTCATTGGCGAACAGGCAGTTCCACTCCACGCCGAGCCCGGCTCTCGCCATCCCCGCGCCGGCGAAAAACTCGTAAAAGCCCGGCACCGTCAATCCCCAAAGACGAACGTAGGCGCTTTTTCCGAATCACGTCCGTTCGGATCGACTTTGGCGCCGTGCTGGCGTCGGGGCAATTATCGCCATTACGGCATCGCTTGAACCGATGCTCGGCGTTGAACCCCATACTGGAGGGGGCTCCACCAGACGCTGCTTTGCGGTCAAGACTGTCAACACCCCGAAGCCGGCGAATCGCTCCGAAGTTCCGCTCGCGGGCGCTCCTCCGTCGCCAAACTCTCGCTGACGATCAGAAGCTGCGCGGCGGTCGAGGCGGCGATCACCGCTGGATCCTTGGATTCGAGGCCCGGGATCCCGATCGGGCAGACGAGACGGGCGAGCTGAACCTCCGAGAGACCCGCCGCACGCATCTGGCTCAAGAACCGCGCCCGTTTCGTCGCCGAGCCGATGAGGCCGACATAGCCGAAGCGCTCGACCCGCAGCGCCCCGGCGACGATTTCGAGATCGAGCGCGTGCGAATGCGTCATCACGACGATGAGTGCGCTGTCGGGCGCGCCCGCGAGCTCCGCGGCAGGCTCCGGCGCATGAATGAGCGTGACGTTTGCGGGCGCATGCGTGGGGAAAGCGTCGCGTCTGGGGTCAATCCAGCGCACCGCGAAAGGCAGCGGCGCGAGTGCGAGCGCCAACGCCCGTCCGACATGGCCGGCGCCGAACAGGTAGACCGCGCGCGCCAGCACGCCGAGCGATTTACGCCAGCTCTCCTCGGCGAGACGGGCCAGCCTGCGCTCGCCCACGCTTGACCCGAGTGTGCGCTGAACCCGTCCGTCCAGCCCCAGCCGCGCGTTGAGCGTCGCTGAGGCGCCGCTTTCAGCGATCGCCAGTGGCGAAAGATCGTCGAGATCCCGCCGGTCAAATGTTTCGACGCGCCATTCGATGCGCCCGCCGCAACACTGGCCGAGTTCGGGTCCGAGCGCGAGCGAACGGCGCGCCGCTGGCCCGCGCCCTTTTCGAAGAGCTTCGTTTGCCGCTTCGAGCGCTGCAAATTCGAGCGCCCCGCCGCCGATCGTGCCATGAAAGCCGCCCGACGGCCGCACCACCATGCACGCGCCCGCTTCGCGCGGACTCGAACCCTCAACGCGCGCAAGGGTCACCAGCGCTGCAGAGCCCTCGGCTTCAATCGCTTCGATGAGACGGCGGAAGGCTTTCATGGTGGCCCTCAACCCGTCCCGTTAAGCGATGCGATCGCTTTCAGGATCGATTTCGGGCGTGCATGGCGGATCGAGCTTCGGCTGCCCTCTCGGGTTCGTCGCATGAACCGCGTCGAGGATCGCGGAATAGACTGAAATTCCATGCATCAAAGGCGGCTCGCCGACCGCCTTCGAGCGGTAAATGCTCGGCGTCGGATTGGGCCGCGTGTACAGCCGGGTGTTGAAGATCGGAGGCGTATCGGAGGCTACGGGGATTTTGTAGGTCGCGGGCGCGTGGGTGAGCAGACGTCCGTCTTCGTCGTACACAAGTTCTTCAGTCGTCAGCCAGCCCATGCCTTGAACGAAAGCGCCTTCAACCTGGCCCATATCGATCGCCGGATTGATCGACGCGCCGACATCATGCAAGAGATCAGCCCGTAGGACCCGCATCTCGCCGGTCAGCGTGTCGATCGCGACCTCCGAGCAAGCCGCGCCGTAGGCGAAATAGAGGAACGGACGTCCCTTCGCCCTGAGACGATCCCAATGGATCTCTGGTGTCTTGTAATAGCCGGAGTGCGACAGTTGCACGCGCGCCAGCCGGCACGCTTTGGCGAGCTCGCCAAAGCTCATGGAGACGTTGCCGGCGAACACGCGAGCGTCGCGGAACTCGACGGCATCCGGCCCGACGTTCCATGCCTCGGCGGCAAAGGCCGTCATCCTCTCCCGGATCGCGCCGGCGGCGATTTTCGCCGCCATGCCGTTGAGATCGGTCCCGGACGAAGCGGCAGTCGGCGAGGCGTTCGGGACTTTGGCGGTGTTGGTCGCGGTGATGCGCACGAAGTGCAGCGGCACGCCGAACTCCTCGGCCACGACCTGCGCGACCTTGGTGAACAGCCCCTGCCCCATCTCCGTGCCGCCGTGATTGAGATGAATCGAGCCGTCGGAATAGACATGCACCAGCGCGGTCGCCTGATTGAGGGGGATCAGCGTGAACGAGATGCCGAACATCACCGGCGTCAGCGCGATGCCCCGCTTGACGATCGGACTCCCTGCATTGAAAGCCGCGATCCGCTTGCGCCGGGCGCGATAGTCGCTCGAAGCCTCGAGGTCCTCAATGATCGCCCGTTGGGTCTCATAGTCCTCGACGGTCTGATCATAGGGCGTGCGTTCGAAGCCCGCACGCAGGAGATTGGCCTTGCGGACGTCGAGCGGATCGAGACCGCGCTCGCGCGCGATCGCGTCCATCACGCGCTCGATGGCGATCATGCCTTGGGGGCCGCCGAAGCCTCTGAAAGCGGTGTTAGATACGGTGTTGGTCTTGAGGCGGCGGGTTAGGATCGAGACATCAGGCAGCCAGTAGCCGTTGCCGGCATGAAACATCGCGCGGTCACAGACGCCCGGCGAAAGGTCCGCAGAACAGCCGCAGCGCGCGTTGAGCGCCACTTCGTAACCCGCTACACCGCCCTCGTCGTCGTAACCCACGCGCCAATCGGCGCGGAAATCGTGGCGCTTGCCGGTCAACGCGAAGTCGTCGTCGCGGTCGAGGCGGACTTTGCATGGTCGCCCCGTGAGGCGCGCGGCGAGGGCCGCGATCGCCGCCCAAGCGCAGGCCTGGCTTTCCTTGCCGCCGAAGCCGCCGCCCATCCTGCGCGTTTCCACGGTCACGAAGGCGTCTGGTATTCCAAGGATGCGGGCGACGATGTGTTGCGTCTCGGTCGGATCCTGCGTCGAAGCATGCACCGTCACCTCGTCCGCTTCGCCAGGAAAGGCGAACGAGGCCTGGCCTTCAAGATAGAAATGCTCCTGACCGCCGATTGAAAGCTGACCTTCAAGCCGATGTGCGGCCTTGTCGATCGCGACGGCCGCGTCGCCGCGTCCGAAAGCGTAGTCATCCTGAACCCGTGCGCCGCTAACGAGCGCATCCGCGATCGTGACCGCGGGCGCCCCAGCCTCGATGTCGATCTTGGCGAGCCGCGCCGCGCGGCGCGCCTGGTCGCGATTGCGCGCGACGACCGCGAACAAGGCCTGGCCGTGGAACAGGATCTCGTCGAACGCGAACAAGGGCTCGTCGGCGAAAACCGGCGCGACGTCGTTCTTGCCTGGAATATCCGCAGCCGTCAGAACAGCGACGACGCCAGGGGCCCCGCGCACCGCCTCCAGCTCCAGGCTCTTCAATTTGCCGGAGGCCTTGTCGGCCATGCCGATCGCAATATGCAGCGTGCCCGCAGGCTCGCCGATGTCATCGACGTAAGTCGCTGCGCCCTGGACGTGGAGCCGCGCGGAATCGTGCGGCAGCGGCTTATGAACGATCGCGGTCGTGGGCGCTTCTAGGACGATTGAGTCATCACTCGGCGGCATGCAGCATTCCAATCCGGGTCGGCGCGCTCGCGCCGGAGATTTCCATGAGCGCCTTTTCGAGGAGGTTGGCGGCGACCGTCTTACGGTAGGCTGCGGTCGCGCGCATGTCGGTGAGCGGAGTGAAGTCCTCGTTAATCGCCTCACGCGCACGGCGCCACGTCGCGGGCGAGTCGAGGCTCGCGCCGGCTAGCGCGCGCTCCGCGTTCCTAGCCCGCTTCGGCGTCGCCGCCATGCCGCCGCAGGCAATACGCCCGCTGACAATTTCCCGTCCATCGAGATCGAAGCGCGCCGCGAGCATGACGGCGGAAATGTCCTCGTCGAAGCGCTTGGACACTTTGAAGGCGCGGTAGCGCTGATGGGCGGCGAGCGGCGGCGCCTCGACCGCAAGCACGAACTCGCCCGGCTCGCGATCCTGCTTGCCATACGCAATGAAGAAGTCTTCCAGCGGCATCACGCGCGTCTTGTCTCCCTTGCGCAAGACGACCCTGCCGCCAAGCGCGATCAGGGCTGGCGCGAGATCGCCGATCGGCGATCCATTGGCGATGTTTCCGCCGACCGTTCCGCTCGCACGCACCTGCTTCGAGCCGAAACGGCGAATGAGTTCACTCAGGTCGGGATGGATCGCGCCGAGCAGCGGCGCTGCGTCCTCCAAGTTCACGGTCGCCCCAAGCGAGAGCGCTCCATCAGCGCTTTCGCCGACAGCGTCGAGCCCAGCGACCCTGCCGAGCCAAATCACGCGCTTCAAGTCGCGCAACTGCTTGGTGATCCAGAGCCCAACATCCGTCGCCCCGCCGACGAGCGTCGCGTCGCTAAAACGCTCATAGAGCGCAGCAAGCGAATCGAGGCTCGCCGGGGCGGCGAAGAAGGCCGCTTCGCCGCCGACGAACACGTCCCTATGGTCGGCGAGTGCGGCGAGCGCCGCGGCGCGCTCTTGAGACCTCGCAGCGAAACGGTCGGCTGGCGCGCCGTTGCAGGTCTCCATAGCCGCCGCGATGATCGGACGATAGCCGGTACACCGGCAGAGATTGCCCGCAAGCTGGTCGCAAAGGCCCGCGTAACTCGGAGGCCGATCGGAATGGTAGGCGGCGAACAGGCTCATTACGATCCCGGGCGTGCAGAAGCCGCATTGCGAGGCGTGAGCATCGACCATCGCCTGCTGCAACGGATGCAGCTCGCCGCCTGAGGCGAGATCCTCGACAGTGATGAGTTCCGCGCCGTCGAGCTGGCCCAAAAGCAGAATGCAGGCGTTGAATGGCTCGTAGGCGAGCCGGCCCTCCTTGAGCCGCGCCAGCACCACCGTACACGCGCCGCAATCCCCTTCGGCGCAGCCTTCCTTCGTTCCCTTCGCTCCCATTTCCTCCCGCAGCCAATCGAGCACGGTAGCGCGCGGAGAGAAATCGCGGAGCTCGACATCCCCGCCGCGAAAGCGAAAGCTGAGCGCATTGCGCGCGCCGGTTTGTCTGGCCTCAGACGACATTGTCGCTCCTCTCCACTAAGATGGAGCTTTTGCTGGCAAAGCGGAAGGAGGCAAAGTCCGTGCCGGATGCCAGCCTTTTCGTTCCGTTAGCCCGTTCAAAGCGTCGCAGGCGCGGCCACGGCCGAATCGAGGCGGGGGACGGCCGCGCTGGGTTTGGTCCCGGCAAGGCCAGTCGCTCTGAATAGGATCCGCGCTGCCGGGACTAGGTTCGTCCGTCGCCGACTTTTTATCTTGACAAAATCAGAATAACGCCGCATCATGTTGGTTATCTCGGAATCCGTCTCGCTCAGGCGCCGCTGGGCGAAGAGCGGCCGTTGGCTGTTTGACAAGCAGGCTTAGGCCATAACTGGCTAGCGACAGGAGGCTGAGGAAAATTTTTTTATTTAAATCGTTCGCAACCCATTGAAAAGTCCCAATTCAGAGAAATAAGCGGTAGTAAACGTTAGCGCTTTTACTAGCGCTTACGTGCGTTTAATGGCGTTTGCTGGCGTTATGCCCGTTTATTTGTTGGGAGCGCACGGCCTGGTTGTCGAAGCCGGCGATCATCCGGTCATGCGCCGCGCCCGGCCCGGCGCCGTCCGGCAGAAGGCGCGGGCGAACCGGAGCGCCGCGTGGCGCTACGCATCGCCAAGGACCTCCGCCGAGTTGGCGGGGATTCATCCGCGGAGGTCCGGAGGCACCGCCTCGCTGGCCAGCGCCTCAAGCGCTTCCTCAACGCCTATAGCCGTTTGCGCATTGGAGCCAAGGCGGCGCACCGACACGGTGTTCTCGCTTGCTTCCTTGCGTCCAAGAGCGATGAGAACGGGAACCTTCGCCAACGAGTGCTCGCGCACTTTGTAGTTGATCTTCTCGTTTCGTACGTCGGTCTCGACGCGCAGCCCCCGCTTCTTCGCCGCGGCGGCGAACCGAAGCGCGGCGTCGTCCGCGTCGCTGGTGATGGTGCAGACCACGATCTGCACCGGCGCAAGCCACAACGGGAGGTGTCCGGCGTGATGTTCGAGCAGGATGCCGATGAACCGCTCCATCGAGCCGCAGATCGCGCGATGAATCATCACCGGCGTCGTCTTCTCGCTGTTGCCCGCGATATAGAACGCGCCGAAGCGCTCTGGCAGGTTGAAATCGACCTGGGTCGTGCCGCACTGCCAATCGCGGCCGATCGCGTCGCGCAGCACATATTCGAACTTCGGCCCGTAAAAGGCACCCTCGCCCGGATTGAGTGCGGTCGTCACGATGTTCCCGTGGCGGGTTCGGATCTCGTCCAGCACCCGGGTCATCACCGCCTCGGCGTGATCCCACATGGCGTCGGTTCCAACGCGCTTCTCCGGACGCGTCGAGAGTTTGACCACGATCCTGTCGAACCCGAAATGCCCGTAGACCGACAAGATCAGTTCATTGATCTTGTGACACTCCTCCGCCAGCTGCTCCTCGGTGCAGAAGATATGCGCGTCGTCCTGGGTGAAGGATCGCACGCGCATGAGCCCGTGCAGCGCTCCCGATGGTTCGTAGCGGTTCACGGCACCGAATTCCGCGAAGCGCAGCGGCAGCTCGCGATAAGAGCGCAGACCGTGTTTGAAGATCTGCACGTGGCCCGGGCAGTTCATGGGTTTGAGCGCATAGACCCGCAAGTCTTCGGTCTCGGCCTCGTCGCCGGCCGGGCGGCACATGAACATGCTCTCGCGATACCAGCCCCAATGCCCTGAGATCTCCCATAGGTGCTTGTCGAGCACCTGCGGCGCATTGACCTCCTGATACTCGGCAGCGAGGCGCCGGCGCATGTAGGCCACGAGGATCTGGAATAAAGTCCAGCCTTTCGGGTGCCAGAAGATCGAGCCCGGCCCCTCCTCCTGAGTGTGGAACAGGTCCAACTCGCGGGCGAGCTTGCGATGATCGCGTTTCTCGGCTTCCTCGAGTTGCTTCAGATAGGCGTCGAGCTCCTCCTTCTTCGCGAATGCGGTCGCATAAATACGCGACAGCATCGGCCTGTTCGAATCGCCGCGCCAATAGGCGCCCGCGACCTTCATCAGCCTGAAGGCGTCGCCGATCTTGCCGGTCGACGTCATATGCGGCCCACGGCAAAGGTCGGTCCATTCGCCCTGGCTATAGAGCTTCACCTCCTGATCGGGAGGAATGGCGTCGACCAGCTCAACCTTGAACGCTTCGCCCTTCTTCTCGAACAGGCTCTTCGCCTCCTCGCGCGACACAACCCGCTTCGAAAACGGCTTGTCGCGGGCGATGATCTCGCGCATCCGCTTTTCGATCGCCGGGAAGTCTTCCGGCGTGAACGGCTCGTTGCGGAAGAAGTCGTAGTAGAAGCCGTTCTCGATCACCGGGCCAATGGTGACCTGCGTTCCCGGCCAAAGCGACTGCACGGCTTCGGCGAGAACGTGGGCCGCGTCGTGGCGGATGAGTTCGAGCGCCCGCGGATCGTCGCGCCCGATGAACTCGAGCTTGGCGTCGCGGTCGACCGGGTCCGCGAGATCGGCAAGCTCGCCGTCGCGGATCATCGCCACAGTGCGCTTGGCCAGAGAGGGGGAAATGGATTTGGCGATTTCCAAGCCCGAGACGCCGGGCTCATAGGCGCGCTCAGCGCCGTCGGGAAAGGTGACGTGAACCATCGAAGCTCCTTCAAGCTCACTCGCCGACACAAATCGGCGTAAGCATGGGCGCCCGCATATAAACGTCGGAGGCGATCAGGGCAACGGGCGAAGATTAACCGCGTAGCCGCCGACTTGGCCGTTAGAGCCTGAACTCCTCGACGACCGGGGGACCAGCGGCGTAGTTGGAATATCGAATCCACTTCGGCTTCACCACGACATACGCGATGTCGGGCCAAGCCTCGCGGGCGCGGCCGTCCGGCCATTCGCGGAAATAGGCGGCCTTGGCGCTCGCCAAATCGTCGCCGACAGGCCGACGGGCCGGCCCTTCGATCTGAAGAGAAATTTGGTCGTCCCAACCGATGACCAGCGCGGCCTTAGGGTTGCGCGCCAGATTGACGGCCTTGCGGCTCGACGCCAGAGTGTCGAACACGACCTCGTTCGATTGCGTCACAGCGAAGCCCATCAGCGCTGCCTCGGGCGCGCCGGTTTCATTGACCGTCGACACGACGAGAAACCGCTTGCGCTTGGCGATGTCAAAAACCTCTTCGAGCGTCATGAGCGCCTCCGCATCTGGCGGCCCGACCAGAGATCGAGCCGCATGGCCCAGGGAGATGATAACGCACCATGACCGAAACGGGCGCCATCGTCTGTCGCGTCGTCGTCGAAGGTTACGTCCAGGGCGTCGGCTATCGCGAGTTCACGCGCCGCGCGGCGCTGAGGCTGGGCGTCTCCGGCTGGGTGCGCAACCGGTCCGACGGCGCGGTCGAAGCGCTGATCTGCGGCCCGCCCGTGGCAGTCGAAGCGCTTGTCGTCGAGATGCAAAGCGGGCCACGCTCAGCCGTCGTCAAAAGCGTCGGGGTGAGGGAGCACGACGAGATCCATGACGTCGACGGCGACGCATTCGTTATCTGGCCAACAGCATAGCGCCGACACGGCGCGAACGTCTGCGACACAGCTTCAGCCGCGGCGAGGCGGCCTGCCAGGTTTGGGATGCTTCGCCTCCGACCGTTCGGGCCCACCTGCCGAGGTCGGCGTATTGGCCGGCGGATCACTTGCCGGAAAGGACTCTTCCAGCTCCTCATCGAGCTTCTCCTCCGATTTTGTGCGCGACTTGCGCGGCGGCGACTTGCGCGGCTCTTTCATCCCGGCGGCTCCGTGGGGAAGTGCGTAACCCATATAAGGAAGACAACGCCCGGAAGGAAAGCGTCCTCGGCGGATACGGTCACACTTGCCCCTCGCCGGCGATGCTTATTCCGACTGTCAGAGTCGAGCGTCATGCCGTCGTTTTCCAGATAGTGGGGCAGTTTGGCGGCCCCTCACCCCTGTCCCTCTCCTATTGGGAGAGGGAAATCGCTACCCCCTCTTTCCCGCGATCTTGGCGATCTCGCGCATGACCATGAGCGTGCCCTTAAGCCTGTCGGCAAGCTTTTCGAAATCGTCGGTGACGACGATGCGCATATCTGGGCGCACATAGGCGCGCTCGCCCTGGGCGGCGACCCATTTCACCAGCGCCGCAGGATTCACGAACGACTTGTCGCGGAAGGCGAGGGTGAGGCCCTTGGGGCCAGCCTCAAGCTTCTCGACATTGGCGCGGCAGCACAAAGCCTTGATCTGGACCAGGTTCATGAGCAGGCCCACCTCGGCAGGCGGCGGGCCGAAGCGGTCGACGATTTCGGCCCCCATTGCGTCGATCTCCTCCTCGTCCTCGAGCGCTGACAGGCGGCGGTAGAGAGCGAGCCGCGTCGGCAGGTCGGAAATATAGGATTCGGGGATCGTCACCGGCGCGCCAAGCTGGATGGTCGGCGACCACATGTCCTCAGCTGGGGCGTCCTCGCCCGACTTGATGCGCTCGACCGCCTCGCGCACCATCTGCTGGTAAAGCTCATAGCCGACCTCCTTGATGTGGCCCGACTGCTCCTCGCCCAGAAGATTGCCGGCGCCGCGCAGGTCGAGGTCGTGGCTCGCGAGCTGAAAGCCGGCTCCTAAAATATCGAGCGATTGCAGCACTTGGAGCCGCTTCTCCGCCTGCGGCGTGATTTTGGCCTTGGCCGGCGTCGTGAAGTAAGCGTAGGCGCGGATCTTCGACCGCCCGACACGGCCGCGCAGCTGGTAGAGCTGCGCGAGCCCGAACATGTCGGCCCGATGCACGATCATGGTGTTGGCGCGCGGAATGTCGAGGCCCAATTCGACGATCGCCGTCGACAAGAGGATGTCGTACTTGCCGTCGTAGAACGCGCCGACTTTATCCTCGAGCTCGCGCGGCGCCATCTGGCCGTGGGCGATCACGAATTTGCACTCAGACGCGTTCTGGCGCAGGAACGCCGCCGCTTCGTCGAGATCCTCGATGCGCGGGCAGACATAGAACGATTGTCCGCCACGATAGCGTTCGCGGAGCAGCGCCTCGCGAATGATGAGCGCGTCGAAGGGCGAGACGAAGGTGCGCACCGCGAGCCGATCGATCGGCGGCGTGGCGATGATCGACATCTCGCGCACGCCGGTCATCGCCAGTTGCAAGGTGCGCGGGATCGGCGTTGCTGACAGCGTCAGCACATGCACTTCCGAGCGCAGCTCCTTCAGCCTCTCTTTGTGCCCAACGCCGAAATGCTGTTCCTCGTCGATGACGACGAGGCCGAGGTCCTTGAAGCTTACGGTCTTGCCCAAGACCGCGTGTGTGCCAACGACGATGTCGACGCCGCCCTCGGCAAGGCCCTTCTTGACCTCGCGACTCTCGGGGGCGCTGACCATGCGCGACAGCTGGCCAACGTTGACCGGCAAGCCGGCAAAGCGCTGGCGGAAGTTCTGAGTGTGCTGACGCGCCAGCAGCGTCGTGGGGGCGATGATCGCCGTCTGCTTGCCGTTGATCGCGGCGGCGAAGGCGGCGCGCAGCGCGACCTCGGTCTTGCCGAAACCGACGTCCCCGCATACCAGCCGGTCCATGGGCCGGCCGGCCGCCAGATCGTCAAGCGTCGCTTCAATCGCGCTCTCCTGGTCCGCCGTCTCGTCATAGGGAAAGCGGGCGCAGAATTCGTCGTACAGGCCTTCGGGCACAGCGAGTCGCGGCGCCGTATGGGTCATGCGCTGGGCGGCGACCCGGATGAGCTCGCCCGCCATCTCGCGCACGCGCTTCTTCAAGCGGGCCTTGCGCGACTGCCATCCCGCCCCACCAAGCTTATCGAGTTCGCCCGTCTCCGAACCGTAGCGAGACAGCAGTTCGAGATTTTCGACCGGCAGGAACAGCCGGTCGCCGCCGGCATAGTGGATCTCGAGGCAGTCGTGCGGCGCGCCCGCCGCCTCGATTGTCTTTAGGCCGACGAAGCGCCCGACGCCGTGATCGATATGAACGACGAGATCGCCGGCGGTGAGCGCGCTCGCTTCGGCCAGAACGTCCTGCGCGCGGCGTCGGCGCTTCGACTGCCGTACCAGACGATCGCCGAGAATGTCCTGCTCGCCGACGATGGCGAAATCTGGCGCTTCGAACCCCTGCTCGAGCGCGATGACGGCGAGCGGCAGCGCGCCCGCGCGAGCAGTCTTCGCCTGATGATAGGATGAAACGAACTCGAGCGGCTTGAGCCCATGCTCAGCGAGCACGTGGCTCAGCCGCTCCCGCGAGCCGTCGCTCCAGCTCGCGACGATCACGTTCAAGCCCCGCTCGCGCAAAGCCCGCACATGCGCGACCGCTGCGTCGAATACGTTGGCGCCCTCGTTCTGACGCTCGGGGGCGAAATTGCGTCCGACGTGTCCGCCGCAATCTACGACATCGCTCGCGCCCGGCTGCGCTTCGAATGGCGTGAGCCGCGCCAGCGGCTGGCCGGCCAGCCGCTCCTTCCACTGGTCTTCGCTTAGATAGAGCCGCGTTGGCGGCAGAGGCTTATAGTCCGCCTTGCCAGGATCTTCCGCGTAAGCCGCTCGTCGGGCGGCATAGTTGTCGGTGATGAGCGCAATGCGCTCATGCGCCGCGTCCTCGGCCCGCGCGTCTAGCACGAATGGCGCGTCCCCGACATAGTCGAAGACCATGTCAAGCTTATCGTAGAGCAGCGGCAGCCAATGTTCGACGCCAATCGCGCGGCGGCCTTCGCTAATGGCGGCATAGAGATCGTCGTTTGGAGCGGGGGCGCCGAACTCGGCCGCGTAGCCTTGACGGAATCGCTTGATCGAATCGGTTGTCAGTCTCGCTTCGCTCATCGGCACGAGGTCAAGCGAGCGCAACTGCGTGGTCGAGCGCTGCGTCTCCGGATCAAAGGCGCGGATCAATTCAAGCGTATCGCCAAAGAAATCAAGCCGGATCGGCGTTGCCGCGCCCGGTGGATAAAGGTCGAGGATACCGCCGCGCGATGCGTAATCTCCGACATCACGCACCGTGCTCGCGCGGGCGTAGCCGTTCGAACTCGAGCCAGTGCGCGAGATCTTCCATCCGCACGCTGTTGCCCGGCGCCGCGGAGAAGGCGGCCGACCTGAGATAGGCGAGTGGCGGGACGCGCTGGGTCAGCGCATTGACCGAGGCGACGAGAATGCGCGGCCGCTCGACGGCGCCGCGGCTCTTGGCAAGCCGCGCCAGAACGGTCATTCGCTCGGCTGATACGGCGGCGTTGGGCGAGACGCGATCGTAAGGCTGGCAATCCCACGACGGAAAATACAGCGCTTCGATTTCGGGCGCGGCGAAGGCAAGCGCGTCGATGAAGGCTTGAGCGCGCAGGCTGTCGCGCGCGACAAAGGCGAGCGTCACGGCGCGCTGCTCGCCGGCTCTCGCCAGCGCGCACGTTACTTCTGCGACGACGAAGGCGTCGTAGCCCTCGGGTGCGCGCGCCAGCGTTACCGCCCCGCTCTCCTTGAGGCGGCGTATGGCGGGAGCGATGAGACTTTCGGCATCCCGTCGGAGCGCGTTGGCGGTTTTCATCGCGACCCGCACAGGCGTGCGAAGAGCGGAGTGTCAAACTCCCGGGGCGGCTGCTCGCCGCCGATGATCCAGGCGAGCGCCTGCGTGTCGGGGACGTCGAGCAGCCGCTCGAACTCCGCAAGTTCCTCTTGGTTCATCGTCGGCAAATGCGCATCGGCGAAGCGACCCATAATCAGATCCATCTCGCGCACGCCGCGCCGCCAGGCGCGAAACAGAATCCGCCGCCGGCGCTCATCGAGTGCAGCGCTCGTGAGGGCGGAGCCGGACATCAAGCACCTTTCCTGCTGCCCGAGCATGCCGTCTCAATACGGCAGCAGGAGAATCGTTCCTGGCCAACCGTCTCATCCAACCACTGGAAGTCTGCGGAGCCGCGCGCGCCCGCGCTTATATCGGCAGGAACGCGTGCTGTCAGCCCAGGGCATCGCAACGAAAAGGCGGGAACCGCGCTTGAGCCGATCGCCGCGCTTGACAGACCCGCGGGTCCATACGGCGGCCGGGCGCTTCGAGCTCGTCAACATCTTTGAAGGCCATCGAGACATCGACGATTTCTTGTGACAAGGAGGAGCGCTGAGCACCACCGGGCCGTCGGCGGGTGGTGTCATAGCGATTCGGTTGATGAAATCGGTCGGCCTCCCCGGGGCGGGGCAAGCGTTTAATCGAGGCGGCGCTGACTACGAAAAATCGACAATTTATTGACAATCTCGCTGAGGATTGATATCGTTTTTCAGAACGCAGCGATAGGCCCCGCCTCGCGATTCTCATGAGCGGCCTCTGGGTTTCTGCGCTCAAACGCGGGGAACGACTCGCAAACGGCGCCTGAAGCCATTGAAATCGCTGAAAACGGACTCGCAAAGGCGATCCGCCAGCTCGCGGGCATGGAGGCTCGATCACGCGAATCTCGTATCTGCGCTTCCTCAACCAGCCACCCGCCGAAGCGATTTGGGTGGCATGACGACTTCGCCAAGACCAAGCCAATCGGCGAGCGCAACTAACTCCTCGGAGACCGCGTCCATGACGTCCGACGGGGCGTGCTTCTCGAGATGTGCGGCATGGGCGAGCAGCCGCCCGGCTTGGCGGTCGGCCTTCAGGTCAAGCCGGGCGACGAGCCGATCGCCGAGCAAGAAGGGAAGGACATAGTAGCCGTGCTGGCGCTTATCGGCCGGCGTGTAGATCTCGATCCGGTAGTGGAAGTCAAAGAGCCGCAACGCGCGGGACCGCTCCCAGACGAGCGGATCGAACGGCGCGAGAAGCGCCCGCGCGGACAGGCGGCGAGGCCTGCGGGCGTCGCGGTGAAGATAGGCGAGATGCGCCCAGCCAAGAACCTCGACCGGCTTGAGAACACTCGCCTCGAGGAGCGAATCAATCGCCTGTCGCGCGTCGTTGGGCCCGAGACGGAAATAGTCGCGCAGATCCTGGGCCGTCGCGACGCCGAGCCCGAGAGCTGCGCGCTCGATAAGGGAGCGATGCGCCTCCTTCTCGTCCGGAGTCGGCAGAGCGAGGATCTCGGCCGGAATGACGCGCTCGGTCAGGTCGTAGACCCGTTCGAAACTGCCGCGGCGGGTCGCCGTCGTAATGTGGCCCGCCCAGAAGAGCCACTCGAGCGCCTGTTTGGCGTCGCCCCAATCCCACCAACCTGAGCGGCCGCGTTTTTCCTCGAAGTCCGAGGCCGCGCTGGGACCCTCGTTGCGGATGCGCTTGAGAAAGCCTTCCGCCTCAGCGCGGCGCTCACCCGCGAACAGCCGAAGACCTTTCCAACCGGCCTCACCACGATCCGCGCGGGCCATCCGCCAGCGCAGCAGGGGATGTAACGAGAGCGGCAGGAGGGATGCCTCATGGGCCCAATATTCAAACAGCCGCCGCTTTCTCCGGCCTCCCCACGCAGCTGTGTCGATCAGCGAACGGTCATAGGGGCCAAGTCGGGAGAAGGCAGGCAGGTAATGGGCGCGAACCAGGACATTGACACTGTCGATCTGGTGGAGGGAAAGCCGGTCGATGGTCCTCACCCATCGCACAGCGTTGACCTTTTCCGGGCGCGCGGCGCCGAAACCCTGGGCTGCGAGAGCGATCCGTCGCGCCTCGGGGAGTGAGAGCTTTTCTGCTTTCGTCACGTGGCGCCGCTGACCGTCTTCCGCCCGAGCAGCGGCCCAATCTCCACCGCTACAGCGCCGACGAGAATCAATGCGCAGCCGAGGGCCCCGACGGCGGTCAGACGCTCACCGAGCAGGAGTGCGCCTGCAAACGCGGCGAACACACCCTCGAGGGCGAGAATGAGCGCAGCCTCAGCGGGGGGCGTGTGTGCCTGGGCGAAGATTTGGATCGTATAGGCGATGGCGCCCGAGACGACGCCGGCGAAAAGAATCGTCGGGGCGTTGACGAGGAGAGCTTCTTGCGGAGTCGATTCAAACAGGGCCGAGCATACCGCCGCAAGGCCGGCGCAGACCGCATATTGCACGAAGGCGAGCAGTAGCGGCCGACCGGAGGGGGCAAGGAAGATCGGCGTCAGTGCGATGCCTGTCGCCCAGGCGAAATCGGCGAGGAGCACGAGCGCGTCGCCGAGGTTCGGCGCGCCGAGAGGTCCGCCCGAGGCGAGCAGCCAGGCCCCAACAAGCGATACGAAACCCGCGCCGACAACGGTCGCGCGTGGGCGCGCGCCGGTCAGCGTCCAGACGGCAAAAGGGGTCAGCACGACATAGCAAGCGGTCAGAAAGCCGGCGTTGGTGGCGCTCGTCGTCTCGATCCCCGCTTGCTGCAAGGCCGTGCCGAAGAAGAGCGCGAGCCCGATTACGAGCGCGAGCCGCCATTCGTCGCGGCTCGGGGGATGCGACTTGCGGCGAAATTCCCAAAGCGCGAACGGCGTAAGCGCTGCCGCGGACACAGCAAAACGCGCGGCGACGAAGGCGAGCGCCGGCATGGTCGCCGCAGCGTATTTCTGCGCCACGAAGGTCACGCCCCACAGGAAAGCGGTGATGAGGAGCAGGCCGTCGGCGGCCAGGCGACTCATGCCGCCTCCAACAGCCAAACACGCATGCCCTCAGACCTGCTCAATCTCGATCAGTGTGCCGGCGAAGTCTTTCGGATTCAAAAACAGCACCGGCTTGCCGTGAGCGCCGATTTTCGGGTTGCCGTCCCCGAGCACGCGCGCCCCCTTAGCCTTGAGCTGATCGCGAGCAGCGATGATGTCCTCGACCTCGTAGCAGAGATGATGCATACCGCCATCGGGATTGCGCTCGAGAAACTTGGCGATCGGCGAGTTCGCGCCCAGAGGCTCCAAGAGTTCGATTTTTGCGTTGGGCAGCTCGACGAAGATGGTCGTCACCCCATGATCAGGCTCAGCCTTCGGGGTGGAGACGCGAGCGCCGAGGGTTTCCCGATAGCTCCGCGCCGCCCTTTCGAGATCGGGGACGGCGATGGCGATGTGGTTGAGCTTGCCGATCATGATTGACTTCGCTGGCCTCAGACCTCCACCACCAGCACGTGGACTTGTGGCTTCTTGCCCCAGACGGCGTTGACCGAACCGCGCACCGCACGTTCGATAGCGCTTGACACGACGTCGGCGTCTCGACGCTTGCCTGGCGGCAGGCTTTCAAAGGCCTCAAAAATCGTATCATCAATTAGCGCGTCAATCGCCGCGCCTTCCCGCGTGCGTTCCGGCAGGCCGGCGATCATGACGTCCGGGTCCCCGGCCATCTCGCCCCTCGGGGTCAGCGCAATCGCTATCGAGACGACGCCAGCGAAACCGAGCCTGCGGCGTTGGCCGACGCATTGCTGATCAGCCGGCAAGAGAATAGCGCCGTCCTTCACCCGCCGCCCGCTCGGCACCTTGCCCAATCCGCAGACCTCGCCGGGCGCAAGCCGGATGAGGTCGCCATTGAAGGCGCGTAACACTTGCGGCACGCCCTGCGCCCTGGCGAAGTCAGCGTGTTCGCTCAAGTGCAGCGGCTCGCCATGCGCGGGCACGGAGATCTTTGGTCGCACCCACGCATACATTTTCGCCATCTCCGCCCGGCGCGGATGGCCGGAAACGTGCACAAGCGCGGTGCGGTCAGTCACCACCTGGACGCCCGCAGTCACGAACGCGTTGATGATCTTGCCGACCGCCTTTTCATTGCCGGGAATGGTGCGCGACGAAAAGATTACAGTGTCTCCAGCGTTCAATTCCGCCGTGGGGTGTTCGTCCCCAGCCATGCGCGCGAGCGCCGCGCGCGGCTCGCCCTGGCTGCCGGTAGCGAGCGCCAAAATGCGGTCGCGCGGCAAGCGCTCGAACGCGTCCATGCCTAAAAACGTTGGCAGACCGTCGAGCATCCCACACTCACGAGCGACGGCGACGACGCGCTCGATCGCCCGTCCGAGAATGCAGACTTGCCGTCCGGCGGCGATACCGGCTTCGGCCGCCGAACGCAGCCGAGCGACGTTGGAAGCGAAGGTGGTCACGACCACCCTGCCCTTCGCATTGCCGATGAGCCAAGCCAGCGCCTTGGCGACGTCGCGCTCGGACGGGCTTTCCCCTTCGCGCAAGATGTTGGTTGAATCGCAGACGAGCGCGAGCACTCCCTCATCGCCAAGCGCCCTGAAGCGCGCCTCGTCGGTCGGCAGACCGATGATTGGCGTCGAGTCGATCTTCCAGTCGGCGGTATGAACGACGAGCCCGCTAGGCGTACGAATCGCAAGCGCCGCGCTTTCAGGTATCGAATGGGCGACGGGAATGAATTCGACCACGAAAGGGCCGATCACAATCCTGTCGCCGGGTTGGACGACTTTCATTTGGATCTTCGGCGCGTCCGGCTCGCCGAGCCGGCGCGCTTCGGCCAAGCCGGCCGCAAAACGCGTCATATAAACGGGCGCGCCCAAGTCAGGCCAGAGCTCGGCAAGAGCGCCGATGTGATCCTCATGCGCGTGGGTGATCACGATACCGACCAGATTCTTCTTAGCCTTCTCGATGAAGCCGAGATCCGGTACAATGAGATCGACACCCGGCAAGTCCTCGCCAGCGAAGGCGACGCCAAGGTCGACCATCAGCCATTGGCGAGCGTTCGGAGGCCCATAGCCGTAAAGGGCGCAATTCATGCCGATCTCGCCCAAGCCGCCAAGCGGGGCGAATACGAACTCGCTGCCGTCCGTCATCTAAACTCAGCCTTCCGCCCGGTGGGAAGGCGACAAGACCGCTCGCGGCAGGATGCCCGAGCTAGGCATGAGCCACAGGTCGGCCGCCTCGATCGTCTCCAGCCCACGCTCGGAGCGCATGAGCAGGCGGCCCGTCGCATCGATCCCCTCAAACATCCCCTCGCGTTGATCTGCCCCGTTTTTTATCGCGATCCGTTCCCCCAAGCCGAGAGCGCAATCAAGCCAAGCGGCGCGAATGCGGTCAAACCACTCTCCGGCGCGCCAGATATCGAGCGCCTCAGCGTACCGCGGAACCAAGCGCTCGAACATTTCGCCGGGACCGACGTTGTGTCCGCCCACCCGAGTCAGACATGAGGTCGGGTAGCCGAGACCCATCGGCGCCTGGGAGCAATTTACACCAACCCCGACAACGCAGGCGGCCCGCCCGGCCCCAAGGGCAACTCCTTCGACGAGAATGCCAGCGCATTTCGCGCCGTGAGACATCAGATCATTCGGCCATTTGAGGCCGACCTCGGTGGCGCCGACATCCCTCGCGGCGCGCGCCAAGGCCACGCCAGCAACAAAGCCGAGCTGCGCCCCAACCGCACGAGGACAGGGATCGATCATGATGCAGCTGGCGTGCAGGTTGCCCCGCGGCGAGATCCAGGCTCGGCCACGGCGGCCTCTGCCGGCGGTCTGTTCCTCCGCGACGATCCACATGCGGTCGGCGTCGCCGGTCAACGCGCGGCGACGCCCCTCCTCGTTGGTCGAATCGATGGCGCCCAATCGAACGATGCGCCAGCTTTGATGTGCGCTGTCCAGCCCGGAGACGGCGGTCAAAAGAGCGACTGCGCGGCCGCCATCGCGGCATTGGTGATGGGCGACGGCGCAAACACAAAAAGGATGATCGCCAGCGCCGAAACCGCGAGCACAATGCGCGCGACGGCGCCCGGAGGATCAAAAGCCGGAGCGGGCTCGTCAAAATACATGAGCTTGACGATCCTCAGGTAATAATAGGCGGCCACGCAGCTCGCTAGGACACCGATGACCGAAAGGCCATAGAGGCCCGCCTTGATAGCGGCGGCGAAGACATAGAACTTGGCGAAGAACCCGGCGAGCGGTGGAACGCCAGCAAGCGAGAACATCATCGTGGCCAGGAAGAAAGCCATGGTCGGATCCGTCCGGGCCAGGCCCGCAAGATCGGCCATCGTCTCGATAGCGCGTCCATTGCGTCGCATCGACAGGATGGCGGCGAACGTTCCCAGCGTCATCACCATGTAGATCGCCATGTAGACGACGACGCTCTGCGCACCCTCGACCGTACCCGCCGCGAGCCCGACCAGCGCGTATCCCATATGGCCGATCGCGGAATAGGCCATCAGCCGTTTGAAGTTGCGCTGGCCGATGGCAGCGAAGGCGCCAAGCACCATCGAGGCGATCGAGACGAAGGTGAGGATCTGGCGCCAGTCGTTGGCGATGCCCGGAAAGGCGGTGATCACGACCCGAACCAGGACCGCCATCGCGGCAATCTTGGGCGCGGTAGCGAAGAAAGTCGTCACCGGGGTCGGCACGCCTTCGTAGACGTCGGGTGTCCACATGTGAAACGGCACGACAGAGATCTTGAACGCCAGCCCCACCAGAGCAAACACCAGCCCAAACAGCACGCCGATGCTCGCATGATCATGTATGGCGTTCGCCACCGCGCTGAAGGCGACCGAGCCGGAGTAGCCGTAGATGAGCGAGATCCCGTAAAGCATCATACCCGAGGACAAGGCGCCGAGGACGAAATATTTGAGGCCAGCCTCCGTCGCGCGCAGATCATGGCGGCGATAGGCCGCGATTACGTAGAGCGCCAAGCTCATCAGCTCGAACCCGAGGTAGAGCGCGATGAAGTCATTGGCTGAGATCAGCATCAGAATGCCGAGGGTGGAAAGGAGGATGAGGACCGGGAACTCGAAGCCGCCGATCCGCTCCTGCCGCATGAACTCGACCGACAACAGAAGTGTCACCAGCGAACCGACCAGCGCAAGCGCGCTCATGAAGCGGGTGAACGCATCGTCGGCGAAGGAACCGTAGAAGGTGACGCCCATCGGGCGATTCCTGGCCACCATCAGAATGAAGACAAGGCCTAGCAGGCCCACGGCGATCTCGTTGACCAGCGCCGAGCCCCGCTCGCCGCGCAGCGCGCCGTAAAGCACAAGCGCCAAGGTCCCTGCCGCCAGCACCGCCTCCGGCAGGATCACAGGAAGAGAAATGGCTGTCTCATGCATGAGTGTCGCTCGTTCCAAAAGACATTAGGCGCGACGCAAATCTTCACGCGTCACAGCCCCGCCGACTTCGTCGCCGTAATGGCATGCTGGAAGCCGCTAATAATCTGTTCGATTGAAGCCGCGCTGGCGTCGATGATTGGCTGCGGATGCACACCGTAAAAGATGGTGAGAAGGCCCAGCGGCAGCAGCGTCACGACCTCACGGCTGGTGAGGTCGGCGATGCCCATCAGGTTCGGCTTCTCGAGCACGTCAAAGATGATGCGGCGGTAGAGATAGAGCGCGTAGCACGCCGACAGGATTGTGCCGGTCGTTGCGATGAACGCGACCCAGTTGTTGATCTGGAACGTGCCGATCAGGGTCAGAAACTCGCCGATGAAGCCCGTGGTGCCCGGCAGCCCGATATTGGCGAGGGTGAACACCATGAAGGCGACGGCATAGAGCGGCATACGCTGCACGAGGCCGCCATAGGCAGCGATATCGTAGGTGTGCATGCGGTCATAGACGACGCCAACGCAAAGGAAGAGAGCGCCGGAGATGAGTCCGTGGCTCACCATCTGGTAAACCGCCCCTTGAATCCCCTGGGTGTTCGCGGCGAAGATTCCCATCGTCACGAAGCCCATATGGGCCACTGACGAATAGGCGATGAGCTTCTTCATGCTCTCTTGCGCCAGCGCGACCAGGGAGGTGTAGATGATCGCGATTACCGAAAGCGCGAACACGAGCGGGGAGAAATAGGCCGAGGCGTCCGGGAACATCGGCAGCGAAAACCGGATGAAGCCGTAGCCGCCCATTTTGAGCAGAATGGCGGCCAGCATCACCGATCCCGCAGTCGGCGCTTCGACATGCGCGTCAGGCAGCCAAGTGTGGACCGGCCACATCGGCATCTTGACCGCGAACGAGGCAAAGAACCCTAGCCACAACCATGTCTGCATCTTGGCCGGAAAGGCGGTATGGAGAAGGACCGTGATGTCGGTGGTGCCCGCTGTCCAGTACATGGCCATGATCGCAAGCAGCATCAGCACCGAACCGGTAAAGGTGTAGAGGAAGAACTTGAAGGCCGCGTACACCCGGTTCCCATGGCCCCAGACGCCGATGATGATGAACATCGGAATGAGGCCGCCCTCAAAGAACAGATAGAAGAGCACCAGGTCGAGCGCGACGAAGACGCCGATCATCAGCGTCTCCATCACCAGGAAGGTGATCATGTACTCCTTCACGCGGGTCTGAATCGGAGCCCACGACGCGACAATGCAGATCGGCATGAGGAACGCGGTGAGCAGCACGAACGGCATGGAAACGCCATCGACACCGAGCTTGTAGAGGATCGCGTGCGAGAACCAGTCGCGCTCCTCGACAAGCTGAAAGCCAGGCTGCGCCGGGTCGAAACGGCCCCACGCGACGAGGCTCAGCAGAAAGGTGAGCAGGGTTGCGAACAGGGCGATCCAACGGGCGTTTCGCTTCGTTGCCTCGCCGTCGCCAGGTAGCAACAGGATGAACAAGGCGCCAATCAGAGGCAACGCCAAAATGCCGGAGAGGATCCAAGAGCCGTTCATCGCGTGACTCCCCCGAACAGATACCAGGTCGTCAGCGCGGCGGCGCCAAGCAGCATCGCGAAGGCGTAATGGTAGACGTAGCCGGTCTGCAGCCGCACCGTGTTGCGCGCGACGTCGAGTACGCGCGCCGAGACCCCATCCGGGCCGAAACCATCGATGATCGCGCCGTCGCCGCCCTTCCAGAACAAGCGGCCGATCGCGAAGGCCGGGCGTACGAAGATGAGGTCGTAGAGCTCGTCGAAGTACCACTTGTTGAGCAGGAAGCGATAGAGCGCCGGAAACTCGGTAGCCAGGCGCTGCGGCGCGGTGCGGTCAACCATATACATGTAGTAGGCGACAAGAAGGCCACCGAGCATGAACAGGCTCGGTGACAGCGAAACCAACGCAGAGACGTGCTCCATATCCTCGAGAATATGGTTATCCGGCACCAGGAACAGCGATTCGCGCCAGAACGAACTCGAAGCCTCCACCGATGAAGAGATAGCGGAACGCCATTCCGGCCAAAGTCGCGCCGACCGCCAACACTCCGAGCGGGACCAACATCACCAGCGGCGATTCATGCGCCGGATGATCGGCGTGGGCGTGCGCCTCGGGCGTGTGCCTATGCGAATGGGCCCCCGGTCCGCTTGCATCAGGCTCGTCGTGTGCGTGGCCATCCTGCTCCTGCCGGCTCGGCGGAAGCGATTCCCCCCAATCGCCGCGTTGGCCGAAGAAGGTCATGAACATGAGGCGCCAGGAATAGAACGCGGTCAGCGCGGCGGCGATGTCGGTGCACAAGAATCCATAGAGCGCGCCATAGCGGTGCGACGCGAACGCGGCCTCGATAATCGCGTCCTTGGAGACAAAGCCGGCGAAACCAATTGAGGTCAACGGAATACCAACGCCGGTCAGCGAGAGCGTTCCGATCATCATCATCCAAAATGTGAAAGGAATCTCGCGCCGCAACCCGCCCATTAGGCGCATGTCTTGCTCATGATGCATCGCGGTGATGACTGAGCCTGCGCCCAGAAACAACAGCGCCTTGAAGAAGGCGTGTGTGAAGAGGTGAAAGATGCCGAGGCTGTACCCGCCGACCCCGAGACCCACGAACATGTAGCCAAGCTGCGAACAGGTCGAATAGGCGATCACCTTCTTGATGTCATTCTGCACCAGACCAACCGTGGCCGCAAAGAACGCCGTCGTTGCGCCAACAATGGTGACGACGCTGAGCGCAATGGGCGACATTTCGAATAGCGGCGAGAGCCTCGCCACCATGAATACGCCCGCGGTCACCATGGTCGCCGCATGGATGAGGGCCGAGACGGGAGTCGGGCCTTCCATCGCATCGGGCAGCCAAGTGTGCAGCAGGAACTGGGCCGACTTGCCCATCGCCCCCATGAACAGCAGCAGGCAGGCGAGCGTCACTGCGTCCCAATTAAAGCCGATAAAATGCACCGTCTTGCCCGCAAGCCCGGGCGCAGCGGCGAACACCTGATCGAAGGCGATTGAACCGGTCAGATAGTAGGTTAGGAAAATACCGAGCGAAAAGCCGAAGTCGCCGACCCGGTTCACGACGAACGCCTTGATCGCAGCTGCGTTGGCCGATGGGCGCTCATACCAGAAGCCGATCAGGAGGTAGGACATCAAACCGACGCCCTCCCACCCGAAGAACAGCTGAACCAGATTGTCCGCCGTCACCAGCATCAACATGGCGAAGGTGAACAGCGAGAGATAAGCGAAGAAACGGGGCCGCGAGGGATCGTCAGACATGTAGCCGATCGAATACACGTGGACGACGAACGACACCGTCGTCACGACGACGAGCATGACCGCGGTCAACGTGTCGATGCGCAAGGCCCAGGCGGCGACGAGCTTGCCGGAAGTAAACCAATTGGCGATCGGCACATGAGCGTCCGCGCCCCCGGCGACCATGACGAATGCAATCCAGGCGAGAACGCAACAGAAGCCTAGAAGGCTGCAGGTGACGTATTCGGCGCCGCGCGCGCCGATCCAGGGTCCGAAAACGCCGGCGACGAGAAAACCGAGAAGCGGCAGGAAGACGATCAGTTGGTACATGACTCCGTCTTAGCCCTTCAGCGAATTGATGTCCTCAACCGCGATCGAGCCACGATTGCGATAATAGGCCACTAGGATCGCAAGGCCGATCGCAGCTTCTGCCGCGGCGACTGTCAGAATGAAGAGCGCAAAGGCCTGCCCGGTCAGATCGCCCGAAAAGGTCGAGAAGGCGATGAGGTTGATGTTGACGGACAGAAGGATGAGCTCGACCGACATCAGGATGATAATGATGTTCTTGTGATTGAGGATGATGCCAGCGATGCCGATCGTGAACACGATCGCGGCAAGCGTGAGGTAGTGGGTAAGGCCGATTCCCATCCGCGTGATCCTTCAGATGCCGGCGCGCGAGGGGACCTTGCGCACCTCGACGGCGGTTTCGGGGGTGCGAGCCACCTGCGCGCCGATGTCCTGGCGCTTGACGCCCTGCTTGTGATGAAGGGTGAGAACGATCGCTCCAATCATCGCGGTGAGCAGAATCATTCCCGCCGCCTGGAAGAAGTAGAAGTAGCGGGTGTAGAGCACCTCCCCGAGAGCGGCTGTGTTACTGAGCATGCCCTGCGGAACCGCGGCGGCAGCGGCCCGCTGCGAGGGCCCGAGACCCGACACGACGTAGACAAGCTCGATCGCCACCACGAACGCGATCAGGAGCCCTTGCGGCAGGTATTCGACGAAGCCCTGCCTTAGCCTGGCAAAGTCCACGTCGAGCAGCATGACGACGAATAAGAACAGCACCGCGACCGCGCCGACATAGACGACGACTAGGATCATCGCTAGAAACTCAGCGCCCATCAGCAGGAACAGGCCGGCCGCGCATACGAAGGAAAGTATGAGGAACAGGACCGAATGCACCGGATTTTTGGCCACGATAACGGCGAAAGCCGAGATGGCCAGAAGCGGTGCCAAAATCCAAAAGAAAAAAGCATCGGCCTGCATCATACGCCTCTTGTCATAGTCCCCCGCCCCGACCGCTGTTCCCTTCGCGGGACAGGCGGGGCGCCGCAATCGGCGTGAGCGCCGCGTTCTCTAGCGCCGCTGCGGCGCGTGCTTTGTTCGGCCTACCAATGTCGCCGTCCTTCGCCTCGGAAGGGAGAAGGCGTTATCGATACGGAGCGTCAAGCGCGATGTTGCGCGCCAACTCCCGCTCCCAGCGATCGCCGTTATCCAGCAATCGCTGCTTATCGTAATAAAGTTCCTCGCGCGTCTCGGTCGCAAATTCGAAATTCGGGCCTTCGACGATCGCGTCAACCGGACAAGCCTCCTGACACATGCCGCAGTAGATGCACTTGACCATGTCGATGTCGTAGCGCGTTGTGCGGCGAGTGCCGTCGTTGCGCCTAGGCCCCGCCTCGATCGTGATCGCTTGGGCCGGACAGATCGCCTCGCACAGCTTGCAGGCGATGCATCGCTCCTCACCGTTCGGATAGCGGCGCTGCGCATGCTCTCCGCGGAAGCGAGGGCTCAGCGGCGACTTCTCATGCGGGTAATTCAACGTCGCCTTCGGCTTAAACATGTATTGAATCGACAGTGCGAGTGCAGCCAGGAACTCGCGCAGGAACAACGAACGCGCGGATTGAGCGAGCCTGAGAGCCATTGGCTTCCCCTCCCGTCAGTGCAATGGGCCCGAGGCGTTTACCCCGAGACCGGTAAATTCGAGCACTGCGGCCACCAGCACCACCATCGCAAGCGAGATCGGCAGGAACACCTTCCAGCCAAGCCGCATCAATTGGTCGTAACGATAGCGCGGCACGAACGCCTTCACCATCGAGAACATGAACACGACCGACCATCCCTTGATAAGGAACCAGATGAGGCCGGGCACCCAGGTGAAAGGCGGAAACGGCAGCGGAGGCAGCCAACCGCCAAGGAACAGCGTCGCAGTCAAGGCGGACATTGTCAGGACCGCGACGAGCTCGGTGAGGAACTGTAACAGGAATAGCGAGGCGGAGTACTCGACCGAATAACCCGCGACCAGCTCCGATTCCGCCTCAGTCAAGTCGAACGGTGGCCGATTTGTTTCAGCGAGCGCGGACACAAAGAAGATGATGAACATCGGCAAGAGCGGCAGCCAATACCAGCCGAGGAAACCAAATCGGCTGTCCTGCGCACGCACGATATCGGAAAGGTTGGTCGACCCGGCGCACAGCACCACCGTCACAATCACGAAGCCGATCGACACCTCGTAAGACACCATCTGTGCGGCCGCGCGAAGCGCCGAGAGCAGCGCATATTTCGAATTGGACGCCCATCCCGCCATGATGATGCCGTACACGCCGAGCGAGGACACAGCGAAGAGATACAGGAGTCCAACGTTGATGTCGCTGATCGACCAACCGTCGGCCACTGGAATGACCGCCCAGGCGGACATCGCCAGCACCACGGAGACCAACGGCGCAAGCAAAAACACGCCCTTGTTGGCGCCTGCGGGAATGACCGGCTCCTTCAGGATGAACTTGAAGAAGTCCGCAAACGGCTGAAGGATGCCCCACGGCCCAACTACATTGGGGCCGCGTCTCAGCTGCACAGCGCCCCAGATCTTGCGCTCGATATAAATGAGCGCCGCGGTCGAGAGAAGAAGGCACACCAGCAGCAGCAGACTCTCCAGCGCATGGCGCAACAATGAGCCAGTATCGCTCTCATGCATCCACGCGCCGAACGCGGACATGGCTCCGCTGCTAATAAGAAGCCACAACGCAGCGATGATTGCGATAATGAGCACCGCGGCTGCGCCGAGGATCACGGCCCAGGAAGGCGAGGCGGTGTGGGAGGGCGTCGCGCTGGTCATCAAGGTCTGGCCCTATTCCGCCGCCTGACGCTGAACGTTCCGCGCCAGAGCCGAACATTCAGCCATCACGCGAGAGGCGCGCGCGATCGGGTTGGTAAAATAAAAGTCGGACACAGCAGGGACGAACGGCGTCTTGTCGACAGCGCCGCCGAGCCCGGCAACCGAGTTTAAGACGCTTGCATCCGTTGGCGCGACGGCGTCAAAGCGCACCAACAAGGGGTAAGCGACGGCGAGCGCCGCCCGCAGTTGGGCCACCGAATCGAACGGAAGCTTGGCCCCTAGCGGGTCCGACAGCGCACGCACGATCGACCAATCCTCGCGCGCGTCTCCGGGCGGGAACACCGCGCGCTCAGCGAACTGCGGCCGTCCTTCGGTGTTGACATAGATTCCTGTCTTTTCGGTATAGGCCGCGCCCGGTAAAATGACGTCCGCCCGATTGGCGCCACGGTCGCCGTGAGTGCCGATGTAGACGACAAACGCGCCCGGCTCGATGTCGATTTCATCCGCGCCGAGGTTGATGAGCACATCGAGCGCGTTGGCCTTCGCCATTGCCGGCGCATCGAGCCCCCCCTCACCTGGCACGAGGCCGAGATCGAGGCCGCCGACGCGCGACGCCGCGCTATGAAGCACGTTGAAACCGTTCCAGCCGTCCTTCACGACGCCCGCCGCGAGGGAGGTCTTCGCGAGGCTCGCCAGAACGGCGACGCCGTCGGGCCTCGCGAAAGCGCCGGCGCCCACGACGATAACGGGCCTAGCGACGCCTTCCGACGGCTTGTTCCATGCCTGCGCGAGCGTTTCTGGTCCTGCGCCCAGATAATTATAGTTGTAAGTCAGATCGGCCCTAGCTCCGACAACGCCTACCGGTGCGCCACTTTTAAGCCACCGCTTGCGGATGCGCGCGTTGAGAACCGGCGCCTCATGCCGTGGGTTCGAGCCGACGATGAGAACGGCGTCCGCTTGCTCGATGCCGGCGATCGTCGAATTGAAGAGATAGGACGCACGGCCGAATTTCGGATGCAGTTTCGAGCCGTCCTGGCGGCAGTCGATGTTGGGCGAGCCCAGCTTGGCGATAAGCGACTTGAGCGCGAACATCTCCTCGACCGTCGCCAAGTCGCCGACGATCGCGCCGATCCGGGACCGGGAAGCCGCCGCGACTTTGCGGGCGACCGTGGCGAAGGTCTCCGCCCAGCTCGCGGGCCTGAGCCGGCCATCGACGCGGACATATGGACGATCGAGTCGCTGCGTCTTCAACCCGTCGACAATGTGCCGCGTCTTGTCAGAAATCCATTCCTCATTGATCGCGTCGTTGACGCGAGGCAGAATGCGGACAACCTCGCGGCCGCGCGCATCGATTCGGATCGAGGAGCCGAGCGCGTCCATCACGTCAATTGATTCGGTCTTGGCGTACTCCCACGGGCGGGCGTGGAAGGCGATCGGCTTCGCCGTCAAGGCGCCGACCGGACACAGGTCGACGACATTACCTTGTAGCTCGGAGCTCAGCGCGTGCTCGAGATATGAGGTGATCTCCATATCCTCGCCGCGGCCAATTGCCCCCAGCTCCGGAACGCCAGCGACTTCGGTCACGAAACGCACGCATCGCGTGCATTGGATGCACCGGTTCATCGAGGTCTTGACCAGCGCCCCGATATATTTGTCTTCCACGGCGCGCTTGTTCTCGGCGAAGCGGGACGAGTTGGCGCCATAAGCCATCGCCTGATCTTGCAGATCGCATTCGCCGCCCTGATCGCAGATCGGACAGTCGAGCGGATGGTTGATCAGCAGGAACTCCATCGTACCCTTGCGCGCCTTGCGAGCCATCGGAGAGTTGGTCAGGACGACGGGCGGCTCGCCGTTCGGGCCAGGCCGCAGATCTTTCACCGCCATGGCGCAGGACGCCGTCGGCTTGGGGGGGCCGCCTTTCACTTCGACCAGGCACATTCGGCAGTTACCGGCGATCGACAGGCGTTCGTGGAAACAGAACCTTGGGATCTCGGCCCCAGCCGCCTCGCAAGCTTGAAGAAGCGTATATTCGGCGGGAACATCGAGTTCCTTCCCGTCGATGACGATCTTGCTCATGCGCTCTTCGTCCCGTGGCCCGCGCGCCAATACGCGACGAGATCGGTAACGGCAATCGCATCGATCGTTGCGCGTCCCAAGCGGGCGTTAACGATAGCGGCGCCCGCGAGATTAGTTTTGTCTACGCGCAGCCCCGCGAGATTCGCGTTGTGAACCCGCCAACCAGACATATTCATGTCATCGAACAAGCAACCCGACATGTTGATGTTGTTAAAGTCAGAGCCCGATAGATTAACGTCGTCAAACTTCGATCCGCAAAGGTCGGCTTTGCAAACGTCCATCCGATGCTTTTCGCTCTCGATCTTCATCGTGTCTGTTCGATCGTCAACCACACTTCCGACTCATCCATAGCTTGATATGCGTGAGATGGCTCCAGCCAAAGGCAAAATCGCTATCGCCATGCGCCGCTAAGTGTGCAAGCCGCCCCATCGCCTCTTCGAGATCTGGAATATGCCTGGACGGTATCGGCCACATGACGAAATGAGGCGTCGCGTGCTTTTCGAACCAGTCGCCCTTGCGGTTGTAGAACTGCTTGTGGACCGTCGCCCAAACGAAGCGCTCCAGCGCTTCGACGCTCTCCCACACCGACAGGTTGACCGCCATGGTCGGGTGGCTCGCCGGACGGATGGCTGTCGCGTTGTTGCTGTCGTCCTTGAGCCGCCATACGAATCCCTCGCTACGCTCCGCGACAGCGTTGATGCGATCGAGGTTCGTCATGAACGCCGCCATGCGCGGATCGTCCGTTGGATAGCGCAACCTGCCAATATTGAGCTGGGCAATGTGGCTGGTCATGCCCTATTCTGCCGCCTGTAGCACCGGTTCACTGTGGGGGTTGGCCGTGTATTGGTCGATCCGCCGTTCGATTTCGGGGCGGAAATGGGCGATCAGCCCTTGGATCGGCCACGCCGCGGCGTCGCCGAGGGCACATATAGTGTGCCCTTCGACCTGCTTGGTGACGTCAAGAAGCATGTCGATCTCGCGTTTTTGCGCGCGACCCTGAACCATGCGTTCCATCACGCGCCACATCCATCCGGCGCCTTCACGACAGGGGGTGCACTGACCGCAGCTTTCGTGCTTGTAGAAATACGACAAGCGGGCGATGGCGCGGATGATATCAGTCGACTTGTCCATCACGATCGCCGCCGCGGTGCCGAGGCCGGACTTGAGCTTGGCGAGCGAGTCGAAGTCCATTGGGCAGTCGATGATCTGGGCGGCTGGAACCAGCCGCACCGATGCTCCGCCGGGAATGACCGCGAGTAGATTGTCCCAGCCGCCGCGTACACCGCCGCAGTGCTTCTCAATCAGCTCGCGGAATGGGATCGACATCGCCTCCTCAACGTTGCACGGCTTGTTGACGTGACCCGAAACGCTAAAGACCTTGGTACCGAAATTGTTGGGCGCTCCGAAACTCGTGAACCATGATGCGCCGCGCCGCAAAATTGTTGGCGAGACGGCGATGGACTCGACGTTATTGACCGTCGTCGGACAACCGTAGAGCCCCATGCCCGCAGGAAAGGGCGGCTTCATGCGGGGCATCCCCTTCTTGCCCTCGAGCGACTCGAGCATCGCCGTCTCCTCGCCGCAGATGTAGGCCCCGGCCCCGTGGTGGACGTAGAGATCGAATGGCCAGCCGTGGACGTTGTCCTTGCCGATGAGTTCGCGCATCGTAGGCCTCTGCGACTGCGGCCTCGAGATGATGGCGCTCCTTTATAAATTCACCCCGCACGTAGATGTAGGCCGCGTGTGCGCCCATGGCGAACGAGGCGACCAGCGCGCCCTCGACCAGCGTGTGCGGGTCGTTGCGCATGATCTCACGGTCCTTGCAGGTCCCCGGCTCCGATTCGTCCGCATTAATGACAAGGTAATGCGGACGCCTGGGATCGACGTTCTTGGGCATGAACGACCATTTGAGGCCGGTCGGGAACCCCGCGCCGCCGCGGCCGCGCAGGCCCGAGGCCTTCATTTCGGCGATGATCCAGTCGCGTCCTTTGTCGAGGATCGCCTTGGTCCCGTCCCAATTGCCGCGCGATCGAGCCCCCTTGAGACCGCGGTCACCGAGCCCATAGAGATTGGTGAAGATGCGATCCTTATCTTCCAGCATCGCTCAATTCCCGATCTTTCCGGTCGGCGGTTGATCGTTCGCAGGCGTGGGCGCATTCAAGATTCCCGATCGTTCGGCGCCGTATAGCGTCGTCAGCGAGGTTAAACCCCCGACCGGCTCGGACGAGATGCGCCCGGTCTGGGAACCCGTCGTGACCTGCCGGCCCATCGCAAGATCGTCGAGAAGCCTAGCAAAACTACCCGGCGTCAGGTCTTCATAATAGTCGTCATTGATCTGGACCATCGGCGCATTGCAACACGCGCCGAGGCACTCAACCTCGATCCACGAAAAGACGCCATCGGGAGTCACATGGCCCTGTTCGCCGATGCGCTTTCGGCAGACCGCCTTGATGTCGTCGGAACCAGAGAGCATGCATGGCGTCGTGCCACAGACCTGCACGTAGTGGCGCCCGACGGGCGCCAAATTAAACATCGTGTAGAAGGTCGCGACCTCGAGCACTCGGATGTTGGGCATATCAAGCATCCCCGCGACTTTTTCGACCGCCACCCGCGGCAACCAGTAGCCGTTCTGCTTCTGCGCGCGCCACAGCAACGCAAGCACCGCTGACGCCTGCCGGCCGGCGGGATATTTCGCCATCTCCTGCTCCGCCCATGCCTTGTTTTCCGGCGTGAACTCGAAGCTTGTAGGCTGCTCGTCGGCGAGGCGGCGAACGGACATTGGTCAAAAGTTCCTCAAATGCGCGGCGATGGCGGGGCGTGTCCGGCGAGGGGCGATCACCGGTCGACCTCCCCGAACACGATGTCGATCGAGCCGAGGATCGCGCTGACGTCGGCGAGCATGTGCTTGCGGCAGAGGAAATCCATCGCCTGGAGATGTGCGAAGCCGGGCGCGCGAAGTTTGACGCGGTAGGGCTTGTTCGAGCCGTCGGACACCAGATAAACGCCGAACTCGCCCTTGGGCGCTTCGACCGCGGCGTAAACCTCGCCGGCCGGCACCTTATAGCCTTCGGTGTAGAGCTTGAAATGATGGATGAGCGACTCCATCGACTTCTTCATGTCGGCGCGCCGGGGCGGCGCGACCTTGCCGTCTTCCGTCTTCACCGGCCCTTCGCCGCCGGGCGAGTTCAGCTTCTCGCAGCACTGCTTTATAATCTTGGTCGACTGGCGCATTTCCTCCATGCGGATCACATAGCGGTCGTAGCAGTCCCCGTTCTTGCCGACGGGAATGTCGAACTCCATTTCCTCGTAGCATTCGTAAGGCTGCGCCTTGCGCAGGTCCCAGGGCGCGCCGGAGCCGCGCACCATCACGCCGGAAAAGCCCCATGCCCAGGCATCCGCCAGCTTGACCACGCCGATGTCGACATTGCGCTGCTTGAAGATGCGGTTTCCGGTGAGCAAAGTTTCCATATCGTCACAGACCGCAAGGAACGGATCGCAGAAAGCCTCGATGTCGTCGATCAGCTTGCGCGGCAGATCCTGGTGGACGCCGCCCGGACGGAAGTAGGCCGCGTGCATGCGCGAGCCGCTCGCCCGCTCGTAGAACACCATCAGCTTCTCGCGCTCCTCGAACCCCCAGAGAATCGGCGTCATCGCCCCGACGTCGTTCGCTTGTGTCGTGATCTGGAGCAAATGCGACAGCAGGCGTCCGATCTCGCAATAGAGCACACGAATAAGCTGGCCACGCCGAGGAACCTCAATGCCGAGAAGCCGCTCTACCGCGAGCGCATACGCATGCTCCTGATTTATCGGCGCGACATAGTCGAGGCGATCGAGATAAGGCACGTTCTGCAGATAGGTGCGGGCCTCCATAAGCTTTTCAGTGCCGCGATGCAGGAGGCCGATATGCGGATCGACGCGCTCGACCACTTCGCCGTCGAGCTCGAGAACCAGACGCAAGACGCCATGCGCCGCCGGATGCTGCGGCCCGAAGTTGATCGAGAAGTTGCGTAGGTTCTGCTCGTTCATGATCCTGACCTAGCTGCCGCCCGCCTAATGCCGACCCTCGTCTTTCGCCTTCTCGTCCCCCGGCAGCGGGGGGCCTTCCCACGGGCTCAGGAAATCGAATTGGCGGAATTCCTGATTAAGCCGCACCGGTTCGTAGCGCACCCGCTTTTCCGCATCGTCGTAGCGCACTTCAACGAAACCGGTCATCGGGAAGTCCTTGCGCAGCGGGTGACCATCGAAGCCGTAGTCGGTGAGGATCCGCCGCAAATCTGGATGGCCTTCGAACAGCACGCCAAACAGGTCGTAAACCTCGCGCTCATACCAGTCCGCGCCCGGATAGACGGCCGTCGCGCTGGCAATCGGCGTGTCCTCGTCTGCAGCGACCTTGACGCGCACCCGCCGATTCAGCTTCGGCGACAACAGGTGGTAGACGACGTCGAACCGCTTCTCGCGCTCGGGATAATCCACGCCCGAAATATCGATGATCGAGACGAACTGAGCCGCCGCATCGTCGCGAAGGAATTGGAGCGTCTCAAGGACGCGCGCGGGATCGATGGTCACCGTAAGCTCGCCAAACGCGAAAGTCGATTCCACCACCGCGCCGGGCGCGGCGGCAGCGAGCTTTGTCGCGACAGTCTGCAGCTGGTCGTCCATTCGCTTAGGTCTCGCCTTTCGCTTCGCTCCGCACGTCCTCAGCGTTCGATCGTGCCGATGCGGCGGATTTTCTTCTGCAGCATCAGAACCCCGTAGAGCAGCGCCTCGGCTGTCGGGGGACAGCCCGGCACATAGATGTCAACGGGGACGACGCGGTCGCACCCGCGCACAACCGAATAGGAATAGTGGTAGTAGCCGCCGCCGTTGGCGCAGGAGCCCATCGAGATGACGTAGCGCGGCTCCGGCATCTGATCGTAGACCTTGCGCAGCGCCGGCGCCATCTTGTTGGTCAACGTGCCCGCGACGATCATCACGTCCGACTGGCGCGGGCTCCCGCGCGGGGCAAAGCCGAACCGCTCCACGTCCCAGCGCGGCATCGATAGCTGCATCATCTCGACCGCGCAGCACGCAAGCCCGAAGGTCATCCACATCAGCGAGCCGGTACGCGCCCATTGGATCAGGTCGTCGGTCGTCGTGACGAGAAAGCCCTTATCGGCGAGTTCGTCGCTAATCGAACCGTAGTACCGGTCCTCGGGCCGCAGCGGCTTGCCGGTCAGCGGATCGAGGAGGTCCGACGCGCTAAGCGCGACGGCCGGGCTGGCGCTCAATCCCATTCCAGCGCTCCTTTGTTCCACTCGTATACGAACCCGATGGTCAGCACCGCCAGAAAGATCATCATCGACCAAAATCCAAGCGCGCCAAGATCATGGAATACGATCGCCCACGGAAACAGGAACGCGACCTCAAGATCGAAGATGATGAAGAGGAGCGAGACAAGGTAGAAACGCGCGTCGAAGCGCATGCGAGCGTCGTCGAACGGAGGAAAACCGCACTCGTAAGGCGAGAGCTTTTCGCTGTCCGGGGCCCGGTAGGCGACGAGAAAAGGAGCGATCAATAGCGCTCCGCTTATAAGCGCGGCAACGATTACGAAAACGACCAGTGGCATGTAATCGGAAATAAGGCTCGGCATAGCCTCAGCTCTTCAGATTGTCGATTGCGCGCCACACCTCGCGCAGCGGACGCCCCCGTCCACCAACGGGTATCGCAGTGCAGCGTAGCATGCAAGGCGAAAGGCTCGATTTAAGACGCCACATCTCCCCCTAATTCACGCCGCGCTTCGCAGTCGAAATGCGCCGCCTATGTAATCTGGCTTGGGGGCGCGCGCTTGGGGGCGGAAAGGAACTGACAGGCGATTCGGTTGATGAGACTCTTCGCATTTCCGCGGGGCAGCGAAGCGCCCGGTTTAGGGACGCAATGGCTAATCAAGAAAAATCGACAATTTCTTGCAAGCCGGGCTGGGTCTAGTATTGTTTTTCAGAAAATCCGACAAACCGGCTCGCACTCCTCATGGGCGACGCGCAAATGCGGCCTCGGGCGTCATGGGAGCGACTCAATGTTGCGCAAAAGAGCAGCTAAGCCACTGCAATCATTCGCTGGTGTAAACTTATGCGCTGGCCAGCTTAAGCGGGTCGACGGCTCGGGAATGGCGCCGCACATTATCGAAATCGCTCAAAACGGACTCGGCGATCCGCCGGCTCGCGGTCGCGCGCAACGAGAATCGATCAGGCGAATTCCGCATGGTTTCGAGGCTGCGGAGCTGTGACGGCCGCCCGCGGGAGCCGAGAGAACTAGCCGATTGAGAGTACGACCTGAAGATGGCGAGAGAGACGGGACTTGAACCCGCGACCTCCGGCGTGACAGGCCGGCGCTCTAACCAACTGAGCTACTCCCCCGCGGGAAGACGCCGGATAAGCCAGACGTGCTTCCAAGTCAAGGATCGCAAGCAGTCGCAAACTACGACCGCAGACCTGGCACGCGCGCCGGCGCGGGGCCACAGAGTCAGAATTGACTTGTCGCCAATGACCACCGCCGCATTTCGTCTCGCGTCAGAACGTGGACAGTGTCCGGAGGCAGCGATTCTGCCCTCAGCACCAGCGCCGGATCCACGCCCATTCGCCGCGCGTAGCGCCCCAGCACGGCGACCATCGGCGGGTCCGCGAAACTGCGCTGCGTATGCGATCCAAAAAGACCGCCGCCCTCGCTTTCGACAATCGACATCCGATGCAGCCCGACTTCGCTGCCGGGCGGCGCAACACGGCGCACCGCGCCCATAAGTGCGTAGACGCAGGCCGATAAACATTCGCCAACATATGGTCCGGGATCGCCGTCCGCCTCGAACCGTCCAACCACGCCCGCGATGCGCAGCCCCCGCAGAATATGACCGAAGACCATCGAAGCGACCACATTGCCGCCGCGGGAGTTGAAAAAAACGATGCGTCGCAACTTCGAGTCCGAGCTGCCAGACTTGAGAAAGTTGACAAAGGCCTGTGGTGTCTGAGCCTCAATCACTCCGTCGGCTACAATGACGTCAGGACAATGTCGGCCGCATTCGTGGGATGCAAGGGGCGCGACGCGGAAACTCATTGGCCGGCCGTGATCTTGGGCGGCGGCCGGCAAGACCGACGCGACCACGAGGGCGAACGCCGCGGCCAGCACCGACAAGCTCAGCGACGTGAAGCTGGTGGGCGGTGACGGGCTCGAACCGCCGACCTTCTCGGTGTAAACGAGATGCTCTGCCAACTGAGCTAACCGCCCTTGCCGCCGGTCGCCTCGTCCGGCGGCTCAAGATAACAGGCTCGCAGCACGCTAGCCAGGCACCAGCAGGCTCTAAGCTTGAAGAGCGACGGGCAGATGATCAAGCTGCTCGAAGGCCGCGCGGCGGAGGCTGCGGCGTATTAATCTATTTCTTGGCTGACTTCTTATTGAGGCTCGCTTTCAGCGCCGCACCGGGCTTAAAGCGCGCGTTTCTCGATGCCGCGATTTTAATTTCTTTGCCAGTCGCGGGGTTGCGCCCCTTTCCCGCGGCGCGCTCACGCACTGAGAAAGTACCGAATCCCACGAGCCGCACTTCCTCGCCCTTCCTCAGAGTGTCTACGATGCCTTCCAGGACAGCCTCAAGCGCGGCGGCGGCGGAAACTTTTGTCAATTCCGCTTCCGTCGCGATATGATCGACGAGCTCAAGCTTGTTCATTATGACTTCTCCGTTCGACTACGGCGCTCGGTTGTTCGGCGCCAATTCTAAAATCCGGTGCCGTCAACGCCGTCATAAGCGGCGGCGCCTCGCCGCGGCCGCTCGCTCATATCCGTCCGTCCCCCTCGACGGCGCTCCTCACCGCCCCAGGCGAATCGACAGCAGAGTTCGATCCATAGCTCGCCGTTTCGTGCAAGGAACGCAAGCGTTCGTCGGGACCAACGAGAAAAAAAGAGCCTAAAACTGGCCTCCGCGCGAAAAAAAGCCGCGAATTCCCGAGAATTCGCGGCGATCTTACGACAAGTCCGGCTTCGCGACACGAGAGACGCCCTCCCGCGCTGGGAGTAGTCAGTGCGCGATTAGACCTTGGCCGTCCTCTTCGGGCGGCCCGGAAGGCGGCGGCGCAGCGACGTCCTCCTCCCAGACGATCGGAGTCGGCCGACGGACAAGGGCGTGCGCGAGAACCTCATCCATTCGGGAAACGGGGACGATCTCGAGCCCATTCTTCACCGAACTCGGAATCTCAGCCAGGTCTTTGACGTTGTCCTCCGGTATGAGGACTTTCTTGATGCCACCTCTGAGCGCAGCTAATAGCTTCTCCTTGAGCCCTCCGATCGGAAGGACGCGCCCGCGCAGCGTGATCTCGCCGGTCATGGCGATGTCACGCCGCACCGGAACACCGGTCAGCATCGAGACGATGACAGTCGCCATGCCAACGCCAGCGGAAGGGCCGTCCTTGGGCGTTGCACCCTCGGGCACGTGCACATGGATGTCTCGCTTATCGAACAACGGGGGCTCAATTCCGAAATCGACCGCGCGCGACCGCACATAGGATGCCGCAGCCGAAATTGATTCCTTCATCACGTCCTTGAGATTCCCGGTCACAGTCATGCGGCCTTTACCAGGCATCATGACACCCTCAATCGTCAGCAATTCGCCCCCGACCTCTGTCCAAGCCAGTCCGGTTACGAGTCCGACCTGATCGTCGGCTTCGATCTCGCCGTAGCGGAACTTCGGCGGGCCAAGGAACTCGGCAACGTTCTCGCCACTGACGACAATCACTTTGCTCTTGTGGGTCAGGATCTCCTTCACCGCCTTGCGCGCAAGATTAGAAATCTCCCGCTCAAGGTTGCGCACGCCCGCTTCACGCGTATAGCGCCGGATCAACTCCGTGATGGCACTGTCTGCGACCTCCCATTCCTTGGGGTCCAACCCATGCTTGCTCCTCGAATGGGGCAAAAGGTGCCGCTTGGCGATCTCCAGCTTCTCGTCTTCCGTGTAGCCGGCGATGCGAATGATCTCCATCCGGTCCATAAGGGCGGGCGGGATGTTGAGGGTGTTGGCGGTGGTCACGAACATGACGCTAGACAGGTCATAGTCGACCTCAAGATAGTGGTCGTTGAACGTCGAGTTCTGTTCCGGGTCGAGCACCTCCAGCAGGGCCGAGGACGGATCGCCACGGAAATCCATGCCCATCTTGTCGATCTCGTCGAGCAGGAAGAGCGGATTCGACGTCTTGGCCTTGCGCATCGACTGGATAACCTTCCCCGGCATCGAGCCGATATAGGTACGCCGATGGCCGCGAATCTCCGCTTCGTCACGGACGCCGCCGAGCGACATGCGAACGAATTCTCGGCCCGTTGCTTTCGCGATCGACTTGCCGAGCGAGGTCTTGCCGACGCCCGGCGGCCCGACGAGACACAAGATTGGCCCGGTCAGCTTATTGGCGCGCTGCTGGACGGCCAAGTACTCGACGATACGTTCTTTCACTTTGTCCAGCCCGAAATGATCGGCGTCGAGGATCGTTTGCGCGGCCGGCAGGTCCTTTTTGATCTTCGACCGTTTTTGCCAAGGAATGGACAGCAGCCAATCCAGATAGTTGCGCACGACCGTGGCTTCCGCTGACATCGGTGACATCTGCCTAAGCTTCTTGACCTCCCCGAGCGCCTTCTCACGCGCTTCCCTGGTCAGTCTCGTCGATTTGATACGCTCCTCGAGCTCGGACATTTCGTCCTTGCCCTCCTCGTCACCAAGCTCCTTCTGGATCGCCTTCATTTGCTCGTTGAGATAGTATTCTCGCTGAGTCTTCTCCATTTGTCGCTTGACGCGCGTTCGGATGCGCTTCTCAACTTGGAGAACCGAAATCTCGCTCTCCATCAGCGCGAGGCACTTCTCGAAGCGCTTTGCAATGGACCGCATCTCAAGGATCGCCTGCTTATCGGAGAGCTTGACCGCGAGATGCGAAGCAATGGTGTCGGCAAGCTTGCCGTAGTCGTCGATCTGATTGACCGCTGTCACAACTTCGGGCGAAATCTTCTTGTTGAGCTTTACGTAACTCTCAAATTCGGAAACGACCGAGCGCGACAGGGCCTCGGCCTCGATCGTTTCGATCGGTTCGTCGGCGATCGCCACGGCCTCAGCCTCGAAAAATCCGTCGCCGGACACGAACCGAGTCAGCTGGGCGCGCGTCGCGCCTTCGACAAGCACTTTGACGGTGCCATCGGGCAGCTTGAGCAACTGCAGAACACTGGCGAGCGTGCCGGCAGAAAAAATGGCGTCGGGTGCCGGATCGTCGTCGGCCGCGTTCTTCTGGGTCACAAGGAGGATGGGCTTGTCGGACTTCATAACCTCTTCGAGCGCGCGAATCGATTTCTCGCGCCCGACGAACAAGGGAACGATCATATGCGGGAACACGACAATGTCTCGCAACGGGAGGACAGGATAGATATCAAGCGTTCCCGGAACGATGGACTTGTGTTGGTTGGTCATGGCTATCCTGAACTTCGCGAGCTGACGTTCCCGTCGGCTCCCCTTTTCTTAGTTTGCAGACCTTAGACGAGACCGTCCCCGAAAGAATAACTAACGCACGTTTTCGCGATTCGGAACGCTCGCCGATTCCACGTGCGAAACTTTCGCGCCCGAAAAGCAGGGAGAATTGATAATCCCTGCCGAAAGATGGGTGGGCGCCGCGCGACTTTCAAGCGGCGCGTCGACCCGGAGGCGGGATCAGCTCGCGCGCTCGGCGCGCTCGGCGTATATGTAGAGCGGGCGAGCTTTGCCTTCGACGACCTCTGGGCCGATCACTACTTGTTCGACGCCGTCGAGGCCAGGCAGCTCAAACATCGTGTCAAGCAAGATGCTCTCCATGATCGAACGAAGGCCGCGGGCGCCCGTCCGCCGCTCGATCGCCTTCTTAGCGACCACTCCCAGCGCCTCTTCCTGAATTGTCAGGTCGGTGTTCTCCATCTCGAACAAGCGTTGATATTGTTTGACAAGGGCGTTCTTTGGCTCGGTCAGAATCTTCTTCAGGGCGTCCTCATCGAGATCCTCAAGAGTCGCGATGACGGGCAGGCGCCCGACGAATTCGGGGATGAGGCCAAACTTCAGTAGATCCTCCGGTTCGACCTCGCGGAACACTTCGCCTGTGCGTCGGTCGTCGGGAGACTGAACCTTGGCGGAAAACCCAATCGAGGTGCCTTTCCCGCGCGCCGAGATGATTCGCTCGAGACCGGAAAAAGCGCCGCCGCAAATGAATAAGATATTGGTCGTGTCGACCTGCAAGAATTCCTGCTGGGGATGCTTGCGCCCACCCTGCGGCGGAACGCTCGCAATCGTTCCCTCCATAATCTTGAGCAGAGCTTGCTGCACGCCTTCGCCCGATACGTCACGGGTAATGGATGGATTGTCGGACTTGCGGCTAATCTTGTCGATCTCGTCAATGTAAACAATGCCGCGCTGCGCCCGCTCGACGTTATAATCGGAAGCCTGCAGCAGTTTTAGAATGATGTTCTCGACGTCCTCGCCGACATAGCCGGCCTCGGTCAAAGTCGTGGCGTCGGCCATCGTGAACGGCACGTCTAGAATACGGGCAAGCGTTTGGGCGAGCAGCGTTTTGCCAGACCCGGTCGGCCCGATTAGCAGAATGTTCGATTTCGCCAGCTCCACGTCGCCATGCTTGGTGGCGTGATTAAGGCGCTTATAGTGATTGTGGACCGCGACCGACAGCACCCGTTTGGCTTGGGGTTGGCCAATCACATAGTCATCGAGAACCTTACATATCTCCCTAGGGGTCGGAATGCCGTCTTTGCTTTTGACAAGCGCGGTCTTGCTCTCCTCCCGGATGATGTCCATGCACAATTCAACGCATTCATCACAGATGAAGACAGTCGGCCCGGCGATCAGCTTGCGAACTTCATGCTGGCTCTTTCCGCAGAAGGAACAATAGAGCGTATTTTTGGCGTCGCCTTCGGCCTTTGCCATTGCTTTTTCTCCATTTAGGCTGCTTCCGCCAAAGCGAGTCGTCAAACGCCTGACCCAGCAGCCTAATTAAACTACCCTAACGAAACGTAGCCTTCGGCCGGGCCTCGTGTTTTCCCTTCAGTCCGCCGTCGGGCCAGATCGAGATCCGACAAGCAACTACCAAATCGCACGCAAAATCAAGGCCACGCCGCAAAATTCATCGCGACCCACCATCAAAGCCAGAAAAAACCACGGCTCATCCGTCCCGCAGCTATACCTTCGCCTCTTCCAACTCGACCGCGCGCTTGATCGTCACCTCATCGACGATCCCGAAGGCCTTCGCCTCCTCGGCCGACATGAAATGGTCCCTATCCAGCGTTCTTTCAATGGCTTCGTAGGATTGGCCGGTGTGATGTACATAGATCTCATTCAGTCGCCGCTTGACCTTGAGAATATCCTCCGCGTGCCGCTGGATATCGGACGCCTGGCCCTGGAAACCGCCCGACGGCTGATGGACCATGATGCGGGAATTAGGCAGCGCAAAGCGCGAACCCTTCTCGCCGGCGGCGAGCAGAAGCGAGCCCATCGAGGCCGCTTGCCCGATGCACATTGTTGTCACTTTGGGACGAATAAACTGCATTGTGTCGTAGATTGATAGTCCCGCCGTCACCACCCCGCCGGGCGAATTGACGTAGAGCGCAATTTCCTTCTTCGGATTATCGGCCTCAAGAAAAAGTAGTTGGGCCACCACCAGTGAAGCCGATACGTCGTCAACAGGACCGACCATGAAAATGATGCGTTCACGCAACAGTCGCGAGAAAATATCAAACGAACGCTCGCCACGCGCGGATTGTTCGATAACAATCGGCACGAGGTTATTGGTGTAGTAATCGACGTGATCGCGCATTAGGATGTTTCTCTCACCGGAATTGGCCGGCCGCGGGCCGACGCCACAACATAGGCGCCCCTAGTCGGCTCGAAAAGAGGCGGCAGCCGAACTGGCGTCAGGGACGAGGCCCTTCGCTTTCGACCCTCAGCTCACCGGAAAGCTCGTCATCGATCGGCTTGAGTAGCTCTTCCCTGGTTACATTCCGCTCCTCGACCTTGGCGAGTTCCAAGATATGGTCGACCACCTTCTCTTCGTAAAGCGGAGCTCGCAGCTCAGCCAAGGCCTGGCTGTTGTTTCGGTAGAAATCCCAGACTTGCTTTTCCTGGCCCGGAAACGATCGCGCTCGGGCGATCAGGGCTTGGGTCATCTCCTCGTCTGAAACCTTCACCTCCGCCCTCGTTCCGACTTCGGCCAACAGAAGCCCTAGGCGCACACGCCTTTCGGCGATCTTCCGGTAGTCGGCCCGCGCTGCCTCTTCCGTCGTGCTCTCATCGGTGAAGGTACGCCCTGTGTCCTGATGCTCGCGGGTTACTTGCTCCCAGATCGAATTGAACTCCTGATTGACCAGGCCGTCCGGCAGCTCGAACGAATAAAGCTTGTCGAGCTTATCGAGGAGTTGGCGCTTAAGCTTATCGCGCGAGACACGCGCGCACTCTGCGGCGATCCGATCGCGGATCGTCTCCTTGAGCTTGTCGAGACTTTCCGAGCCCACGCTCTTGGCGAATTCATCGTCGAGGACGAGCGGCTCGCGCGCGGCCACAGCCTTTACCGTGACCGCGAAGTCGGCCGTCTTCCCCGCCAGAGCGCGCTCGGCATAAGCCTCCGGGAAGGTCGCCGCGACGGTCCGTTTGTCGCCCAGGACGACACCGATAAGCTGGTCCTCGAACCCGGGCAGGAACGTGTTCGAACCAAGCGCAACCTGGATGTCCCTCCCTACGCTCCCCTCGAAGGGAACACCGTCGATTGCTCCGTCGAAATCGATCGTGACGCGGTCGTGGATCTCGGCTTTCGCGCCCGCGGCCTTCTCGCTGTAGACGCGGCGCTCCTCAGCTAGGCGGTCGAGCGCGGCCTCAACATCCACTGGCTCGACAGCAGATGTCAGACGCTCAACTGATATTTGAGAGAAGTCACCAATCTCGAACACCGGCAACACCTCAAGTGCGACCTTGAAGTTGAGGTCGCCGCGAGCCTCGAGCGCGGCGTCAATAGCCGCCTGATCCTTCGGTAGCTCGACCTTTGGCTCGCGGGCGAGACGCAGGTGGTTGTCGTCGACGATCTTCTTGTTCGCGTTGGCGATAGCTTCTTGCATGACATCGGCCATCACCGACTTGCCGTAAACCTTACGCAAATGCTCGACCGGCACCTTGCCAGGACGGAAGCCCTTGATGCGGACCTTCGCCTTCATATCCTCCAACTGCCCGTTGAGCTTCGCTGCCAAGTCACTCGCCGGCAGCGAAATGTCGTACTCTCGCTTAAGCCCCTGACTTAGCGTCTCGGTCACCTGCATTTTGCGTTCCGCCTTGTGGTCGTTGCGGCCGATGACCGCGGCTGGCCGATAATTTCCAATCGTCCGATCGTCAATGGGTCCAGGCGTGTGCGGGGTCGCGAAAGAATGGTGCGGGCGGAGGGACTCGAACCCCCACGACTTTCGTCACCGGAACCTAAATCCGGCGCGTCTACCAGTTCCGCCACGCCCGCCGCAAGCGCCGGCTTGACGAGGCCGATTTGCTTTCGGGGCTGTATATCAGCTTGTTCGCTCTGCGCCATAAAAAAACTGACCTGCCCGGCCCATCAGTTCATTACGCACAACAGCGGCGATGGCGATGGTGAAGAGCCCGGTCGCGAGAAAAAGGCCGATTGCGCCGTCGAGCCGCTCAGTTAAGAAGAGCCGTGCCAAGAGAAATCTGCTAATCGCGACGCACATGCCGACAAAACCAACGAATATGGCGACCTTACGCATGGAACCGCCCTTGTTGCCGGAAATCGCCTATCAGCATATTCGGCGCCGCGCGCCGCGCGCCAATATGGGACAGATGGCGTGACTCCCCACCCGTCGAGCCGTTTTAAGCTGCGGCCTTGCAGCAGCCGTTTGGCACCTCACCGGCAGGGCGCGAGGGGACGCCCACGCACGGGCAGCAGGCGGTATTCTCAATTTCGAAGCCGCGCCGGCGAGGCTTCAACTGGCCCCGCGCCCAGCTGAGCCGGCCGCCATTTACGCCTATGACGGGGTAATACCCGGCCCGCTTATCCGGCTCAGACAAGGCGACGAATTGAGCTTGAGGCTCTCGAACAGGCTCCTGCGCCCGACTACGCTAAGCTTTCCTGGCTTGCGCGCGGCGAACTCGGTTGCTGGAATTGGCGGCCTCACCCAGGAACGGCTCAAGTCCGGTACGAGCGCCGAAATCCGCTTCATCCCCCCGGATGCAGGCTTCAATCTTTACCTACCGCACGCGGGCTTAACCGATCCCGACCAGCAAGGACATGGCCTATTCGGACCGATTATCGTTGACGAAGCGAAGGCTCCGGACGTCGATCTCGATACGGCGGCGGTGCTGTCTGACTGGAACATCGGGTTGAGCAGTCAGATCAAGGACGCTTTCGCCAATCCCGTGATCGGGCGGGGAAGCGGCGGCAAGGGCGGGGTCGTTTTGACCAATGCGCGCTGGCACCATTGAAACTCAGCGCCCGACCTCGTGCGCGAGTGCGCCTCCGCCTTGGCAACGCCACGACAGCGCGTCTGACGACCGTCGCGATAAGCGGCGCGAAACCCTTCATCGTCGCCGTCGACGGCCAGCCGAGCGAGCCGTTCGAACCGCTCAGCAGCCAGTTCCCAATGGGTCCAGGCGCCCGGTTTGAATTGATGTTCGATATGCCGCGCAACCCCGGCGCGGACGTCCGTCTCTACCTAATGGCGTTGATAAGACCGACCGCCACTGCATCCGGATGCAGCGCCTGCGTCGAAATTTTGCCCAGCCTCTGACCGAAGAGCTCGAAGGCTTCTCCGGGATCGGAGCGGACAGTGACGAGCGCTTTCGGACCAAGGATGAAAGTGACGCCAGCGACGTCTGGCGTATTTTCGGCCTCGCTGACCACGCTGGCCGACGCCCGTCGTCGTCCCTGCAACGGGGTTGGTTTTGACCGCATAGTGGACAATCAGCACGGTTCGACCTCTGCTTCAGCCAAAAGCGCTCCGGAGGGATTACATGAATTCTCATCGCTTTTGCCTGTCGCCAGCTTGCGCGATGAGCGAGCCTATCGGGCCGTCGGAACGGGAGGCGCGCACTTCTGCGCGCGCTTCAGCCTTTTTCAGGGTGCTAGGCGCCTTCTTCCGCAACTCGAACGACCTACCGCTGCGACCCGGCCGCGCGGGATTTCGAGATTTGCCGACAATTTTTTGTAGGGCCTACGAAGATAAGGTGACACTGGATTACTCTTTCTGAATGGTTCGTTTGTCCAAAAGCTTGAATATAGCTTCTAGTTATTTTAATTATCGATTTTTTGTAAGGTATTGTTATAATTGTAGACCATCAGAAAAACCTCGGACCGCTAGGAACAACCGAGTTGCGCGCAGCGACCCTCGCAACACCAGATACCGCGACAGCCTCCTGATATTATTGAGATAATTGATGGGAGCGTGACGTCGGTCAGAACAAATAAAGAACAAAAGCTTGCGCTTTGACGCCGATCGCGGCATAGTGAGCTAAGTTCGAGACCCGCGCCCGGAAGGGCCCCGCTCTCGTTTCCACCAAATCGTCCCTCCAGACCTCTCAATCGCGTCCTGCCGAAGGCGTCGTTCGCCTGCGCGGGCCTTTTCTACACTTCTTGAGGCGCTCATGACCGACGCGAATCCAGCGACGCGACTGAAACGGGCCAGATCAAACCGCGCCGAACGGGTTCTCGCCTCGCTGATCGCAGGCGCTGGGCTCGACGAAATCTGCGCGGCGGAACGGCTGACCCGGAAGCGAACTGAAAGCATCCTCCGTCAAGAGCTACGCAACCGCTGGGTCGCGCCCGCCGAAGACTTCGCCCGGCTGCAGATCGCCCGGCTCGAGCAGATGCTCCTCAAGCTCCGCGACCGGTTCCAGAATGGCGACCTCGAGGCGATCGACCGCGCAGTGAAGATCGTCGACCGGCTCGACCGCTATCATGGCTTCACGAAGGCGAAGCGCATCCCCGAGCAATACGGCGAAGAGGAGCGTGCTCGATTTCTGAAAAAGTTGAACGAGGTCGCCGAGCGCCTCCAGCCGGAAAAGCCTGCCGAATGATGGACGATGCGGCTGAGCCCGCCCTGGCGCGGCGCGCCCGGCATGCGCGCCCTCGTCCTGGCTTGAGCGAACGGATCACGCGCGCCGCTGATCTTGTGGACCTCAATCTCGACACGCGCGTGCGATTGCTCGAGGAAATGACGCCGCTCGAATGCGCGCAATTGTTCCACGACTGGACGTTTTGGGCGCGCGACGACCAAGCGCCGCCCCCCGGGGACTGGATCATCTGGCTCATCCTCGCCGGACGCGGCGCCGGCAAGACACGGGCAGGCGCGGAGGCGGTGCGCGGGTGGGTGCAGACCTATCCGATCGTGAACCTGATCGGAGCTACCCTTGCCGACGCCCGCGACATCATGGTCAGGGGCGAATCCGGCATTCTCGCCAGCTGCCGGCGCGACGAGCGGCCCCACTTTTTCGCTGCCGACCTTCGGCTCGAATGGCCAAACGGCGCGGTGAGTTCACTGTTCTCAGCCGAGGAGCCCGATAGGCTCCGGGGCAAGCAACACATGAAACTGTGGTGCGACGAACTCGCCGCTTGGCGCCAGCCCGAGGCGTTCGATCAGGCGATGCTGGGCTTGAGGCTCGGAGACAAGCCGCAGGCCATCGTCACCACAACGCCGCGTCCTAGCAAGATCATCAAAGCGCTTGCCGCTGGCAAGGACACGATCGTCACTCGCGGCTCGACCTTCGACAACCGGGCCCATCTGGCGCGCGCGTTTTTCGAACGGATCACGGCGCGCTACAAGGGGCGCGCCATTGGGCGACAGGAGTTGTTCGCCGAAATCGTCGAGGAGGCGCCTGGGGCTTTGTGGACGCGCGCCCTCCTCGAGCGCCAGCGCATTGCGCCTGAAGCGGCGCCGAAGGAATTCGCGGAAATCGTGGTCGCTGTCGATCCGCCGGCACGCTCCGGCTCAAGGTCCGATGAATGCGGGCTCGTCGTCGCGGCGAAAGCCCAAAACGGCCTCTTCTATGTGCTCGCCGACTTGACCAGTCAGGGCGAGACGCCTGGCGCGTGGGGCGCACGTGTTGGCGGAGCCTTTCGCGGTTTCAACGCGGACAGAGTTGTCGCCGAGATCAACAACGGCGGCGACATGGTCGCCGAGGTCCTGCGCCAGAGCGAGCCCAATCTGCCGGTGCGAGGGGTCCACGCGACGCGTGGAAAATTTTTGCGAGCAGAGCCTATCGCCGCCGCTTATGAGCGCGGTCTCGTGTTCCATATTGGGGCATTCGCGAAGCTCGAGGATCAGCTCTGCGCGCTGACGCCCGATTTCGATCGCCGCGCCATGGGCTTCTCGCCCGACCGGGCCGACGCGCTGGTCTGGGCGCTTGCCGACCTCCTCGGCATGGGGCGCGGGAGCGCAGGGGGGATGATGGAGTATTGGATGAGAGACGGCCGCGACTCCGCGGACCAGAAGGCTTGATCGAGGACCCCGCTCCAATAGCTATCCTGATAAACGTTCATTCGTCCCGACCCTCAGGTGAGGTGTCTTCGGAAATAAATTCGTTGGACGTCGCGTCAAATGACGGGTAAAAACTCATCAGGAGACGATACGCCCACGCCTAGGCGCGCGCCAATATTAGCGACGCTAATTGCTGAGCTGCAGACATTTGCGGATGAGAGCGTTGTCGAACGCGGAACCCTCCCCCCTGCTCGGAATCTCCGCGAGCAGGCTCGACCGCATGAAGCGCGGCTATCGCCCGACCTTGAGCCAGACCAGCTGACGCGCGTCTCGGCTTTGGTCGGCGTCTACAAGGGACTTCATCTTCTTTTCGCCGACGAGACGGCCGACGAATGGGCGCGCCGGCCGAATCGTGGTCCGCTGTTTGATCGCGAAACCCCTATCCAGGCGATGATCGAAGGCGGTACTCCAAGGATGCTTGAAGTGCGCCGCTACATCGACGCGGTGCGCGGCGGCCTGTGATTTCACCGCCTCATTCTGAGGCCCCTGTGCGAGCGCGGCCTCGAAAGCCTGCCTTGCGTCTGTCGGAGGGAATGGTGCAGTGCGCGCCGCCGATCCCGCGGCGACTGGACCGTCCTTCCAGACGCCCCGCTTTGCGCGGCCCTCAGGACGAGGCCGGGCCTGATGGGCATGCTTGACGACCTCCCGGTCGTAAGGGAAGCCTTTCCCTAACCGTCCGACTCGTATCGACTGCGCGCCTGCGCCCGCCGGTGCTGGAGGGGCTTGTTTCAGCCGATGACGCCGCGGCGCTCGCTGAGATCGAAGGGGCGACGAGCCAGAGCCTATTGGCGGAGCAGCACGGAGCCGAGGGAATCGGCCGCGACGAATTCCTCCATGGCGTGACTTATGCAAATTTCGTCAACGCCGCCTTCGCCTATTGGAAGCCGCGTGAGCCCAATCGCTTCAACGCGACGCGCGGCACCTGGTACGCGGCTCTCGACGTCGAAACCTGCATCCGGGAAGTCGCCTACCATATTCCCGAGTTCCTAGCGCTATCGAGCGAACTGAAAGGCGCCGTTGAATACACTGAAATGTTCGCCAGCCTGGCGGGAGAATTCGTCGATCTTCGGCAGACGTCAGGCCACCCGTGTCTCGATCCGGATCCTGCAGTCGGCTATCCGATCGGCAACGCGATCGCCGACGCTGCGCGGGCGCAACGGCCCAATGGGATCATTTACCCTTCCGTCCGCCGTCCGGAAGGAACCTGCATCGTGGCTTTGCGGCCGCACGCGCTTCAGTCGGTCGCGCCTGGCGCGGTTTATCGACTCGAATGGTCCGGCGATTAGAAGCCCGCCGTCACGAGAATTTCCAAGTAGCGGCCGCCTTTACGGCACGGCGGTTGATGCTATTGGCGGGGCGGCAGCTCGCCGCCAGACACGGCATGCAGCGTCGCGCCGAGGTTGCGGTTGAACTCTTCGGCCTCGAATTGGGCGTTGACGGCTTCCGTCTTGTCCTCGCGGGGTTGCGGACACTGGGCGTCGGCACCGGTCGCGCCCGACCGTTCGAGAAGCGCCTTGAACGCGCTTTCGAGCTCGACCCGACTGCGCTCTGCGGCGAACACGCCCGTGATCCAGACGTCGGCGCCGCTTTTCGACGAAGCGACGCAGAAGGTCCAACGCGGCTGAGCATGAGCCATCGCCGGGACGAAAGCGGCAATCGCGAGCCACACAATCGCGCGTCGCACGTCATCCTCTGAGTTCGAAACCTCTCGCAGACCGGCTGCCCCAAATGGAGGCCAAGCGCCCACAAGCGCTGCGCCCAACGATCGCGAACTTTAGCCAGCCCTTAACCCCATCACGTCATTTCGCCAAGGAACCGATCCCATGTCGGACGCCCTCAGACGGCCCCTACCCCCAAGCGTTTTCGCCCGGCTCGCCGACGCCGCGCGCTATGTGATCACTGGAGTGTCGCCGGACACCTGGTTCGGACCGCTGCAGCCGCTTCAGCCGATGGCCCCGCCGGAAGTCAAGGGGCGGCGGTGGGACTATCCGTTCGGCGCCAACCTCAACTATATCCCGCGCGCCGACGACGGCGTCTCATTCGCCGAATTGCGCGGGCTCGCCGATGCTTTGCCGCTCCTGCGCGCGGTGATCGAGACGCGCAAGGACCAGATCGCCGCGCAGAGCTATGCTATTCGCCCGCGCAACCGGACCGACTCGCCCGCAACCTCGCAGGCAATCGACGCTGTGACGCGCTTCCTCGCCCGCCCCGATCGGCGCCATTCGTTCGCCGACTGGCTCAGGATGCTGCTGGAGGACACGCTGGTCATCGACGCGGCGACCCTCTATCCGCGCTACAACCGCGGCGGCTCGCTCTATGCGCTCGACGTCATCGACGGGGCGACGATCAAGCCCCTGATCGGCGAGGACGGGCGCGCACCCGAGCCGCCCGACCCGGCCTATCAGCAGATCCTGAAAGGGGTGCCCGCCGCCGACTTCTCCGTCGAGGAACTGCTCTACCTGCCGCGCAATGCGCGCGCCCATCGGCTCTATGGCATGAGCCCGGTCGAGCAGATCGCCCTCACCATCAACATCGCGCTGAGGCGCGACGCGGCGACGCTCGATTATTACCGGGCCGGCTCGACGCCCGACGCCTTCGCCACTCTGCCGAAGGAATGGACGGCCGACCAGATCCGCTCGTTCCAGGACTATTTCGACGCGCTGATGAGCGGCAACCTGGCGCGGCGGCGCCAGACCAAGTTCATGCCCGCGGACTTCAAGCTGATCGAGGCGCGCCAGCCGCCGCTCAAGGACCAGTACGACGAGTGGCTGGCGCGCATCATCTGCTATGCCTTCTCGGTGCCAGTCTCGGCTTTCGTGAGCCAGGTCAACCGTGCAACCTCGGAGACGCTGCGCCAGCAAGCGACGCAAGAGGGCCTGGTCCCGCTCAAGGCCTGGGTCAAGAACGCGCTCGACCATGTGATTCAGGAGTGCATGGGCGAGCCTTCGCTCGAATTCGTATGGGTGGGCGACGACGCGGTCGATCCGCTCGAGCAGGCGCAGACGCTGCAGATTCTCGTCGGCGCGGGCATCAAGACGCGCGAGGAGGCGCGGGCCGACCTGGGCCTTGCGCCGGAAGACGGGAAGAGGGTTATGGGGCCGCTGGTCGCCAAGCGCGGCGCTACGCACGCGCTATTGGGGAAGCTCAATCCGCACCACGACAACTACCAGCGATTTGACCTAAACTAAAGTTTCCGAAGAAGTGACGGACGTAATCTACCGTGCCATTACGCAATCTGATCGCCGTTTACAAGTACACATTGAGTGCTCCAACGAAAAGTCATTCTTTGAGGCGATTCGATGTCGCAGCCCGTACAGCCCCTGCTCACAATCATGCCCAACGCGGCAAACTCGGAAGCTCCCGCTCCGTGCTGATGGAGGCCCGCCAGCCTTCGCTAAAGTACGACGAGTGGCTGCCGTGCCGAACCTTCCGGAAGACGCCTGCTAACCCGCAATTCCGGGCGTTGGAACAAAAACAGAACATTTCCTTGACCGCTTACGCCCGCTTCCCAGTCGCGCCGATATTCATGATTTGGAGCTTCGCCTGGGCGAGCGTCTGGACTCGTTGGCTGTGCGCTTCGACCTTGCTTTCGACCCACATCTTTCTTGATGATCTCCGTGATAGCTTTGGGTCGCCATTGTGCGTCGACGCGAAACAGATCGCCATCCATGCCAAGACATGGGCGCTGTCTGAGCGAAAACTATGGCCATTCGAAGTATCCGGATTGCAATGGCTCAATTGGACTAAGCCCCGGTCTCCCGGGTCGGATACCGGAGCTAGCGCTTCACCGACCCCAACGACGAGCAGCTGAGATGACATGAAGTTCTTTCGTGTTGTGCAAAACTCGGGACGGATGAGATCTTGATGATGCAAATTTTGGAGTGTCGCTGACGAACGATGCGAGTTGTCTTCATGGGCACGCCGGAATTCGCTGTTCCGACGCTGTTGGAATTATCAAAGAGCGGTCATGTACTTGTGGCTGTCTATACGCGCGCGCCAGCGCGCGCCGGCCCGCGAGGGCTCGAGATGAGGAAGACGGCGGTTCATTCGGCGGCGGATTTGCTCGGAGTCCCCGTTCTGACACCGAGTTCGTTGCGCGACCTCGAAACTCAGAAGACCTTTAACGATCTAGTGGCCGACGTCGCGATCGTTGGCGCCTATGGCCTGATACTGCCGACCCCTATTCTCGAAGCTCCAAAGCACGGATGCTTGAACTTGCACGCTTCGTTGCTGCCGCGCTGGCGAGGCGCCGCCCCGATCCATCGAGCGATCATTGCAGGCGACTCGCAGACAGGGATTGCCGTCATGCGCATGGTTGCCGGTCTTGATGCCGGACCGATAGCGATCCGTGAAATCGTTCCGATACGGCCTGACGATACGGCCGGAGACTTAACAAGTCGTCTGGCTGCGATCGGTGCCAAGCTGTCAGTAATCGCCTTGCAATCAATGGAGGCTGGTCTACTGGAGTTTCACGATCAACCGACGGTAGGCGCTTGTTACGCCCCTAAGATTGAGAAGAGTGAGGCGGACATTGATTGGACGCAGAGAGCCGAAACGGTTCGCAACCAGATCCATGGATTGTCACCCACGCCGGGCGCGTTTTCCAAAATCCGGATCGGAAACCGCGATGAAAATATTAAATTTTTTCGCGCTGAGGTCACGACGGGGACAGGTACGCCTGGAATGCTTCTCTCCGAAGACATGCGCGTTGCATGTGGCTCTGGCGCGATACGAGTTCTTCAAGGGCAACGCTCAGGTAAGATGGTAATGAGCGGTGGCGAATTGATGCGTGGCGCGACGCTCGCTCCAGGAGTGGTCTTCACACAGTCCCGTGGGCCTTCATTCGTGCCCCGAGCAAGAGTTTGAGTTCCTCTTTGCTGTCTTCTGCGGCTCGAAGGATTTGGCTTGCTCAAAAAGAAGGCAAGAACTGCGAAATGCTCCACTTTTGGCCGCACCTGCTGTGGAGCCTCAACAGGTTGTCCTGGGTTAGGGTGAGTTTGCTGATGGGCGGATTCGATCTAAGGCTGCCATGAGGTCGATGCCGATTGTATTGGTGGAGCCAGACTGGCAACTCGGCGGCGCGCTCGTCGGAAGTGTTGTAGGCGCGGGCATCAACCCATTCGCGCAAGCTGGTCTGGACGAAGCGCTCAGCTTTGCCATTGGTTCGCGGGGTGTAGGGCTTGGTGCGCAGATGCTTGACCGAGAGCAGGCGCAGCGCTTTGCCGTAGCGGAAGGATCGGAAGCTGGACGCTTCTAAGAACCTCGCGCCTTTCAGCATTTTCTGATTCACTCCCCGGTGGAGTGGGAGGCGAATCGATGCGCGGCCAGGGGGGACTCTTCGACGTCGAGGAGCGCCTGAAGCGGCTGAGCGATCTCGGCGATCAGTTGCTGGCTTTCGCAGCGGCGGTCGATTTCGAGATTTTCCGGTCCGAGCTGACGCAGGCGCTGGCCTACTCGGACGGCTCGCAGGGCGGCCGACCGCCGTTCGACCCTTGGGATGATGTTCAAGATCCTGGTGATCCAGGCGGCCAACACCCTCTCCGACGAGCGTACCCGAGTTTCTGACCAACGACCGCCTGTCGTTCATGCGGTTTCTCGGGTTGAGCCTATCCGACCGGGTTCCCGAGGCTCGCACGATCTGGCTGTTCCGGGAGAAGCTGACCAGGGCCGAGGCGATCAAGCCACTGTTCGACCGGTTCGACGCGGCGCTGCGCGAGGCTGGCTACGTCGCTATGGGCGGCCAGATCGTCGAGGCCTCGCTGATCGCCGCGCCCAAGCAGCGCAACACCGAGGAGGAGAAGAAGGCGGTCAAGGAGGGCGCATTCCGGAGGCCTGGAAAGCCAAGCCAGCCAAGCTCCAGCAGAAGGACCGCGATGCGCGCTGGACGGTCAAGTTCAGCAAGCCAAGGCCAGGCCGGATGGGACGGTTCCTCCGGTCGACATCGCCATTCCGACATTCGGCTACCAAACCATGTCTCGATCGACCGCGAACATGGGCTGATCCGGCGGTGGGAGGCGACTGACGCTGCGGCCTACGAGGGCGCGCGGCTGCGTGAGGGGGGCTCGACAAGACCAACACCGCGTGCGCCGTCTGGGCCGACACGGCCTACCGCTCGAAGGCCAATGAGGCGTTCCTCGAAAAGAACGGGTTCGTCAGCCGCGTCCATCGCAAGAAGCCGGCGGGCCGGCTCATGCCGGAGACGACGCGGCGCGCCAACGCGCTCAAGTCCAAAGTCCGCTCCGGCGTCGAACACGTCTTCGCCGTGCAGAAGGACAAAATGGACCTCTTCGTCCGCACCATCGGCATCGCCCGGGCGAAAACCAAGATCGGCATGGCCAACCTCGTTTACAACTTCCGCAGGCTGGTCTTCCTCGATCGTCTCGCTGTCGCCTGACCTCCGCGCCAAGGGCCGCCCGGTCGCCGCACCATGCGGCATCCTACGCCGCAGCCAAAACCGAGATCCCGCGCCTCAAAATCGCGTCATTCGACCCGTCTCCGTCCGGAAAAACGCGTTTATAGAACCGTCCAACTACTTCACCGCCGCAGGCTATGGATCCATATGAAAGTCCGACGCTCTAGGATATCCGGCGCGCGCAATCTAATTTTTTGAGCGGTTATCGCGCCTTGCATTTCATTTTGCGCTGCGCCGAACATTGACGCAAACAGCGATGGAGTTCGTCGTTTCGGCGGCCGACCACCAAACGTCACATCGACCGCGACTACAATATCTGCAAGGCTAAAAAGCAAACCGTATGGCAAAGGATTTTCAGCCCCGCCGTCAATGAGCACTTCATCGCGAAATATGACCGGGCGAAACAATCCAGGAATGGCCATCGAACCGGCCACGGCCGGTCTCAACGGCCCCGCGTCGTATACGACCACATTTCGGTATCTGAGCCCAAGTCCCGTCCACTGCACCTACTTTTTGCTTTTGCGAGCCGTCGCGCGCCACCCAATATCGCGCCGGAAAAACCCCTCCGGCCACTTTATTCTATCGATACCTGCGTACGCTCGTTCATGGGCGTCAGCAACGTCGCACCCAAGCGCCGTAATCGTTAAAACTCGTCCTCCATCCGCGAAAATAGCGCCGTCGACTTGGCGTGTGCCCCCGTGAAAAACGATCACTCCTGGCACCAACTCGGCATCTTCGATTGCTCCAATCTTTGATCCGCGTAGCGGATGTCCAGGATAACCTCGCGCAGCCATTACCACCGCCAGCGCCGCATCCGAAGAAAACCTTGGTGGATCCCTGCGCAAGGTTCCGCTTGCGCAGGCGACCAGAAGCGGCAAAAGGTCATCTTCCAGGCGCGTTAGGACGACCTCCGCCTCAGGATCCCCAAATCGGACATTGAACTCAATTACCTTTGGCCCGCGTTCGTCGACCATTAAACCCACAAATAACAATCCTCGGAAAGGCGAGCCTCTTTCATTCATCCCGCGCAATGTCGGGGTTACTATTTCGGCCATTATGCGCTGGGTTAATTTCGGCGTAACTATAGTCGGCGGAGAATAAGCGCCCATTCCACCAGTGTTGGGACCCTTGTCGGCCTCACCCACGGGTTTGTGATCCTGTGCGCTGGAGAAAGGTACCGCTATTGCGCCATCGCACAAGGCGAAGAACGAAACTTCCTCGCCTTTGAGGAACTCTTCAACGACGATTTCCGCTCCTGCCGACTCCGAGGCACTGGACAGAAAAGTATCGACTGCAACCTCTGCCTGTTCAATTGTCCTGCCCACGACAACCCCCTTTCCCGCGGCAAGCCCATCAGCTTTGACTACGATCGGAGCACCACAATTACGGATATAAGCCTTCGCCTCTTTCGGGTCTCGGAATCGCCGAAAGGCCCCTGTCGGTATGTTAAATTCGCGGCAGAACTCCTTGGCGTATCCTTTGGATCCCTCGAGCCGAGCGGCGCTTCTCGTTGGTCCACAGCAGAGTATGCCTGCTTCAATCAGATCATCCGCCAAACCCGACACTAGCGGAGCCTCTGGCCCAATCACGACCAGATCAATAGCCTCCCTTTGACAAAAGGCGATCACCTTCGGGTGCTCGGCCAGATTCAACCGCACAATCTGAGCGACGGTTGCACAACCAGGATTGCCCGGGGCAACAAAAAGATTACCGATCGAGGCCGACCTTGCGCATGCACGAGCCAACGCATGCTCGCGGGCGCCAGAACCAAGAATCAGTACGTTCGTTCCTCGCTCTCTCATCCGATTTATCCAGTCTTAGATGCGCTATCACTAAGCGTCCCAATCAAAATTATCGCGCCGAGGATTGACGTCTCGCGCTTGATATAGGGCAGCAATGCAAATCAACATTAGATATGTTCGGTCCGACCGAGGAGTAATACCAAATCTCTGAAGGGATGACTTGGTTAGGGATTCCCGAATCGGCTGGGTTCTGATTCGAGGTGGCGAACCGAGGAGGTTCGCCATGCCCATAACCTTGGGCATTTGAAATGGCGCGGCGCAACGGGACCGCCTGGGGCAGGTTCTGAGTTGGAAGCGCGACTGCTCCGGATTCCTTTCTATCACGCAGCAAGAGGCTGCGTCTGCTGTTGAGATTGTGGACATGTGGGCAACGCGGACGCGTTGTCCGCATGTCCACAATCCTCGCGCCGGCGATCGCCTCTCGCCAGACCACCATCGGCTACGGTCCGCCAACGCCTGATGCGGACGGCGATCATTGTAGAAGGCGATCCAAGCGGCGATCCCGCGCGCCGCTTCCCGGCCGCTGGCGTAGCCTTGAGATAGACATCCTCGCACTTGAGCGATCGCCACAGCCGCTCGATGAACACATTGTCCATCCAGCTTCCGCGGCCGTCCATGGAGATCGCGACGCCCGCTTCGGCGAGCGTGCCGGTGAAGGCGGCCGAGGTGAACTGCGAGCCCTGATCGGTGTTGAAAATCTCCGGCCTGCCGAACTCGCCAGCGCCTCCTCGAGCGCCGCCAGACAGAACGAAACGTCCATCGTGTTCGACAGCCGCCACCCGAGCACCGCGATGCCCAGTCGATGATCGCCACCAGATAGAGAAAGCCGCGCCCGATCGGAATGTAGGTGATGTCGGCCGCCCACGTCCGCGACCAGCTCTCGGACGCTCGAGGCTTCCGGATCCTCAATGTGATCGACGACGTCACCAAGGAATGCCTGGCCGTAATCGCGGACACCTCGATCTCTGGGCGGCGCGTCGCCCGCTAACTCGACGCCGTCGTCGCCAGGCGCGGCAGGCCGGACTTGATCGTCTCCGACCATGGAACCGAGTTCACTTCGAACGCAAGGCTTGCCTGGTCGCAGGAGCGCCGGATCGCCTGGCATTTCATCGCGCCGGGCAAGCCGATGCCGAACGGGATCTGCGAAGCGTTCAATGGCAGAATGGGCGACCAACTGCTCCGGTCTTAGGCAGCAAATGCACCAATTCGCTTCATGGAAGCCTGATGTGGAAGCGCAATATTGCCTTTTTGGCATTGAGAACAATTTGCTGCCTAAGACCGAACTGCTCAATGAGACGATCTTCTACGATCTCGGCCACGCCCGAGACATCCTGGCGCGTTGGAGCATGGGCTACAACCAAAAGCCCCCGCATTCCGCGCTCGGCTATTTGACCCCCGCCGCCTTCGCTCGAACCTTCACCGCAACGCTCGATCGGCTTCGCAGCTACGCCGATCGCCCGTTGCTCCGCCGGCGCCATGCGCCAATCTCAGCCCCAGACTCTGGCTCCAAATCGATGAACGTCGGGGGTCACAGCAGGACCCAGGAACTCCCGTCTCCCCTGCGAACAATCGGCCGCTGCGGCTTCATTGCCTCGGGATCGATCTGTTGTTAAGATTTGAACTCATAGTATCATATATCAGCATAGTATGCAGTCGCTGCTATTAATGAAACCGCCTCGAGTGGATGCCTTGTAAGATGTGTGGCGTATGGACGCACGTTGGCGCCGCCGCCTCGAACATGCTTTAACGCGAGCGCCTCCAAGGAGCGCCGTTGATGGTGGACAGCTTAATTCCGCACTTTCACAATGATCTCGGCGTCCCTTCGATCAAGGTTAGCGTGAAAGAGTTTATGTGCACCGGCGCGAGCCCGCCATTTGATCATCCCCACATTTTTATCGACATGGGGTCGGACAGTCGAGGCGATCTGCTCTTATTGTTCAACTCGCTTCGTCTACGATAGCGATCTCGATGCGCCCTGCTCGCCGGCGGAGTGTGAATTGCGTGACGTTGCTTGACCCTTGCAGCGACGCGCGATCGTCGCCGGCGCTGGAATCGCCGGACTTACTGCAGCAGTAGCGCTGTTACAGGCGGATTTCAGGGTCGCGATATATGAGAGAGCGAGCGCGCTCGATGAATTTGCAGCCGGGCTGCAGCTCACTCCGAATGCGACCCGCATCTTAGCTAGGCTTGGTGTGCTCAAGCGAGTGCAGCCGCTTGCCTCAATGCCGCGCGCCCTCCTCGTGCTGCGGGGTTCGGATAACGCTGAACTTATGCGAATGCCCCTGGACGGCGCCGAGCGCCGCTGGGGCGCCGCATATTTGGTCATTCACCGCGCCGATTTGCAGCGCGCGCTGCTCGACGCGGTTCATGAGCAGTCGAGCGTCGAACTGATGCTCGGAACCACCATCCAAGACGTTGCTGGAGAAGGAGGCCGTGTTTCTGTCGGATTGGCTTGCGGCCGCACCCAAATCCGCGACGAGGCCGATCTCCTGATCGGGGCTGACGGTTTGCGCTCCAAGGTCCGCGGCGAATTGGGTTTTGGAGCTCAGGATCAGGCTGAGTTTGCCGGACGGGTCGCGTATCGCGCAATCGTCAACGCCGATGATGCTTCTCCTCATGTGGACGCAAAATATTATTCTGCGTCTGGGGAAAGAGGCGCATCTCGTCCAGTACCCTTTGCGCGGGGGATCAATCATCAATTTGGTCGCGACTATCCGGTCGGCGTCGCCGACAGGCGGCGCTGATCGTGAAAAGGACGAGGCGGCAAACTATTCAAGTCTCGAGCGCGCCTTCACGGGGTGGTCGAAAGAAGCGCGGTTGCTGACGAAGGCGCCGGTTCTTTGGCGCGTTTGGCCACTCTATCACCGCCGCCCCATTTCTTCCTTTTCGCTCGGACCTGTCGCGCTTGTCGGCGACGCTGCTCACCCGATGGCGCCCTTTCTTGCACAGGGAGCCGCACAAGCCATCGAGGACGCCGGCGCACTTGGCCACGTCCTCGCTCAGGTTCAAGATATTCCGGCTGCTCTCTCGATGTACTCGCAACGTCGCGTAGCGAGGGCTGCTCGAGTTCAACAGGAAGCCCTCAAACTTGGCCGTATCTACCATATGAGCGGTCCATTGGCAGTCGCTCGGGATGCGACAATGCGACTGCTCGGGACGCGTGGCCTAATCCAGCGCTACGACTGGCTTTATGGCGCATGACGCGGGGCTCAGTGACGAACGTGAAGAATCTGGCTCAGGAACAGCTTGGTGCGTTCGTGCCGCGGATGCTGGAAAAAAGGTAGGGGCGCGTTCACCTCGACGATCTCGCCTCCGTCCATGAACACGACCCGATCGGCCACTTGGCGGGCGAAACCCATCTCGTGTGTCACGACGATCATCGTCATGCCCTCATGAGCGAGCGCGGTCATGGTATCAAGCACCTCCTTCACCATTTCCGGATCAAGTGACGACGTTGGCTCGTCGAAGAGCATGATCTTTGGGGCCATGCACAAGGCGCGAGCAATCGCGGCGCGCTGCTGCTGGCCGCCTGAGAGTTGGCCAGGGTATTTGTGCGCTTGATCCAGGATTCTTACGCGTGCGAGCAACTTGCTTGCTAGCTCGTCGGCTTCGCGCCTGGGCATTTTGCGCACCCAGATCGGCGCCAGCGTGCAATTCGCCAGAATGGTGAGATGAGGAAACAGGTTGAAGTTCTGGAACACCATTCCGACTTCCCGTCGCACTTCATCAATCCGTTTGATGTCGTCGGTCAGCTCGGCTCCGTCGACCACGATCGATCCACGCTGATGTTCCTCGAGCCGATTGACGCACCGGATCAGCGTCGATTTGCCGGAGCCAGACGGACCGCACACAACAATGCGCTCCCCGCGCGCAACCGTGAGGTTGATGTTCCGCAATACGTGAAAGCTCCCGTACCATTTGTGGACGCCGGTGAATCGGATTGCGGCGTCGTCGCCTCGATCGGCGTCGGCCAGAGAGCTCGACATCACTTGCGCCCTTTGGCGAGAACTCGCTCGATGTGAGCCGAGTAGCGCGCCATTCCAAAGCAAAAAGCGAAATAGAAGAGGCCGGCGAAGACGTAACTCGTCACCATGATTGTTGGCCCGGCCCAGACTGGGTCTTTGATCGCATTATTCATCGCTTCGAGGAAATCAGTCGCGCCAACGACCGAAATGAGTGTTGTATCCATGAACAGGCCGATGAAATTGTTGACGATGCCCGGTATCACTAAAGTCAGCGCCTGGGGCAGTATGACGAGGGCCGTCATTCGCGGATAGTTCAGTCCGAGCGCCATCGCGGCTTCGTATTGTCCTCTCCCCAAAGACTGAAGACCGCCACGCACTTCTTCCGCCATATAAGCGGCCGAAAATATCACGATCCCGGCCAATGGACGCAGCAGGCGATCGGGCGTCCACGTTTCGGGCACGAACAATGGCATCAGATTGTTGGCCATGAACAAAATTGTAATGAACGGCACGCCGCGCACGAACTCGATGAATACCACGCTTGCCATCCGGATCGCCGGGAGCGGCGAACGGCGTCCAAGCGCAAGAAGCACGCCGAGCGGTAAAGAGAAGACGATCCCGACGACCGCCGTCAGCAGCGAAACGAAAATGCCCCCCCAAAGCTGGGTATCGACAATCGGCAGACCAAGCCAAGACGAACCGCGCAGGAGAATGAGCGTCAGAATCGGATAGACGACAAAAAACAAGAATGCGCCCCAGACCCGCCGGGGCGCATTCATCCAGAGCAACCAGATTATCAGCGAGGCGCCGACCGCCTCCACCACGTCGACCCTCCAGCGTTCGGCGACAGGGTAGGACCCGAACCGCAAATAGTCCCACTTCGCGATGACGAACGCCCAACAGGCGCCATCCTGATGTTGGCGACAGAGAGCGCCATCGCTTGCGCTCCAAACGGCGTGCGTCGTCGCCCACGCCACCAATTGCGGCAGCAAATATACGACGAGCGCCACGCAGCCAATTGTGACCAAGGTCGATCCGATCGACGAGAATAGATTCGCTCGCGCCCAAGCCCATGCACCGCTCGAAAGCACCGGCGGTGGTTCCTCCGGCTCCGGCGCCTCGCGAACATAAGCAATGGGCTTCAAGCTCACCGTCCCTTCAGCGCATAGCGCGCATTGAAGGCGTTAAGCGCCGTCGCGACCCTGAGCGAAATGGCCAAATAAACCCCCATGGTGATCGCCATCACCTGCACCGCCGCCTGCGTCTGGTTGAGAACCGTGCCGGCGAAAATCTGCACGAGGTCCGGATAACCAATGAACACGGCAAGTGAGGAATTCTTGACGATGTTCAGATATTGCGATGTGAGCGGCGGCGTTATGAGGCGCATCGCCTGCGGGATGACCACGAGCCTCATCGACAGGCCGCGATGCAATCCGAGCGCCCCTGCCGCCTCGGCTCTGGCCAGCCGGCACCGCCAAAACGCCGCCGCGAACAACCTCCGCAATGAACGCGGCGGTGAAGGTGACAAGTCCGAACACGAGCGCGGCCATTTCGGGAATGACCGGGAGCCCGCCTCTGAGATTGAAGCCGGAAAGCCGCGCGATATCGAACGTGAACGGCGCCCCGGTCACCGCAATCACGATTGCGGGCAAGCCGAAAATGAGCGCCGCGGCGACGAGCGTGGTCGGCGTTTGCGCGCCTGTCCGATCCTGTCTGCGCCGCGCCCAGGCGCGAAATCCGATCGCAAGGGCGATAGCCGTTAGGATCGCCCCCAGGAGCCAGCCGGCAGCAGGACGCCCGCGCGACCGGCATCGGCAAGTAGAGGCCACGGTTGTTAAGAAAGACGACGTCGCCGATGCTGATCGACTGCCGCGGTCCAGGCAGGGACTTGAGCACCGCGTTGTACCAGAACAGCAAGAGCAAAAGCAGAGGCGTGTTGCGCATAACGCTCGTGTAAATGAATGCAAATCGTGACAGCAGCCAGTTGGGGGAGAGGCGCGCCACGCCAACCACGAAACCCAACAGCGTTGCCAGGGGAATGCAAATGACCGCGATGAGAAGGGTGTTGAGCAGTCCAACCCAAAACGCCTGTCCGTAGGTCGACAGATTGGAATAGCTTATCAGATGGAGATTGATGTCGAAGCCGGCGACATCGTTCCAGAAGCCGAAGCCCATCGGAATGCCGCGGGCTCGCATATTGACCACGGCATTATAGATCGCGCCGCTAGCCAACGCTGCGATGCCTGCGAGCAGCAATGTTTGGTAGACTAGTCCGCGTACCCGCTGATCATTGAGCCAAGACGACTGCTTGGCGCGCTCCGGGTCCATTCCTCAGGTCCCTGGGTCGTTAAGGCGCCTGCCGAGGACGACAAGTGGGGAATAATGGATGGCGCGACCTGCCAGCACAAGTCAGGCCGCTCACCACATGTCTAGAGCGACCCGCGCTTCGTCGGACATGCGGCTCTGATCCCAAGGCGGATCGAATACCATGCTCACCTTCGCGCCGGCGACGCCAGGGACCGCGATGACGGCATTCTCCACCCACATCGGCATTTCGCCGGCGACCGGACAAGCGGGCGCCGTCAACGTCATCTCGATACTGACAAAACGATTGTCGTCTATATCAACATTGTAAATGAGCCCGAGCTCGTAAATATCCGCTGGAATTTCTGGGTCATAGACGGTTTTCAGAGCGGCGATGATGCAGTCCGTCAACTGGCGCAGCTCTTCAGGCACCATCTCCGAGGGGGGCCTGAAAAGGGCGTTACGACCGGCGGGAGTTTCGACATCATTCGCGTGGGTCTGCGCCTCGTCCATACCGACCCCCTACTGGAAGAGCTTTCGCGCGCGGATCAACGATTCCGCCAGCGCCTCGACTTCGTCCACGGTATTGTAGAGCGCAAACGAGGCTCGGCAGGTGGAGGTCACTCCGAACCTTTGCAATAAGGGCATGGCACAATGCGTTCCAGCCCTGACGGCGACGCCCGACCGATCGATCAAAGTCGCGACGTCATGCGCATGCACGCCATCTATCGTGAACGAGACGATGGGGCCTTTCCCTTGCGCCGCGCCGATGATGCGCAGCGAGTTGATCGACGACAGAAGCTTGTGCGCGTAGGCGCAGAGGGCCTCCTCATGCGCGCGGATGCGCGCTCGCCCGATCCCCTCGATATAGTCGAGCGCCGCCCCAAGCCCGATCGCCTGCACGATCGGCGGAGTGCCCGCCTCGAACCGATGTGGCGGGTGGTTGTAGGAGACGGTCTCCTTCGTGACTTCCTCGATCATTTCGCCGCCGCCCTGATACGGCGGCAGTTTCTCAAGGAGCTCGCGCTTGCCATACAATACGCCAATTCCCGTGGGGCCATAAACCTTGTGCCCGGTGAAAACGTAGAAGTCGACGTCGAGATCGCGTACGTCGACGTCGAGATGCACCGCGCCTTGCGAACCGTCGACCAGCACCGGGATCCCTCGCTCGTGCGCAAGTCGGACGACCTCCTCGATCGGGGGCGCGGTCCCGAGGACGTTGGACATCTGCGTTATCGCGACGATCTTTGTTCGATCGCTCAGCGCGCGCTCAAACGCCTCGAGCGAAAAAGAGCCGTCATCGCCTACGTCAACCCAGCGCAGAACCGCGCCCTTGCGTTCCCGATGGAAGTGCCAAGGCACGATGTTGGAGTGATGCTCCATCACGCTCAGCACGATCTCGTCGCCTGCGCTGATGTGAGTGCGACCGAAGCTCGACGCAACGAGATTGATCGCCTCAGTCGCCGATCGGGTGAAAACGATCTCGTCAGGCGATGCCGCATTGACGAACCGTCGCACCGTTTCCCGGGCCGTCTCGTAAGCCTCCGTCGCCGCATTCGCGAGATAGTGCAATCCGCGATGGACGTTCGCGTACTCGTGCTCATAGGCATGCGTCAGGCGGTCAATAACCTTCTTCGGCTTCTGGGCCGAGGCCGCGTTATCGAGATAGACGAGCGGTTTTCCATACGGGCGCTCGGCAAGGATCGGGAAATCCGCCCGTATCGCCGCGGCATCGTAGGTGCCGAGCGCCGGCTGCACGAACTTGTTCACGTCTTCGCCTTCCGTGTTGCAAGCCAAGTCGCCGAGTTGAGCACGCAATGGGTCCACCAACGATTTGTCCTCGATTCGATCGATGGACTCCCCTCCAAAAGCCTCCAGCAGCATCGCCTTAGCTTCGCCGCGCGCGATGCCGCGCGACTCGAGATAGAATATCTGTTCGGGATCGAGCGAAGCGACCGTCGCCCCGTGTCCGCACGTGACGTCATCGGCGAAGATCTCGAGCTCCGGCTTCTCATTCATCTGCGCCCGCTGAGACAGCAGTATAGCCTGGGACTTCATGGAGCCATCGGTCTTTTGCGCGGCTTTCTCGACGATCACCTTCCCCTGAAACACACCGACCGCGTCGTCGTCAACGATCGCGCGATAGAATTCGCGGCTGGCCCCCGCCGGCGCGGCATGAACGACTTGCAGCGTCGTATCGGCACGCCTTGCGCCATCGATAAGCGCCAGTCCGCCGAGCCACACCTTAGCTGCGTTCCCGGTCATCCTGACAAAAATTTGGCGGCGCGTCAGTTCACCGCCAGACACTAGTCCAAAGGCGGTAAGCTCCGCGCTATTCGCGAGCCCGCAGATCTGCGTTTCAATGTGCAGACCGGGCTCGTCGCCAACCACCGCGACATGCTTCGCCTTGGCGCCGTCGGCGAGCGTCAGAATCGTCGCCGCGTGCCGCTGGACGCCGACATGAGCGCCGTCGAACATCTCGACGAATGACGCCTGCGCCCCGGCCTCGAGCGTGATCGCTGTTCGAGAATAAACCGAATAGGATGAGGTCTCATCGGCAAGATGGAGGACCGAGATCGGCTCGGCGAGCTTTACCCCGCGCGCGACCGCAATTGCTGGCCCGGACGGGCTCAGAGCCTCATTGAGCGCCGCCAAGGGATCGTCGACCGCATTGGCGGAGATCCGCCCCTCCGCAATGGAAACACCGCTCGGAAGGCGATCCGAAAGCTCCGAAATAAAGCGTCCGCTTAGCAAGACGACTTGCGCTCCTGCCACGAAACGCTCACGCCCAGCGATCCGGCTACGCGCGGCTTCGATGTCGGCGCGCGTAGGAGAAGGCAGGATCGGCCCAGCGTCGGTCAGCGAGGCGCGCAAATCGGTATAGTGCCAAGCCTCAACCCGCCGCGTCGGCAATCCGGCGGCGGCGAATCGCGCGAAGGCAGCGGCGCGAGTGGGCGACGGCTCGCGCCGTTCCTGCTCAGCGAATTGCCGCGCGAGTGTTCTTTCAGCAGCCGATCGATTGAGAACATGCGCGGTCATCGGCGAATCACGCAGCCTCCTCCGCGTACTCACGATAACCATTGCGCTCGAGCTCAAGCGCAAGCTCTGGGCCGCCGGTCGCAACAATCCGGCCCTTGGCCATCACGTGCACGACGTCCGGCTTGATGTAATCCAGGAGCCGCTGATAGTGCGTGATTACGACAAAAGAGCGCTTTGGGTCGCGAAGGGCGTTGACGCCCTCGGCGACGACTCTCAGCGCGTCGATGTCTAGCCCCGAATCGGTCTCGTCGAGGACGCCGATCCGCGGCGCCAGCAGGGCCATCTGTAGCACCTCGAACCTCTTCTTCTCGCCCCCGGAAAAGCCGACGTTGAGCGGGCGCCGCAGCATCTCCTGATCAATCTTGAGCGCCTTCGCGGCCTCGCGCACGCGACGCATGAAATCCGGCGTGGTGAGATCGCTGTCTCCGTGCGCACGGCGCTGAGCGTTGAGCGCCGCCTTGAGAAAGGTCATCCCAGTCACGCCTGGAATTTCGATCGGATATTGGAAGGCTAGAAACACGCCCTTTAGCGCGCGTTCGGTTGGCTCGAGCTCGAGGAGATTTTCTCCGTCGAGCAAAATCTCGCCCGATTGGACTTCGTACGCCGGTTTTCCTGCAAGCACGTACGCGAGCGTCGACTTGCCAGAGCCGTTCGGACCCATGATCGCCGCAATCTCGCCCGCGTTGACGGTAAGACTGAGGTTGTCGAGGATCAGCTTGTCCTCGATTAAAACGGTAAGGTTCTTGATTTCAAGCATTCCGCATTTCCTCGGCTCGCGCTCGGCCCGAGTTGGCCGTCATCCTACGCTTCCTTCGAGGCTGATCGAGATGAGCTTTTGCGCTTCGACGGCAAACTCCATCGGCAGTTGCTGCAGCACGTCCCGGACAAAGCCGTTGACGATGAGCGCCGTCGCCTCCTCCGCCGAGAGGCCCCGCTGCAGGCAATAAAACATCTGCTCTTCCGAAACCTTCGACGTGGTCGCCTCATGTTCGATCACAGCCGAGGAGTTCTTCGCCTCGATATAGGGCACGGTGTGTGCGCCACACTCGTGCCCGATCAGCAGCGAATCGCAATTGGTGAAATTGCGCGCTCCCGTCGCCAGCCGGTGCGCCGACACCTGCCCTCGATAGGTATTTTGCGATTTGCCGGCGGCTACGCCCTTGGAGATGATGCGGCTCGTCGTGTTGCGGCCGAGATGAATCATCTTCGTTCCGCTGTCCACCTGCTGATAGCCGTTCGAAATCGCGATCGAATAGAATTCGCCGCGCGAGGCCTCGCCACGCAAAATGCAGGACGGATATTTCCAGGTGATCGCCGAGCCGGTTTCGACCTGCGTCCACGAGATCTTCGACCGGGCGCCGCGGCAATCGCCGCGCTTGGTCACGAAATTATAGATGCCGCCACGACCCTCAGAATCGCCGGGATACCAGTTCTGCACGGTTGAGTATTTGATCTCGGCGTCGTCCAACGCGATAAGCTCGACGACGGCCGCGTGCAGCTGATTCTCATCCCGTTTCGGCGCGGTGCAGCCTTCGAGGTAGCTGACATAAGCTCCTCTGTCGGCAATGATGAGCGTGCGCTCAAATTGCCCGGTGTTCCGCTCATTGATGCGGAAATAGGTGGAGAGCTCCATCGGGCAGCGCACGCCGGGCGGCACATAAACAAACGAGCCGTCGGAGAACACAGCCGAATTGAGCGTAGCGTAGAAGTTGTCCGTGCTCGGCACCACCGTTCCGAGATAGCGGCGCACGAGGTCGGGATGATTTCGGACCGCCTCCGAGAAGGAGCAGAAAATGACCCCGGCCTTGGCAAGCTCGGCCTTGAAGGTCGTCGCGATTGAAACCGAGTCGAAAACGGCGTCGACCGCCACCTTGGGCTTCTCGACCCCCGCGAGGATCTCCTGCTCGACGAGCGGGATCCCAAGTTTGGCATAAGTTCGCAACAGCTCCGGGTCGACCTCGTCGAGCGACCTCGGCGCCGGCCCGGATTTTGGCGCGGCGAAATAATAGATGTCCTGGTAGTCGATCGGAGGATGGCTTACGCGCGCCCACTTCGGCTCTTCCATCGTTTGCCAACGACGGAAAGCCTCGAGCCGCCAGTCGAGCAGCCATTCCGGCTCGCCCTTCTTCAGCGAAATGAACCGAACCGTGTCCTCATTCAAGCCCTTGGGGGCCAGATCGGACTCGATCGGGCTGATGAAACCATACTTGTACGCGTCGACCTCAATCGAGCGCACGCGATCGACGGTCTCTTGGATCGGCCGCCATAAGTGACTTCTCCTCGCCTTGACGGTTTCAAGGACCGCCGGTGGGGGTCGTGATAGCCCCGGCTCAAGGATGATCGCTCCGACCGGGGGCTGACGCCCCCTATATGGCGTTCATGCGCGCCGATTGCAAATGTCCGTTCGGCTGCGACGCGGCAAGGCCGCCACGCAGTCCATATTTCACATGTTGTGACTAGTTTAAAAGAATTATGCCGTCGCGCTTCCCCCACTTGGCCGAAGGCATCGCCTATGCCGCCGCCTCGCCGCGCAATTGAGCGGAAAGCTTCCTCAAATCGATCGGATCTACATCTCGCTCACCAGAAACGGGAGCTCGCCGTGTCCTCGGCGTGCGCCGAAATGTCGGCGAACTTCATCCGCATCGGCGTGGCGATCGCCTCGCCGAAGGCAATCGCCTCACGGTCGTCGATCGAGGATAGGAAGGCGATCGTGCTGGCGGCCGAAACTCCCGCCGCGGCGCGAATAATCCCCTTGTCCAGCTCGTTGGCGAGCCGCATGGCGAACATGGTCGAACATTGCGACAGCACGGTCGGGTCGAGTTCCGAAGGCCGTTGCGTAACGACGCCCAGCGAGGCGCCGTACTTCCGCCCTTCCTTTGCAATCCGGCCGATCGCCAGCCTCGCCGGGCCGAAGGCTTGCCTGTTATCGGAAGAAATATAGCGGTGGGCCTCTTCGCATAAAACGTTGATTTCGTACGCGCCGGAACACCAGAAGGCGATCTCGAACGCGAGCCGGGCCAGCACCGACACGACCGAGTTGGTGACCTCATTCGGCAGCCCGGCAAGCCTGACGATGGTCACCGGCAGACCCCGAGTTGGGATGCGAAAGAGTTTGGATATCACCTTGGCGATGTCGTCCTCAACGACCAGCCTGCCGAACATGAACCGATAACGCAGATCGCGATTGAGCCCCTCGAGTCGATGGCGGAGAGCTCGCAAATCGGAGCGGGGAAAGCGCTGATCGAGCATCCCAAGCCACTCCTCGATCACCGCGACGACGTCGATGATGCGATACGGCGTGGGCGTATCAGCCGACACCAAATTCCCCTCGGCGACTGGCTGGCGCCGCACCGCGCTTGTCCCGGCCGACGAACCCAATTCGGCCTGATATTTCGCTTTTGCTATGCGAATGACCTCGTAGAGCGCATCCTGTTCGTCCGAGTGCGGCTGCCGGCCGCTAAACACGACGTCGGCCAGCTCATCGAACTTGAACATCCAGAACGGCAGCTCCAGGCTCTCCGAATCGATAATCTGCGCCAGTCCGGGAAAATGGGCTGCATATTCATTGTGCGGATCAAAAATGATGATCGCGCAGCTTCGGCCTCATCGCCAGCGACTTCTTCAAGAGCAGACTGACTGAAGTCGTCTTGCCGACGCCAGTCGACCCCAAAAGGGCGAAGTGACGCCGGATCAATTCGCCGACGTCGATCTCCGCGGGGATATCTTCATTTTGGCTCAATCTGCCGATTTCCACGCCCTGCTGGCCCCGAAACGTATAGATGGCTCGAAGATCGTCTGCGCGTATGCGGTGCGCGGGCGCGCCAAGCGAGGGAAACGAGCGCACGCCCCGGTGGAAAAAAGGCGCACCGTTCGAATTGTCGACAATTTCGCCGTTCAGCTCGACCGTGACACGCGCGATGTTGGCCTCGTTTTCCGACCACCGACCGTCATCCGTCGAAACGTCGCAGACCCTGCCCACCAGGCGCGAGTTGCGGTGGGCGATGGTGATGAGATGGCCAACCGACCACTCCTCCTCGTCAATCTTGAGAGGGCAGCTGATGACGCCCTGCGTTCCGTTCAAAGCCACGAGGCGCCCTATCACGTGCGTTGGCTCGACCTCGCGCCGGTCGAACAAGAACGACTTCCCGCCGATATTTTGTTCGATCTCGCGTCCCGCGCCAGCCGCCATCGGCGAACGCGAGGCTCGCGCGTCATCCGCTCTGCCGACCCTTTCGAGAGCGTCGCGAAAAAATTGGCTGTCGGTGCGAAACGAATGCATGTCTGACCGATCGCGAGCGCAAAGGGATGAGGCCTGTCAAGAACGAGCTTGCCCCTGGGCCCGTAAAGAATCCCTTTTGCGCATCGATGCGTTTTGAAGCGTTTGTAGCTTAAGGACGAGGGGAAGCTCCGCGAGCGCATCGCCGTCTGCGCGCGATGCCTCGGCCAGGCTCACACTGATGCGCGGATCTCCGGTTCGCCGCCGATTAGCCTGGCAAAAAGCCTCATACGCGATAGAAGTCGCTCCCCGCTGAGCGGCGCAAGATCAGCCGGCAAACTCAGAATCACTTGACCCTGTTGCGCACACCATAGGGGCGCGCGGGAGGACCCCAGGCATCGCGGCGGAAATATTATAGGCTACCCGCATGGCCGCGCCGAGAATTCGCGCCCGATCGAGTTGTCGCGCCGTCACGAGCGCGCGCGACTGCGGCCAAACAAGATCTTCGTTGGACATATGCCGGTAGGAAGCCGCGAGCGCGAGAAACGCGCGCGAGGGATGATCGACGCCGATGAAGGCCGCGTTGACCACGAGGTCGTAGGCCTGGACGCCGCGATAGTCGGGATGGGCGCGCCAGGAAATATCCGACAACAGACACGCGGCGTGGCGCAGGCGACGATCCTGATCGTCCTCCTCGAGATGGGTCGATTCGATCAGGCGGCTCGTCCAGGCGTAAAGCTCTTCGCCATGCTCGGGCGCCCGCGAGCGCAACTGGTTGAACTCGCGCGCAGACAGGATGAGCGGGTCTTCCTCCTGCTCCTCGGGAGTAAGCCGCGAGTAGATGAGCCCCTCGCGAACGCCAAGGGCGGAAACGACGATCTCCTTCGGACTGGACTGGCGGATGATCTCTTCCAGGACCGCGGCGCCATAAGCCAAGAGCGGCCTGCGCGCCGAGGAGATCGACTCGATCGACAGCAGCGCGTCCGCTTCGATCCGTTCCACCAGCGCGGCGAATTCGAGCGCGTCGCGTGACGGAATGACGTAATTGTGCATCACGTTCATCGGATACTGCCGCTGCCGCATATGCAGGCGAGCCAGAGCCCGCCACGTGCCGCCGACGGCATAGAATGTGCGCCCGGGCAACCCCTGAAGCGCCTTCGCCGTCGCAAGTTTCTCACGGACAATCTTGGTGGCCTTTTTCGGCGAGCGCTCCGAGAGATCCATCAGCGACAGGCCGCCCAACGGGAGGGTCACCCCCGGCGCGCACTCCCTGTCCCGAACGTCGGTGAGTTCGAGTGAGCCGCCCCCCAAGTCGCCGACGACGCCGTCCGCTTTGTAGATCGAGCTTATGACGCCAAGCGCCGACAATCTTGCTTCCCGCTGGCCGCTCAAAAGCTCGATTTTGCATCCGAGTACGCGTTCCGCGCGATTGAGGAATTCCGCCCCATTCGCCGCATCCCTCACGGCCGCCGTTGCGATGCTGCGCACATCACCGATTCGCATCGTTTCGCAGAGAACACGAAAGCGCTGAAGCGCGGCCAGCGCCTTGAGGACGCCGTCCTCCGGCAGGAGCCCGGTCATCGCCACGCCCTTGCCGAGACCGCATAGGGCCTTTTCATTGAAAGTCGGCGTCGGTGCGCGCGACTGCAACTCGTAAGACACCAAGCGCACCGAGTTCGAACCGATGTCGACGATCGCCACCGGCTCGCCCGGCAATCGCCCTCGCGCATTGTCGGGCGTGGCTGATCGTGTCGGGACCGTGTCGAGCATAACCAATCCTGTCGAGGCAACTCGTATCGCCGGGCAGGGCGTCTATCAGAGGCGCCGCCGCAGCGCCATTGGAAAGGAGTCCGTCAACGCTTTGCCGCGACCGGAAAGACTCGGATTGGTCATGAAATAATTGTGCGCGTTGAACGGCTCCTCCCCTTCGGCGGGGACGATTCTCTCGCTCGAGCCGTCCGGCAGAATCCGAAAACTCTGCTGGTTGTCCATCAGGTTGGCCTGCATGATTTGATTGAGGACCTGTTCGTGAACGGTCGGATTGAGCAGCGGAACCAGAGCCTCGACGCGCCGATCGAGATTGCGCGGCATGAGGTCAGCGGACGAAATGAACGCCCGGGCCTTCGGACTGGGTAGTCCGTGGCCGGCGCCAAACGCATAGATGCGCGCATGCTCCAGGAACCGGCCGACCAGTGACTTGACCCGAATGTTGTCGGAAAGCCCAGGGACGCCCGGCCGCAGACAGCAAATTCCACGTATCACGATATCGATCTGCACGCCTTCGCGACTGGCGGCATAGAGAGCGTCGATGATTTGCGAATCGACAAGCGCGTTGCATTTGATCCAGATCTGAGCCAGCCGTCCCATCCGCGCATAGTCGATTTCATCGGCGATATTGCGCAGCAACGTCTTCTTGAGCGTGATCGGGGAAATCGACATCTGCTCAAGGCCGTCTGGCTCCGCGTAGCCTGTGATAAAATTGAAAATACGGGCGACATCGCGCCCGATCGCCGCATCGGCGGTGAACAGCGAAATGTCGGCGTAAATCCTGGCGGTCACCGGATGATAGTTGCCGGTGCCAAGGTGGCAGTAGTTGACGAGCGATCCCCCCTCGCGCCGCACCACCATCGACAGCTTGGCGTGGGTTTTAAGTTCGATGAACCCATAGACGACCTGCGCGCCCGCTCGCTCTAGATCCCGCGCCCAGCGTATGTTGGCCTCTTCGTCAAAGCGCGCCTTTAATTCCACGAGCGCGGTGACCGATTTTCCCGCCTCCGCCGCTTCGATGAGGGCCCTGACGATCGGACTATCAGCCGAAGTGCGGTAGAGCGTCTGCTTAATCGCGACTACATTAGGATCGTGCGCCGCCTGATTGAGGAACCGGACGACGACGTCGAATAACTCGTAAGGATGATGGACAACGAGATCCTTCTGGCGAATCGCCCCGAAAATATCGCCGCCGAGCTCCTTGACGCGTTCCGGAAAGCGAGGGTTGTAAGGCGGAAACTTGAGCTCGGGGCGATCGATCGCCAGCAGTTGCGACAAGTCGTTCAGCGCCAGCATTCCCTCGATGAGCACGATGCCCGACGGGACGACGTCGACGTCGCCGGCCACGAACGCGCGCAACGATTCGGGCATGCTGGCTTCTATCTCGAGCCGGATGACTATGCCGCGCCGGCGCCGCTTAAGCGCACTCTCATAGAGGCGAACGAGATCCTCCGCTTCTTCCTCAACCTCAATGTCGCTGTCGCGAATGACGCGAAAGGCCCCCTCCCCCAACACTTCATGCCCCGGAAACAAGAGCCCGATGAACGCAACAATCAACCGGTCAAGCATTACGAAGCGCGCGGCGCCTCCAAGCGGGCTATCGGGCAACCGGACGAACCGTTCGACGCTTCCGGGAACGCGCACCAACGCGCTCATCGTCTCGCCCTTATGCGGATTAAGGAGTTCAAGCGCCAAAGTGAATCCCAAATTCGGGATGAAGGGAAACGGATGCGCAGGATCAATCGCAAGCGGCGTCAGAATCGGGAAGATGTGCGAGAGGAAGTAGTCCTGCAGCCACTCTCGTTCTCTGCGGGTCAGATCGCCGACCTCAAGGATGACGACGCCGTTAGCGGCGAGTTCAGATTGTAAAGCCTTCCACCCCGACTGTTGGGAAGCGACCAAGGCGGCGACTCGCTCGCCGAGGCGTTCGAGCTGCTCCGCAGGAGTGCGCCCATCATCGGAAATCTCCGCGACACCGCTAAGTACCTGGCCAACCAGGCCCGCAACGCGGACCATGAAAAACTCGTCGAGATTAGTGGCCGAGATGGAGAGGAACCGCAGTCGCTCGAGCAGCGGATGGCTCGCGTTCGCGGCCTCCTCGAGAACCCTGCGATTGAACTCGAGCCACGACAACTCCCGGTTGATAAACCGCTCGGGTGAAGATAACAGCGAGGGCGACTCGTCATTCGCCGCGATCGTCGCGGTCGATGGCAGGAATTCCTCTTTCGTCGCAAGCGCGCGCGGCAAACAAATCTCCTTTTCCGTCGGCGAAATATTGATCCAATTCCCGCGCGCCGCAAGCGCGGCCAGAGCGCTTTGCTTAACGGTGGCGGGTTCATCCGTCAGAACGGCCTCAGAGACCGCGCCAGACGCAAAATTGTCCGTCCCGCGAGGCCCGTATGCGAGGCGGTAGCGCGATCCTCTCCGGCTCAATCCGCTCGGCCTCGGTCACCTTGTCTGACCTGGTATTGGTGTCTCACGGCCATTTTAACTTATCAACACTGTTTATACTTCAGGAGGCGTTCGCGGCTATCGCCAGAGTCGGAGGTCGCGCCAGCGCCCAGCACGCGCACTTCGCTGAGCGCGGAACTCAACAAGGTCCCAAGCGACTGAAAACATTAAGCGCGCAAAGCTAAAAGGAAACTAAGCGAGGCGCGCCGGTGAACCCATCGGGAACGCCTTCGATTCCACCAAAGGCCGCCGCATTGTTTCGGTTTCACGTGAAACGCTGATCCCGACGCCGATCGTGGGTCAACGCCGACGAGGCTCCGCGGCGGCGCGCAGCGCGCGCGACCTCGTCAAGCGCCTGCGGATAGATCCGGTGCTCTTCCTTGAGAACGCGCGCCGCAAGGACGCTGGCGTCGTCCCCCGAGAGAACCGGCACTCGCGCCTGGGCGAGGATCGGTCCGGCGTCGAGCTCGGCGGTCACGAGGTGAACCGTGCAGCCATGTTCTGCGAGCCCAAGGGCTAGCGCCCGCTCGTGGGTGTGAAGGCCGCGCAGGTTTGGCAGGAGCGAGGGATGAATGTTAAGCATGCGTCCCTTCCATCGCTCGACGAAGTGCGGGCTTAGCACGCGCATGAACCCAGCGAGGCAGACGATTTCGACGGAGGCGGCGGTGAGCCGTGTCTCGAGCGCCGCCTCGAACGCCGGCTTGCCCGTATAGGCTCGAAAGTCGATCGCCTCGGCGGCCACGCCCAGCTTGCGCGCGAGTGAAAGGCCGGGCGCGGCCGGGTCGTCCGACAGGACCAGCCCGATCTCGGCCGAAAAGTCCGGCGATTGCGCGGCTTCGATCAAGGCGCTCATGTTGGAGCCCCGGCCCGAGATGAGAACCGCCGTTCGCACCCGCGGGGTCACAGCTTGAGCCTCCCATGGGTGAAAAAGCGCCGCCCCTGGCTATGAACAAGTTCTCCAATCAGGACCGGCGCGAGGTCTGCGGCGGCGAGGGCCTCGCGCGCTTCCACCTCACTGTCGGCGGAAACAAACGCCGCCATCCCGAACCCGCAGTTGAAGGTCCGCAGCATCTCCGATTCGTCGAGACCGCCGGCCGACGCGAGCCAAGAAAAAACGGGCTGCGGCGTAAACGCGTTGAGATCCAGCGAGATGGCCAGACCATCGTCGAGCACGCGCGGCAGATTGTCCGGATAACCGCCGCCAGTGATATGGGCGAGCGCGTGGATGCCCCGCGTTCGTTTCAGCGCCTGAAGGAGCGGCCGCACATAGAGGCGGGTCGGCGTCAGTAGCGCGGCTGCGAGCGAGTGTTGTGGATCGAATGGGGCGAGATCGCCCCATCCGAGGCCAGACCGCGCGACAATGCGCCGCACCAACGAAAATCCATTAGAATGGACGCCCGACGACGGCAGGCCGAACACAAGGTCCCCTGGCTTCAGTCCCGGCCGCGGCAGTAGCGTCCCGCGCTCGGCGGCGCCGACGGCGAAGCCGGCGATGTCGAGATCGCCAGCCGCGTAAAGGCCCGGCATCTCCGCCGTCTCGCCGCCGATCAATGCGCACCCCGATTGCGCGCAGCCCTCTGCGATGCCCTGCACCACGGCGGACGCTACGTGCTCGTCGAGCTTGCCTGATGCAAAATAATCCAAGAAGAACAATGGCTCAGCGCCCTGAACGACAATGTCGTTGACGCACATGGCCACGAGGTCGACGCCGATCGTATCGTACGTGCCGCTCTCGATGGCGATCTTCACCTTTGTGCCGACGCCGTCGTTGGCGGCGACCAGGATCGGGTCGACAAACCCCGCTGCCTTAAGATCGAACAGTCCGCCGAAGCCGCCAAGCTCCGCTCCCGTTCCGGGACGACGCGTGGCGCGTGCGAACGGACGGATTCGATCCACAACGCGGTTGCCGACGTCGATGTCGACCCCCGATTCGGCGTAAGTTAGAGGCTTCCGGCTTTCGGACATCCAGACTCGCAAGGCTTGGGCAGGGACCGGGGTAATTCCGCTCCACGCAACGCGCAAGAGCGGCAGGCTTGTTTCCCAACTTCGGCAGCTTCGTGCTATCTCTGGATCCGGTCATCCGCGCGTGGCGAAGTCCAAAGAGGCGGATGGCTGGGCGGGACGCCAGGGCGTCAATAGTTGATGAATATAGGTACGGTCCTCAACAATTTACCGAATTTCATCACGCTGGCGCGAATGCTGATGACGCCCTTGGCAGTCATGATGATCATCTCACAACGATTCCTTCCCGCGTTCCTGATTTTTATTCTGGCCGGCGTGTCGGATGGAGTCGACGGCTTTATCGCCAAGAGATTCGGTCTTCGCACGGAACTCGGCGCGTATCTCGACCCGCTTGCAGACAAGGCACTGCTGATCTCGATCTATGTTTCCTTGGCCATATATGCCGGTTTGCCGGCCTGGATCGCGATCACGGTCGTATCGAGAGATGTGATGATCCTTGTAGCGGTGCTGGTCTCCTGGCTGCTCGACAAGCCGGTCGAAATCCGCCCTGTCTGGGTGTCGAAACTGAATACGGTCGCGCAGATCGCGCTTGCTGGCTTCGCGCTCGGGGTCCGCGCCTACGGCCTCGAAGAACCGCTCCCGCAGGCCACCCTTCAATGGACGGTCGCTGCGACAACCCTGGCCTCGGGCGGCGTCTATATCGCCCAATGGCTGGACCATATGAGCCGATAGCGCAGCCATGCTCCAAAGTCTCGCGGCGGTAACGATTCTTGTTCCTAGCTACGAAGACGGGCTCGCGTTTTTCCGCGATGTCCTCGGCTTCGCGGTTCTTGCAGACACCCCCTTGTCGCCGAGCAAGCGCTGGGTTGTCGTTGCCCCATCGCGGGCCGCAGGCGCAGCGCTGGTGCTCGCGGTTCCCAGCGGCGAGCGTCAGAGGACCCGGCTTGGCGATCAGACCGGCGGACGGGTCGGCTTGTTCCTTCACTCCGGGGACTTCTGGGCGGATTACGAGAGGCTGCGTAAGCGCGGCGTCAAGTTCCTGGAAACGCCCCGCAGCGAGCCCTATGGCCTTGTTGCGGTCTTTGTCGATCCCTGGGGCGGCAAATGGGACCTGTTGCAGCGGGCCGGCGGAGCTCCTGAAACGCCATGAGATTCGGCCGGTGAGCCTGGAGCGCCAGATCCTGTTCTGGGGGCTCGGACTGGCCGCCCTCCTGCTGCTCGTCTATTTGCTCGGCTCAACAATAATGCCGTTCGCGGCCGGCATCGTTCTCGGCTATCTTCTCGACCCGGTCGTGCTCAAACTTCAGAGGTTCGGGTTCAGTCGACTGGCGCCTCGCTTCTCATTCTCACTGTCTTTGTCCTAGCCGTCGTTCTTTTTTTCATTCTTGTCGTCCCGGTGTTGGGAAATCAGTTCATCGCCTTCGCGCAGCACCTGCCAGGCTATGCGGTGCGGCTCAGGCTTTCGCCATTGAGGAGGGCAACGCGTTCATTGCGAAATACGGCGGCCGCTGGCTGGAGGCCTTTGGGCTCAGCCAGCACTTGTCGACCGCTCAAATTCAGAAATCGGTCGGCGACTTCGTCACCCAGAGCGCGCAATGGCTTCTCGACGCTTTCACGAGGCTGGTGTCTGGAGGAGCGGCGCTGTTCAATTTCCTGTCGCTGCTGATCATCACACCTGTTGTCGCGTTTTATATTCTGGTCGACTGGGACAGGATGATCTCGAAGATCGACAGCTGGCTCCCCCTCGACCATCGCGAAACTCTGCGAAAGATCGCCCGAGAGATAAACCATGCATTGGCAGGGTTCATCCGCGGTCAGTCGATTGTCTGCCTCTTCTTGGCGGTCTGGTACAGCGTCGGATTGACCTTGATCGGGCTCGACTATGGCTTTCTAATCGGTGTTGTCGGCGGGGTCTTGAGCTTCGTGCCGTATGTCGGGTCGCTGACCGCGCTCGTGCTTTCGCTCAGCGTCGCCCTCTTCCAGGGTTGGCCAAGTCTCAAGCTATTCTTTCTGGCTCTCGCCGTTGTTGGAACGGGTCAATTCCTCGAGGGCAACGTGCTTTCGCCGCAGCTCGTTGGCGAATCGATCGGGCTTCACCCAGTCTGGTTGATGTTCGCACTCTTGGCTTTCGGCCAGTTGTTCGGTTTCCTTGGGCTACTCATCGCCGTTCCAACCGCAGCGGCGATTGGCGTTGTGGCCCGCCATCTGATTGCCGTCTATCTGACCAGCCCGTTTTACCGAGGCCGCACGGAGCCGGAGAGCCAATGATGGCCCCGCCCCGCCAGCTGACGTTCCGCTGGCCGCATTCTCCAAGTTTCGCGCGCGAGGATTTTCTTCCTGCGCCGTCAAATCTCGAGGCGCTGACGGCGATAGAGCTCTGGCCGAACTGGGCCAGTCGCATGTTGATGCTCGTCGGGCCCGAGGGGGCGGGAAAAAGCCACCTCGGCGCGATCTGGGCCCGCGCCGCCCACGCGATCACGCTCTCCGGGGAAGCGCTAGACGAACAGAGCATCGAGGCCTGTGCTCAGGCCCATGCCGTGCTGATCGAAGACGCCGAAGGCGCTAAGCGCGCAGAGGCGCTCTTCTTTCACCTGATAAACGGCGCGCTGCAAAACAACGCATGGCTGCTCATGACCGGCCGCACCATCCCGGACACTTGGGGCCTCAACACTCCCGACCTTCTGTCGCGACTTCGGCTGGCGCCCGTTGTGCGCCTCGCCGCTCCGGACATCGAATTGACCGAGGCGGTCCTCTTCAAGCTGTTCAGCGATCGCCAGCTCCAGGTTGAGCCTCATGTGATCACCTACATTGCGCTGAGAATCGAACGTTCGCTTGGAGCCGCGCGAGCGTTTGTGGCGACGCTTGACATTGAAGCTTTGACGCAAGGCCGACGTATAACTCGCACAATGGCGAGCAATTGCTGCGCGAAATGGAATTAAAGAGCGAATCGCCCTAGCCAAGCCACAAATCTATGTTTACACTTTATTAATTAGCGTCGCAGGCGTGGGGGATAAGGCAGCGCGGCGCAGACAATAGACGCCAAGAGGACGGAGGAGACGATGCGGAAGTCCCTCATTCTTATTGCGACCGCAATCGGAAGCAGCGTGGGTTACGCTGCGGGAGTGACCGAGGTAGCCACGGGCCCAAACACAGATGACGCGTCCACGTGGCGCTGGCACGTGTCGTCGATTCTGGCCGCGCAAAACGATGCGGCGACTGAGCGGGCGGAGACTGTCGCCGACGTGTTCAGCCAGCGTTACGAGCGCTACACGCCGTTGGGGTTGCCGCAAACGCGGGACAATTCCCGGTAGACACGTTCCCTCAGCGGTTCGTATCCAACGCGCCTACGTTATGCGCGCGGGCCCATATGCGTTCGAAATTGCCCTCGAATGCGTCGACGACCGCGGGATCGGTAATGAAGATCGCGTCGTTGTCCTGACTGGCGAGTCCGGAATGGGAGAAGTTGCCTGAACCCGTTCGCAACACCTCCGCATCGACGGCGTACGCTTTCAAATGCATCAAAACGCCCTCGCCCTTGACCCGTGCGGCGACATTCGGATGTGCAAGCAGTGCTTCAATGATCCCGCCCCGTGTGGGTCTGTGCTCCGCGAATTGCGACCGGTCCAAATAAAGACGAATGACGACGCCGCGTTCCGCCGCGTCGATCAACGCCTCGGCTATCCGCGGGTCAGACAGGACGTAAGCCGCGATGTCGATGGACAATCGGGCGCGGCCGATCTCGCGAGCATCGACACTCTCAAGGTTTTCGCGGGGCGCGTAGTGGATCTCGATCTGGGGCTCGGCCGCCCGAGACCCCGGCTCGACCCAAGCCGCCCCCAACGCGATCAGTCCCACGCATATGTTGAGAAATGAGCGACCGCCAAGCTCGACTCCACCGAGCTGCACTAGCACAATCTTATAGTTGTATTTGGTTGCAACCGCAAGGCGCATCGCGTATGGATTCGGAATTTGCTCGCCATCATAAGAACCGTGTGATATGTTATTTCTGAATTTGTAGGTTTGGCGTCCTGGCCCAGGGCCGCCTTGAAGGCCTTTGCCTCCAGGATACGGCTTGAGGCGTGGGGCCGCTGGCTGGACGCTTTCAAGGTCGAGGCAGTTACGGCGAAACGAAAAAATTGAGCCAAGTCATTGAAAATAAGCAAGCCTAAGAAACCGGCGAAATGAAACAGCCTTTAATCCATTGAAAACAAACAAAACCGCGAAATCATTGATTCGACGCTATAATGATTTCAATGGCTTATTATATACCCTGCGAAACATTTCGTTTCGCAGGGCGAAATGAGCGTCTCGTTGTTCGGGCTTGCGCGCGTTCGGTTGCATCGGTTGTGCCAAAGCCTCCAGCCGGGCGGCGCAATCTTGGACGGCAGAGCTTCCGCTTGACGGGCCAGCCCTGGCGCCCGCAAATCGTGGCGCTTTAGGATCTGGTCGGCAGGTCGAAGCGTAGCGACATTGAGAGGCCTATGAACGCGGTCACCGAGATTACGCGGCGTCACTCAGTCTGCCCGCACGACTGTCCCTCGGTTTGCGCTCTCGACGTCGAGGTGATCGGCGGAAAGCGTATCGGCCGCATCCACGGGGCGCGCGACCAGACCTATACGGCGGGGGTCGTCTGCGCCAAGGTTGCTCGGTATTGGGAGCGCATCCATCATCCGGATCGGCTCACTCAGCCGTTTCGTCGCGTCGGCCCCAAGGGAAGCGGGCAATTTGCGCCGATCGGGTGGGACGAAGCGCTCGACCGTGTCGCTGACAATTTCCTGTCGGTCGAGCGCGAGCTCGGACCGGAGAGCGTATGGCCATACTTCTACGCCGGAACGATGGGCCTCGTGATGCGCGACGGAATCGAGCGCCTCACTCACGCCAAACGCTATTCCCGCTTCCACGGGACAATCTGCGTCGGCGTCGCCTGGCCGGGATATGTCGCCGGAACCGGTAAGCTGATGGGCGCTGATCCGCGCGAAATGGCGAAGTCGGATTGCGTGGTCATTTGGGGCACGAACGCAGTCGCTACGCAAGTCAACGTGATGACCCACGCGATTTGCGCACGCAAGGAACGCGGCGCGAACATCGTCGCCATCGACATTTATGAAACGGAAACGATGCGGCAGGCCGATCTCGCATTATGCGTGCGGCCCGGCACGGATGGAGCGCTGGCCTGCGCGGTGATGCACATCCTGTTTCGTGACGGATGGGCCGACTGGGACTATCTGATCGATACACCGACGCGCCCCACGAACTCGAGGCGCACGTCCAGGCCCGCGATCCGGCGTGGGCCAGCGCAATTACGGGCGTCGGCGTCGCGCAAATCGAGGAATTCGCCGCGCTTATCGGGCGGTCGAAACGAAGCTTCTTCCGCCTTGGCTATGGTTTCTCGCGCCAGCGCAACGGCGCGGTGAATCTGCATGCGGCCCTATCCATTCCCGCCGTCATGGGCGCTTGGGCGCACGAGGGAGGAGGCGCCTTCCACAGCAACAGCGGCGTGTACAAGCTGCAAAAGACGATGATCGAGGGTCTCGACGTCCGCGATTTGAGCGTTCGTCGCCTCGATCAGTCGCGGGTCGGAGCGATCCTGACCGGCGACGCTGAAGCGCTGAAGGGCGGCCCGCCTGTGCGAGCCATGCTGATTCAGAACACGAACCCGCTCGCCGTCGCGCCGCATCAGGAGAAAGTGCGCCGCGGTTTTTCGCGCGAAGATCTGTTTACCTGTGTTCACGAACAGTTCATGACCGACACAGCGCGCTACGCCGACATCGTCCTGCCCGCCACGATGTTCCTGGAGCACGACGACATTTACACTGCCGGAGGCCATCAGCACCTGCAATTCGCGGCCAAGGTCATCGACCCGCCCGAAGGCTGCCGCTCCAATCACGAGGTCATCGCCGCGCTCGCTCGGCGCGTCGGCGCCGAGCATCCCGCATTCTCGATGTCGCCGCGAGAGATCATTGACTGGACGCTGCGGGAGTTGGGCTGGGGCGATCTTGCGCGGCTCGAAAGCGAGCGCTGGCTCGACCTGCAACCGCCCTTCGAGGAGTCGCATTTCCTCAACGGCTTTGGCTTTGCGGACGGAAAGTTTCGATTCAAGGCGGATTGGACAGACACGCCCGTCGCCAATGACGGAATGCGCGGCCCTTGGCGCGCAATGCCTAGTCTGCCCGATTACTGGCCGGTGAACGAGGCCGCTGACGAAGATCATCCGTTCAAACTTGCGACCTCGCCGGCCCGAAACTTCCTCAATTCGACCTTCACTCAGACGCCGACCTCGTTATCACGAGAGCAGCGGCCGGAAGTGCTCATCAATCCATCCGATGCCGCGAGGCTTGGGCTCTCCCAAGGCGACGTCGTGCAATTGGGAAACAAGCGTGGCCGAACGCGCCTGCACGCGCGCATATTCGAGGGCGTGAAGCCCGGAGTCCTCGTCAGCGAGGGCATATGGCCGCCTTCGGCCTTTCTCGATGGCTGGGGAATCAACGTCCTCGTCGGCGACGACAGCGTCGCTCCGCACGGCGGCGTAGCCTTCCATGACGTCAGCGTATGGGCGCGCCGGGCATGAATGGCGGCGCTCCCGGGCGCTTTCTTTGCTCCGGTCCGCGGGATATACGAAACCCCGCTTGTTGACCACCACGTCCATTCCCCCGCGCGAGCGAAAGAAAATGAAGAAGCCGTTAGGCGCGCAAACCGACGGGTCTGCGCAGAGCCTCGTCGATGTCGCTGCGATCGAGCAACTCGCAAAGATCGTGTCGCAATACGATCTGAGCGAGATCGAGATCAGCCTCGGAGACCTGCAAGTGCGTCTCGGGCGCGAGCGAGCGCCATCGGCTCACGCGAGCGCAGCCGCGATTCCCCAAGCCGCGCCCGGCCTAGCGCAAGGTCCCGCCGTCGCGGCGCCTGCAACGGAGCCGCTCTTCGCCGATCTGGCGGGCGCGGTGAAGTCGCCGATGGTCGGCACCGCCTATCTGCGGCCCAGTCCAGAAGCCAAACCGTTCGTCGAGCTTGGATCGGCGGTGAAGGCTGGAGACAAGTTGCTGCTGGTTGAAGCCATGAAAACTTTCAACGACATTGTCGCGCCGCACGCCGGCAAAGTCGTGAGTATCCTTGTCGCGGATGGTGCGCCGGTCGAATACGACCAGCCGTTGATGATCATTGAATGACCGCGATTGAGAATCGCGCCGCGAGGGTTGCGAACGATCGGGGAGCTCGCCCGGATGTTCGATAAGATCCTGATCGCTAACCGCGGCGAAATCGCGCTCAGAGTCATGCGCGCGGCCAAGGAGCTCGGCATCGCGACAGTGGCGGTCTATTCGACTGCCGACAGGGACGCGATGCATGTCAAGCTTGCGGACGAGAGCGTATGCATCGGCCCGCCGCAGGCGCGCGACAGTTATCTCAACATTCCGGCGATCGTCGCAGCATGCGAGATCACGGGCGCCGACGCCGTTCACCCAGGCTACGGGTTTCTCGCCGAGAACGCGCGCTTCGCGGAAATTCTCGACGAACACGACATTGCCTTCATCGGTCCGAAGCCCGAACACATCCGCATGATGGGCGACAAGATCGAGGCCAAGCGCACCGCTGAGCGTCTCGGGATCCCTTGCGTCCCGGGTTCCGAGGGCAGCGTCCGGGATGAAGACGAGGCGCGTAAGATCGCCGCCGAGATCGGCTATCCGGTCATGGTCAAGGCTGCGTCAGGCGGGGGCGGCCGCGGCATGAAGGTCGCCTGGGGATCCGACTACATCGCCGAAGCGATCGGCGCCGCCAGGATCGAAGCCCGGACCGCGTTCGGCAGCGATTCCGTCTACCTGGAGAAATATCTCGCCAAGCCGCGCCATATCGAAGTTCAGGTGCTCGGCGACACGCAGGGCCACGCCATTCATCTGGGCGAGCGTGATTGCTCGCTTCAGCGTCGCCATCAGAAAGTCTGGGAGGAAGGCCCCTCCCCTGCCCTGAACCCTGAACAACGCGAGGGAATCGGCGGGATTGTCGCCAAGGCGATGGCCGAACTCGGCTACGTGAGCGCTGGCACGGTCGAATTCCTATACGAAGACGGGAAATTCTTCTTCATTGAGATGAACACGCGCGTGCAAGTCGAGCATCCGGTCACCGAGATGATCACCGGAATCGACATCATCAATGAGCAAATCAAGATTGCGGCCGGCTCGCCCCTCTCGATCGAGCAAGACGACGTTCGATTCCTGGGCGCCGCGATTGAATGCCGCATCAACGCGGAGCATGCGCGCACATTCGCGCCTTCACCGGGACGAATTGCCTACTTTCACCCGCCTGGAGGTCTTGGCATTCGCGTCGATTCCGCGGCCTATCAGGGTTACGTGATCCCGCCCTTCTACAATTCCCTGCTTGGCAAGCTGATCGTTCACGGCCGAACTCGAACCGAAGCCCTGATGCGGCTGAGAAGGGCGCTGGATGAATTTGTCGTAGACGGCGTCGAGACGACGCTGCCGCTGTTTCGGGAGCTTGTCCGAAATTCGGACGTGCAGAACGGCCAATATGATATCCACTGGCTCGAGAATTTTCTAAAGAATCATACCAACGCACAAGGGTGAGAAACCGGGTCAAACAGCGTCGCGCGCTTAGCTGAAATCGTCATCGCGACGCTTGCTGCGCGAGGCTCGCGAACGGCCCGGTTTGACCTCCGCGTGTGTAATCGCCGGCAGACGCTCAGCCGCTACGAACGGCGCGCTGTCAGCTCAATCGCTGCAAGGCTGCGCGCGCTTCGCCGTTGTTGGGATTAACCGTTACTGCGCGCTGGTAGGATTCGACTGCTTTCGCGTGATTGTTCAACTTTTCGTAACAGAGGCCAAGGCCTGCCCAGGCTTCCGAATTGTTGGCGTTGACGTTGAGCGCCGCGTTGAAATCCTCGATCGCCGCCTCATACTTCCCAGTCGCCATCAAACTCTGGCCACGGGCCTGGTACGGTTCGCCCGCGAACGGGTCACGATCGATCGCGTTGTTGAAGTCGGTGATCGCTTGGACGTTGTCGCCCTGCCGCTGATAGATGAGGCCTCGAGCATGATAGGCTTGGGCCCCCTCTGGGTTCAGCCTGATCGCCTGGTTGAGGTCGTTGAGAGCGCCGACGTAGTCGCCGTGCGAGCGCTCGAGATTGCCGCGCCCGAGATAGGCGGACGCGTCATTCGGATTGACGGCGATCGCTTGATTGAAGTCCTGCATCGCCAGATCGTCCTTCCTGGTTTGGCGATAGGCCAACGCCCTATTGGTGTAGGCGCCGGAGAAATGGGGATCAAGCTCAATCGTATGACTGAAATCCTCGATGGCGTTCGAATACTTGCCCAGCTTGGCGTAGACGACGCCACGCGTGTTGTAGGCGGCGGCGTCACTTGGATTGCGCTGAATAACCTCGCTAAGGGAGGCGATATTCCCTGCGTTGGAGGCCTGAGCTCCCGGTTCGGCGTCAACCTCCGCCACATGGGTATTGAAGCCGCCGAGCGTTTCGCTGCATGCTGCGAGCATCAGCGCGATCGCCGCTAATCCAGCCCGCGACCAAATGCCTCGAGAGGTCATACTGCGCCAAACCACGGGCCGGCCCCGAAGGCTAGCGCGGAACACGCGCCCTGGTCGATGCAATGCGACGCCAAAATAGAAAACCCCGCTCAACCGGTCGTCCCACGACCGCCGGGTGCTAAAAGCTGACGTCTTGCGCCGCAACGCCTCCGTCGCCCAACCTGCCGGCGCTGGTCAGCCGGCGGAACGCGGCGCGCCTGGCGTGGGCTTCGGCTTCATCGGAAGCAGGCCCTCACGTTGAAGCTTCTTGCGAGCGAGCTTCCGCGCGCGCCGCACCGCCTCAGCCTTCTCGCGCGCCCTCTTCTCAGAGGGCTTCTCGTAATGTCCGCGAAGCTTCATTTCGCGGAATATCCCCTCGCGCTGCATTTTCTTTTTGAGCGCCTTGAGGGCTTGATCGACATTGTTGTCACGAACGAGTACTTGCACGGACTATCCTGTGTTTGAGGCTGGGCCTCGAAAGATCGAAAATCGATGCGCGCAATCGCTGACACCACGTCGCGCAAGTTGCGGGGCCTTTAGCAGACAGGCTATTTCTTGTCCAGAGCGCTTGCGAGTCCGGGGGCCAACATCGCTGTTCCGTTGTCGCATCCATCATGGCATAGAACAACCAAGTCAGGATCCTTGAAATGAACAGATTCGATCGGCGTCCGGTCGATGCGGGCGAAGCGAAGGTTGAATTTCTCGACGGCGATTTTCGCATTCTCCGTCCGGGCGCCTACGTGCGCTGCGCCGTGACAGGTGAGGCGATCCCGCTCGATGAACTCCGCTATTGGAGCGTGGATCACCAGGAGGCTTACGCCAATCCCGCCGCGTCGACGAAGCGAGAGTGTGAGCGCCAGTAGAGCCGGCCGCGTCTCGACTCCCCCGGCGCGTCCTATGGCCCCGTGACTGGGGCTTCGACAACCTGCGCGCGAATTCGCCGCAAACGCAAATAAACGAAAATAAAAACAAACGAAATTGCTTTTATTTATTTTGATCTATTTTGCCGAATCCGGACTTTTCAGTAGGTTACGGCGGAAAAAAATAAAAAAACCTCCCCCGCCAGTTGCTCGTGCCTGAGGTTGTGGACGAAACGTATCAAACAGCCGTGGGCCTTCTCCTTTCGCGTCGGGCTAGCGCCAACGCGGAGCGATTCTGCCAGCACTAATATTTGTAGCATCTATTTCTTGTTTTTGCAACTACATTCACCACTCTTATGGCGTCAGTGGGTTGGCGGGGAACGATCATACGCCTGCGCCGCGCCTGGCTCCCGTTGGCTATCCGTCATCGGATCGGCGGCGCGTATTGAATGCCGCCTTCGCTCCATAGTTGATTGAGACCCCGGGGAATGGCGAGCGGGGTTCTCGCGCCAAGGTTGCGCTCAAAGACCTCGCCGTAATTGCCGACAGTCCGGATGATGTTGGCCGCCCAAGCGTTTGTCAGCCCGATCTGTTCGCCGAAATCTCCAGTTGTCCCGACCAGCCGCTTGACCTCCGGCTTCTGCGACCTCAGCGCCTGATCGATGGTCTGTGAACTAACCCCAAGCTCCTCGGCGTTGATCATGGCGAAATAGACCCACCTCACGACACTGATCCATTGCAGGTCATTGTTGCGTACGACCGGGCCGAGGGGCTCCTTGGAGATCACGTCCGGCAGAATCACCTGATCCCTCGGCTTGGCAAGGCGGAGACGCAACGCATAGAGCTGAGAAAGATCGCTAGTCAGCGCCGAGCAAAGACCGGCGTCGTAATTCTTGATCGACTCGTCGGTCGAGGCGGAGATGACCTCCTGGAGCGCCATGCTGTTACTGCTGAAGAAGTCGGCAAGATTGTCGATCGTCGTGGTGCCGCTCTGCACACACACCTTGGCGCCGTCGAGCTGAAGCGCCGAATTGATACGCAGCGCGCGCGGGACCATGAATCCCTGTCCATCGTAGTAGGTGGCGCCAACGAAGGTCAGGCCGAACTCGGTTTCGCGCCCCATCGTCCAGGTTGAGTTGCGCGCTAGAACGTCGATTTTTCCGTCCCGAAGCGCCTGAAAGCGCGCGTCCGCGGATAACGGCACGAGCTTGACTTTCTTCGGATCGCCAAAGACAGCGGCCGCGATCGCGCGACAGAAGTCGACGTCAAATCCACTCCATATGCCACGCTCATCGACGTTGGAAAACCCGGGCAGCCCTTCATTGACCCCGCAGACCAGCGACCCGCGCGCCTTCACCGCCGCCAATGTCGGCGACGACCCGGCGGCGGCGGCGAAGCCAGCCGTCGCCAAGACATACGCCGCGACGGCCCATCGCAGCGTCGCCCGTCCCAGTCCATCAAGTCGGCGCGGTCGATCCATTCGGACGCTCACCATTGGCGCTTCGGTCACATTAACTGACGAGGAGACTGGAGAAAACCGCCGGCTCGCGACAGGCGGGAACGAGCGCCATTCGAACCGTCCCCGGCAGGCGGCTTCGGCGCCTCACGGCGGTTCAACGTCTGAGCGAACGGCTATTCGGCGCTAGCGGCGTCGAGAAGAGTGAGCGCAAGTCCAAAGGTGGGAAACAGGCGCGGGCCGAGAGGTCGCACAAACACGGTCAGCGCCGAAATCGAGTCACTGGTCGAGTTCGAGGACCTGAAGGGCGTGAGCGGCCCATTGCGAGTCCGCGCTCGAGCGAGCATAGACGGCGAATGCGGGTTGCCCATTGGCGGCCGTCGGCGCCAAGCGAAGACCGCCAACGGTGTTCCAGGCCAGTGCGAAGAACTCGCGGATTGCGCAGCGTCCCGCATACCATTGTCGCCACGGCGGCATGGTCAATGTCGCGTCTTCCTTGAGGAGGGCCACGAAGCCGTCGAGATCGTGGTCTTCCCACGCGCGCAAATAGCGACCGAGCAGCTTCTGCTGCGAGGGATCAGGTTGGGGCGCCGCCGCCGGTCGCCCGTTCGGATAGCATTTGGCGAGCGTCTCGCGGGCCCGCTGCAAAGCGCTGTTGAGCGAGGCGGTCGATCCACCCACCAGGCTGGACGCTTCGGCTGCCGACCACCCCAGAACATCCCGCAACAACAGCGCGGCGCGCTGGCGCGGGGGTAGTTTCTGAATGGCGGCGACAAAAGCGAGCCGCATGGCCTCGCGAGACGCGTAACGGGCCTCCGGGTTCGGCGCTTGGTCCAAAATCTGGTCCAAGTTCGAATCCGGATAAGGCTCGAGCCACGCAAGCTCAGTCGGAGGGGCCCCGTCCGGCATCCGCACAGCGCGACTAGCGGGCCCCTGCTGATCTGGCAGTACGCGCCGCGCCTTCCGGTGGCTCGCGAGGGTATCCAGGCAGACGTTGGTGGCGATCCGATAGAGCCAAGCGCGAAACGATCCGCGTCCATCAAAGCTGTCGAAGCTGCGCCACGCGCGCAGATAAGTCTCCTGGACGAGATCCTCCGCTTCATCCACGGAGCCTACCATCCGGTAACAATGCACTTTGAGTTCGCGGCGGAACGGTTCGGCGGCCCGTTCAAACCCCCGGCTAGCACGCTCCGGGGCTCGCCCCTGACGCGGCGGCTCCGCATTTGTCATCGCAATCATGTTGGGCCTCCCCGCGACCCTCTGCAATGGCTTCATCATAAAGGGGCGGCTTCAAGACCGTTCGCTGAGACGATGAATGCTTTCCCCCTGAACTCATCCGGATGCTGAGCCAACTCGATGACCGTGGCGGCAGTGTCCGACGCGGTCGGGGGCGAAGCCATGCCTTGAATGAAGTCGGCCGCGGATACGCCAAGATAGCCGGAATAGTCTGCGACTGCATGCTTTCCGAGCTCGGTGTCGGGCATGATGCGCGGCGCAAGCGCCATGAACCGCAAGCCGAGCTTAAGACGATCCGATTCCTTCTGGCTATAGTTCGCGATGAACAGCTGCGTGCGTTTGGCGCCGGCGTATCCTCCCGAGATCGGCGAGCCGGCAAGAGCGGCGCCGCTCGAGATGAGAATGATCGAGGCGCCCATCGGCAAAGGCCGCGCCAGCGCGCCCTTGCAGAAATTAAAGGCGATTTTGACGTCGGTCTCCCAGTTGACGGCGAATTCCCGCCAGCCCTGCTCATGAAGCGGCGCGGCCGGGGGAAACGCGCCAGCGCTGACGACCAGGATATCCGGTTGGAGCACCTCAAACACCTTTGCAGGAGCGCCTTCATCTGCAGCGTCGAGCGCCAGAACTTTGGCGCCGGGGACCTCTTGAGCCAATTGTCGAAGGGGAGCCTCCTGTCTCGCTACCGCGAGAACATGCGCGCCTTCGCGCGCGGCGGCCTCGCTAATCCGCCGTCCTACCCCTCGGCTGCCGCCGATCACCACCATGGTCTTGCCTGTCAATGCGGACATGTCGCTGTGTTTCCTAGCTGCCTGCGCCCGATGCGCTGATCTGTGAGACCGGCGCGGCGGCTCAAATTCATCGGCGACTGAAAATTTTTGGCTGTCCACGGCGCGCGATGACCGATCGAGAGCGGAGTCCCAGCACGATTCCGCTTGAATTGTTCTCGATAATGGTTCATATGTGAACCTTATCGCGGCTGAATGGAGCCGCTCTCGCCGCTGGGCGCGGCTCTTGCGCGAAATCGGGGTATGGGATGCCGACTTATAAGGCGCCGGTGAGCGATACCGTCTTTCTGCTGAGCGACGTTTTCGACTACGCGAAATATGCGAACAGCCCCGGCTTTTCCGAGGCGCCGCTCGACGTGGTGGAGGCTGTGCTCAGCGAGGGCGCGAAATTCGTCGAGGAGGTCATTCAGCCTCTGAACCGCGTTGGCGATATCGAAGGCTGCAAGCGACAGGACGACGGCAGCGTCGTCACCCCCAAGGGCTTCAAACAGGCGTACAAGAGCCTGGTCGAGGGCGGCTGGGTCGGGTTGGCGGGCGATCCCGCATTTGGCGGCCAGGGGCTCCCGATGTTCGTCGGCGCGCTATTCGGCGAATACGAGTGCTCCGCCAATATCGCCTTCTCGATGTATCCGGGCCTCACCCGCGGCGCCGTCGCGGCGCTGATGGCGCACGGCAATGAGGAGTTGAAAGCGCGTTATCTGCCCAAGCTGACCGTCGGCGAGTGGACCGGCACGATGAACCTGACCGAACCGCATTGCGGCACCGATCTCGGGCTCATCAAGACGAAAGCGGTTCCTCAAGCTGACGGCTCCTATGCGATCACCGGTCAGAAGATTTTCATCTCGGCCGGCGAGCACGATTTGACGGACAACATCGTTCATCTCGTCCTCGCCCGCATCGAAGGGGCGCCGGCGGGAACGAAGGGCATCTCGCTTTTCCTCGTGCCGAAGTTTCTCCCGGGCGCTGATGGCGACATGGGTGAACGCAACGGCGTCGTGTGCGGCTCGATCGAGCACAAGATGGGGATTCACGGCAATTCGACCGCAGTCCTCAATTATGACGGCGCCAAGGGCTGGCTGGTTGGCGAGGAGCATCGCGGCCTGCCCGCGATGTTCGTGATGATGAACGGCGCCAGGCTCGGCGTCGCCGTCCAGGGTCTCGGGATTTCCGAGGTCGCCTATCAGAACGCCGCAGCCTACGCCAAAGAGCGCCGTCAGGGTCGCTCTCTGAAGGGCGCGGCGGAGCCCGACAAAGCTGCCGACCTCCTTTTGGTCCACCCGGACGTGCGGCGCATGCTGCTTGAAATCCGCGCCTTCAACGAAGCAGCGCGCGCGCTTCTCGTCTGGACAGCGCTTGCTGAAGACGAGGCGTGTCACGCCCCGGATGCGAAGACAAGGCAGACGGCCGACGATCGGCTTGGGCTAATCACGCCGGTGCTCAAGGGCGTGTTCACCGACTATGGATTCGCCAACGCGGTCAAAGCACAGCAGGTGCTGGGCGGCCACGGCTACATCGCGGAATGGGGCATGGAGCAGTTCGTGCGCGACGCACGCATCGCGATGATCTACGAAGGCGCGAACGGCGTGCAGGCGCTCGATCTCGTCGGCCGTAAGCTGGCGAAGGACGGCGGGCGCGCGGTGATGGCCTTCTTCGGCGAAATCAACCGTTTTCTCGCCGCCAACAAGGACGACGCGGCGCTCGCGCCCTACCTTGGCGGCCTCAAGTCCTCGCTCGGCCATCTGCAGCAGGCGACGATGTGGCTCTCGGCCAACGGCCTCAAGAACCCCGAAGACGCAGGGGCCGGCTCCTATGACTATATGCACCTCATGGGCCTCACTGCGCTTGGCTACATGTGGGCGCGGATGGTCAAGGCGGTGCTGGCCCGACAGGCGAGGGGGGAGAGCACTCCCGACCTTGACGCGAAATTGACCCTCGCCAAGTTCTTCAACGAGCGTATGCTGCCGGAAACGGCGGCGCATCTGGCGCGGCTCAGCGCCGGCGCCGCGACGCTGATGGCGCTTCCGGCGGAGGCGTTCTGAGAGCGGCAGAAAAGGGATCGGGAGGTCCTATGGGCTCAGCCGAGGCGCCGACGCGCTTGACAGGCGGCTGCCAGTGCGGTGCGGTGCGCTATGAGCTGACCGGGCGTCCCCGGGCGGGCAGCATCTGCCATTGTCGGATGTGCCAGAAGGCTGGCGGCGCCCCGTTCATGGCTTTCACCGGGGCCGTCCGCCAAGAGCGCTTCGTTTTCACTCGCGGCGCGCCCGCGACTACCGCAGTTCAGAGATTGCCGAGCGGGGCTTCTGCGCCTCTGCGGCACGCCGCTGACCTATCGTCTGATCGGCCGGACCGCGTCTCGGTGACGATCGGCAGTCTCGACCGGCCGGCCGAAGTCGAGCCCGACGCAGCAAATCGGCGTCGAATCCGCGCTGCCCTGGTTCGCCGACCTCACTGGGCCTTCCGGCGTCGCGGACAGAGGATTGGTTGAAGACGGTCGGCGTAACGGAGGCTGGAAGCCGCCAGCATCCGGACGCGGACTAACGCCCGCTCTCCCGTCGGAGAGACCGAGAAACGACAGGAGCCGCGTCCGAGCGGCAGGAGAACAACAATGATCGACGCCTTCATTTATGATCATGTGCGAACGCCGCGCGGGCGCGGAAAACCGGACGGCTCGCTGCATACCGCGTCTACGCTGCATCTGGCGGCCACGGCCTTGAAGGCGATCAAGGATCGCAACCATCTCGACCCGACCGATGTCGACGACGTGGTGATGGGCTGCGTCGATCCGGTCGGCGAAGCTGGCGGCGACATCGCGCGCATGGGCGCGCTCGCCGCGGGCTTCGGCGACACGGTGCCGGGCGTGCAGATCAACCGCTTCTGCGCGTCGGGACTCAACTCGGTCAATTTCGCCGCGGCGCAGGTCATGAGCGGACAGCACGAGCTCACGATCGGCGGCGGCGTCGAAATCGATGAGCCGCGTCGGCATCGGCGCCTCGGGAGGCGCATGGCCGGCTGATCCGTCGCTGGCAATTCCGGCCTACTTCATGCCCCAAGGCGTGTCGGCGGACTTGATCGCGACCAAATATGGTTTCTCGCGCGACGATGTCGACGCTTACGCGGTCGAGTCGCAGAAGCGCGCCGCGGCGGCCTGGAAAGAAAGCCGGTTTAAGAACTCGATCGCCCCGGTCCTCGACGTCAACGGCTTGCCCATGCTGGAGCACGACGAGCACATGCGGCCGAGCACCGACATGCAGTCGCTCGCCTCGCTCAAGCCTTCGTTCGTCATTCCCGGCGAGCAAGGCGGCTTCGACGCGGTGGCGGTTCAGGCGCATCCGGATGTCGAGCGCATCATCCATGTCCATCACGCCGGCAATTCGTCCGGCATCGTCGACGGCGCCGCCGCGGTGCTCCTGGGCTCGCGCGAGGCGGGCGAAAAAGCGGGCCTCAAGCCACGTGCGCGCGTGCGCGCCTTCGCCAATATCGGCTCGGAGCCCGCGATCATGCTGACCGGCCCGATCGACGTGACCAAGAAAGTGCTGGCGCGCTCGCGCATGAGCTTAACGACATCGACCTGTTCGAGATCAACGAGGCTTTCGCCTCCGTCGTGCTGCGCTTTCGCCAGGCGTTCGACCTCGACGACAGCAAGGTCAACGTCAACGGCGGCGCGATCGCGATGGGCCATCCGCTGGGCGCGACTGGAGCCATGATCCTCGGCACCGCGCTCGACGAGCTCGAGCGCACCGGCAAGAGCACGGCGCTCATCACGCTCTGCATCGGCGGCGGCATGGGCACCGCGACGATCATCGAGCGTATTTGAGCGCGAGACGGAGATTTTCAGATGAACCTGACCAACTTTCGTTTCGAAACCGACGCGGACGGAATCGCGCTCGTTACTTGGGACATGCCAGGCCGGTCGATGAACGTGATCAACGCTGAGGTCATCCGCGAGCTCGGCCAGATCGTCGATAAGATCGCGAAACGACGAAGCGATCAAGGGCGCCGTTTTCACCTCCGGCAAGGAGGGCTTCGCCGCAGGCGCTGACCTGACGATGCTCGAGACCGCGGGCAAGGAATACGCGCGCCGCGCCAAGGCCGACGGCAAGGACGCCGCGATGCGCGCCTTCGTCGAAGGGACGAAGCAACTCTCGCTCGTCTACCGGCGGCTTGAAACCTGCGGCAAGCCAATCGCCGCGGCAATCAACGGCGTGTGCATGGGCGGCGGCTTCGAACTGGCGCTGGCGTGCCATTATCGCATCGTTGCGGATTCGGACAAGGCGCGCGTCGGACTGCCGGAGATCAAGGTCGGGCTCTTCCCCGGCGCCGGCGGAACGCAGCGCGTGGCGCGGCTGATGCCGACGCCGGATGCGCTGCAGATGCTGCTCAAGGGCGATCAGATTCGCCCGGCCGCAGCGAAGAAGATGGGCCTCGTGCACGAGGTCGCGCCCGCCGGTCGAGATCTCGCGCTCGCCAAGGCCTGGGTGAAGGCCAACCCGAACGCCAAGGCGCCTTGGGACGACCCGAAGTTCAAGCTTCCTTCCGGCAAGGTCTATTCGGCCCAGGGCATGATGATCTGGCCGCCGGCCAACGCCATCTATCGCCGCGAGACCTACGACAATTATCCTGCAGCCAAGGCCGTTCTGCAGAGCGTGTTCGAGGGCCTGCAACTGCCAATGGATCTCGCGCTCGCGGTCGAGGCCAAGTATTTCGCCAACATCCTCCTTTCCAAGGAGGCCGCGGCGATGATCCGTTCGCTGTTCCTGTCGATGGGCGAACTGAACAAGGGCGCGCGACGCCCAGCGAATGTTCCGCCGACGAACTTGCGCAAGGTCGGGGTGCTTGGCGCTGGGCTGATGGGCGGCGGCATCGCTTATGTCTCGGCCTTGGCCGGGCTCGATGTCGTGCTCGTCGATCGCGATCAGGAAGCGGCCGACAAGGGCAAGGCCTATTCGGACAAGCTCATCAGCTCCCAGATCGCCAAAGGCCGCGCCAAGACCGCTGACAAGGAGGCGCTGCTTAAGCGCATCACCCCGACCGCGGACTATGCCGAGCTCAAGGGCTGCGATCTCATCGTCGAGGCGGTGTTCGAGAACCGCGCGGTGAAGGAAGAGGCGACGAAGAAGGCGCAAGCCGTCGTCGGCCCCGACGTCGTCTTCGCCAGCAACACCTCGACGCTGCCGATCACTTCGCTCGCCGGGACATCACTGAACCCTGAGCATTTCATCGGCGTGCATTTCTTCTCGCCAGTGGAGAAGATGATGCTGACCGAGATCATCATGGGCGAGAAGACCGGCGCCACGGCGCTGGCCACAGCCATGGATTTCGTCCGCGCGATCAAGAAGACGCCGATCGTGGTCAACGACTGCCGCGGTTTCTATGTCAACCGCTGCGTCGGCAATTACATGGTCGAAGCCCACGCCATGGTGATGGAAGGCGTGCCGCCGGCGATGATCGAGAATGCCGCCAAGATGGCCGGCATGCCGGTCGGGCCGCTCGCGCTCAACGACGAAGTCGGCATCGACCTGAGCTTGCGAAATCCTTCAGGCGGCCAAGGCGGACCTGGGCGCAAACGCCGTCAATCCTGCCCAAGAGAAGCTCATCGAGGCGATGGCGGTCAAAGAAGGCCGCTTTGGCCGCAAGAACGGCAAGGGATTCTACGACTATCCGGCCAATGGGCCGAAGAGCCTGTGGCCAGGGCTTGCCAAGATCGTCGGCAAGCGGCTCGATCCCGATGGCGTCAGCGTCAAGGACCTCAAGGACCGCTTCCTGTTTACTGTGGCGCTCGAAGCGGCCCGCTGCATGGAAGAGGGCATCGTCACGGATCCGCGCGAGGCCGACGTCGGCTCGATCCTCGGGTTCGGCTTTGCGCCCTACTCGGGCGGCGCCGCTGTCGTTCATCGACGGCATGGGGCTCAAGGCCTTCGTCGCGCGGGCCAAAGAGCTGGCGGCGAAATACGGCCCGCAATTCGAACCCGGCGAGAAGCTGGCGCAGATGGCCGAGCACGGCGAGACGTTCTATCGCGCTCACGGCGAAAAGCAGAAGGCGGCTTAAGGCGCAACCTCGGGCCGCCCCCGAAGCAAGCGCGGCGTCGGCTCGAAGTCCAGCCTGAGAGCCATCAGCACTCAACACGTTTGCTGCTAACAAGTTGATTTGGCACGATTTTTGCGGAACCGATGATTGCCAAAGCGCGTTGGAAGTGACACCATCGCACTCTGGGAATCAGGAGAGCCCGCATGGCCACTGCCGATTTCCGCCGTCAGCTTGAGGGGTTTGGACTGACGACCGCCAACATCCTTTATCGCATGCCCGATCACCCCGATATCCTGCAGAACTACATCTGGCAGCAGCATGATCTGCATCCGCACTTCCCCGAGCTTAAGAAGTTCCTCGACTTCTGGACGCGCGAGCTGGACGGCCTGCTTCATTCGGTGACAGTGGCGCACGCGCGCCTCATCAAGCCCGCGGAATTCAAGGCGGTCGGCGCGGAATTCCGGCTGAACTGAGGGGCCCGGCCACCAACGGCCGCCGCCATTGGGATCCTTCGCGCCGTTAAGGGCCTGCGACTGTCGCGGGACACGGGGTATGTGCTGGTCTTGATCACCTATCTGTCGTGATCGCGCGCGCAATGCGGCGAGCTAGCGTTGCCGGCGCCTGACCCGCTCATGACAACCGTCGCCGCTCAATAGAAGCGGTGCGGCTTTGTCCGCCCGCAAGCCCGCAACGGCAACATTCGCCGCTTGCCTTAAATCGTTGGCGAAAGCGCGCCTCTCCGCCTCTTTTGCGACTGGTTCTGGCAGTCGAAGCAGATAGGCGGGATGGACGGTCGGCAGCAACCTGCGCGCGCCGAAAGCAACCGGGCGACCGCGCATCTCTCCGAGCCGAGCGGACGGCCCCGCCACAGCGCGAAGCGCGCTCGCGCCGAGCGTTACGATCAGCGGCGCCTCCACCAGAGCGAGCTCCCGGTCCAACCACCAATGGCAGCGATCGATCTCGCTAGCGCTGGGGGTCTTATGGATGCGTCGCTTTCCGCGCGTCACGAATTTGAAATGCTTGACTGCATTTGTGAGGTAGCACTCGGCTTCTGAGAAGCCCGCCTCTCGCAGCGCCGAGCGCAACAGGGCGCCCGCCGGCCCGACGAAGGGGCGACCTTGGAGATCCTCCTGGTCCCCTGGCTGCTCGCCAACGAAGATCGCACGCGCCTGCATAGGACCTTCCCCGAACACGATTTGCGTCGCGCAATCGGCAAGGGAGCAAAGACGGCACTCTTTCGCCTCGCGAAGAAGCGCTTCATGGGCGTCAGCAAACTCGGTCAATTTTCGGGCTTCGGCGAATCGAGCGGCAACTCTGCGGCGCCGGGGTCGGTCTTGGACGGGGCCGCCGCAACCATCCGCGCCTCGCGAAGCTGAGCTGCCGAGGACATGGCCGGGATCTGACGCGTTTCCGGCAGATTGGCCCAGTATTTCTTCGGCATCTCCTTCAGCATGGCCCGCTTCATCAACCTCGCCGGGTTGAAGATGGAGCGGTAGTAGATGTCCCAGGCGCCGGCGAAATCGTCGAGCGGGGGCGCGTCCTCGCGCCGCGCGCCCGGACCGAAGCGCAAGCCTCCATCCCAGAGGATCGACGTTCGCGGCGTCAGGATCGCAAATCGCATGGATGCAAATCGGTCGACGAAGAAAGGAGCCGTCAACTCCTCGATGAAATGAGCGGGCTCAAACCAGGCGACGAACCGCGCGCCGTCTGGCGTTTCGATCTCGCGAAAGCGAACGAAGGCGGTCATCGTGTGTTGGTCGCGCCGGACGGCGCGCTCCATGTCCTCAAGCTGGCGCACCAGCGGATCGCTGGCGATCTCCAAGAGGCGCGGCGTCTCCCGAAGTCGAAGCAGCGCTGCGTAAAGCAGATCGTAGCGGGCCGGCTCCCGATGCCGGGAAACGAGATCGGCTATCGCAAGAAAACGGGGAGGGACGCGGATCGGTGCGCCTGTCGTCGACGTCTCGACAATCTCTGGCTCCGCGAAGAGGTCGCTTTCCTCTCCCGCGCCGCCCGTCACGAAACGGATTGCGTCCGCCTCCAAGCCTCTTGCCGCCGCCCTGCGCGCAGCTTGACGAAAACCTTCGAGATCGACGTCTCCGTCCAGGCGAATGAGCTTCACGCCAACCCCCTCATCAAGCGAAAAGATCAAGTTGGCGCGGGCTCGAAGCCGCGAGCTTGCCCGCAAGCGACGCGGAGTCGATGAGGCCGGTCGGCCGCCAATCCGGCGTGACGACAAAGGGACGGACAGCGTCGAGCGACAGCACGAGACGCGCGAGATCGTCTATCCGCAGCGTGACATGCCGCCGCGCGGTGAGGATGCGCTTAGCGACGCGAGCTCCAATACCGGGGACGCGGAGAAGCGTCTCGCGCGGAGCGCGGTTAACGTCGATCGGGAACAGAGCGCGGTTTCTCAGAGCCCAGGCGAGCTTGGGGTCGCGCTCAAGGTCGAGCATCCCATCACCTTCGCCATCGAGGATTTCCTCTGGCGCGAAGCCATAGTACCGCATCAGCCAGTCAGCCTGGTAAAGGCGGTGTTCGCGCATCAACGGCGGACGGCGCAGCGGAAGGCTTTGCGAGGCAAAAGGAATGGGGCTGAAGGCCGAGTAATAGACGCGCCGCAGGCTGTAGGAGGCATAAAGGGAGGCAGAGCGGGCAATGATGTCTTTATCCCGCGCCTCGTCCGCGCCGATGATCATCTGCGTGCTCTGCCCAGCCGGGGCGAACCGTGGAGCGCGTCGCGTTTTCCGCTTCTCCTCTTTCGATTTGTCGAGCCGTAGTTTGAGACCGCCCATCGCTTTGCGGATGATATGCGCATCCTTCTGCGGGGCGAGACGGGCAAGCGCCGCATCGACAGGGAGTTCGACATTGACCGAGAGGCGGTCCGCCGCGCGGCCTGCGCGCTCGATCAAATCCTGCGATGCGCCCGCGATCGCCTTGAGATGGATGTAGCCGCGGAAGTCGTGGTCGCGCCGCAGCGTCTCCGCGACGCGGACCATCTCCTCCATCGTACGGTCCTCCGATTTCACGATTCCCGATGAGAGAAACAGCCCCTCGATCATGTTTCGGCGATAAAAGCCGAGCGTGAGCGCGACGATCTCCTCGACATTGAAACGAGCGCGCGGCGTGTCGCTCGAAAGACGATTGACGCAAAAGGCGCAGTCGTAGACGCAGAAGTTCGTCAGAAGCACCTTGAGAAGCGAAACGCAGCGTCCGTCAGGCGTGTAAGCGTGGCAGATGCCCGAGCCCGTCGTGGACCCGAGCCCTTTACCGTCTCGTGAGTTTCGGCCGCTTGCTCCCGACGAGGCGCAGGAGGCGTCGTATTTTGCGGCGTCTGCAAGAATTGCAAGCTTGCGGTAGAGGCCATTCGCGTCCACGTTAATGTTCATGGTTTGTTCATATCATAGTCTCTTTGATCCGCCAAGCCGATACCGCGCCGCCCAGAGAGACGGCGCAGTCGAAACGAAGCCGCTCTGCGAAATCAAAACGGTCGGTGAGAAACCGAAAAATATCGGGCGGCAACGCCTGCGCCACGATACAGAGGGCGGGGATAGGGATCCCACCAATGACCGCCAAAGCGCCCAACATTCTCATCGTCATGGCCGATCAAATGGCGCCGGCGTTTCTGCCGATCTATGGCCATTCGCTCGTCCGTGCGCCGAATATGCAGGCCCTCGCACGAGACGGCGTCGTGTTCGACAGCGCCTATTGTGCGAGCCCGTTGTGCGCGCCGTCGCGCGCCTCGTTCATGTCGGGCCTCTTGCCGTCGCGCACAAAGGTCTACGACAACGCAGCCGAGTTTGCAGCCGACATTCCGACCTTTGCGCATGGCTTACGCGCGCGCGGCTATCGCACCATTCTCTCCGGCAAGATGCACTTCTGTGGTCCCGATCAGCTGCATGGCTTCGAGCAAAGGCTCACGACCGACATCTATCCCGCCGACTTCAACTGGACGCCGGACTGGGATCGCCCGGAGCATCGTCCGAGCTGGTATCACAACATGAGCTCGGTCCGGGACGCTGGCTTATGCGTGCGTTCGAACCAGCTCGACTTCGACGACGAGACGGCCTTCATGGCCGAGCGTGCGATCTTCGACATCGCCCGATCGAGGGATCCACGACCGTTCATGCTTGTGGCCTCGTTCTCGCATCCTCACGATCCGTTCGCCGTGCCTCAGCGCTATTGGGACCTCTACCGCGACGACGAGGACATCGACATGCCGGGGGCGGGAAACGCGCTCGATCCGCATTCACGCCGCCTGCGCCACGTTTATGCGATGGATTCCGAGCCGGTGACGGAAACGCAAGTGCGCGCCGCGCGGCGCGCCTATTACGGCGCGATCGCTTATATCGACGACCAGCTCGGCCGGCTCATGCAGGCGCTGCGCGGGGCCAGCTTGGCGGACGATACGATTGTCATCCTCACCAGCGATCATGGCGAGATGCTGGGCGAGCGCGGCCTCTGGTACAAGATGAGCTTCTTCGAGGGCGCGTGCCGCGTCCCGCTCGTGATCGCCAGTCCGGGCCGCTTCGAGCCGCGCCGCGTCACGGCGAGCGTTTCGCTCGTCGATCTCATGCCGACGCTCATCGAGCTTGCGGGCGGGAATGTGCCTTCGCTCGGAATCGGCGTCGACGGACAGAGTCTCACGCCCCATCTCCGCGGCGCGAGCGGACACGACGAGGCCATCGGCGAATATTTGGCCGAAGGGGCGATCGCGCCGATCGTGATGATCCGCCGCGGTCGGTTCAAATTCATTCACTCGCTCGCCGACCCAGACCAGCTCTTCGACTTGAGCCATGACCCGAGCGAGCGCAACAATCTGGCGGACAATTCCGACGGCGCGACGCTCGTCGCCAATTTTCGCGCCGAGGTCGGCAAGCGATGGGACTTGGCGGAACTGGACGCGCGCGTGCGCTTGAGCCAGCGCCGGCGCCGTGTCGTCGACGCCGCGCTAAGCAAGGGCAAGATCCACGCTTGGGATTTCCAACCATTCCGCAACGCATCGAAGGAGTACATCCGCAATTCGATGGATCTCGACGATCTCGAGGCCATGGCCCGATTTCCGCCGGTCGCGCGGCCCTGAAATTCGACAGCAGGAAACGGGCGGACGGGCCGAGCGTCCGGTGCTCTGCCGCAGCCCAAACTAGCTTTGAGAGGCGGCGATGGCGGTCGCGCAGCGTGCGATGACGGCGTGCGAATGGGGCCTTTTGGCCGTCTTGTCTCTGCTGTGGGGCGGATCGTTCTTCTTCATCGGCGTCGCGGTGAAGGAGCTGCCGCCCTTGACCCTGGCCGGCTTAAGAGTTGGGCTTGCGGCTCTCATCCTGTGGGCGAGCGCTTCGCTGACCGGCGCGCGCCCGCCAAGGAGCGCCAAAGCTTTCGCCGCCCTTGCGCTGCTCGGTCTCGGCAACAACGCCCTGCCCTTCGCTTTGATCGCCTGGGGCAAACTCATCTGGCGGCGGGCCTCGCGTCGATCCTCAACGCGGCAACTCCGCTCTTCGCCGTGCTTGTCGCGCATGTCTTCACGGCCGAAGAGAAGCTGAGCCGTTTCAAGATCATTGGCGCTGTCGCCGGAATGGCGGGCGTCGCCTGGGTCATCGGGCCGGACGTGCTCTCAGGCCGCGGCGGGACCGATGCGTGGGCGGACGGCGCGGTGCTGTTGGCGGCGCTGAGTTACGCCGTGACGGCCGTATTCGCGAGGCGAGCCGGCGCCCTTGGCCTCAAGCCCCTCGATATTGCTACGGCCCAGACAACCGCGGGCGCGATCTACCTTGTTCCCGTTGCGCTCCTCTTCGAGCGGCCGTGGTCGCTGCCGGTCCCGAGCGCGGCGGTCGTCGTGGCGGTGTTGGCGATCGCCGCGCTCTGCACGGCGCTCGCCTATGTCGTCTACTTCCGCATCCTTTCGGACGCGGGGCGACCAATGTGCTGCTCGTGACCCTTGTGGCGCCCGCGACCTCGGTGATCCTCGGCGCGCTCATTCTCCATGAGCGGCTGCTCGCGCGGCAGTTTCTCGGCTTTGCGCTGATTGCGATCGGCCTTGCCTTCATCGACGGCCGCCTGCCCCGCGCACTGCTCGCCGGTAACTCTAATCTCGGACGACATAATCTCCGACTCCCCACCGGCCAGAAATCGCGCTAGCCTCTTGGCCCGAGAGGGCCTTTGATGGTGACCGGGACGAGGAAGCCGATCGATCTTGCTGAGCGCGTCGCCAGCCGACGCGGCAAGCGTTCGACCGCGGCGGAGGGCGGCTGGCGGCGGGAGACCTTCTGCCTGCCGCGCGACGAAGCGCGAGCCAAGGCCCGTGAGTGGTTCGAGCGCTTCCCCAAGGCCGCCTACATGACCGAGATCGAATCCTGGCGCGAGGTGGCCGGCGATCGGATCGAGTTTGTCATGCGCCGGTTGCCGTCGGCCGATTGAGCTGAGCTGATTTGTCGATATCCGGCGTCGCCCAAGTGAGGGCCGGATTTTGGGCGCAGACTCCGTTGTCGCTGAACTTCCATCCCCATATAAGGACGAAGTCGCCGCGGCTGGGCCGAGGGGCTCCGCGCGCAGCGCTTAAGATTTGGGGATTGGAGTTGTCTGCGTCCAGAATTGAGCACGAGCGCCTCGTCATAATCGGCGCCGGCCCGGCCGCCTATACGGCCGCAATTTACGCCGCGCGCGCTCTCTTGAAGCCGCTGGTGCTCGTCGGCTTCGAGCAAGGCGGCCAACTGATGACCACGACGGACGTGGAAAACTATCCTGGATTCGCTGAGCCGATCCAGGGCCCGTGGCTGATGGAGCAGATGCGGGCGCAGGCGGAAAACGTCGGCGCGCGCATCGAGGGCGAGTACGTGGTCGGCCTCGAGCTCGGACAGCGACCCTTCGTCGTTCGCTGCGACAGCGGGCGCACGATCGCGGCCGAGGCGATCATTCTCGCGACCGGAGCGAAGGCCAAATGGCTCGGCCTCGAGAGCGAACATTCGTTCAAAGGCTTTGGCGTCTCGGCTTGCGCGACCTGCGACGGATTCTTCTTCCGCGGCAAGTCGGTGGCCGTCATCGGCGGCGGCAATACCGCTGTCGAGGAGGCGTTGCATCTCTCCAACATCGCCGCTCATGTCACCGTGATCCATCGCCGCGACTTGTTCCGGGCGGAGAAGATCCTGCGCGAGCGGCTCGCCTCCCGCCACAACGTCTCGCTTCGCTGGAACAGCGTCGTCGAGGCGGTGCTGGGCGAAGGAACGCCGGCCGGCGTCACCGGGGTCCGATTGCGCAATGTCGTAACCGGCGCGCTCGACGATCTTGCGGTCGACGGCGTGTTCGTCGCCATCGGGCATGAGCCGGCGACGGAACTCGTACGCGGCCAGCTGGCGCTCAAGACCAACGGCTACGTCCAGACGGCGCCTGGCTCAACGGCGACAAGCGTCGAGGGCGTGTTCGCCGCCGGCGACGTCGCGGACGATGTGTTCCGTCAGGCGGTTACGGCCGCCGGTCTCGGCTGCATGGCCGCGCTCGAGGCCGAGCGCTGGCTCGCCGCCCAGGAGCCGAACCGAGCGGCCGCCGAATAAGGGACGCCGACGCCGGCGCCAGGGAACACACGCGCAATATTGCAAAGGCTCCGCGGGGCCGAGGAAACGTTGATGGATTGGGATAAGCTGCGCGTCTTTCAGGCGGCCGCTGACGCTGGGTCGTTTACCCATGCGGGCGAGACGCTGGGCCTCAGCCAGTCGGCGGTCAGCCGGCAGGTCGGAGCGCTGGAGGCCGACCTCGGCGCGCCATTGTTTCACCGCCACGCCCGCGGCCTCATTCTGACCGAGCAGGGCGAAATGCTGCTCGGCGCCGTACGCGATGTCGTTCTCAAGCTCGACGCGGTGCGCAGCCGACTCATCGACAGCCGCGAGAAGCCGCACGGCGAATTGCGGGTCACCACGACGCTCGGCCTCGGGGCAAATTGGCTAGCCCCGCGGCTCGGCGAGTTCGTCGATCTCTACCCCGAGATCAAGCTCCAATTGCTTTTGTCGGATGACGACCTCGACCTGGGGATGCGCGAAGCTGACGTTGCGCTGAGATTGCGGGAGCCGATCCAGCCGGACCTCATTCGGCGCCGCCTGTTCACCGTGCATTTCCATGCCTACGCGTCGGCGGACTATCTGAGAAAGCACCCCCAGCCCCGCAAGGTGGAAGATCTCGACCAGCATCATTTGGTCGCCTTCGGCGCCCCTACCGCAACCCACCTCCTTTACGATCTCAACTCGCTTCTCAGCGTTGGGCGCGACCCCAAGAATCCGCGCATTCCGCAGATTACAGTCAACAATCTGGCGGCGATGACGCACGCCGTCGAACACGGAGTTGGCATCGCCGTGTTGCCAGACTATTGCGTACAGCCAGAATTGGGGCTTGTGCGCCTTCTGCCGCAAGCGGACATGCCGGAGATGGACTGCTTTCTGGTCTACACCGAGGAGCTCAAGAACGTCGCGCGAGTTCAGGCCTTTCGCGACTTTCTCATCACCACGGCGCAGCGCTGGCGATACTGAGGCGAGGGAAGACCGCGCGATGGGCGATCCGTAGTCAGAAGAGCCGGTCCTTCCAGGTCTTCGGCGTCTTCTCGTTGATGATCTCGAGATCGATGTGATACTTGAAGTCGCGAGTGCCGCGCTTCTTGATGGCGTCAACCATGCGCGCCAAACCCGTGTCGAGATCGACCGACGTCTTGTATTGCAGGAGCTTCCTCGCCTTGTCGGACGAGCAAGAGGCGTGCTCGACCTCCTGCGGCCGCCCGGTCATGAAGATGGGATCGAGATTGAACTGGAGCTGATTGGCGATCCGCTCGGCGAGCTCGATGATGGTGATCGTCTCCTCGTCGGGACCGATATTGATCGTCTCGCCGACCACGTTGTCGCGGAACGCCATCTCCTTCAAGCAGTAGAGACAATCGTCTATGAACGAAAAGCACCGCTTCTGCTTGCCTGTCCCATAGATGATGGGCTGGCGCCCCTGCAGCATCAGATTGATCATGATCGACGCCACGTTGCGGAAGGGATCGTCCCATTTCTGTCGGGGACCGATAATGTTGTGGGGCACCGCGATCACATATTCGACGCCATGAGTCGGTGCACAGATTGCGCAAAATCTCCTCGGCGGCGAGCTTGCCGATGCCGTAGGGGTCCTGGGGCTTGGGCTTCTGGTCCTCGGTGAAAGGCGGCTTGAGCGCGCCGTAGCGCGCCATCGACGAGCAGAAGACGATCCGTTTGGCGCGGTTGGCGATCGCGGCGGAGAAAATCGCCACCGAAGCCCCGACGATGTTCTGCGTCACGAAGTGGGGCGAGAACACCGACAGGCCCTCATAGGCCGTCGCGGCGCAATGATAATAAATGTCGCAGGCTTCCGACACCTTCTGGATATGATTGAAGTCATTGCAGTCGAACTGGTGAAAATCAACCTTTGATGGCACATTGTCGAGTTCCCCGCCGATCAGGTTATCGACCCCCACAACGTGATGTCCGTCGGCAATCATCGCATCAGCCAAATGGCTGCCAAGAAACCCCGCGACCCCCGTAACGAATACCTTCATCGTTGACCCTTTTCCCGTTTCAGCGCTCGCATCGATCTACGCTCAATCCGAACACGTAACTTTGCTACAGAGATTCTTCAATTTTCCTGCTGATGCCGGAAAAGATCCGCCAATGCGCGGCTTCCGATAGATCTTCGGCTAAGAGGGAGCACGCTTCCTAATCGGCGCGCCGCAAAAACACTTTTGTAGCCGGTCCCTGAATAGTCCGCATAAATCCCGGCATTCCGGTTTCCCCGCTCACCCCGGCCCACCACCCGCTAAGGCCGATATTGAAAGAGCGCCACGAGCGAAAGCGGAGCAGAAGCTCCAAGGTCTGCAATAGCGCGGCGGCGGCGAACAGCGGCCAAACCGACGGATGTCGCTTTTTGGCAAGGATCACCCGATTTCTCTCTGAAAGGTAGATACTGAACCTCGACCGCTTTGGGCGGGGCCCCCCTGAACCTGAGGTCGCGCCCGCGACATGGCGGACGACGGAATCATGCGCATACCCCAACCGGAGCTTTCCGCGACGAAGAGACCAGTCAGTGTCCTCGTGATAGACGAAAAAGTCCTCATCCATCACGCCGACGGTCTTGATGTAGTCCTTCGACACGAACATCGACGCGCCAGAGATAATTTCGAGGGCGGCTTCGACTTTCCTTAGGTCAGGAGTCACCTCGGCGGGCTGCCCATGTCCCAGCGACCGCGCTCGGCCTAGCAAGGGCCAGTATTTAAGACCGCCCCATAGCTGAACCCGCCCATTGGCTACAAAGACGATCTTGCTTCCGACGATTCCGTACCCGCCTTCCGCCTGCCGGCGCACCAAAGCGCCGAGCGCGTCCGCTTCGGGAAACGTATCCGGATTGAGCACCCAGATGAAATCCCACTCCGCCCCGGCGGCGGCGATGCAGAGATTGACGCCGCCGCTGTATCCGCGGTTCTCGCGGGACCTAAGAACCCTCACGACTCGCCTATCCGCGCCGAGGTGGAAACGCCGGCCTTCCGCGGCGCCCAGCCGATCGTCCGCTTCTGCGTCAACCTCGACCATCCCAGGGATTTTGGACATTTCCCGGACGTCGCGCTCGAACGCCTCACGGCCGCCATTCTCACAAATGACGACGCTGAACTCCCGGTAGATCGAGGCATTGAGCGACCCCAGGCAGCCCACGATGTTCTTGGCTTCGTCGGTCGCGACAATCGCAATGACGACGCGGGGGACGCTGCTAATTGCGCTCGCAACTTCCGACACTCGACACCCCCAAACAATTGGTCAATCTCGCACGGACCGGCGAAACGCTATTCGCAGTTCTGACCGGCTCTCGCGTCGGCGCTAGCACGCACGGCTGGAGACGCCGCTCCTTGCAAAGCCTCCCTTTGTGTTTTTCGGTTAAGCTGGCCTGCCGATAGCGACCCTTGTATGCGCTATAGACGCCGAAGATGCGCCCCTTTTCTCCCAGCTTAGCTGGAATTGGCGCACACGATGCAAAGAGTAAGAGGTACCGGACGCATAAAGCAGTGTCAATCGGCAGGCGGCGCTCCTGTTCCACTTCGAACTGGAGGCGGGCGCATTCACTTTTCACCTCGCCCCATGAGGACTCGATAGGCCACCGAAAAGCGGTAAGCGCGAATTTGTGCTAACCCGGCAATCGCCATCAAGCGATTTCGAATCCCGCCCAGGCGTGTCGAGACGAGCGGCTGGAACGCGTGCGGCAGGACGGCGAGCAGAGCCGCGCACTGGAGCAAAAAGACGAAGACCGGTCCCCTGCCCTCGCGCCGGGCGCCTTCGGAGGATTTCGAGCGTTAGCCGCCGCCATTTGCGCTTCAATTCCCCCATTGTCCGGCGAGCGGGGTGGCCGACGATCGACTTTGGCGCAAACCGAATGCAATAGCCCTGCCGCCGAGCCCTTTCGCACCAGTCCTTGTCCTCCGGGACGCTGTTAATGAAGTCGCCGACCGCCTCGAACACCGAGCGCCACACGAACATCGATGCGGTGACGGTGAACTTTCGGTTCCTGACATAGCGCTCGTTGCGGAAGGCGAACACGCTCTCGAAGGCCTCGGCCGCCGTCATCCGCTTCGGATCCTCAACCAGGACGTCGACACGGCCGCCGGCGATATCCGCATGACGTAGTTCGGAGAGGCCTTCCTCAAGCCAGCGCCTATCCGGTCGACAGTCGCTGTCGATGAAAGCGAGCGCCTCGCCCCGAGAAACCCGCACCGCCGCATTGCGGGCGGGCCCGGCGCCACGTTCAGCTACCTCGATGACTCGGCCGCGCGACCCAACGATACGACGGACCGCGTCAAACCCCCGTGAGCTGCCGTTATCGGCGATGATGATTTCCGTCCTGTCGCCGGGGAAGCTCTGCGCTTCCAACAATTTCAAACAGGCGTCCAAATTGTCGTAATCGTCGAGGTGCGGCACAATCACCGACACGAGACCGACGGTCAGTGGCTCGCGGGCCGCCTCGAGCGGCGCGGCTTGTTCGGTCTCACCGACCGTCATAGCCTGCCTTTAAGCCTCATTTGGCGTATTTACCCATGATTGATACAGTTTTTTCGAAATTGCTCATTTCGAGAATATCGTCCGTTTCCAGCATCGTATCGAATTCCGATTCAAGGGCGGCCACCAGGATCATGTGGCCGATTGATGTCCAAGCTGGGTAGGTTTGGTAAACGAGAAGTGACGTGTCGGTCCCGTCATCGAGGTCAAAGCTTTCTGTGAAGGCACTATATACCCGATCCCTAACTGTCATTGGCTACGCCTTCCGCAATTATAAGGTTTTTGGCCCGAAGCGCAGGCGGACAAGCAGGCCCCTCACATCGCTCCGGAGGCGCCCAATAGGGCGTCCGCGTCGCGGACCTGCGCCTTGCCTTTCGGATCACCTCTGCGGCCGACGACACGCGCCGGGTTCCCCACGGCGATCGAACCGGCGGGAATTGACCGCGTGACTACGGAACTTGCGCCAATGATGCAGCCATCCCCAATTTCGACCCCCGCTACGACCACAACTCGCGCGCCGAGCCAAACGTCGTCACCAACGACTACGTCGCGCTCGACCCTGGGCTGATTCATGACCGGCGTCCCCCGCTCAGTGCAATAGTTGGATGCCGTGATGAAGACCTCGGGTCCCAATAGAGCATAGCGGCCAAGGGTGATCCGGCCAACAGAATTGCCAGCCCAGAGCGAGCAGCGGGCTCCGACGTGTGAAAAGTCGCCAATCTTAATCCGTTCGCCGTTGCGCAACGACACATTGGGCGCCATTCGCACACCCTGTCCTATATCCGCCACGCGTAGGGGGCGGACGTGGTCATAGTTGTAGTAATGGACAAGACGGAACAGTTGGAACCATGCGCGGGGATCCACCAGCGAGAGGCCAAAATCCATGCCTCTGCTTTTCTTCTGGGAAGCGAAGCGCGTGGAAAACAACTCGGAAATACGACTTATTTCGCCCCTTTCCGCCAATTGCTGTTGCGCCGCGCGGCCTTCCCAAACCGCGGCGGAATATGCACGGATAACCGATCCACGCAAGGCCAGGGGACTGAGCGGAACGTATCGGGGCGTCATGCCTTTCCAGCAGACAAACTCGGAAGAGCCCCGGTTGCAATACCATGGCGGCGGCGACCGAACGGCGGCGATCAGACCTTCTCGACCTGCCCGAATTCGAGATCGACTGGCGTGGCGCGGCCGAAGATCGACACGGCGACTTTGACCCGGGATCTGGATTCGTCGACTTCCTCGACAACGCCGTTGAAGGAGGCGAAAGGCCCGTCCGCCACCCGCACGTTTTCGCCGATCTCGAAGCGGATGGCCGCTTTCGGCCGTTCGACCCCGTCGGCCACCTGTCCCTTGATGCGGTCGGCCTCGATGTCAGGGATCGGCATCGGCTTTTTGTCCGCGCCGAGGAAACCCGTCACTTTTGGCGTGTTCTTGATCAGGTGGTAGACCTCGTCGGTGAGATCGCATTTGACCAAGACGTAGCCCGGGAAGAACTTCCGCTCCGAGTTGATCTTGCGCCCTCGGCGCATCTCGACGACCTGCTCGGTCGGCACCAGGATCTCCTCGAACTTGTCGGAGAGGCCCCGTTGGCCCGCCTGCTCGCGAATGGATTCCGCCACCTTCTTCTCGAAGTTGGAATAGGCGTGAACGATATACCAGCGCATGCTCATGTTTGGGCGTTCCGGATCATGACCAACGCTAGCCGCTGCGCCCGAAGCCCAGCACCAGTGAAACAACGGTGCGCAGCACCTCATCGACGACGAGGAAGAACAGGCTCGTGAACACGACCAGCAGAAGCACGAGCCCGGTCGTGACAAGGGTCTCGCGCCGCGTCGGCCAGACGACCTTGGCAGCCTCAGCGCGCACCTGCTGAATGAATTCGAACGGGTTGGCCATTGTTTCAATGCAAGTTAGGGCTTCCGGCGTGGCGGGCGACGACCTTCGGCCAGAAAAATTCGCGGCGCGGAGCCTCCCGGCGCCGCGCCACCCCAACCTCATATAAGAAAAGGTGGCCTCTCGCCAAGCGAAATGTGACGTTCTGGGGGTCAAACTGTCACAATAAGTCGGGCGCGTCGCCCTCCCTGCCCGCTCAAGCCCGGAAATGCTTGGACAACTTGAGACCCTGATGCTGGTAATTGGAGGTCGCGTCGGCGCCATAGAGCGCGTCCGGCGGCCCAGCGAGCTTTTCGTACACCAGCCTGCCGACCGGCTGGCCGTCCTCGAGGAGGAACGGCACGTCGCGGCTGCGCACTTCCAACACCGCCCGCGCGGACGGGCGCCCGTCCGCGCCCTGCCCGAAGCCGGGATCGAAGAAACCGGCGTAGTGAACGCGAAACTCCCCAATAGCCGGATCGATCGGCGCCATCTCCGCCGCAAGGTCGGAAGGGATCTGCACTTTCTCCCGGGAAGCCAGGATATAGAACTGATCTGGATCAAGGATCAGCCGCCGATCCTCGCGGGCGTGAATGGGCTCCCAGAAATCCTCGACCACGTAGCCGTGCAGGCGGTTGACGTCGACGACGTCGCTGTTCTTGATCGCCCGATAGCCGACGACGGGTTCGCCCAGACCGCCAAGGTCGACCCTAAGCACCACGCCCTCGCGCATGTCGAGCGGGCTATCGACCAGGGACGCGGCAAGGTGACGCTTGCGAAGTTCGCGCTATCGTCCAGAGTGAAAGTGTGCCGATCCCGCTGCTGGGGGTGGCGGCTGCGGAACCGAACCTGGTTCAGCTTCGATCCCCGCCTTGACGCGGACACTGAAGCTGCGGGGCGAAATCTCGAGCCAGAGCTCGCCTTTGTAGTCGAGCGGCACGTCGTCGAAAGCCTCGCCCCCATCGACGATGAGGCGGGTGAAGATGTCGATACGCCCGGTCGAGCTCTTCGGGTTTGCGGCGCCAGATAGATTCGGCCTCAGCTCGAGCCGCTCCATCAGCCGGGCGACGTAGACGATCCCTTTCTCCAGCACCGCGCCCTTGCCCGCGAGCGAAACGGGCTCCGCGTTCAGGCTCTTAAGCCGCTCGCGAACAGTGCTCTCCGCGCCCAGGCAGGAAGCTCGAGCGAACCCGATAGGCTTCCTTGCTGAGCCTGAGATCCAGACTAGCGGGCTGAAGCTGGGACGGCTCCGATCGGAATCTCGGCCCTGATCAATTTCCGGCCGATCATGGCCCTGATCTTCTGCCGCCCGAACAGGCCGAACGGAGCGGAGAACAGGGCTTCCGCCACGCCTGGTTCATGAGGGTCGAGGATCACGGGAAGCGGCGTTCGGGGCGGCGACAAGCGTTGGGTCTCAAGGGCGGTTTCGCGTTGTTAGCGCCCCCTTGCCTGACGCCAAGATTCTGCTTCGGGCGGAGAACTTGCCTTACCGGTGACTCTTGGGCGGCACGAGAATCATGAGTTGGCGTGAGCGGCTATTTCCCGGCCTTCGTCAACACAAAGTCAAAGTGCAATGTGTGGTAAGGTTGATCTCGCCACGAACCGTCCGGAGCTATACTGGGGCCGTGTTCGGGAAAATCGGCAATGAGTTGGGGCCGGACTCCGAAGGCAACGTCGCTGTCAAGATATTCGCTGCCACGCACGAAAATGTGGGTGCACAAGGGATCTGCGGTCTTCGTCTCTATGGCGAAATGCAAGTGTGCCGGCCGCCAATGTTTATGCGTGGTGTTTGTAATGAGATCGCCTAGCGCGGCATCCATCGGCGCTGGATAAGCAGTCGGCATCACGCTCCAAAAGGCATAATGACCCTCCGAGTCGCAGCGAATCCGCCCCCGCCCCCACATGTTCTCCGGATTAAAATCATCCTGAACATCATAGAGGCCGCGGTCGTCTGACTGCCAAACGTTGACGATGGCGTCTTTTATGGCCTCGCCAGATGTGTCCAGGACGCGACCATAAGCATAAAGTGGCTGTCCCGAAGCCCCGTTAGCGATATCGGCGCCAATCGGAAAGATCGGCGCCTCAGTGAGGAAGAAGGGGCCTATTAGCGTCGGGATGGTTGCTCCGGGAGGTTTGGGTTGGGAGGCGGCGAGCACCTGCATCGAGACGCCGATCGAGTCGGAAAGCGCGATAAACTCATTGCGCCCGTCCTTCGTCACTGCCGCGCCCCGGGCAAGAAACGCCATGGACCCCTCCCATTCCGCCCACGTAACTTCATTCTCGCAGACAAATGCGTGGAGATGATCGATTAAGCCGAGCATCAATTGTCGCAGACGAGGGTTTTCGGTCTTCTCAAATCGGTTTCGGACGTCGGCGAGGATTGCCGCTTCATTTTCGGTGCGGACGCGAGCGATTGAATTGGTCACCCGATTGCCTCAGTCAAAGTCTCCGTTGGCCTGTTTATAAAGGACGTCCGCCTCGCGGTCACGCCATAAATCACCGATGACACGCGGCATTGACGTGTCCATTAGCGAAATCGCCTCCCGAAACACATTGTGTCCTGACGTGTCTCTCATAAGATCACATCTGTCCGGTGCGCCAAAGCATTCACGAGGCGAAGTTCTTGCAACCGCGCCCGAGTGGCTGCTTCGACTCGACGGCGTCGGTCCCCGACGGAGCTTTTTCCTAAGCCAAGACTTGGTCTTGACGCCAAGACTTCGTGGGCGCTATGCAGGCTGTACCCGTGGTCATTTGAGCCGATCGGCTTGCCGCCACGTTAAACAACGGGCTAAAAGATCGGGGCGCATTCCAGATCGTCGCCTCATCTCAAGCCCTTCAGGCGCCGTCGGCGCAGAAGACTTGAACGATGACGAGCCCGCGCAAATCCCGAGATCCCAAGACCCTCAGGCCCGCGACGCAATTGATTCATGGCGGGTCGATGCGCTCGGGCTTCGACGAGACGTCCGAGGCTCTTTTCCTCACCCAAGGCTATCTCTACGACACGATGGAGCTCGCCGAGGCGCGCTTCAAGGGCGACGATCCCGGCTTCATCTATTCGCGCTTCGCCAATCCGACGGTCTCGATGTTCGAGCGGCGGATGGCGCTGCTCGAAGGCGCGGAGGCCGCGCGCGCGACAGCGAGCGGGATGGCTGCGGTCACCGCCTCGCTCATGGGCCAGCTCAAGGCGGGCGACCACATCGTCGCCGCGCGGGCTTTGTTCGGCTCGTGCCTCTATGTGGTCGAGGAGCTGTTGCCGCGCTTCGGCGTCGCCTCGACCCTCGTCGACGGCGCGGATCTTAACGCCTGGCGCGCGGCTCTGCGTCCGAATACGAAGACGGCGTTCCTTGAATCGCCGACCAATCCGACGCTCGAACTTGTCGATATCGCCGCCGTCGCCGAGATCATGCATGGGGCGGGCGCGACCCTGGTGGTCGACAACGTGTTCGCCACGCCATTGCTACAGCATCCGATGAAGCTCGGCGCCGATTGCGTCGTCTACTCGGCCACCAAACACATCGACGGCCAGGGCCGCGTGCTCGGCGGCGTGATCCTCGCAAGCGAGAAGTTCATCGCCGACCACATCCACAATTTCCTTCGCCAGACCGGGCCGTGCTTATCGCCATTCAACGCCTGGACGCTGCTCAAGTCGCTGGAGACCCTGACCGTCCGCGTCGCAGCGCAAACTAGGAGCGCGGACAAGATCGCGGACTTCCTCAGCCAGCATCCTGCGGTCAGGCGCACCCTCTATCCGGGCCGCGCCGATCATCCGCAGGCGGCGCTCGCCAAGCGGCAGATGGAAGGCGGCGGCACGATCGTGGCCTTTGAGGTCTCGGGTGGGAAGGCGGCGGCGTTCCGGGTCGCCAACGCGCTCACCATCATCGGCATCTCCAACAATCTCGGCGACGCCAAGAGCCTCATCACTCATCCGGAGACGACGACCCATCAGCGTCTCAAGCCTGAGCAGCGGGCCGCGCTCGGCATTGCGCCGGGCCTGCTCCGGTTGTCGGTTGGCCTCGAGGACGTCGACGATCTGATCGAAGACTTGGGCCAGGCGCTCGACAAGGCGTCGCTTCCGCGCCAAGCAGCGGAATAAGCGCCCGAGACTAGGCCGCTTTAGTCCTGACCCCCTTCCTAAAAAGCGCCTGAATTCTCCCGCAGCTTCCGCCGCCCATGCAATTGAATTTGCGTCCATTGAAGAGGAAGCCGAGGTGACGAAGCCAGTCCTCAGGAGACGAGCGCGCAACAATATAGTCATGGTTGCTTCGATCGTATCGGCGTTTGTGCTCTCGAGCGTGGCGCAATCTTCTGCAGAATGCGTCGGTTATTGCGAGGCTAGGCAAACGCTCACGATTTGCCTTCACGCCGTTCGGACGCAAGGCCTCCAGGCTTCGGCGCGCGATGCCGAATTTGAAAAGTGCAAAGCCAATCCGCTGAGCTACTCGGTAAGCCAGGCCGGAAGGGGACGTGAGACGGGTCTAGTCGGCCGCACAAAGTTATGCGAGCCAATAATTTCATTTTCTTAGCTGCTTTTTGCGCAACTTCTGCGTTCCCGTCTTTTCGCTATGCGAAATGAAACGCTTCACATGGGAGATCGTAAAGTCATTGAAATCATTTTGATCTATGAATCGGCCATTTCGCCGTTGGTTTGTTTTCAATGGCTTAGCCGCCTTTTCATTTCCCGGTTTTTCCAAAGGCCCTCGACCCAAAATCGCGGGCAAACAGTTTGCGAAGCGCTTCCAGGGGCCGGATACCCATTCAAACAGCAGAAGATTAACCAATAATTCTGTAAATGTCAAGTCTTATTGCTAGTCTTCTGCTATCCAGACACGGGCAATTGAGGGCCTCACGCCGCCACGTCGGCGACCACCGTGTCGAGCAGCGGCGCCCCCATCGCGGTCACGCGGATGCGCCCTCGCTCATCGCGCTCGAGAAAACCGTCCTCGATCAGGCTCCGAATCCGGTCGGGATCGATGAGGCGCCCGCTCACCTTTTCAAACGCCGCGGGGTCGACGCCTTCGCTCAAGCGCAGGCCCATGAGGAGGAATTCATCGCCCTGCTCTTCGCGGCTAAGCGCCGTGCTCTCGACCAAGCCGTGGCCTTCGGTCTCGACCTGGGTCAGCCACATTTCCGGGTGTCGCTCGGTCTCCTGCGCGAGGCGCCCTTTCGCCGTAACCAAGCGTCCATGCGCGCCAGGACCAACGCCGGCATATTCGCCGTAACGCCAGTAAACGAGGTTGTGGCGGCTCTCGCCGCCGGGGCGGGCGTGGTTCGACACTTCATACGCCGGAAGCCCACGCGCATAAGTCAATTCCCGCGTCGCCTGGAACAGGGCGAGGCTCAGGTCTTCGTCCGGCAGCTCGAGCTTGCCCGCATCGCGCAGGCGCTCGAACATCGTGTCCGGCTCGATCGTCAATTGATAGAGCGAGATATGATCGCCGACGTAATTCAGCCCCTCGGCGAGCTCGCGTCGCCAGGCGACGGCGCTCTGTCCAGGCCGGCCGTAAATGAGATCGAAGCTGAAGCGGGGAAAGAGCGATGCTGCGAGCCTCACCGCAGCCAGCGCCTCGACGACCGTGTGCTTGCGGCCGAGGGCCTTGAGGTCGAAATCGTTCAGCGCCTGCACGCCGATCGACAGCCGGTTGACGCCGGCTGAGCGATAGCCGCGAAACCGCTCCGCTTCGACGCTGGTCGGATTGGCTTCGAGCGTAATCTCCGCTTCTTTGTCTAGCCGCCAGGCGGAAGCGATTGCGTCGATGATCCCCTGCACCGTCTCAGGGCGCATGAGCGAGGGCGTGCCGCCGCCGAAGAACACCGAGCGCACCGTCCGGCGCGGCGCTAGCCCCGCCCGATGGGCGATTTCCGCCCTGAACGCCGCGAGATAGCGGGCCTCGTCGATTCCCCCGCCCCTCACGTGGCTATTGAAGTCGCAATAGGGACATTTCGACAGGCAGAAGGGCCAATGGACATAGACCCCAAACCCCGGCTCATCGGGAGGGCTGCGGTCGGCGCTCGCGGCTGCCACGATCACGCTGCGAATCATCGGTCCGTTATGCCAGTGAACACTGGCGCGCGCCAGCGCGGGGCGGACCTTGCCTCCCCGTCACAACGCCTCATCTCCGGTCTCGGCGGTGCGGATGCGCATCGCCCGCTCGATCGGCAGAACGAAAATCTTGCCGTCGCCGATCTGGCCGGTTCGCGCGGAAGCCCGGATCGCCTCGATCGTCGGTTCGACCTCATGGTCGCTGACTGCGATCTCAAGACGGACTTTCGGCATGAAGGCGACGTTATACTCCGAGCCGCGGTAGATTTCCGTGTGCCCCTTCTGCCGGCCATAGCCATTGGCCTCGCTGACCGTCATCCCCTTGACGCCGAGCCGATCGAGCGTCGCTCGCACCTCGTCCAGTTTGAACGGTTTGATGACCGCCAGAATAAGCTTCATGTCGCACGCTTTCGAAAAGCATAAGTCCCGGTCCCTTCGCTATGCCGGCGAAGTCGACCGCGCAAGCGGGTAGTTACGCGCAGGCGCATGTTTTGCCGTTGCGTCCAGACCACTCACTGGCCGAACGCCCGCGGGCGCTTCACTCGCCGGTCGTCTTCAGGCGAGCCTTGGGGAAGTAGAGCCCGGCCAAGCGCCGCTCCCACCACTGGCCGGGCGCATGGTCACGTCCAGCATAAGTGTACTCGTAAAGCTCCGCACGCACATAAGTCGGCGGTTTGTCCGGGAAAGGATTTTTTCCAAGAGGCCAGTCACCGACGGTTCGTTTTCCAATAGGCGCTCGAGAAATCGCGAGAACCACGGCAATCGTTGCGGGTCGTCAAGCGCGGCAAACCACATCTGCCAGTCCAACCGCGGCTGGTGAGGGATATTCCATGGCGGAGCGCGCTTGATGTCGCCGGGCTTGTAGCGAAATTCGTACTCGCGCCATTGCACACCGTCATCGGACCCCTCGACGATGATCTCGTCGCGCTCCGTGGTCATGACCGAAAACAAGCCATATGGGCTCACCAGATGGAACGGCTCGAACATGTCGTCAATCGCGACCGCGGGCCCCGGCGGACTGCCGCCGAACCGCTCGTCCATCTGCATCAGGCTCAGGAACACCATGAGGAGCGCGACGGCGTTGATCACGATTGTCACAGCCCGCCGCGGCGCCTGAATTTCGCGCCCGTCCGCGCGAGCCCGGTTAGGCGAGAGGGCAAAATTCGCGGCAGCGCCGCGTCGTCGAACAGCGGCAGGCACAGCAATATCGTCTGCAAGTTGAACCAATTGTAATTGCCGGTGAGCAGAATGCAGCCTTCCAGCAACAGGATCCCGAACGCCGAGACAAACCTTAAGCGTCGCGGGCAGAAGATGAGGAACGGCAGAGCGAGCTCGACGACAAACATGGAAGCGGTCGCGGCCTCCAACAGACCGGCTGGCAGCTTTGCGGCGTACCAGGCAAGCGGCGTCGGCAGCGGCTGCGTCAGAAAATGGTAGTTGAGCGCCGTGAGATTGCGCCAGTTGGGATCGCCGCTGATCAGCTTGACGACCCCCGACATGAACATGAAGCGGAACACGAGCCAGCGCGCGAGCCAGACGCCGGTGATCGGCCTCAAGCTCATGATGAACGCAACGACCGCGGTCTCCAGAAGGAACGTGTCCCACTGGAAGTTCATGAAAGTCTGTCCGGCGTAGATGAGCGAGAGATAGAACGCATATATCAGACCAAGACTGAGACGCGGCAGGAGATTGAGAACCAGCATCAGCGAGACGCCGGCCCCGCCCCAGCACACGGCCTGAATGGCGAGATCGCTGTCGTTCAGCCAGAACACCATAGGCGCGAGCAAAAAACGCTCCGCCCTGAAGCGGGTGAGAGCCTCGACAAGTTCAGCGAGCGGCAGGATGCCGCGGCTGCCAATCAGTCCTTGCGCCTGCACGGCGAAGGAGACGAAGGCGCAGAGGGTGATCAGCCCGAACAGGCGAAGGAACAGGAACGAGACGAGCTCGTAGCGTGGCGGCTCGTGGCTCCTGCCCCACAACATGAAACTCAAGCGGAAGAAGGCCGGGCGGCGCTTGGCGATCGCGGCGTAGGCCAGTTCCGAGAGTTGGGCGAACCCAGGCAGGTATCGGTAGAGCGCGAGCCAGAATCCTTTGCCGGGCGCATGGGCAAGCGTCAGGAAACTGGCCTCGGCGCCGCTCGCGCGCCGGCCGTCAGGCGCGATGAATTGCACCGCGCGCTGGAATTCGGCTTCCGGGATCGTCGGGTATTGTGGCAGGACTTGCTGATAAGGGCGATAGTCGACGCCCTCGCCCGTCAGCCGCTCCCAATAGCGCGCCCAATAGGCGCAGAACCCGCAATCGCCGTCATAGATGAGCTGCGGCCGCGCGCTTGCGGGTTGCTCCTCAACGGGGCCGACGGACTGATCTCTATGTGCCTCTTGCACGACATCAACGACAGCTGGCGCTTGCTTACTTTGTCCGCGCTTTCTTGGCGAAACTGTGGGCCGCTATCCCTCAGCCAGCACGGTGGAAACGCTATGACCCTGGGAATTAACCCCCAGCCGTTGAAAGGGCTCAGGACAGGGGTTCAACGTAGCGCCGGTGGCCGGCTAAAACCGACTACCCTTAACGTGTTTCGACAAACCATGCGTCTTAAAGAGGCGCGCATTTTATCTGGGGAGGAACACATGGCTTATCAGGATAATTGCGTTCAAAATTTGGGCGGCGGCGTTTCGCGGCGGACGCTTGTTGCGGGTATGGCGGCGGGCGCGGGGGCTATAGCCCTGGGGGCTGGGGACGCCATAGCGCAAACCGGACCCGCGGCACCTCCAACCACTATAACCAGCCCACCGCGCGATTTCGGGCCTAATGCGCCACCGAACGTCTATTTCACCGACCCTGACGTTCTGACCGTCGATCCGAGCTTCGACAGCCTTCGCCAAGCCAACGCGCCGATCCAGCGATTGTGGACCGGATCTCTGTGGGCGGAAGGGCCGGCTTGGAACTCCCAAGGCCGCTATCTCGTCTGGAGCGACATCCCCAACAACCGACAAATGCGATGGTTGGAAGACGACGGTCACGTGAGTGTGTTCCGCACGCCCACAAACAACGGCAACGGCAACACGTTCGACTTCCAGGGACGCCAGATCACCTGCGAGCATCTCACGCGGCGAGTCGTGCGCTACGAGCTCGACGGCTCAGTCACGGTGATCGCCGACAACTATAATGGCAAGCACCTCAACTCTCCCAACGATGTCGTTCCGCATCCGGACGGCAGCATCTGGTTCACTGACCCACCCTATGGCAGCCAGCTCTATGAGGGGACGGTCGACGCGCAGGGCGGCCCGGGTAATCCGGGACACATCAATCCCAGGCTCGGTCAGCCCGGCGGATTCGTGCCGTTCAAGCGAGAGTTGCCTACTAACGTCTATCGGTGGGACCCAAGCGGAAAGCTCGACATCGTGGTCACGGAGGATCAGGTTCCGGATCCCAACGGCATTCTGTTCTCGCCCGACTATAAGAAGCTCTATATCATCAGCACCGGCAAGGGGCCCGGGGACACCGGCCCCGGCGGCAAAGGTGACATCTCGGTCTTCGACGTCGACTCCGACAACAAGCTCTCGAACCAAAAGCTCTTCACCGATTGCGTCGTTGATGGCGTGAAATGCGGGCCAGACGGCATGCGCTGTGATGTGGACGGCAACGTCTGGTGCTCGAGCAATGCTGGACGCGCGGTGGGTTACAGTGGCGTGACAGTATGGAACCCTGCCGGCAAGCTCATCGGCCGTATCCGCATCCCGGAGATCGTCGCCAACATATGCTTCGGCGGACCCAAACGGAACCGATTGTTCATCGCCGCAAGTCAGTCGCTCTATGCGCTCTACACTTCCACCCAGGGGGCGGCGCCGGGCTGAAACCTTCGCTGATGTCCCCGAGGGTCGTGATGAAAGATTGACCGCCCGTCGCGAGAATTGAGGTTGAGCGCTTGCGCTCAACCTCTTTCGGCGCCGGTCGCTTTACTTCTCGAGCTCGGCCAAAGTCGGCATGCGGCCGTTTGGCGTCAGATGATTGATGATCTGCGGCAGCGCCGCTGAGAGCTGGTTCAGCAATTCTTGCTGGCTCATCCCGGTGCGCTGCGAAAGCTGAGTAAGCACGTCCTGGCCGAGCGCCGAACCGAGTTGTCCGGGCTGAACCGGCTCGTTCGTCCCGTGTCCGACCCAGGAATTGACTTGCGGCGCCACTCCGCCCGCGGTGAGCTTGCCGATCAGGTCACTGAGGCCGCCGAGAATGCTGCCCGCCGGCGCATTCGTTGGCACGGGTTGCCCGGGCGGGGGGATAGGGACAGAAGGCGTGGACGCTGGCGCTGAGCTGCCGCCAAACATCTTGCCGAGAATCAGCGCGCCCACAGCGACAGCGATCGGCGTCGCCAGATTGCCGCCCGGAACCGCATTTCTCATCGCGTCGTCAAAGCCGGCCATCGTTGCCTCCTCCACATCCCTCCAAGTCGAAAGGCCTTCCTTTCGACTACAGCTTAGCGCCGTATTTCGAAGATATGACGACCAAGACTACAGGCTTGCGTTTTCCTCGTCCATACCGCACATTCCCTTGACCGGTGCGGGCGCCTGGGAGGCTTCGATATGGGCATTATCAGCTGGATCATTCTGGGTCTGATCGCCGGTTTCATCGCCAGCAAGATCGTCAACAAGACCGGGTCCGGCATGACGATGGACATCGCGCTTGGCGTTGTCGGCGCGATCGTAGGCGGATTTCTGGCGAGCTTCCTCGGCATCGGTGGGGTCACCGGGGTAAACATCGGCAGCATTATCATCGCGGTCATCGGCGCCGTGGTCGTGCTGCTGGTCTACCGCGCGATCGCCTCGCGGGCCTGACGTAAACCGTCAGTCAGCGGCGCTCCACCGCGCCGCCGACAGGTCGTCGTCCTTCTTGGACTCGATCCATCCTTCGACAGAGCCATCGCTATGTATCGCGCGCTTCCAGAACGGCGCGCGGGTCTTGAGATAATCCATCAGCATCTCGGCCGCCGCGAACGCCGCGCCACGATGCTCCGCGGCCACCGCGACGAGAACGATCCGCTCGCCCGGCGCAATACGGCCATAGCGATGGATTATGGTCGCGCCCATGAGCGGCCAGCGCGCTTGGGCCTGGCCCGCCGCGCGTGCGATCTCCTCCTCGGCCATGCCGGGATAATGCTCGAGCTCGAGCGCGGCGAGCCATCCGCCCTCATCGCGGCAGCAGCCGATAAAGCTCACCACCGCGCCGACGTCGGTTCGCCCGCGCGCGAGCGCGTCAGCCTCCCCGCCCGGGTCGAAATCCTCCCGCTGAACGCGGACTGTCGCCATTGCTGTCAACCGCCCGTCATAGGCGGAAAGAACGCCACTTCCTTCACCCCCTTGATCGAAACGTCGCTGCGGGCGTGAACCCGATCGAGCGCGGCGCGAACAGCTGTCGGTTTGTCGAATGCATTGGCGTAGCCCTCACCACGCTCACGCAGCCAAGCGATAAGGTCGCCGACTGTCTTAACCGTCGGGGGCGGATTGAGCTCTTCCTCTGCCCTGCCCACGCGCTCACGCACCCAGGCGAAATAAAGCGCCTTCATGTCCTCCTCTCAGTCGTTCCCGACATTGTCGTAGCTCGCCTTCATATAGTCCCAGCCGGTGTAGAGCGTAACGAGGGCGGCGATCCAGAGGAGCACAATACCAGTCGTGACGGCGCCCGGGAGCACAGCTTCCCCGGCAGGGCCCGCGATCAGAAAAGCGAGGGCGATGAATTGGACCGAGGTCTTCCACTTGGCTAGGGCCGTAACCGGCAACGGAACTCTGAGCTCGGCCAGATACTCGCGCAGGCCCGAGACCAGGATTTCCCGGCAAAGGATGACGATCGCCGCCCAAAGGGTGAGACCGGAAATGGTCTGATTGGCGGCGAGCACCAGGATCACCGCCGAAACGAGAAGCTTGTCGGCGATCGGGTCCAGCATTCTCCCGAGCGAGGACTGTTGCGACCAGGCGCGCGCCAGATAGCCGTCGAAAAAGTCGCTGATTCCAGCGGCGACAAAGATTGCGAGCGCCGTCCATCGCGCCCACGACACCTGCGGCCAGAACAAGAATCCAGCGACAAGCGGAACCGCCGCGACCCGCGCATAGGTCAGTATATTGGGCAAAGACCAGTTGCGGCCGAGCTGAGGAGCGGTCGAGGAAACCATTTGCCGTTCAGCAGACATCGCGCTTCTCCGCCCGTCAATAGCACGCTCGCAGCGCCGGCGCGACGCGGGCGTCGGCCGCGCGGGGCCGACAAAGCTGGGGACGATGGCGCGCGCGCTGGCCTCCACGGGAGCGACTTCGTTTAATGTCAAGGTCTTCAAAGTGTTTCCCCGTGGCCAGGACCTCGCTGATGCCGAATGTTCACGTCGTCGCCCACCCGCTGGTGCAGCATAAGCTGACGCTGATGCGGGACAAGACCGTTTCGACCAAAGGCTTCCGGCAGCTCATGAACGAGATCGGCATGCTTCTCGCATATGAGGTGACGCGCGATTTGCCGCTCGAGATGGTCCCGGTGGAGACGCCGCTGGCCAAGATGATGGCGCCCACGATTTCCGGCAAGAAGCTGGTGTTTGCGCCGATTTTGCGCGCGGGTGTCGGATTTCTCGATGGAATGCTCAACCTCGTGCCCAGCGCGCGCGTCGCCCATATCGGGCTCTATCGCGACCCCCAGACCCTGGAGGCGGTGGAATACTATTTCAAGGCCCCGGCGGATGTGGCCGACCGGCTGGTCATCGTGATGGACCCGATGCTCGCGACCGCAAATTCAGCGGTCGCGGCGATCGACCGCCTCAAGCGGCGCGGGGTGAAGGACATTCGCTTCGTCTGCCTTCTCGCCGCTCCTGAGGGGATCGAACGGCTGACGAAAGCGCATCCTGAGGTGCAGATCTGGACCGCGGCGGTTGATGAGCGGCTCAACGAGCACGGCTACATCATTCCTGGTCTAGGCGACGCTGGCGACCGCATGTTCGGCACGAAGTAGAAGCGCCGCGCTCGGGACCCGCGCCGTCCGGCCTTGGGGAGCCGGGGCATGCGGGGCCGGGACTTACCGGACGTCTTACTTGCGGCGCCGGCGCTGCTGGCCAAGGCCCATCTGCTTCGCGAGCGCCGAGCGCGCCTTGGCGTAAGCGGGAGCGACCATAGGATAGTCAGATGGCAGGCCCCATTTCTCCCGATACTCTTCCGGGGACAGGTTGTATTGCGTCCGCAAATGCCGCTTCAACGACTTGAATTTACGACCATCCTCCAAGCAGATGATGTAATCGCTGGTAATCGACTTCTTCGGCGGGACGGCGGGCTTGGCTGCTTCGACTACGATCGGTTGCGCGCCAGTGGCTACACGCACGAGCGCCGCGTGAACGTCGCTGAGAAGCGTCGGCAACTCGCTCGACGGCACGGAATTGTTCGACACGTAGGCCGAGACGATCTCCGCGGCGAGTTCAATGTGGTTCGTGGTATCGCTCATTGTTGACGTTACTCCAGTAAGTTGCCTGCAGATAGAACGCCCTGTTGGCGATCAGCTTCAGGCCGTTTTCTTCTCGCCTGACCACGACGAGCATCCTCTTCCCTAATCGCGTGTCGCGACTTGAGGGAACACCCGCATAGCGCAAAAGAAAGCATAGCACAAGACAAGATACAATGATTTCAACTAGGGTCTCGAAGGAATTGGCTGAATACTCGCAATCAGCTGTCTGAAGGATGCTGAATTTATATAAAAAAAGAACTGTCTTCACTTGACAGATGGCGGTTAACGTGCAGCGAACGCTTCGACCGAATCATCGCGAGCGGTTGTCGGGGCCGCCGAACCCTCGCGCGAAAACTTATGCGTTTCCTAGAATTGCAAGCCAGGAACGATCAGGCGCCTGGTTCGCTATGGCGGGCGGCCATTTCACCTGAGCCGCTGCTTCGCGAATGTTGATCGACCGCAAGAATATGGCGGCCATGAGGATGTCATCGGCCAGAAAAGCGATTATATGCCGGCTGCCGATCCTACTGATCGGCGCCCTCGTGAGTCCCAATGCAGCATCAAAAAACGTCAACGTTCATCGCCGCGCGCAACAATGCCACGCGGCGGGACACGCTGACGGGAACCGTAGCCCTTCTATGGCCTTACATCTGGCCCGCGGACCGCGCTGATCTGAAGCTGCGCGTGTTTCTCGCCTTCGCGCTGATGCTGCTCTCGAAGGTATTCACGATCGCAATTCCCTATTCCTACAAATGGGCGACCGATGCGGTCGCGGGCAAGCTCGCGCTGGACGCGGTCCCGCTGCCGCGCGTTCTGCTCGCAGCGGCGGCGCTGACCGCGCTCTATGGCGTCTTGCGGATTCTGATGGCGCTCACCCAGCAGGGGCGCGACGCCCTGTTCGCGGCCGTCGCCATGAACGCAGTGCGCCGGTTGGCGATCGAGGTCTTTGAGCACCTGCACCGCCTGTCGCTGCGCTTTCACTTGGAGCGCAAGACAGGCGGCCTCACCCGCGTCCTCGAGCGCGGACGCAACGCGATCGAGACCCTCATCCGCACCTCGATGCTGACCGCGGTCCCGACGGTGGTCGAGTTCGCAATGATCGTCGCCGCCATGCTGATCACGTTCGACTGGCGCTATGTCGTCGCGATCAGCGTCACGGTGGTCGTGTATTTGGTCTTTACGACCCTGGCCACCAATTGGCGCATTGGCATCCGGCGCTCGATGAATGAGAGCGACACCGACGCCAACACCAAGGCGATCGACAGCCTGCTCAACTTCGAGACGGTGAAATATTTCGGCGCCGAAGAGCGCGAAGCGGCGCGGTACGACAAAGCGATGGCGCGGTACGAGCGCATGAGCGTTCGCACCTATGTATCCCTCGCCGCTCTGAACGCGGGTCAGGCGTTCATTTTCACGCTCGGCCTGATTGTCGTCCTTCTGATGTGCGTCGCCGAGGTAAGAAGCGGAACCAAGACGGTTGGCGCCTTCGTGCTCGTCAACCTGATCATGTTGCAGCTCTATCAGCCTCTCAATTTCATGGGGATGGTTTACCGGGATATCAGGCAGGCGATCATCGACGTCGAGGCGATGTTCACTATCCTGGCGCAGAATCCGGAAATCGAGGACGTCCCCGGCGCCCAGCCTCTAAAGGTGACAGCCGGCGTGGTCCGGTTCGAGAATGTCGATTTCGCCTACGATCCGAGCAGGCCGATTTTGCGCGGCGTCTCGTTCGAGGCGCCTGCGGGGCACACGATCGCCATCGTCGGGCCCTCCGGCGCCGGGAAATCGACGATATCACGACTCCTGTTCCGCTTCTACGAGCCGAACGCGGGGCGCGTACTGATCGATGGCCAAAATATCGGCGCAGTCACTCAGAGCTCGCTGCGCGCCGCGATCGGCATGGTGCCGCAGGACACGGTGCTGTTCAACGACACGATCCTCTACAACATTCGCTATGGGCGCGATGGAGCGAGCGAGCGCGAGGTGGTCGCCGCCGCCGAGAATGCCCAGATCGACCGGTTCATTCGCTCGCTGCCGCAAGGCTACGAGGCGCCAGTCGGCGAGCGTGGTCTCAAGCTCTCCGGCGGCGAAAAGCAGCGGGTGGCCATTGCGCGCACGATGCTCAAGGCGCCGCCGATTTTGGTGCTCGACGAAGCAACGTCGGCGCTCGACAGTTTCACCGAGCGTGAGATTCAGTCGGCGCTGGAGCGCGTCTCGCGCGGGCGCACGACGATTGTGATCGCCCATCGCTTGTCGACCGTGGTCAACGCTGACCAAATTCTGGTGCTCGACAAGGGCGTCATCGCCGAGCGCGGCTCCCATCAGGAGCTTCTGGCGCGAGGCGGAATTTATTCCGCGCTGTGGAGCCGTCAGAGACAAGTCGACGCGGCGCAAGAATTGTTGCGCCAGGCCGGCCGAGAAGACGACCTCGACGCTGCCGACCCGATGGCGTCCCAGCCCTCGTCGTGACATCGGAAGCGAATGGCGCCATGAGTGCGCCCGGCTTCATTTCGAGCGCTGGTTAATGAGCATCGTCAAATCGCTGCGCGGACAGCTCGCGCCGATCCATCCTGAAGGCTATAAGTTCGTGTTCGGCTTCGCCCTCGCGACGCTGATCCTGTGGTGGATATGGGCGCCGCTAGGCTGGCTCGGCCTCATCGCCACGCTCTGGTGCGCCTATTTCTTTCGTGATCCCGCGCGCGTCACGCCGGTCCGGAGCGACCTTGTCATTGCGCCCGCCGACGGCGTCGTCAGCTTCGCCGGCTTCGCCGCGCCTCCGCCCGAGCTCGGCCTCGGGATGGCGCCGTTGCAGCGGGTGTCGATCTTCATGTCGGTTTTCGATTGCCACGTGAACCGCGCCCCGGTCCAGGGCAGAGTGGCGCAGATTGTTTATCACCCGGGCCTCTTTCTTAACGCCGATCTTGACAAGGCGAGCGAGGACAATGAGCGCAACAGCATTGTCATCGACGCGCCCTCCGGGCGATTTGGGGTGGTGCAGATCGCAGGCCTGGTCGCACGACGAATTGTGTGTTTCACGCATGAAGGCGCGCTGCTCGGCGCAGGCGAACGAATTGGGTTGATCCGTTTCGGCTCGCGCGTGGATGTTTACTTGCCGCCGGGCGCGCGCATCGTGGTCGGCGTCGAATTGCGCGCCATCGCCGGCGAGACGGTGATCGCGCAGGTTGCGGCGGAGGTCGAGCCGCCGCCCTTTCAGCGGAGCTGAGGCGTGAACGAGGTCGGCCCCCCGCCCCGGGCGCCGATTGCTGACCCGGCGTCGGGGCGGCGTCGCGGTCTCCGGGCGGTGCCTCTCAGGCTCCTGATCCCCAACCTCATCACCCTGTTCGCGCTCGGCCTTGGGCTAACCGCGATCCGTTTGGCGATGGAGGGGTCGATCGAATGGGCGGTGAGCGCGATCGCCGGCGCCGCCGTGCTCGACGGCCTCGATGGGCGAATCGCGCGCGCTTTGAAGGGCACCTCGCGCTTCGGCGCCGAACTCGATTCGCTTGCCGACTTCGTCGACTTCGGCGTCGCGCCGGCCCTGGTGCTTTACGTCGCTGACCTGCATGCCGCCAAGAGCTTCGGCTGGGTCGCGGCGCTTCTTTTCGCCATGGCCTGCGCTCTGCGCCTCGCCCGTTTCAATGTCATGATCGACGAAGATCAGCCGGCATGGCGCAAGATCTTCTTCGTCGGCATGCCCGCGCCCGCGGGCGCGATCGTCGGCCTGCTGCCGATCTACGTTCACTCTGCCTTCGATCTCGGCCAGCCGACCTCGCAATTCGCCGTGGTCGAGAGCCTGTACGTGCTGGCGGTGGCCCTGTTGATGGCGAGCCGCGTGCCGCACTTCTCGGGCAAAACGATCGGCCGCGTGCCGCGCGAATATGTCTCGGTGGTCTTGGTCGGTGTCGCTGCAGCGCTCCTCATCCTGTTCAACTTTCCCATGCAGGCGCTGGTCGCCGTCACTGTGGCCTATCTCGCCTCGATCCCCTTCGCGGTCAGGCGCTATCGGACGCTGGAGCGCATGACGTCATAGAGGCCAAATCCAGCTCTTGCGCTCAAACGCCGGTCAGGCATCATAGGGACGCCATGGCCATCGGGCTCGCCCACGGATATTGTTCGCTCGCTTCCAGGATCAGCGTCTTCATGTCGACCCGACCGCCTCGTTTTTCACTCGGCCGCGCCGCTCGGGCCACAGCCTTTGCAATTGCGGCGATCACGCTCGCGGCCTGCAATAGCAAGAACGCCTACGTTCCGCCGCCGCCGCCCAAGGTGCAGGTCGCGCAGCCGCTGCAGAAGCCGGTCACCGAATACCTTGAGCTCACTGGAAACACACAGGCGTTCGCCTCGGTCGATCTCGTGGCGCGCGTGCAGGGCTTTCTCACCTCGATCAACTACGTAGACGGAGCGACAGTAAAAAAGGGCGCGCAATTGTTCGGCATCGAGCGCGACATCTATCAGGCCCAGGTTAACCAGCAGGAGGCGACGCTCGCCTCCGATCAGGCGACCGAGGAGTACAACAAGGCCGAATATGGTCGGCAGGAGACGCTCGCCCGGCAGGATTTCGCTAGCCAGGCGACGGCGCAGGAGTGGAAGTCCAAGTGGGACCAGTCAGCGGCCGACATCCTGAATGCCCAGGCGGCAATCTGGCTCGCCAAGATCAACCTCGGCTACACCCAGGTGCTTGCTCCGTTTGACGGCGTGGTCACGAACCACCTCGTGGATGTCGGCGCGCTGGTCGGCGTCTCCGGGCCAACCAAGCTCTCGACGATCATCCAGACCGATCCGCTCTACGTCTATTTCACCTTGAGCGAGCCGCAAATCCTATCGGTCCAGAGAAACCTCGCCAAGCACGGCATTGCGTTGCGCACCTCGAAACTGTCGGACGTCCCAGTGGAGATCGGGCTGCAGGGCGAGGAGGGCTATCCGCACAAAGGCCATCTCGATTACGCCTCGCCGCAGGTTGATTTCGCCACCGGCACGCTGACCGCGCGCGCCTTGTTCGACAACAAGGACGGCGCCATCCTGCCGGGCCTGTTCGTGCGGGTGCGCACCCCGATTGCACAGGAGGACAAGGCGCTGCTGACACGAAACGACGCGATCGGAACGAGCCAGGAAGGAAGCTACGTGCTGGTCGTCGGCCCGGACAACGTCGTGAAGAGGCAGGTCGTCACGACGGGGGTGCGCGATGGACAGCTGCGCGTGATCGAATTGGGCTTGAGCCCAAGCGACTGGGTCGTGACCGAGGGCGTTCAGCGCGCCTTTCCCGGCGCGAAGGTCGATCCGCAGCGCAGCCAACTGGCTTCGGCCGAGCCGGCGCCGGCGTCGAGCCCTGAGAAAGCCGCCTCGGATAAGCAATGAGCTCTGAAGGCCGAGCGGGAGCAATCTCGCGCTTTTTTATCGAGAGGCCAGTGCTCGCCAATGTGCTGGCGCTCGTCTTCATTCTGATCGGCCTGGTCGCCCTCTTTAACCTGCCCAGCTCCCAATACCCGAACGTTGTCCCGCCGACCGTCCAGGTGACGACTCGCTATCCCGGCGCTAGCGCCATGACGCTCGTCAATACGGTCGCTCTGCCGATCGAGCAGAACGTCAACGGCGTCGAGAACATGATCTATATGCAGTCGACGAACGCGAGCGACGGCACCTATAGCTTGATCGTCACCTTCGCGATCGGGACGAATCCCGACGAAGACGAGATCCTTGTGCAGAATCGCGTGTCCGCAGCGATTTCGTCTCTGCCGGCCGAGGTGCAGCTCCAGGGCGTCACGACAAAGAAGCAGTCGACGTCGATCCTCGAGTTCGTCGGGCTTGTCTCTCCGGATAGTCGCTTCGACAGCTTGTTCCTGTCGAACTACGCCGTCATCAATGTGCAGGACGAGCTGCGCCGCCTTCCAGGCGTCGGCGATGTGTCCGTACTCGGGGCGGGTCAATACGCCATGCGCATTTGGCTTGACCCCAACCTTCTGCAGGCGCGCGGACTGACGCCCCAAGACGTTATCAACGTCATCCAACAGCAGAGCCAGGAGGTTGCGGCCGGTCAGATCGGCGCGCCACCGGCGCCGAAGGGCCAGGACTTCCAATATACGCTCGATCTCAAGGGCCGGCTCGACGACCCGAGGGAGTTCGAGAACATCATCGTCAAGGTCGATTCGGCCAACGGCGGCCGCATCACCAGGGTGCGCGACGTGGGGCACGCCGAGCTTGGCGCGCAAACCTACAGCGAATCGTTCAATCTCGACGGCCGGCCCGCCGCCGGCATCGCCGTATCGTTGCTGCCGGAGGCGAACGCGATTGCCGTCTCCGACGAAGTCAAGGCGAAGATGGACGAACTCGCCAAAGCTTTCCCAGAAGGCCTCAACTATGTCGTGCCTTACGACACGACGAAATTTGTGAAGGCGGCGATCTCCGAGGTCTACCGCACGCTCATCGAGGCGGCGATTCTAGTGCTCATCGTCATCCTCGTCTTCCTGCAAGATTGGCGGGCCATGCTGGTGCCGGCGACGACTGTTCCGGTCACGATTATCGGCGCGTTCGCGGCGATGGCGGCGCTCGGCTTCTCGATCAACCTTCCGACTCTGTTCGCTATTGTGCTCGCGATCGGCATCGTCGTCGACGACGCGATCGTCATAGTTGAAGGCGTGGCGCGATATGTTGAGGAGGGACTCCCCGGCCGCGAGGCGGCGGCTCGGGCGATGAACGACCTGACAGGGCCGGTCCTCGGCATCACGCTCGTGCTCATGTCGGTGTTCATTCCGGCCGCCTTTCTGCCCGGGCTGACGGGGCAGCTCTATCGGCAATTCGCGCTCGTCATCGCCTCCACCGCCTTCATCAGCGCCATCAACGCGCTGACGCTCAAGCCCACGCAATCCGCGTTGTGGCTCAGGCCGCCGAAGCCTCCCGAGCGGCGCAACTTTTTCTACCGCGGCTTCAACGCTGTCTATGGCGGCCTGGAACGCGGCTACACTCGACTGATCGGCGGTATGGTCCATCGTAGCGGCCTCATGGTCGCTCTGGCGCTCATTCTGGTTGGCGTCGCGATGTGGGGACTGACGCGAGTGCCGACCGCGTTCCTGCCGACCGAGGATCAGGGCTACGTGATCGTCGCCGCGCAATTGCCGGACGGCGCATCAAAGGAACGGACGGATAGAGTTCTGGAGCAGATCCAGGGCCTCGCGAGCAAGGTTCCCGGGGTCGAGCACGTGGTCACTGTGAGCGGCATATCCATTCTCGACAACAGGGCGAGTCTCGCCAACGCCGGCGTCGCCTTCGTCGTCTTGAAGGATTGGGACGTGCGTCTGAAAGAGGAAGGGCAGGACGTCCGTACGATCATCGAACGCCTCAACCGCGGGCTGCAGGGCGTGCCCCAGGCTATCGCCTTTGCGCTACCGCCGCCGCCGATCCAGGGCATCGGCAACGTCGGTGGCTTCTCCATGCAGGTCGAACTCAGGAACGGGAATTTCGACTACGCCCTGCTTCAGACTCTGACCAACGCCCTCGTCAACAACGCCAACGCGCAATCCTCGCTTCAACGGGTCGCCACGACATTCCGTGCGGGCGCGCCGCAAATTTTTGTCAATGTAAACCGCATCAAGGCGGAGACGCTTGGCATCACTGTTGGACAGCTGTTCGCCGCCCTCTCCGACTACGTCGGTTCGAACTATGTCGGCCAGATCACCAAATTCGGCCACGTCTTCCAGATCTATGCGCAAGCGGAGGCCAAGTTTCGCGCCGATGTCGACGACATTCGCAATCTCAAGGTCAAGGCGGGCGATGGAACGATGACGCCGGTCGGAACAGTGGTCGATATCACCGAGGTGCAGGGTCCGGCCCTCATCAGCCTTTACAATCTCTATCCGTCGTCGACCATTGTGGGCAGCCCGGCGCCCGGTTTCAGCTCGGGCCAGTCGCTCGACATCATGGAGCAGATCGCCAACAGAACGTTGCCGACCGGAGCGGGCTTCGAATGGACGGCCATGTCTTATCCAGGAGAAGCAGCTCGGCAACCAGACTTACTACGTCTTCGGCTTCGCGCTTTTGCTCGTCTATTTCGTTCTCGCGGGCCAGTATGAAAGCTGGATTTTGCCTTTGGCGGTGATCCTATGCGTGCCGATGGCTCTCCTCGGGACAGTCGCCGCGCTGACCGCGCTCGGGGCGATCAGCGTCGCCGCCAGCCAATCCGGCGTCGCCGCCAACAACCTCTACACGCAGATTGGCCTCATTCTCTTGATCGCGCTTGGCGCTAAGAACGCGATCCTGATCGTCGAATACGCCCGCCAGCAGCGCGCCGAAGGAAAAGGGATTGCCGAAGCGGCGGTAGAAGGGGCGCGGCTGAGATTCCGACCCATTCTCATGACTTCGTTCGCCTTCATCCTGGGCGTTCTTCCGCTTGTGCTCGCGACCGGCGCGGGCGCTTCCGCGCGCAAATCAATCGGTATGGCGGTTTTCTTCGGCATGATCGCCTCGACCGGTCTCGTGGTGGTCTTCGTTCCATCGTTTTATGTCGTGATGCAGTGGCTGGAGGAGCGCAGAATGGGAAAGCGCGCGCCTGAGGCGGCCTCGTCCCCTTCCAAGGCAGACACGGCCCGTTCGTCTGCAGCGTGACGGCGCTCTCGATCGCCGGGAACAAGGCGAGCCTTGACGCGCGGTGCGCGTTACACAGACCTGATGTTTCGAGCCGCGTTAAAGATGCGCGGTAGGGAGGAATCGGTATGAGCCTTCGAGTCTTTTGCTGGGCCATGGTGGTGAGCTTGGCGTTGTCGGGAACCGCTTTCGCACAATCGCCGCGCTTGACGATGACCGAAGCGATGATCCCCTCGTCGGATCCGAGCATGAAACTCTATGTCCGCAACAAGCACGCAGAGGGCATGACGTCCTTTTCGCCGGACAGGACGCTGCTCTTCATCCATGGCGCCACATATCCAGCGGAAACGAGTTTCGACCTGCCGATCGACGGCGTGTCGATGATGGACCTGTTCGCTCAGAACGGCTTCGACGTCTATCTGGTCGATGTGCGGTCGTACGGGCGGTCGACCCGCCCGCCGGAAATGGATCAGCCGCCTGAGGCGAACAAGCCCATCGCGACTTCGGAGGAGGCCGGCGCCGATCTGGGGGCCGCGGTCGATTATATTCTGGCGCTGCGCGGCATCTCGAAGCTCGACCTCATGGGCTGGTCTTGGGGCACGTCGATCGCCGGCGCCTACACCGCCAACCACAATGACAAGATCAATCGATTGATTCTCTACGCGCCGGCTTGGACTTTCCAACCGGCGGTCGCGCCGCCAACAAGTCCGATTGCCGCCTATCGGTTGGTCGCGAAGGAGGACGCGAAAGCGCGCTGGCTCAAAGGCGTGCCTGAGGACAAGCAGGCGACCCTGATCCCGCCGGGCGTCTTTGACGCATGGTGGGACGCGACGATCGCTGAAGATCCCGTCGGCAGCAAAATGAACCCTCCGAAACTTCGGGCCGGCAACGGCGTCAGGGCGGAGTTCGCCAGTTATTGGGGCGCCGGAAAGCCGTTCTACGACCCAGGAAAGATCACAGTCCCCACCCTTCTCATCCATGCCGAATGGGATGCCGATCTTCCGACCTATATGGCGGAGGCTTATTTCGCCAGGCTGACTAGCACGCCCTACAAGCGCTTCATACAGCTCGGCGAAGGCACCCATACCGTCATGCTGGAAAAGAACCGCATGCAGTTCTTCCACGAGATCCTCGGATTTCTGGACGAATCGGACGCAACGGCTCTGAAGTAGCTTGGTTTGACCCCCATCCACCGGTAAAAAGTGTCTCGCAAAGCGGACTAGGCGATTTCGAGCGGCGGCGCGCCGATCTTACAACCCGGCGGTGGTATGACAGCCCGCCGCCGACGTGCTAGGGGCCGTCAGGCCGCCGCCTCCGTTTTGCCTTGGGCGGCGCGCTGCATAACAAGGAGCCTTATGTCGAAAGAAGAATTGCTTGAATTCCCAGGATTCGTCGTCGAATTGCTGCCCAATGCGACCTTTCGCGTCAAACTTGAGAACGACCACGAAATCATTGCTCACACCGCGGGCAAAATGCGCAAGAATCGCATTCGCGTTCTGGCCGGCGACAAGGTGCTCGTGGAGATGACCCCCTACGATCTGACCAAGGGACGCATTACCTACCGCTTCAAATGACCTTGACTCTCGGGCGGCGCGACGATTGCTCCGCCTCGCACTCGGGCCTCCGTCTCGTGCTGGGGTCCGCTTCGCCGCGCAGGCTTCAGCTGCTCGCGCAAATCGGCGTCAAGCCCGATGCGGTTCTGCCGGCCGAGATCGACGAGACGCCACGCCCGCGCGAAGAGCCGCGTGCGCTCGCCGAACGGCTGGCCGGCGAAAAGGCGTTCGCCTCGGCGGCGATCGCGGGCAGCCGCGCGGATCTCGCCCCGTGCCTTACGCTTGCGGCTGACACGGTGGTCGGCGTCGGCCGGCGCATCTTGCCGAAATGCGAGACGCGCGATGAGGCCGAACTGTGCCTCGATCTTTTGTCCGGTCGCGGCCATCGGGTCTTCACTGGCCTTGCGCTGATCACCGCGAGCGGCGCCGTTCGGCGCCGGCTGGTTGAGACCCGTCTGCGGTTCAAGCGCCTGTCGCGCCATGAGCTCGAGGCCTATCTCATGAGCGCCGAATGGCGCGGCAAGGCCGGCGGGTACGCCATTCAAGGGCTCGCCGGCGCGTTCGTCGAGCGGCTGGTCGGGTCCTACTCCAACGTCGTCGGCCTGCCGCTCAGCGAAACGGCTGCGCTGCTCGGCGGGCAAGGCTATCATGTGTACCGACATTGGAGCGCGAGCCTCGTTCAATGACCGCCGACGACGACAAATCCGCCAGGCGACCGGATCGGGACAAGAGCAACCGGACCTGCACGATCTGCGGCAAGCCGCGCAGCGAGCGTTATGACCCGTTCTGCTCGAAGCGCTGCGCGGATGTCGACCTGCACCGCTGGCTGAAGGGGAGCTACGTCATTCCTGGCGCCAACGCCAAGCCTGAGCCCAGCGACGAGGACGAGTAGGCCTCAACGAGGGCTCGCGGCGCCCGCGGGGCGCCAGGGGCGCTTTGCACTCGGATGGACCCCGGTTGGCTCGTTGTCGACAGTGATCCGGTCGGTTTGGGTTTTCTTGGCCCCTAGCCGTTTGCCGCGAGAGCCCCCATACATGGCTATTGGATTCGCTTGGATTTCCTTGGATTCTCTCGTCTGAATCTACACTTATCAATGGGTTACGCGGCACAAACCGAGTAAAAATTTTTCTCCGCGCTTCTTCGCTGGCGATGAGAGGGAACCGGCAGCCCACGGTCGAGGCCATGCGGAAGCGCAGAATTGTTCATGGGGCAAGCCTATCTCAGTTTCTGCTTTTCTGCAACAAATTGTCATCCGAGCGAACGCCCGCGGCGCGCTCACCAACCGCAGTCTGATTGCATGTCCAAGCAAGCCGTGCAGCGCATAGCACTGTGACGCGCGTCATTAGCGCCGACATCGCGTTCCCCTTTCTCTCCGATATTCTGCGCGGCTCACTCCAAATTCCGAACCCGCCTCGCTTGGCGGGCGGCAGTGTGAGCGGCATCACTGCCCCCACTCCAGCGTGGGCCTAAACAAGCACGCGACTGAAGTCGGGTCCGATCCAACACTTCGGTATTGCGCTTCAACGCCGATCACATATGCTGTGATCAAGGGGAGAACGAGGAGCAGCATCATGGCCTCGAACAGCAACTCAGGGCAAAAATTCATTTCGCGTAATCGCAAGCCGCGAGTGCACATAACGTACGAAGACCCCTATGATTCGGAAAAACTGATCGAGCTGCCGTTCGTTATGGGCGTACTCGCTGACCTCTCAGGCAATGCGTCTCAGGTCGCGAAGCCGGACATGAACGATCGGAAGTTCCTGGACATCGATATGGACAATTTCGACAAGCGCATGGCGGCGATCGAGCCTGCGGTGTCTCTGAAAGTAGAGAACAAGCTCGGCGGCGGCGAAGGCGGCGAAAAGCTGTCGGTCAATCTGAAATTCACGAAGATGGACGACTTCTCGCCCGCCGCGATCGCCCGTCAGGCGCCGGCGATGGCCAAGCTCCTCCAGGCGCGCGAGCAACTGTCCAATCTCTTGAAATACATGGACGGCAAAGCAGCCGCTGAAGACAGCCTCAAGAAGCTTCTGTCCGATCCTCAATTGATGGCGGCGCTGAAGTCGAACCTCGAGCAGAAGTCGTCGAGCGAAAGCTCGGTCCAAGAGGCGAAGTGAGGAATCTCCGTCATGGCCACGCAACAAGAACAGAAGTCTGCGGCGTCGACGGTCGCTCCGCCAGCGCCAGTCGAAGCGGAAGAGTTCGCGCAGGTGCTGAAGGGGAACTTCAAGCCCCGCACCGAACGCGCAGCAACCGAGGTTGAGAACGCAATCCAGACACTGGTTACCCAAGCGCTGTCCGACTCGAGCCTCGTCAAGAGTGAAGTCCTCGACACGATCGAGGAGATGATCGCGCGGCTCGACGAGAAGCTCTCGGCGCAGATGAACGAAGTGCTGCACGCGCCCGAGTTCCAGCAGCTCGAAAGCGCCTGGCGCGGGCTGAACTATCTTGTGTTCAACTCTGAGACTGACGCGTCGCTCAAAATCCGCGTGATGAACGTCGGAAAGATGGAGCTCTACCGCAACCTCAAGAACAATTATCCCGGCGCACGCTGGGACCAGAGCCCGCTGTTCAAGGCCGTCTACGAGAGCGAGTTCGGCACGCTGGGCGGCGAGCCCTATGGGGCGTTGGTCGCGGACTATTCCTTCAGTCACAATGCGGTGGACGTGCAGCTCCTGCGCGATCTCTCGAAGATCGCTTCCGCCTCGCTCGCGCCGCTCATCACCGGCGCGGACCCCAATCTGCTTGGCATGGATTCCTGGCGCGATCTCATGAACCCTCGCGACATCGGGAAGCTCATGGACACGCCGGATTACGCGGCCTGGAAGGGCTTACGCGATTCCGTCGACAGCCGCTATGTCGCCTTATGCATGCCGCGCGTCTTGTCGCGCCTGCCCTATGGCGCGAAGACGGAGCCGGTCGAGGAATTCGCCTTCGAAGAAGACACGGACGGGAACAAGGGCGAAAAATATGGCTGGATGAACGCTGCCTACGTGATGGGAACGAACATCAATCGCGCCTTTAAGGAATATGGCTGGACGGTGCGAATCCGCGGCGTCGAATCCGGCGGCGAGGTGCTCAATCTCCCGGTGCATACATTCCCGACCGACGACGGCGGCGTCGACATGAAATGTCCGACCGAAATCGCAATCACGGACCGGCGCGAAGCCGAATTGTCGAAGGTCGGTCTCATCTCGATCGTGCATCGGAAGAACACCGACAAGGCCGCCTTCATCGGCGCCCAATCGGTCTACAAGCCGAAGCTCATGGACAAGCCCGAGGCGACCGCGTCGGAGAACTTGTCGGCGCGCATTCCTTACATGTTCGCCGTCTCGCGTTTTGCGCATTATCTCAAATGCATGGTGCGCGATAAGATCGGCTCGACGAAGGAAAAAGATCAGCTCGAGCGGTGGCTCAACAACTGGATCGTCCGTTACGTCGACGCCGATCCGAAAAACTCGAGCGAACAGGTCAAGGCGATCAAGCCGCTCGCCGGCGCCAAGGTCACCGTGATCCCGAACGAGGAAAATCCGGGCTATTATTCCGCCAACGTTTGGCTGCGACCGCATTTCCAACTGGAAGGCATGGACATCGGCATGAGCCTGGTTGCGTCGCTGGCCGAACGTAAAGGCTGACGTCTCTTCGCGGCGGGCCGCCGCGGATAGGGCGGCTTGGGAAAGCGCGGCTTTCCTGGGTGTGGAGGCAACTGTTCATTTCATTGAAAATAACAAGGAGCACTTGATATGGCCGTTGACATGATTCTCGAACTCGACAACGTCACTGGCGAGTCGAAGGTTCAGGACTTCGTCGATAAGATCGACATTTCTTCATTCTCCTGGGGCGCCTCGAACAGCGGCAGCGCCCACATGGGCGGCGGCGCCTCGGGCGGCGGGAAGGGCAATATCCATGACATGTCCTTCACCAAGATCGTCGACAATGCATCGCCAATTCTGTTCAAGCTCTGCTATACGGGAAAGCATATCCCGTCAGGAAAGCTACACGTTCGCAAGGCTGCCGGCGACGACAAGCTCGAATACCAATTGTTCGAGATGACAGAAGTTTATATAACGAACATCAGCATGGGCGATGCGGCGGGAAACGAAACGCCAAGTGAATCGTTCACGCTTACCTTCGCGAAAATCAAATACACTTATAAGCAGCAGAGCGAGACAGGCGGAGATCAGGCGCAGCCTTTCTTTGAGGTCGACGTCAAGTCGGGCCAGGTGACTTGACGCGCCCGCATTTCACGCGCCGCGATCTGCCGGCAGGCGCGCGGGGCGCGGGAAAATCCCGGAGAGGCCTGGAAGGCGACGGTGGAGCGGGACGTGGCGGCGCCAACTCAGAAAAACGATCGTTTGGCGCCGCCGCTCATGCACGCTTTTCGCGTTGCGCACCGGGATCGCGACGCGACGCGTAAGGTCGATATCCGCGATCACGGCGACCGGGTGATCGCCTCCCGGCGCTTGAAGGCGCGAGCTCCAATCCCAGAGGCCGAACTGCGCAAGGCGGTCAACACCGAGCTCGTCGCGCTGTTCAATACGACCAATTTGGAATTGATCGAAGATTTGTCGACAGCTCCCGAGGTGCGAAGGTCCATCATCAATTTCGGCTTCCCGTCGCTAACGCGGCGAACGATCGACGAGAACGAAACGAACGGCATCGCGCGCGAGATCGAAATTGCGCTTCGCGACTTTGAGCCGCGGCTCCTCGCCGGTTCGATCAAGGCGCGCCGAGACGATACGGCGTCGCCCGACGAATTGAGGGTGAGGTTTCTCGTCACCGCAGCGCTGAAGACGCAGCCGGTCGAGGTTCCGGTGCAATTCATCGCCGAGGTGGAGCTCGACTCCGGTAAGATCAAGCTCGACCGGCTCTAAAGCGATGAACCGCGAATTCCTGAGGTTCTATAACCAAGAGCTCGCGATCTTGCGCGAGCAGGCGGCTGAATTTGCTGAGGACTATCCGGGTATCGCCGAGCGGCTTGGCGGGCTCGTCGGCGACGCCGCCGACCCGATGATCTCCGGACTTCTCGAGGGCGCCGCGTTCCTCGCCGCCCGGGTCCAACTCAAGCTCAAGCATGAGTTCGCCGATTTCACCACGAACCTCATCGACCAGCTCGCGCCGCATTATCTCGCCCCGACCCCGTCCTTCGTTCTCCTTCGCGCGAAGCCCAAATTCGGCGACCCGGCGCTCCGCGACGGGAGAACCATCGCCCAAGGCTCCGTGTTCGACGCCACCTATCGCGAGGCGCAGCGCAACGTCGCCTGCCGGTTCACGCTCGCGGAGCCGATCACGCTCTGGCCCTTCGATATCGTCAAGGCGGAGTATCTGACGAGCTCTGGAGCCTTCCAGGCTCTGGTGCCAAACGCCCGCTTGAGCTGCGCTGCGAGCCTTAGGCTTCAGCTGACCGTGCGCAGCGCCATCGCGGCTGAGGATGAGGCCGCCGACAAGGAAGCGCAGACCCGTCCGGAGCTGCGGTTCTCCTCCTATCGGGTGAAGTCGCTCCGCTTCCATCTGCTCGGCCAGGAAACCGATGCGGTGGCGCTATACGAGCAGCTGTTCGCGCATTGCACGGGCGTCTACTTTCGTATGCTTGACGCTTTCGGCGATCCGGTCATCACCCCCGGTCGCGCCGACATGATCCGTCAGATCGGCTGGGGCGAAGGCGAGGCGCTGATCCCGAACGACAACCAGCTGTTCCGCGGATTCGACTTCCTGCGCGACTATTTCGCGTTTCCGCGCCGTTTCCTTGGCTTTGACCTCGCCGATCTCGATGCCGTCGCCTCGCGCCTCGACGCCAAGTCGATCGACGTCGTCTTCGCCTTCGACGACATAAACCCGCAATTGGCCGCAGCGGTGCGCAAGGAGATGTTCGCGCTCTATACGGCGCCGGGCGCCAATCTCTTCGAGAAGCGGCTGGACCGCATTCCAGTCAAGTCCAACCAGTTCGAATTTCCAGTCATTCCGGACCGGACCCGCACGCTCGACTTTCGAGACCAATCGCGTCGTCCGGGTGTTCGCCCACGCGCCAGGCTCGCCGCAAAAGCTTGCCGTCGAACCGCTCTATTCCGCCAGAGCCGCCCGCAACCCGACCGGCCTCACCTACACCATCCGCCGCCTGCCCCGGCGGCGGACCGCCGACGAAAGGAAATTCGGGCCAGTTTCCGATTACGTCGGAACGGACGTTTTTCTGTCGCTCGGCGAGCGCGCGGACCCGGACGAAAGTTTGCGCGTCGCCGAGCTTAGCGTCGATGCGCTCTGCACCAATCGGCACCTCGCCGCGCACCTTCCGGTGGGCGAGAGCGGCGCCGACTTCCGCTTCCTCGACGACGTGGAGCTCGAGCTCACCTGCGTCGGCGGTCCAACCAAACCGCTCGAGCCCGCGCTCACCTCGATCGAGGGACGAGGACTCGACGCTTCGACGGGAGAGGTCGCCTGGCGCCTCATCAGCATGTTGAGCCTCAATCACTTGGGGCTCGTGGACCGGGCCCAGGACGGCGCTACCGCGCTTCGCGAGACGCTGGTTCTGTTCGCCGATCTTTCCGACGCCGCGGCCGACGCCAAGATCCGTGGGGTGCGCAGCGTCACGACGCGTCCGGTCGTGCGGCGGCTGCGTCAGGCGTCGGGCGCAGCCGCGGCGCGCGGGCTTGAGATCACGATCGTCCTGGAAGGCCGCTCGTTCGAAGGCTCGGGCGCTTTTCTACTTGGCGCCGTGCTCGACCGCTTCTTCGCCGAATATATCGCGGTCAACCACTTCACCCAGACGATCGTCCGCACCGTCGAGCGCGGCGAGATGATGCGCTGGCCCCCGCGTCTGGGCTTGAGAGGCGTTCTCTGATGTTCCGCCCGGAGCTTCAAGCCGAGCCGTGGCGCTTCGATATGCTCGCGGTGCTGCGGCGCCTCGAACGGGAAAATCCAGCCAAACCGCGGATCGGCGAAGCGCGTAGGCTCGAGGACGAATTCGTCGAGATCTCGCAAAATCCCTATCTCGAATTTCCCGATTCGAACCTCGAAGCTGCGTCGGTCGGAACGAACGGGCGCATGCGTCTCATGGCCCGTTTCTTGGGCATGTTCGGCCCGCAGGGCGCCCTGCCGCTAACGACGACTGACGAAGCCTACAGCTGGCTGCTCGAGCGGGACGACGCGTTCCCCCGTTTCGTCGACATTTTCCAGCGCCGCTTCCTCGCGCTATTCTTTCGCGCCTGGGCGGACGCGCGCCCGGTCACTCAACATGATCGGCCCGACGAGGACCGCTTTCGCGCCTATATCGGCGCGATGATCGGCATCGGAACGCCCGCTTTCCGCGACGCCGACTCGATCTCCGATTTCGCCAAGCTGCCCTACGCCGGCTTGCTCGCGGCACGGGTCAAGAGCGCGTCACGACTGCGGGCGTTTCTCACGAGCTATCTCGAGACGCGCGTCGAGATCGAGGAATTCGTCGGCAGCTGGCTCGAGCTCGATTCCGCCGAACGCACGCGCTTAGGCGCAGCCAACAGCCGCCTGGGCCAGGATTGCGTTGCTGGCGCGAGCATGTACACGGTCAGCGACAAGTTTCGCATCCGTGTGTTTGTGCGAGACATCAAGCATTTCCGGGAGTTTCTGCCGGGCTCGCCGGTCGCGCGGCAGATCGCCGACACCGTCTTTCTTTACCTCGGCCTCGAATACGACTGGGACATGGAGCTCGCAATTCCTGCGGGCCAGATTACGCCGGTGAGACTCGGCCGCGACGCGCAGATCGGGTGGACAAGCTGGATGTCGCCAAACTGGGCGAAGACGGACGAGACGTTCCGGCGCGACGCGCGATTCCACGTCGTCAGCCGCCTTGAAAGCGCAATGTAAGGGAATTTGCCCATGGGCGCGGACATCAGCATCGAAGCGGTCGCCGGAAAGCTGAACCGCATCGGCTATGAGTTGTTCCTGCAAGGCTTGCGGCAGGCCAAGAGCGCCGGAAACCGTAACCTCGAGCTCGCCCATTGGCTCATGCACACCCTGCAGAAGGACCGCACGGATCTCGCGCTCACCGCCGATCATTTCAAGCTCGACCGCGCGAAGCTACTGGCGGACGCGACCGCGATGGTCAACGGATTCCGCAAGAACGAAACCGAGATGCCGGGCATCTCGAACCAGGTCGCCGACGCCCTCGATCGCGGCTGGCACTATGCGACCCTGCTGTTCGGGGAGACCCAGATCCGCACCGGCCATCTTCTGGTCGGCATGCTGAAGTCGCTCGAATTGAGGCGCGCGCTCATTGGCGTCTCACAGGAATTCGCCAAGCTTCCTGTCGATGAGGTCGCCGCCGGTCACGGCGCGATCTGGACAGGCTCCGACGAAGACAACCTTCGCCCGATGGATGGCGCGGGCGTCGCCGCGGGCGGCGCGGAAGGCGCGACCTCCGCGCCCGGCGCCAAAGGCACGACTGCGCTCGACCGGTTCAGCCAGGATCTCACCGCCAAAGCCAAGGCCGGACAGATGGACCCCGTCCTTGGCCGCGAGGACGAAGTCCGCCAGGTCATCGACGTTCTGATGCGCCGGCGGCAGAACAATCCGATCCTGACCGGCGAAGCGGGCGTCGGCAAAACCGCCGTCGTCGAAGGTTTCGCCCAGCGCATCGCATCGGGCGACGTGCCCCAGCCGCTCAAGGGGGTCAAGCTCTGCGTGCTCGACGTCGGCCTCATGCAGGCGGGCGCGTCGATGAAGGGAGAATTCGAGCAGCGGCTGCGCTCGGTGATCGACGAGGTTCAGTCCTCGCCGACGCCGATCATCCTTTTCATCGACGAGGCGCACACGCTGATCGGCGCCGGGGGACAGGCGGGCACGGGCGACGCGGCGAACCTTTTGAAGCCTGCGCTCGCGCGCGGAACGCTGCGCACCATCGCCGCCACGACCTGGTCCGAGTACCGGCAATATATCGAGAAGGACCCGGCGCTGACCCGGCGCTTCCAGCCGATCATGGTCAACGAGCCGGACGTCGCGACCGCGGCTGTCATGTTGCGCGGGCTCGTCGCGCCGATGGAGAAGCACCACAAGGTGCGCGTGACGGACGAAGCGATCGTTGCCGCCGTCAATTTGTCGAACCGGTATATCCCAGCGCGGCAATTGCCCGACAAGGCGGTGAGCCTCCTCGACACGGCTTGCGCCCGCGTCGCCATCAGTCAGAACGCCAAGCCCTCGGCGATCGAGGACGCGGAAGTCGAGATCAGCTCGCTCGGAGCTGAAAAGGAGTTGCTCATACGCGAGCGGGACCTCGGCGCCGCCAAGGAAGCCCGCGTCGCCGAGATCGACACGAAACTCGCGACCGCCCGCGAAAAGCTCGCCGCGCTGAAAGCCGACTGGGAGCGCGAGCGGGCGCTGGTCGAGGAAGTTCTCGCGCTGCGCGCGAAAATTGCGAAGGGATCCGCGCCCGCGGAGGCTGCGCCGTCCGCGCCGATAGAGGCACCGCCGCCTCTCACCGACGAGCCGGCGCCTGCGCTTTCACCCGATCATGGCGCAAGGCGGCCGGACGGCGAGACCCTCCGCGTGAAGGTGGACGAACTCGGCAAGATCGATCCGGAAAGGCGGATGATCTACGCGCATGTCGACGAACAAGCGGTCGCCTCGGTCGTGTCCGACTGGACGGGAATCCCGGTCGGCAAGATGGTCGCCGACGAGGTCGAGACCGTGCTCAATCTCGCGGGCATTCTCAACAAGCGCATTGTCGGACAGAGCCACGGCCTTGAGATGATCGCCAAGCGCATCGAGACCAGCCGCGCGCGGCTCGATAATCCGATGAAGCCGATCGGCGTCTTCATGCTCTGCGGCCCCTCCGGCGTCGGCAAAACGGAGACGGCTCTCGCGCTCGCAGAGACGCTCTACGGCGGCGAACAGAACATCATCACGATCAACATGTCCGAGTTCCAGGAGGCGCACACGGTCTCGACGCTCAAGGGCGCGCCGCCCGGCTATGTCGGCTATGGCGAGGGTGGACGCCTGACCGAAGCGGTGCGGCGGCGCCCCTACAGCGTCGTTCTGCTCGACGAGATCGAGAAGGCCCATCCCGACGTACATGAGGTCTTCTTCCAGGTGTTCGACAAGGGGGTGATGGAGGACGGCACGGGCCGGCGCATCGACTTCAAGAACACGCTGATCCTGCTGACAACGAATGTCGGGACTGAGATCATCATGCGCGCCGCGGGCGCCGATGCGCGGCCCGACCCGGAGGCGCTCGCCGCCGAGTTGCGCCCTGCCCTCCTCGAAGTGTTCCCCCCCGCATTGCTTGGGCGCATCGTCACGATCCCCTATTATCCGCTTTCGGGCGAGATGCTGGCCGGCATCGTGCGCCTGCAGCTCGGTCGCATCGGCAAGCGGATCGAGGAGAACCATCGGGCGAAATTCATCGCCGATCCAACCGCCATCGACCACATCGTGTCGCTCTGCCACGATCCGGATTCCGGCGGCCGCGTTATCGACAACATCATCACCAACACGATCTTGCCGGCGCTCTCGCGCGAGATCCTCAAGCGCTCGCTTGGCTCGGGAGGAGATCCATGAGGCCAAAGTCTCCTCGACCGACGGCGCGTTCGTCTACGAGGTGAACTGAGCGGAGGCCCCATGGCCAATCGATTCGAGCAGGTGGACGAGCTGGTGGGCGATGCGGTGACTGTCGTTCTGTCCCAGCGCGCCGATGGACAATGGGCGACGGTCTTCTGCCCAAAGAGCGCGCACGAATTGCTGACCGCAGATCGGGTGACGGAGCCGATGGCGCCCAAGGACGCCCTTTCTGGCGCCGTCCGGCTTGCGAATCAGCTCAAGATCGCCATCGTTGTTCAGGATCCGGACGGCGTCTGGAAAAAGGAATGGGGCGAACTCTACCGAGATGACAGCGAGTGATGGCCGCACGCATCGCCGCGCCCGGCGCTTGCAGCGCGCGGCGGTCGGAGGGAATTGTCATCGCGAGGAGGCCGAAGGCCGATGCGGCGATCCAGGAATTGTAGAACGCCCTACGTCCCCCTGGATTGCTTCGCTTCGCTCGCAATGACGCCCGCGAAGCGAGAAAATGCAATTTCCCCTGGCCATCTCCCTCCTTGTTATCGCCTCCCTCCCCGCCCGCGCTGACTTCCGCGTCTGCAACAAGACGCACGCGCTTATCAATATCGCTGTCGGGACGGACGCGGGCGAGGCCTTCAAAACCGAGGGCTGGTGGGTCGCGACGCCCGGCTCCTGCGCAACTCCCATTCGCGGCCCGCTCAAGAGCCGCTTCGTCTATCTTTACGCGACGGATATCGACGGGGTCGACCTGGTGACCGGCACGGCGACTATGTGCATCGACCGCGGCAAGTTCACAGCCTTCGGCGCGGACAATTGCTGGCGGCGCGGCTTGCAGGCGGTCACCTTCGCGGAGATCGACACGCTCGACTCGTCCGACTGGACGACGTTCCTGACCGACCCCCGGAAGTAAACTCACTTCCCCTTCTTCAAGGCCGCGATCGCCTCGTCCGACAGGAGGTCCTGCAAGAGGCTCAGAAAATCGCGCGTCGCGAGATTTCGCGCCCGGTCGAGCAGATAAGGCACGGGGCTCGACGGCTCCGCCTTTTGCATATGCGCAGCGACCGCATCGATAAGCGCGATCGCCGCGGCGCGGCTGGCGGCAGGCTCCGCTGGCGCGCTTTGGATGGCCGCGGTCGGCGCGTTCGACAGGCTCTTCACCGGCACGGTGAACGCGCCGTCCGGACCCACAAACACGCGCGCAGCGTCCGCATGCGGCGGCGCGAGCAGCTTCATCACCTCGTACAGGTTCTTGCCGAGCATCTCGCGCGCCTGCCGTATGAGGAGCAGCGCGGGGCTCGTCGGCTCTGAGGCGGCGAAATAGCCGAACGCGGAAGCGAGCGCCGCATCGACCTCGGCGCGCGAAGCGAAGGCGGGCGGCGCCGCGGTATCCGCGCTCGGCGCCGTGGCGGCGTCGGTCGGCGCTGACGGGGGCGGCGGCGCGAGGGACGGATCGCGTCTCACAAGCGCAGCGCGGACGAACTCCGTCATGTCGCTGACGAGCTTCGCCAGCTTCGGCAGCGCGACTGCGTTCTCGTGGCCGACATGCTCGGTCGTGGCCGCGTTGATCGTCTGGATGGAAGCGCCGAGACTTGTGAGCATCGCGACGACGCTGGCCAGCTTTGCGATCTCGACGTCGTTCAAGGCTCGCTCGATCGAGGCCGGGGCCATGAACTTCTCCGGCTCCGTCGTCTGCTTCTGGCCTCTGAGGTCATAAAGTGTGACGGAGCGCGGCTGGGCCGCGCCGCTCGCCAGTAGCTGGTCACGATACGAGAGCGCGCCCTCGCGGTTCGTTTCGATGAGCGGCGCGTATTGCAGCGGCAGGAGAACGACCGCGTTATCCTCGAGCGTGGCCAATTGCGCGATGCGCCCCGAATAGTCGTCGCCGTCGGCCTTCGGATTGGCGACCTGCCAATGCTCTCTGACCAGCCAAGCGACATTTCCGAGCCGCTGCGCGAAGCTCGCGACGTCGCGGTTGAGGATTGAGAGCTTCGCCATGAGCGCAAGCAAGCGGAGGTCGAGCGTGCGCTTGAGGAGCTTCTCCGCCGCCTGGGACGCGGCTGAAAAATCGATCGAAGCGCGACTGAAGGCATAGTAGCTGGCGGGAAGCTGCCCCTCCGTGGTCGCGATGAAATTCATGAAGTCCGCGTCGCCTTCGAGATCGAGATCGGGCCCGCATGGATCGTCTTCCGAGACGAGCGGCAGCGCGAAGGCGTCCAGCGCCGGCGGCGAGGCGGACGCAGGCTCGGCCGGCGCAGCGACGACCTGTTCGGGCAGAGGCTTGAGCGGGGGCGCCGACGATCGCTCGGACTTAATCGGAGGCTCGCGCCGCGGGGCGGCTTCGAGCGTCAGCACGGATGCCGACGGAGCGGGCGCGTCTGCGGACACCTCGGCCGGCGTGTCGGCGGTCACAGGGGGCTCGGCTGGCGGGGGCGAAACGGTCGGCGTCAAAGCAGCCGAGGCGTCGGGAGGAGAGAGATCATTCATCGCCGCTTGTCCTGTAAGCGAGGCGCGTCAGGCCCAATGATACGCGATCCTTGCGTTGCGACCAAAGGTGAGCCTTGGGGGCGCGAGCGGCGGTCATGTCGCGTCGCCCAAAACGACCGCGGCTCTATCCGCGAAAGTTCCGGTCAGCATGTCGGCAAAGCGGGTCGCGGGAGGCAGGCCGACCTCGAGAAGGCCAAGCGAAGGAAAGCCCTCGCCGCCGATCGTCCACCAGAAGGTCTGGGACGCAAACGCTCGCCTTCGCCCGAAGCGACGCGCGGCGAAAAAGGCGGCGGAGACCTCGTTTGCCACGTTTCGGGCGAGGACGCCGCCCTCGGCCAGTTCTTCGAAACCGCCATCCTTGGTCAACGGAGATTGAACCGCCGGCGCGGGCAGAGCCGCGACTTTCTCGGCGATGAGCTCGAGCGTCGCTCCGGGTTCGAGGGCGTCGAGAAGGACCGCCTCGGCCGCTTCGAACCAGGCGTCGTTCGGCTCGAGTTCGGGCGGCGGCAGCGATGCGTCGCCTTCGCCGACGAAAATGGCGAGCGGAAAGGAGCGCCCCACCCCATCGACCGACGGCATGAACGCGCCGATCATCGCCTCGCCGCAAAAGTCCGCGCCCAGCCAATAGCGCCAGATCGGGGCGCGGTTGTAGGTCTCGATCCAGGCGTCCCCCAGCATCTGTTTCGACATCGCCACACCCGCCTGGAGCCACGGCTCCCAAGCCTCGAGGAAACGTCGCGACGCGTTCATGCCGATGAAATCGCGCTTGGCGGGGAGCTTTCCGAAGAGTCCGGCGGACATGAGAATCAGAGCCCGTTCGGGCACTTGAACTGCCTGAGCGCTGGCATGCTCAGGGGATTGGCGAGGGACGACGACGTGAACTCATAGGAGACCTCGCGCCCGAAAACGACGAAGCTGACCTTGAGCGCGTTGCCGCTCTCGATCGATGAGCCGGAGTCGACGAGGCGGAACAACGCCCACGCCCCGGTGCGCTCGAGCTTGGACTGGCGGTCGGGCATGTCGGGCGCCATCACGATAGAGGCTTCACCCGCGCCTGCGCCTGGCCATGGCACGGTGACGGGGGAATTCGCAGCGCTCTGCTGAGCGACGACGGTCGCGCCGTTGATCGTGAGCGTCGCGGTCTGGGCGTCGCTGCTCAGCGTCAGCGGCTTCACTTCAAAACTGACATTCGGCGTTGTCCCGCCGGTCGGGAATAAGGCGTCGCGAATGTCGGCTGCTTGCTGGAATTGCCGCAAGGTTGTGTCGGACAGTTTGCGCGCGAGATTGGGATTGGTGCGCCAGACCCATCTCTTGCCGCTTCTGTTCACCAGCGGGTCGAGACTGGCGGAGTAGAACTTGTCGATGATGCCGTTCGGGGCGAACAGCTTGGCAAAATCCGCCAGCGGCGTATCCCGATCGCTCTTTGCGAAGGGGTAGCGGTTGGCGATGATTTGCTGGCAGATGCCCGTCACGTTCTGAACCATCGCGTCGGCGATCTGGGCGATCGAGCTCGCATTGGCGTCGCCCGCTGCATCCTTGGCGACCTTGTCGATCATGCCAGCAAGCGGTTGCGGCAGGCGCGTCGCGTTGGCTCTGAGAACTCGCCACTTGCACGTCGACCTGCTCCAGCGCCTGCTTGGCCTGCGCCGGGTTCTCCGCCGCTAGAACGAGCTGCCGGTAAAGCTCGTTCAGATTGGCGAGGAGCTGGTCGATCGGCCGCGATCCGGGCTGCCCGTCGACCATGATCGCGATCGGCTTGAAATAGGCTTCGATCGAACCGCCCGGCGTCTCAGGCGGCGGATCACCCGCCTTGCGTTGGCTCTTCATCGCAAGGTCCAGGGCTTCCCTTCCCACGCTGCCCATTCGGCTGCCCGCTTTGGTCAAGGCCTCCTCCTTCACCTTATCCAGCGAGGAGTCTTTCTCGGCCGGAGGCTTGGGACGCTCGCGGGTTAAAGCCGTCTCGTCGCGAATAGATTCGAAGATCAAACGTATGGGCGAGGTCGGCGCCGAGGCCGCGCTCAGCTTCAGATATTTCGGCTTGTCGTTAAGCAGCGGCTTCAGTTGAAGGTTGTTGATCGCCGCGGTCCAGGCTGCGATGAAGTCGCGGCCGTAGAGCTCGAGGATCCCGGGGTAGAGACTGGCGAACTGCTGCTGCACGGCGTTCTGGTCGCCGGACGCTCCGAGCACCCAATTGTCCTTCTCAAGCTTGTCGCGGATCGTCTGCAGATGCGCGAGCAATGCGTTGTAGAAGCCTTCGTAGGTAAAAAAGCCGGGGACCCGAACGGTGTCCAGGTTCGCGCCGTTCGCCGCCTCGAACACCAGGTTCATATCCGGTCCGCCGCGTTGGGAGGCGATCCAGTCCTCGACCTCGGCGTTATGCGCCTCAGACTTTAGAAGCGTGTAGGCGCGCTCGGCCACGCGCATGCGCGCAAGCGTGGCCTGTGCTTGCTCGACCAACGGGCCGTTAAGCGAAACCTTCCTCGCTTGCCCGTCATCCATGTCGAGCATGGCCTCGAGATGCTTGCGAAGCAGCGCCCGCCCCTCGGCGTTCGGCGCGCCAGGGAACGTGCGCTCCTCCCAGTCCCGCGTGAACCAGGCGAGGATCAAATTGTTATCGACCTGCGGCGCCTTGCCACCAAGCATCAGATAGACCTTGAGCGCCTCATAGACGAAGCTTGGATCGTCGATGTTCTTCTGGATCTGCTGCTCAAGGGAGAGGATGAGCCGTGGCCGCAAAAGCCGTTCAAGGGCCTGCCGGTAGAGATCGTTCGACGCGTCCTGCAGGCGGGGGCGCTGGCTGAGGCCAAACGTCTGTTCGACCGGCGTGGAATTGTTGCGCTTGGCGTAGCCGACCGGCAGATTGGGCAGCGAGCCGATCAACTCGTAAATGGGCAACAGACTGGGATCTGTGACCGAATTCTGCTTGATGAACGGCCCGGCGATCGTGGCGTAATCATTGACGCCTTGCTCAGTTGCGGAAATGAGCGCGGCGTTGCGGGTGTAGCTCATCCACCACAAGCCCAGAATGCCCGCGGTGGCGAGGCCGATAAGCGTGAAAGCCGCGGCTCTGAACGCCAGCGATCTGCGCACGGCGGCAATGTTGGTCGAGACCCACCCGGCCTCGCCAAAGATCACCTTCGTCAGCAAGTCTGCCAGGAAGAAGCTTTTGCCCGTCCCCGAAAAGCCGACGCTGCCGAGGCTCTGCACGCCGTAGCTCTTTTGCAAGGCGCCGATGACGGCGTCGAATGGCGTTCCCTCCTGCGTCCCCGAAGTGAAGTAGAAGCCGCGCAAGATCGCGGTCGCCTGGTAGCGCGTGGGCTCGAAGATGCGATTGAGGAAGTCGGCGATCGGCTTTCGGATGGCGCCGAGCTGCGCCGGAAATCCGAACAGGATCGCCCTCGACCTGAGATCAGGCTCCTCCTGCAGCCGTTCCGGCATCCTCTCCGAGATGCGCTGAATGAGGAGGTCGATCTCCTCCGGGACCTTGCCGACGTTATTGGCCTTCTTGTCGGTGGTCTGGAACGTCGCTCCCCAGACCGCCTGTCGCTTCATCTCGTCCAGATCGGCAAAATATTGAGTGAAGCCCTCCACGAGATCCATCTTGGTGAAGACCGCGTAGACGGGGAAGTCGACCTTCAGTTCCTCGTGCAATTCGTCCAGGCGCTTGCGGATCGCATCGGCGTGCGCCGCCACTTCCTTCGCCGGCAGATTGAGAACATCCGTGATGCTGATGGCGACAATGACCCCGTTGATCGGCTGGCGAGGGCGATTGCGGCTCAGCATGTCGAGGAAGGCGAGCCAACTGCGCCGATCGGCCTTAGTGTCCGAATCCTGCGTCGTATAGCGGCCTGCCGTATCGATCAGCACCGCTTGATCAGTGAACCACCAGTCGCAATATCGCGTTCCGCCGACGCCCTGCACGGCCATGGCAGCATTGTCCCCGGCGAGCGGAAACTTGAGACCTGAATTGACGAGCGCCGTCGTCTTGCCGGCGCCGGGCGGGCCGATGATGAGGTACCAGGGAAGGTCGTATAGGGCGCGCGCATTCGACTTGCCGGTCCGTTTGAGGACCGCAAGGGCGTCCTCCATCTTCTGCTTCAGAACCGGCGCATCGCTGTCTTCGGCAACCGTCTCGGTCATCGCCTGGGCGATCTTGGCGGCGGCGCGGCGCCGCGAGATGATGCGCCAGGCGATGGCGCCTGCGACGCCGAGCAGGATCAGAGCGACGATGATCGACCGAACGAGGACGCTGTCGAAGGGCTGCACGTCGCCGATCGAGACGAGCGGCCCCGCGAGCCAAATGACAGCAACGAGGACAATGGCCCCGAGGATACTGAGCCCGATCCATAGCCAGGCCACCACGGTCATCGAGAGCGCCTTCTTGACCGCAACGAAGCCTCCCTAGTCGGCTCTCGGGATGGAGACTTCGACGCGGCGGTTTTTCGATTTGTTGAACTCCGTGTCGTTTGGAGCGATCGGATTGCCGGGGCCCTTCCCAGTCACCGCGAGCCGTTCCGGATTCGTGAGGCCCGGCTTCAGCATGGCCGCGACCGACTTGGCGCGCGCCTGCGAGAGCTCGAAGTTCGACGGGAAGGCGACGGTATGAATTGGATCGGCGTCGGTGTAGCCGTCGACGTGAACGGCGCCCGGTTCCCGGTCGAGAGCGGCGGCGATCTTGGCCGCGATCGGAGCGAAGGAATCGCTGACCTTCGCGCCGCCCGAAGGAAACAAGACCACATTGCCGATGCGGATGAAGATCGTAGTCGTCGACTGATCGGCGCCCACCTTGCCGGCCATGATTTCCCTGGCCAGCGCCGCGCGGATGCGCTCGAGTTGCGTGGACGTCCTCGGCTTCGGATCCGGCGGCGGTTTGACAAGGGTTTCGCGCGCGATCGTCAATTCCCCCGCCGGATGAATCTCCGCCATCTTCACGGCGAGCGTCTCCGCTCGCGCTGAGAGGGCGTTGCGAAGATATAGGTAGGAACCGAGCAGAATGACCGCCGCAAGGGCCGCCACCGCCCAAACGGGAACCTGAAGGCGGCTCATCGACAGAGGAACCGCCTGACCCCGCCAATGCGGGGATAAGTCCTCGATCGTCTTCGGTTGAGCGCGGCGAATTGTTTCGTACAGATCTCGCCGGATGCCCTGCGCCGCGCCAGGGCCGCCCGAGGCGCGGTAGACGCCTTCGAAGCCAAGGCTCAAGCAAGCGTGCATGATCTCGAGCACGCCCAAGTTCACGGCGGGATTCTGTTTCGCCCGCTCAAGCTCCTTGAAGAAACGGACGCCGCCCATCCGTTCGTTGAAGAAGCGAACCAACATGCTGTACTGCGTCCAGGTCCGGCTGTCCGTTGTCGGCAGATTTTGCACGATGTCGTCGGCGGTGGCCGCGAGCGTATATTTCGCCGTCTCGATCTGATCGTTGGGAACGCCAGCGGCGCGCGCGTCGATTTCGAATTGCTCGATCGCCTGCGCAACCTGATCCATGAGCTGGTTCGGCCCTGCGCGCACCAACGATCCGCGCAAGCGCCCCAGCATTACGAGAAGCGACGCGGCCGCCCGCATGAGCGGGCTCGTAGCCACCGTGACGAGGTCGACGGATACATGCGGCGACATGGGCGCCGGAGTCATCGGCGCCGCCGCCTCGGGCGCGACATAGAGGTTGTTCGGCGCGCGCGGCGTCATCCAGTCGTCCCATCCGGCCTGCCCCGGGCCGGATGGAGGCGTGTTGGGCCGAGCGGTCGGCGGCGGCGCCGGGTAGGCGACAGGCGGCGTCGGCGTCGAAGCCGGCGGGGTTCCTCCGGCAGGAGAGCCTTCCGCGGGAGCGCCAGGAGACGGCGTCGGCGTGCGCCGTCCAGCCGGATTGGGACGGATGATCGTCCTGTCGCTTCGTCCGAACGGATCGTCGCCGGAGCTCATCGCCGCTCCTCCCTGACGGCCCAAAGCTCCATCTCGAGCTCTGGCCAATCGCCTGCGAAATGCATTCCAATTGCTGTAGCCTGACTGAACTCGGGCCACAAAGGAGACGTGCGGTCGAGGTAAAAATAGACGTGGTCTGTAATGGCGCGGATCTGCGGCGGAGGCGTCGGCAGGTGCACGACCGAAACACCGGGCAGATGGGCGTGCACGATCTCGTTCATCTTGGTGTTCGGCCCAACCTTGAGGAACGCGGGCAGATTGCGCTGGATTTCCGTCAGAGGACGGCGCGCCGAGACTTCGAGCACGAAGGTCGCATTGGCGAATAGCGTGCGATCGCGGATGGTCGACACATAGGCGTTCGGCGCGCGCTCGATCAGCTCGAGCCGGATGGCGCGACGATCGAGACGCGCGCTGAGGAAGTCCTGAATGTCGCGCAACAATGGCGTGAACACGCTTTCCAGGTCGTCATGGTCGTAAACGCCATATTCGCGCGCGCGCCGCTCGTGCGTGGTGAAGGTCGCCAATTCCCCCGCAATCCGCAGCAGCGTCTCATACAAGCGCTCCGGATGGACGTATTTCGACGTGCGAAAATGCTTTAGCGCGGGGATTTCGCGGTTTAAGCATTGGAGGATCAAATAGTCGGCACTCTGCAGGCCGCCGCCTGCGGTGGGATCGCTCGCATATCGGGAAAGCTCATCAAGCTTGTTGCCGATCCAGCCGATAACGCGGTCGAGCCAGCCTTCGACGGTCGGATGCGCCGCGCAAACGAGCACGGGCGGAGCAAATTTCTCGTCGAACACCAGGGTGCGGTCATGCACCTCGACGATGCGCGCGATCGGCAGGCTCACATAGCCCGGCTTCGAAGTTTTGCGGATCTCATAAGCGAGGCGCGGATAGGCGACCTCGATTTCCTCCTCGATGCGGAGGTTTGCGGTCGAATTGATCACGGTTTCGGCGCCGACCACATAGCGGGCGGCGTTTTCCGCCTGCTCGGCGCTCACCTCGCGAAAATTGTCGGCGCGCGCCGGCATGGTGAGCCAGATGAGCTGGCCCGCGGCCGTCTCCGGCGTGGTGATCGGCGCGGGCGGCGGACACTCGGCAGGAAAATCAAACAGGCCTCCGTCCGGCATGACTCCCGCCGCCCTGCGGAGGGCGAACTTGCTCTGCTGAGCAAGATCTCGGTCGATCTCGAGCGCCGCGAAACCCCAAGGATACGGGGTTACGTGACGCGTGCGGCTTTCCAGCGCGTTTTCGAGATAGCGATCGCTTTGCTGAAGATGGTGCGGCCGAAGAAAGAGGCCCTCCGTCCAGTGAACTTTAGCGTTCCACGACATCGGCCCCGCTTCCTCATCCGTTCCCGTTCACATCGCTCCTTCAAAGCCAGCGTTGGCGGCTGGAAACCCTATTGGCGATGATCCGCTCAGTTATCCTTGTCCTGCAACTTGTCATAGGCCTGCGCGAACAAAGCGATGAACGCCTCAAGCAGACGCCCGTCGGACCGCTTCGTCTTGGAACGCCATCGCTCGACGTAGATATCCCACAGCTTGGCCTTCCGGGAGGATATGAGCGCGCCAATGCCATGCTCCGGCTCCACGGAACGGTCGATCCGTTCCGGCGCCAAATCCTCGAACAATGCGTCGAGGGCGCCCTGCATCGCGCTATATGTGAGGATTTGATGGGTTTTGAGATCGCCGAAGCTGCGCTCGATGGTTGTCCGCGCGTCGAGATAAGTTCGCGTGCGCGGCCCGAACATGATGGCGAGCGCCTCCCCCGGGGAACTCGCAAATTTGAGCGGATTGTTTTCGACCGCCCGGATCATCGTTCGGCTCGATGAGCGCATCAGCGTCTTCGACTCTGCGCGCGAGGCCAGCATTTGCCCCAAATTCTCGGCCATCATCCGAAGAACGGCGCCGATTTCATCGGCGAGCTCGTCCGGATTGCGGGACGAGAAAGCCCCCGGGGGAACGCCCGCCGCCCGAGCGATGCGATCGAGGACCTCGAGCGCCGCCGCGCCGTCCGGCTGCGGCTCTTTGGGCAATCGCGGTCGCACCGCCGGGTCGACGATCGCCGGCCGCGCAGGCGTCGGTATGCGGGGCTCCGGAGCGCCCTGGTCCATCGGAGGCGGCGGGGGGACGGGCTTAGCCGTCAACCAATCGTCCTCGGATCGTCCAGGACTCGCAGAGACCTCCGGCGCAAGCTTCGGCGCCTCGAGGAACGAAGCAAAATCGAGAAAGTCCGGCGGCGCGTCGCGGGGCTGCGTCGTTTGTCGCTTGACGCCCATTTCCGGCGCCGCGGCCTCGCCCGCCGGCGCCCAGACATTGGCCAGACCCGGGTCCAATGCGACCCCGGCCGCCGCGGCCGAGCTCCGTTGCTTTCGCCCCTCTTCGACCGCAACGGCGATAATATAGGGCCCGATGCTCAGCCGATCCCCGTCCCGTAAGAGATACGGGGCGTCGAGCCGATACTCGGCGCCGTTGACAAAAGTGCCATTGGTCGAGACGTCATGAAGCCAGTAGCCGCCGTCGCGATAGCGGACCTCGCAGTGCTTGCCCGAGATGCTTCGGCTTGGATCAGGCAGACGTCCAATCGAGATGCGAATCGCGGCCAAGATCGAGGCCTCGTCCCTTGACCTCGATCCGTATCGGGCCGCCGTCTGGGAGCCGATCAACGTTTTCGATCGATAATCGAAGGGTCATTTCAGCCGAACGCGCTTGATAAGCAACATTATTTCGTCATTTGCGCATGGCCGCAAGGCTTTATGCGGGCGGTCGGTCGAGCAGACATAGAGATCTTTTTGTGGAGGCCGATCCCCGAGGCGCTTCCTCGGCTGACCGATTGCCCAGAGGGCTGGAGAGCGGACGCCTGCTCATTGTCGAGCGGCTCCAAGGTTCGAGACCGTGGGCTCCCCGCCGTCCGCGAATCGAACGCCCGCCTCCGCGCAGGCTGCGATCCTGTCCAGCAATTGCGCGTGGATCGCCGGCGGCGACCGCCAGCATGATCGCGCTATTCGCCGCCATCGCACAGGCCCCGGGCGGGGGCGGAACGGGCTTTTGATCCGGCGGCAAGGAGACTGCCGCCCGACCAGCCGGCGGCGAAAGCGAGCCACGTCGTCGGCTTCCGCCGATCAGCGTCGCTCGCGATTCCGAGCGCCGCGCGGCGGTTGTCGTCCTCGGGCGTCCGCACCCAGGTTTCGGCGGCGCGAAGGGCTTCGTCGTCAGCCTCACCCCCGGTCAGCGCGCGAACACACTGAATCGCCCACCAAACCGCTTCGCGGCGCGGAAGCAGATGGCTGATGAAAAGCACCGAGTTGCTTGGACGCGAGGAAGTCGAGAGAGCGCGCGCATGATCGAGCGGGTCGATGTCGTTCGCGGGGCGAGTCGCGACGTAGCTCAGATCGGGGAACGCCTCGAAGACGCTATGAGCGGAAGCAAATCGAATGCGCGATGGCATTGGCGTTTTCTCAGACCAGAGGCGCGATGCCGCCGACCGTCCCGGCGCCGATATTCGCGACGCCGATTTCGGCGATGGGAATCGTGACGGATGGCGACGCGAAAGTCACAGGCCCGAAAGCCAACGGTCACGGTGGGCGTCACTGTCGTGATGCCGCTGGGCTGCACCATAAGTTGCGAGACTGGAGTGCCGCTGATGGTCACGCCGCTGGCGTCCATCCTGATTTGGGCGAGTAAGCCACTCGGGCCCGACACTCAGCGTGATGCTCTCCTGATCCATCTTGATCTGGGTTAGAGGCATGTCCGAGGGCCCGACGTTCAGCGTGATCGACTGAAAGGCGTTGAGGGTGAAGTTTCCTCCCGTGTTCGACCCGCCCACCTTCGCCGCCTCTTCGTCGACCGGCCCGACGTTGATCGTCTCGTCGCCCCCGACGGTCTCGGTTACATTTGCGCCGATGCGAATGTTCTGGTTGTTGTAAGCACGAAAATAGAGGTCCTTGCGGGCCCGAATATAGAACTGTTCGCTCCCCTTCGCGTCGTCGAACCACCAGGAATTCGCGTTGTGGATCGTTGAGCCTCCATCCGTTGATGACTTTCCGAGCAATCCGCTAATAGTCTTCATTGCCGGCAGGGTGAGCGGGATCAAGTTTCCCGGGTTCTCGGACGTGCCGTTATAGACTGAGCCGACGATGATCGGCCGGTCGGGATCGCCGTTCTCATGTTCGACCATCACTTCATCGCCGACGCGGGGAATGAACAGCGCGCCGCGATGAAGACCCGCCCAGAACTGGCCGACGCGAACGCGTCGTGAAGGCGTCTTCTTGGGCCTGTTGGAGCCGGTCGTGTCGTCCCAGTAGAACTCGACCAGGACGCGCCCCTGCTTGTCGACGTCGATCTCCTGGTTCTCCTTGCTGATGACCTTCGCTGGCTGCGACCCAATGATGACAGGCCGGCGAGTGCGCAACGGCATTCGGTAGGGAACCGCACATCGCGAGAGCTCGTAGCTCCCCGAGTAGGACCCGCCACCCGAGCTGCCCGCGCCTGTCGACGCGTAGGATTGGTCGCCATACCAATGGTTGCAGCGGAGGATGAGATAGTCGCCATCCTGGGAGTCGCCGTTCTGCGACGTTCGCTGGACAGAGTATCCCGGCGTGAGTGACGGCGCATATCCGCCCGCCGAGCAGCGGTCATCAAATGCACCCTTCCGCTTCCTACCCGCACTTTCGTCAGGCGCTCGCCAAGTGCTTTGTTATCGTAGCCGCCGGGATAGTCGTAAACGAGGCTCGCAAAGGGCGGGTGCAACTTAACCTTCATGAGTCGAGAGATTGGCGTTCGGCTTATTGTAGTCGTAGTCGTTGAGTTCGAAGATCCCTGGGATGACCGCCTGCTGCCGGCTCCAGTCATTGAACAATTGGGTGTCGTCCGGCCCGGCGGCGGAGGGCGGGACATAGAGGATTGAACTCGGCGCCGGCAGGGTTTCATGATTGGCCGAGTCGGCAAGGACCAGATAATGTTGACTGGGCGAGCCGCCGTCGCCTTTGTCGAATTTGAAGTAGTAATAGATCCCGAACTTCTCCATCATCCGCAAAGCGAAATTGAGCGACGTCTCACGGTATTGGACCGTGTATTCCAGCGTCGGATAGTCCTCGACCATAAGGTCCACGATCGGGCCAAAGTCTATTATCGCCAAGTGCCTCCTTGATGAGGTCCTTGACGTTCATATTTGCGAAAATTCGGCAGTGGGACCTCAGCGACATGATCCATGGCCAGGGCCTCAGCACCAGCCGGTAAAGCGGGTAGTTGAACCGCATCCCCACCCATTTGGCCTCGGTCAGAATCCCGCTGAAGTCACGGCCCGAGCGATCTGTCGTTTCGAGGTGAACGCTGCAATTTTTTCCAAGCGCCGGGTGGAAATCGAGATTTGGGATCGGTGCTGACGGCTTCGATCCGATATTCGAAGAGTTCCCCGATCGCCTCTGTTCCCTCGAAACGCGTAAGGCACAGTTTATCCTTCCCGAGCGGCGTCGCGAGTTTGCCGACGCGCCCGTCCTGGGTTGGAGTGTCAGCCATAAAGAACGCCCCTCATTGCCCCATTTTGGCTGCCCGCGGCGAAAACGCTCAAAGGCCTGACTGAAGCGCGTGCGGTCGACCTGACCTCCACTGGCTGCATCGCGAATCGCGGTATCCCTCGTCATCCTCTAGGCTGGCCTCGAATAGTTACATCTTTGCCCCGCCGGGGCTAGGCGGGGCGCGGCGAAGGGCTTCACTGATGAACCGGTCTCTCGCGCTCCCTGCAATTTCCCGACGAGCCGCAAGCGCGACACGAGCACGAACGTCGCGCCGCGCAGCCTTCGAGACCTCTGGCGCGCCGCAGCTCAGGTAACCCTAGAACAGTGTAACAGCTGGCCAAACTCCGAGATGTGATCTGGAGCACAGTGGAGTTTCTCAAGGCATGGCATGGTGGTTGAGCGTAGATGTCTCGGTCCTTAGACGTGTTCGCTCCTTCGGCCGCTGAGCCAGACGCGAGAGAGACGCGCATTAAGCTTCTCTTTCTCGCGGTCGTCGATGGAGTGCGGGAGACGAAAATGACCAAATTCTCCAGCGGCCCGACGCGACTTATCCAGGCGGCGCTTGTTGCGGCTTGGGCCATGACGGCGATCACCCTCGCCGCTTCCCCCTCGTCCGCCGCCGTGCAGCCGACCGACAAGCGGGTTGCGCTCGTGATCGGGAATGGCGCCTATCAGAACGCCGTTCGCCTCGACAACGCGGTTTTCGACGCAAGAGCCGTCGCCGACTCCTTCCGCAAGCTTGGGTTCCAGGTGGTGGACGGCTACGACCTCGATATCGATCAAATGAGAGCAAAGGTCTCGGAATTCTCCGCCGCCTTGTCCGACTCCAAATCCGCGGTGATTTACTACGCCGGTCACGGCATTTCCGTCGATGACGAGAACTACCTCATTCCGACCGATATCATCCTCAGGAGCCCGACCGACCTCGATTTGAACGCGATCAGCGTCTCGCTCTTGCTCAAGCAGATGAAGCGCGACGACCGCGTCAACATCGTCATTCTCGACGCTTGCCGTGACAATCCCTTCGCAGCATGCTTGCAAGAGCGAAGACACGGTCGCTCGTCGTCGAGCGCGGGCTGACCCGTATCGATGGCGACCTGGCGCGCGGGACGCTTATCGCTTTCGCCAGCGACCCTAAGAGCACGGCCCTCGACGGGCCGACGGGCGAGCACAGTCCATTCACGCAGGCGTTCCTCGCCCATCTGTTCGACCCTGGCGTCACCATCGACACCGTCATGAGCCGGGTTAGAAACGACGTCTGGGAGAAGACCGGGCACCATCAATTGCCGTGGGTCAACACCTCGCTGATCGGCGAATATGAGCTCAACCCCGAGCCCGCGCCGGGACCGACCGTGAATAACGCGAGCTTATCCGCAGTCCCGGCCGAATCCTCCGCCGGACCAGCGGCACGCGGAGGAGAACCTCATGTGGGAGTCCGCGCGAGCATTCAAATCTGGCGGCCGATTATCAGGCCTATCTCGCCGCCTTCCCTAGCGGCGTGTTCGCGCAAATGGCGAAGAACAGAATCGCCAGCATGGAGAGCGCGAGGACGCTCCACGCCGACGCCCGCGCCACAGACCCTCGCCATGACGGAGCCGACCGGGCCCGAAGGATGACGCGCTGAAAGATAATGTCGGGACGGTCGACACCGAAAGGACGCTGAACCTCGGCGCGGCTGGCGAGAAGGAAGTTCAGCAGCGACTGAGAGCGCTTGACCTCTACAAGGGTCCAGAGACCGGAGCGATGGATCCGGCGACCCGAGTCCGCGCTCGCGGAATGGCAGAAGAAGCGTGGCTTCGCGCCGACATCGTTCCTCGATTCCGATCAGCTGGCGGCGCTGAAGGCCGACAGCGAGACCGAATACCAGAAGTCTGCTTGCGGCTCAGCCAGCGGTCCAGCCAGTCGGCGCCGGAAGCGCCCCGCCGTGTTTTGGCCAAACCTTCGCCGAAGCCGCCGGTCGTGCGATCAGCAAAACCTTACGCACCGGCGACGCCCGTTCGACGCGTGGTCAAGCGAACGAAGAACCCCAATCGGTATGAAACGGCGGATCAGGCCCCGCCTCCGCCACTCGCCGCCCGTATTCCTTGGCGGGAGTCCCGCATGGAGGAGGAGCGGCGGGATTGCCTGAGCTGCTGACCGATCCCGGCTTAGGCGGGCGGCCGCCAGGATTTTGGCGGGCTCGAGCGGCGGCGCTGTTGCTCGGCGGTACACGTATAGGACACGGGGCAGCCTCCGCAGCAGTCAGCCCGATCGACAGATCGGAGCCGCTTCATGCCCGCCGAAGCGTATCGGCGAGCCAGCGACGACAGTCCAACCGCGAGAACCAGCACGCCGCCCTTGAAAATCGGCTGGAAGTAGGTAGGCGCGCCGAAAATGCTGAGGCCATTGAATCCGACAGCGAGTATCAGCACGCCGATCAGAGTGCCAAGGATGTGAAACTGTCCCTCCCGCAAGGTGGCGGACCCGAGAAACACCGCGGCGAAAGCGTCAAGGAGGTAGCCATCCGCCGCGGCGAGCGTTCCGCTGCCAAGGAGCGAGGTCAAGAGCACGCCTGTCAAAGCCGCGCAGAAGCCTGCGGTCGCGAACGCGAACATCTTCATCCGATCGACGCGGATGCCTGAAAGACGAGCGGCTTCAATGTTGCTGCCGGCCGCCTGCATCCGTTGCCCGAGATCGGTCTTGTTGAGGATCGTCCACATGACGATGAGCAGCGCCGCCATGATGAAGACCGGATTGGGCACCCCGAACAAGGCGCGTCCGAGCGAGATCTCGGTGAACGCGCGCGGGATGCCGATCGCAATCGGAAAGGCGCTGTAAGAAAATCCGATCCCGGTCAGCATCGTGCCCACGCCGATCGTTGCGATGACAGCGTTGATTCTGACCTTGGTCACCAGAAAGCCGTTCACAAGCCCAATGATGACGCCGACCAGAAGCGCGCCCGCGACGCTCACCGGGATCGGCAGATGCTCCTTGGCCATGAGGCCGGCAACGACAAGACCGATGAAGCTTGCGACATTGCCGATGCTGAGATCGAACTCGCCGACCACCAGCGTGAACGTAAGTCCTGCGGAGATGATGGCGGTCAACGACGCTTGGCTCAGGATGTTGAGGAGATTCGCCCGCGACAGAAACGTCCCCGGCGCGTTCATTGCGAAGAACACGATCATCGCCATAGGCCGATGATCGTGCCATAGCGCGAAATGAATGTGAGCGCCGCCCGCCGGCGCCGTCCCGAGTCCAGATCCGGCGTCCGCGTTTTCGCCGCTTGCATCGCGGTCGTCACATCCTCTCTCCTTGAGGCCCGACCGCGTCGTGGTAGCTCATTTCGACGATCCGCGCCTCGGTTATCTCGTCGCCGATGAGCTCGCCGACGACACGCCCCTCGCACATCACCACGATCCGGTCTGCCAGGACCGCCAATTCCTCGACGTCGGACGAAATGACGATGACGCCGACGCCGCTGCGCGCCAGTTTGCGAATGGCCTCGTGGATCTCCTCGCGCGCGCCGATGTCGACGCCGCGGGAGGGTTCGTCGAGGATCAGAACTTTGGTGTCAGGACGCAGCCAGCGCGCGATCAGCGCCTTCTGCTGGTTGCCACCCGAGAGGCTCGCGACCTTGGTCGAGCTGCTTGGCGTTTTGACGCCGAGGTCCTTGATCAGCCGGACGGCCTGCTTCCGCATCTTCTGAGACGAGACGAAAGGCAGGATATCCACGACGCGCAGCGATTGAAGCGACGCGATATTGATGTTGAAAGCGACCGACTGCGTGAGCATCAGCCCCTGAGAGCGGCGCTCCTCCGGCACAAGGGCGATCCCAAGCTCAATCGCCTGGGTTTCGCTGCCTATCGTCAGCCGCTTTCCCTTCATCTCGAAATGGCCGCGCTGAAGGCGGTCCACGCCAAAAGCCAGACGCGCCACCTCGGTGCGGCCGGAGCCAACTAGGCCGCCAAGACCAAGGACCTCGCCTCGGTAGACATCGAAACTGACCCCTTTGACCGCAGCGCCACGAGCCACATCGCGGGCAGAGAATAGGGGGATGCCGCTTATGTCCGCCTGGACCCTGCGCCGGCCTTCCGCGCTCTTGACGTCATGACCGACGATCGCGCGGATCAGCCCCTTCTTGTCCAGGCCGCCACGGGCAGCGCGCTCCGCGACCTCGCCATCGCGGAAGACGGTTATGCGATCGCAGAGATCGAGCACCTCGTCGAGCCGATGCGAGACATAGAGGATCGCGACGCCGCTCGCCGCGAGGTCGCGGATGATCGAAAACAGTTGCTCGCTTTCAGGACCCGACAACGCCGCCGTCGGCTCGTCCATCGCGATCAGGGAAGCTTCGCGAACGAGCGCTTTGCTGATCATAACCAGCCAGCGCTCGCCGACCGACAGGTCGGAAACTTTCGCGTCGAGGGGAAACTTGATCCCCACTCGTTCCGCGGCGGCCCTCGCGCCCCGGCTCGAACGTTTCCAGTCAATCAATCCGAGGCGCGTCGCCTTGGGTACGCCAAGGAGCATGTTCTCAAGCGCGCTGAAATGGGGAACGAGATTCAGTTCCTGATGGATGAAGGCGAGTCCGGCTTTTTCCGACGCCTGCGGGGAGCCTAAGCGAAGCTCCTCGCGGTCCACCATTATCTTGCCCTCGTCCGGGACGGTCACCCCCGCGAGACATCGAATGAGGGTGGACTTGCCGGCGCCGTTCGCGCCGACAAGCCCGTGCACTTCTCCGCGCACGATATCCATGTCGACATCACGCAGGGCGACTTCCCCGGCAAAGTGTTTGCCTAAGCCCCGGATATCAACCCAGACGCCGGAGATCCCGTTTTTGTCGGGATCTCCACTAGCAGCGCCTACGCCAAAAGCCTCAGAGACCATTCGGATGGTCGGTGAGGAACTTGTCGACGTTGTCCTTGGTCACAACGACGCCCGGAATCGCAATGGTCTTGGGCTGCCAGGTTTTTCCGGCCTTAATCGAGTCGAGGATCGCCTGGAACATGGCTTTGCCCTCCTGATAAGCGGGCTGCCAGACGGTCGCGGTCATGTCGCCGTCCTTGACGAGTTGCAAAGCCTGCGGGCTACCATTGATGGCGACGGTCGTGACGTCGTCCCGTCCCGCTTGCCGAAGCGCTGCGACCGCGCCCTGCATAGGTTCGTCCCAGCACGCCCAGATCGCAAGCGGCTTCTTGCCACCGGCCGGATGAGCGGTGAGCCAGGGCTGCGCGATGGCGTTGCCGTTCTGAACCTGCCCCGGCACGGTCACTTCGTTATAGGTGATGGAAAGGCCGGCCTTGCCTTTGACGGCGTCGTCGAAGGCGTCGCCGCGGTCGATGCAGAGCTTGCCGGGATGGAAGGTCATCGCCAGAATGTCGGCGTTGTCGCCGACCTTGCCGAGCAGGTACTTGGCGGACTCGTCGCCGACCGTCCGGCCGCTGACGGTCACGACGATGCCGGGGACGATCTCGCCGCCCCAGCTTGCCACGGGAATGCCCGCCGCGTTGGCGGCGGCCAGCCCGGAGCCGATCGAGCTGCTCGCGAAGGCGAGAACCATGATCGCATCGACCTTCTGCACCGCGAACGAACTCATGCCTGCGTTCGCCTGGTCGGCGCTCGCCTGGGTGTCGATGACCTTGACATCCCATCCCGCCGCCTTCGCGGCGTCGGTTGCACCTGCGATGACGGCCACATTGAGCGCGTCATTGGCGATGAGCGCGACAATGCCGAGCGTATTCGCCTCGAGGCCTGAGACTGTCGCAATCAGCGCGGTTGAAGCCACAATAAATAAGGCCAAAACGCGTTTCATTTGATCCTCCCTGATTCAAGATTTCACGGGCTTTTGTTGTCGCGCGCGCTTTTCAGAGCCCCGCACGAACGCTTCGACTCTCCGGATAGACGTTGAGAGGTACCAGAGGAGCCTCGCGCGCGATGAGTGAGGGCGCGATTATAACAGTTATGGCGAATCCACGCGGGCGGATTGTTTCCATTCTCTCAGCGTTATGCGCAAAGTAATGAGGCCACAATGAATGGTTTCGGCGGCGGCGAAGCCCGCCCAGTCGAAGTTTCGGCAAACGCCTTGCAGGAGGAAGAATGGCGATGCAGGTCACTTATGACTTTTCCGGCAAGAGCGTCCTTCTCATAGGGGGAACAACCGGGATCGGGCGCGCCACGGCTACCGCGTTCGCCAAGTCCGGGGCGAACCTGTTCGTGGCCGGCCTCGGCGCCGCTCAGGGCGCGAGCCTCAAGGACGAAATCAAGTCGCTGAAGACGGTCGAGGTGGAATTCGCGGAAGCCGACGTGCGCGACGCCAAAGCGATGGCCGACCTCCACAAACGGGCCTTCGACCGGTTCGGCCGGATCGACATCGCCTTCAACAACGCCGGCGTGCCGGGGAGGACTGCGCCGGTCCAGGACCTGGACGAGGACGACTACAATTTCCTCATGGACGTGAACCTGAAGGGCATATTCCTCGGGCTCAAGCATCAGGTGCCGCATATGATCGCCAAAGGCGGCGGCGCGATCGTCAACACGTCCTCGCTGTTCGGCGTCATGGGCTTCGCCACGACAGCGGTTTATTGCGCGAGCAAATGGGGCGTCATCGGCCTCACCAACTCAGTCGCCCTGGAAGTCGCGCGCAAGAACATCCGGGTGAACGCGATCGCTCCCGGCTCGGTCATGACGCCGCTCTTGACCGGCATGTTCGGCAGCGAGCAGAGCGCCAAGGACACGGTCCTGCCGATGATCCCGATGGGGCGGATCAGCGACCCGTCGGAGATCGCGCAGCTCGTGCTGTTCCTGTCCTCGGACGCCGCTTCGTTCATCACCGGACAGGCCGTTGTCATCGACGGCGGCGGGTTCGTCGCAGGGGGCCGGCGAGTAGAGGGAGCCTTAAGCGTCGGGCGCGACGGCGACGGCTTGGATCTCGACCTTGGCGCGATCCTCCATGAGGGCCGAGACCTCGATCGCGGTCATCGCCGGGAAATGGCGGCCGATTGTCTCACGATAGGCTGCGCCGACGGCTTTCAGATTGTCGAGATAGTCGCGCTTGCTCGTGAAGTACCAGGTCATCGAGACGATGTGCTCGGGTCGCGCGTCGTCGCAGGCGAGAACCGCGACGACGTTCTGCAAGCTCTGCCGAACTTGTCCGACAAAATCGTCGGTCTCGAACCGCGAGTCCTTGTTCCAGCCGATCTGCCCCGCGACATGAATGACCCGCCCCCGAGCCGAGACGCCATTGGCGTAACCAGCAGGCTTCGCCCACCCGTTCGGTTGCAGCGTTTTCAGCATGGCGTCCTCCCAATCCGAGCCGCCACTATGGCGGCCGCGACTTGATCAGCTCGCGCGCGACGATGAGCTTCTGCACCTCAGTCGCGCCTTCGTAGATCCGCAAGGCGCGGATCTCGCGATAGAGGCTCTCGACGATCTCGCCGCGCTTGACCCCGCGGCCGCCGAACATCTGCAGAGCCCGGTCGATGACCCGTTGTGCTGTCTCGGTGGCGGTCATTTTCGCCATCGCTGCTTCGACTGTCGTTGGCAGCTTCTGCACGTCGCGGCGCCATGCGGCCCGATAAGTCAGGAGCGCCGCCGCATCGATGCCCGCCGCCATCTCGCCAAGCGCAGCCTGCGTGAGCTGGAGGTCCGCGAGCGTCGCGCCAAACATGCGCCGGCTTTTGGCGTGCGTGAGCGCTTCGTCGAACGCGCGCCGGGCGAAACCGAGCGCCGCGGCGGCGACGGACGCGCGGAAGATGTCGAGCGTGCGCATGGCGATTTTGAAGCCTTCTCCGGGGCCGCCGAGCCGACGGTCCGCGGGCAGACGGCAGCCTTCGAAGCGCAGCGTGGCCAGCGGGTGCGGGGCCATGACGTCGATCCGTTCGGCGATCGAGAAACCGGTGTCGTCGGGAAACACCAGGAAAGCAGAGATTCCGCGCGCGCCAGGCGCTTGGCCGGTGCGGGCGAACACAGTGTAGACATCGGCGATCCCGCCGTTCGAGATCCAGGTCTTCTCGCCGTCCAGGCGATATCCGTTTCCGTCCTCGCGCGCCGAGCAAGCCATCGCGGCGACATCGGAGCCTGCGTCCTTTTCCGACAGCGCGAAGGCGGCGAGCCACTCGCCGCGCCGGACCTTTGGAAGCACAAGACTGCGCTGCTCGTCGGAACCCGCGATGGCGACGGCGCCGGAACCCAGGCCTTGCATCGCGAAGGCGAAGTCGGCAAGCCCGTCGTGGTAAGCGAGCGTCTCGCGCGCGAGACAGACGCTTCGCGAGTCGATTGACGACGCGTCGCCCTCTGGAGGCGCGACCGCTGCGTCGAGCAGGCCCGCTTCGCCGAGCGCCCGCACAAGCTTGCGGCACGACCCGTCGATGTCCTGGTGATCGATAACGGCAAGCGCGCTCGAAGCAACAAAGCGATCGAGCGCGCCGGCAAATGCGCGATGGGACTGGCCAAAGAACGGCCAGTCGAGCCAGTCGCGCTTCATCCGCGGCGCACGATCCACGACGTTCATCAGTCGCCTTCGAAGACAGGTTTGCGCTTGGCGGCGAAGGCTTCGAAGGCGCGGCGGAAGTCCTGGGTGGCCATGCAGATCGCTTGCGCCTGCGCTTCCGCTTCGATGAGCTCGTCCAGCCCCATCGCCCATTCCTGATTGAGCATCGTCTTCGTCATGCCGTGCGCAAACCAGGGGCCATCAGCGAGCGAGCGCGCAAGCGCAAGCGCTTGCCCCTCGAGGTCGGCGCTCGGATGAAGGGCGTTATAGAAACCCCACGCCGATCCTTCTGCGGCGCTCATCGTTCGGCCGGTATAGAGAAGCTCCGCCGCGCGGCCCTGGCCGATGATCCGCGGCAGAATTCCGCACGCGCCCATGTCAGCGCCGGCGAGGCCGACGCGGGTGAAGAGAAACGCCGTCTTCGCTTCCGGCGTCGCAACGCGCAAGTCGGACGCCATGGCGAGGATGGCCCCCGCCCCGGCGCAGACCCCATCGACCGCTGCGATGATCGGTTGCGGGCATTTCCGCATCGCCTTGACGACATCGCCGGTCATTCGCGTGAAGGCGATGAGGTCCGGCATATTCATGCGGGTCAGCGGCTCGATAATCTCGAACACGTCGCCGCCCGAGGAGAAGTTCCCGCCCGCGCCGGTGAGCACGACTGCGCGAACGTCTGACCCTTGCCCGAGGTCCCTAAAGAGTTCGCGAAGTTCGGCGTAGCTTTCGAAGGTCAGCGGGTTCTTGCGCTCGGGACGGTTGAGCGCGATCGTCGCGACCCGTCCGTCCTCGCTCGCGGTGAAGCGAAAATGCCGTGCGGCATAGTCGCGCAACGGACGACGCATGGCCTGCATCGCATTCGGCGTGTTCATCCGACCATGACCTCCCCGCCGGCGACCACGATCGCCTGCCCGTTTATCGACGCCGCGCCAGGCGACGCCAGCCACAGTACCGCATCGGCAACCTCCTCGGGCTTGACCAGGCGCCCTTGCGGATTGGACTTTATCAGCTCAGCCTTGGCCAGCTCTTCGGTACGGCCGGTCTTCGCGACAATGGTTTCGACAGCGCGCTGAACGAGGGGCGTCTCGGTGAAGCCGGGGCAAATGGCGTTGACCGTGATTCCGGTCTTGGCGAATTCGAGCGCCAGCGCCCGCGTGAGGCCAATGAGGCCGTGCTTCGCCGCGCAATAGGCGGCGACATAGGCGTAGCCGACGAGGCCCGCAGTGGAAGCGATGTTGATGAGCCGCGCGCCCACGCCGCGCGCCTTCAAATCGGAAAGAACGGCGCGAGAGACGAGATAGGCGCCATTCAGATTGACCGCGAGCGCGCGGGACCAGAGGCCGAGATCCGTCCTCTCGAACGGCGCGCTCGGCGCTTCGCCCGCGTTGTTGACGAGGATCGTTACCGGACCCAATGCGGCGCGCGCTCGTTCGACCCCGCCTGCGACCGCGGCTTCCGAGGTCACATCAAACGAATCGACCACTGCGGCCAAACCTCGCGGCATATTTCGCGCGACGTCTTCGAGCGGAGCCGAGCGCCGTCCGGCAAGACTTCACGCCGGCGCCGGCCCGAGCGAGAGCCAGCGCGGTCGCCGCGCCGATGCCGCTGCCTGCGCCCGTCACCAGCGCATGATGGCCGTCGAGCGGCTTGCCTGTCATGTCACGCCAGCCTGCGCTGCGGCGGCCCGCGCAAGGTTGGCCTCGTATTGCGCCTTGGCGGAATGATATTGCTTGGGCCACGCAATGTCCGCCACGCCGATCTTGGCCGCCTCATGCAGCGTCCAGGCGGGATCGGCGAGATGCGGCCGGGCGATCGCGCAGAGGTCGGCTCGACCGGCCGCGACGATCGAATTGACGTGATCGGCCTCGGAAATGGCGCCGACCGCAATGGTGTCGACATGCGCCTCGTTGCGGATCTTGTCGGAGAACGGGGTCTGGAACATGCGCCCGTAGACCGGCCGCTCAGCCTTCGAAACCTGGCCTGACGAACAATCGACAAGATCGGCGCCGACTTCCTTGAACAGCTCGGCGAAGAACGTCGCGTCGTCCGGGGTGTTTCCTCCCGGCGTCCAGTCGTGGCACGAGAGACGTACCGACATGGGGCGATCCGCGGGCCATGCGGCGCGCATCGCGCGGAACACCTCGAGCGGATAGCGCGCTCGGTTGTGGCGCTCTCCTCCGTACTCGTCGCTACGCCAGTTGGTGAGGGGAGAAAGAAAACTTGAGAGAAGGTAGCCGTGCGCGCAATGAAGCTCGAGCCAATCACATCCAGCCGCCGCCGCGCGTCGGGCGCCAGCGATAAAGTCGTCGCGCACCCGGTCCATATCGTCTCGACTCATGGCCTTCGGGATCAAGCCGATCGGCAGGTAGGACACAGCCGACGCCGAGATCAGCTCCCAGCCGCCCGTCTCGAGCGGCTGATCGATGCCTTCCCAGGCGACCTTGGTCGAGCCTTTGCGGCCCGCGTGGCCAAGCTGGATGCCGGCTTTCGATCCGGCGCCGTGAATGAGGTCAACGAGGCGCCTCCACTGGGCCTCCTGCTCGTCGTTCCATAGGCCGAGACAGCCCGGCGTGATGCGCGCATCCGGCGAGACGCAGGTCATCTCCGCAAACACGAGGCCGGCGCCACCGAGCGCGCGCGCGCCCAAATGCGCGAGGTGGAAATCATCGATGAGGCCATCGGTCGCCGAATACATCGCCATCGGCGAGACGACGACCCGATTCTTGAGCGTGAGACCCCGCAGGCGATAGGGCGTCAGCATTGGCGGGGGCGCGCGTTCGTTGTCGTTCAGCGGGACGCCCGTCTTGCGGGCGAACCACCGCTCGTAGCCTTCAAGCCAGACCTTGTCGCGCAGCCTTAAGTTCTCATGGCTGATGCGCTGCGAGCGCGTCAGCATCGAATAGAAGAACTGCGGCGGCTCGAGCGAGTCCGCATAGCGCCGGCCGACAACCTCGAACCATTCCATCGCGTTGCGCGCCGCGTTTTGGATGCGCGAGACATCGACGCGGCGGACTTCCTCGTAAGCGGCGAGCGTCTCCGGGATATGCTGCGCCGAATGGCCTCGCGCATCGAACTGTCTCGCCAGCTCGATCGCGTCGTCGAAGGCGAGCTTGGTTCCCGAGCCGATGGCGAAATGCGCCGTATGGGCCGCGTCCCCCATCAGCACGACATGCGAACGTCCGTTGAAGCAGCTCCATTGGCCGCAGATCAGCCGGTTGAAATTGAGCCACGCCGAGCCTCGCAAATGGCGCGCATTGGTCATGAGCTTTGCGCCGTCGAGGGTTTCGGCGAAAATCTTCTCGCAGAAAGCGATCGAGCCGTCGTGGCCGAGTTGGCCTAGGCCATGCGCCTCGAATGCGTCCTCGGTCGTTTCGACAATGAAAGTCGATGTGCTTCGGTCGAACTTGTAGATATGGGCCTGGAACCAGCCGTGCTCCGTCTTGCGGAAGTCGAAGGTGAACGCGTCGAACGGCTTGGCGACGCCGAGCCAGATATAGCGATTGGGGCGGACCAGAAGATCGGGCCGGAACTGATCGCCATATCGGTAACGGATCTTCGAATTGAAACCATCGGCCGCCACGATGAGGTCGGCGTCCGGGAATTCGAGGTCGGAATCGACCTCGCGCTCGAATGCGAGCGTGACGCCAAGCGCCTCGCAGCGTCGCTGCAGGATGTTCAGAAGTTGCTTGCGGCCGATGCCGATAAAGCCGTGACCCGTCGTGCGCTGCCGCGAACCCTTGAAGACAAGTTCGATGTCGTCCCAATGATTGAATGCGTCGGCGATTTCCGCCGCGCTCTCGGGGTCCGCGGCGCGCATCGCGCTCATCATCGCGTCCGAAAACACGACGCCCCAGCCGAACGTGTCGTAAGGCTTGTTGCGCTCGATCACGGTGACGTCATGCTCAGGATGGCGCTTTTTCATGAGAAGACCGAAATAGAGTCCGGCCGGGCCGCCGCCGATACAGACGATGCGCATAGTGTCCTCGTCTCTACGTTTCACCGCGCCAGCATTTTCGCCAGCATATAGCCTGATGCGGCGCCAGTCCCGGCGCCCGGCCACGTCCCCGCCCCGCAGAGATAGAGCCGCGGCGTCGGCGTTGCGTAACGCGAGTAGCCTGCAACCGGCCGGAAGATGAAGTTCTGATCGAGGTGATGGCTTCCGCTCAGGTTGTCGCCGCCGATCAGGCAGGGGTTCTCGCGCTCGAGGTCGAGCGGCGACCAGACCGAGCGCCCCAATACCTTAGCGCGCAGGCCGGGCGCATGGATCTCAAGAATATCGAGCACGCGCTTGGCATAGGGCTCCTTGGCCTGGTCCCACGTGGTCGCCCGAATGCGGCCGAGCGCATCGCCGACGATTGTCGCAGGCAAGACCCTAACTTGCACCCACAACACATGCTTGCCCGGTGGCGCACGCGTCGGGTCAATCGCGGTCGGCTGACCGACCACCAGCACAGGCTCCGTTGGAAGGAGACCCGCCGCGGCCTCGGCGAATGCGCGGCTCATCATCGCAAGATCAGGCGCGACATGAACATAGGCGAAGCGTTTCAGCTCCGCCCCAGCGCGCCAGTCGGGTAGCAACTCGAGCGCAAGGTGGATCATCATCGTGCCAGGACCCGCGCGGATGCGCGCGACTTTCTCGTCGAAGGCCTTGCGTCTCGGATCAGGATCCAAGAGCCGCCCGAACACGATCTGCGGATGAAGATTGGCGATCACCGCCTTCCTCGCGGCGATCCGCGTCCCGTCGTGAAGCTTGACGCCGGTCGCGCCCCTTGCGTCGCTCTCAATTCCAACGACTGGCGACTTGAGCCTGACTTCGCCGCCCTTCGCCTTGATGAGGCCGGTCATCGCCCGAATGATGACGTCCGCGCCGCCTGCGCCGATGACCATGCCGAAGGCCTGGTTCGCCATGGATTCGAGATAGGGGAAAAGCGCGCCGCCCGCGGCCTCGGGCGGAAAATCGAGATGCATGCCCCACGCGGCCATCATCGCCTTGACCTTGGGCTGCTCGAAATGTCCGTCGAGGAAATCGCGTGGGCTCGCGAGCAGGAGACGGCCGAGATCGAGGAGGCCGGATACGCCTTTCGCGCGCCACGCGGACCATAAAGTGCGCGCTGTGGCGAAGGACGGCATCGGCGATCCGAGCAGGCCGAAGATGTGCGGCGCCTCCTCGCCAAAGCGGGCGAGCATCGCCCGCCAGGCCGCGGCGTCCTTCGTTGACACCGCCGCGATCACGGCTGCAGTCTTCTCCAGATCCTTGCTGACGCCGAGATAGGCGCCATCGCGGAAGACGCTGGCGAAACAGTCAGCGGCGGGCGCGAACGCAAGGCCATGCGCCACAAGCTCGTCTTTGTTGGCGGCAAAGAACGGCGACCCCGCGAACAGCGAGAGGTTCATCGCGCAGAGGTCGTGGCGGAAGCCGGGCAAGGTGACTTCGCGGGTCTTGACCGCGCCGCCCGGCTCGTCCGCCTGCTCGATCACCGCGACTGACCAGCCGCGGCTCAAGAGGTGGATCGCGGCGGCGAGGCCGTTATGTCCCGCGCCGACGACGACGGCGTCGAAAGCGTCCATCTCGCGTTCTTATCTCCGCTGATTAGCCGCCAGTTGCATATATTCGGAGAGTGGCGGCGCGAGGTTACGTCCAAAGGCTCGCCCGCGCAACGCTTGAACTCAGCCAAAACCGGCTCGCGACTGCGGTCGGCGCACGCGCAGCGATTGCTTGCGTCCGCATATTTCTTGGCTATGTTGGAGGCGCATTCGCGCGCAATATGTTCGGGGATATGCGAATGCGTGAGGAAACGTTCGAGGAGCGATGGAGATGAGCACGAACAAGGTTCTTTCGGACTTCGCCGCCGCCTTGCTGTCGGGGTCAATCAAGGTTGTCGACCTGACCGCTCCTCTCGGTCCCGACACCCCAGTGCTCTATCTGCCGCCGCAGATCGGCAAGAACACGCCGGCGGTCATGGTGCACGAGATCTCGCATTATGATCAGAACGGGCCGTTCTGGGCGTGGAGCTGGCTCGAGCTCGGCGAGCACACCGGCACGCATTTCGACGCCCCCGTGCACTGGATCACCGGCAAGGACTATAAGGACGGCACGACCGATCGAATTCCGGTCAAGAACTTCGTCGCTCCCGTCTGTGTCATCGATCGCTCCAAGGAGGCCGCGAAGGATCCGGACTATGTGCTCACCCCCGACAGCGTGAAGGAATGGGAGCGTGAGCATGGCGGCATCGAGGCCGGCAGCTGGGTTGTGCTGCGCACCGACTGGTACAAGCGCAACGGGTCGACTGAAACCTTCCTCAACGCCGACGACAAGGGTCCCCATTCGCCGGGACCGACCGCGGAAGCGATCGAATATCTTCTCACGAAGAACATCGTCGGCTGGGGATCGGAGACGGTCGGCACGGATGCAGGCTCTGCTGCGGCCATGAACCCGCCATTCCCGGCGCACAATCTCGTCCACAAGGCGAACCGCTACGGCCTTGCGAGCCTTTGCAATCTCGATCAGTTGCCGCCCAAAGGCGCGATCCTGATCGCCGCGCCGCTCAAATTCGTAGGCGGCACCGGCTCGCCGGTGCGTGCGCTCGCCCTGGTCCCCTGACCCTTAGAAACGGGCGAACGGCACGGCCATGAAACTCGCTCGCGAGAACGAGGCATGAGCGAATACGACTACGTGTTCGTCGGCGCCGGCATCAACGCTCTCGTCGCCGCGGCCATGCTCGGCAAGAAGCGGCGAACGACGCTCGTGCTCGATCGCAATGCCGCAATCGGCGGCTGCCTGCGCACCGAAGAAGCGACTGCGCCGGGCTTCATCCATGATGTCATGGCGACGACGCTGGTTCTCTTGCGGACCTCGCCGGCTTATCGGGCGCTCGGCAAGGATCTCGAAGCGCGCGGCTTCGCCTTCGCCGATACGAAGCTGCCGACTGGAGTCCTTCGGCCGGACGGGTCGAGCGTCATCTTCTCGATGGATCGCGCGCGCAACGTGAAGACTTTCGACGCGCTAGCCGAAGGCGACGGGAGCGCATTCGCGGCCGAGATGGACGCGCTCGGAGCCGACGCCCCGTTTCTCTTCGCCCTGTTGGGCGGCTCGCTCTGGTCGTCCGGAATCGCCAAGGCACTCGCGCGCGAGGCCTGGCGCCGAGGCCCGCGCCGTCTTGCGGAATGGTTCGGCGAGGCGCTCACGCCCGCGCGAGGCTATCTCGAAGCGACCTACCGTTCGGACGCGGTCCGCGACCTCTGGGCGCCGTGGGTGTTGCACACCGGTCTCGGACCGGAGAGCGCCTATTCGGCGGTGATGACGAAAGTGATCGCCTTCGCGATCGAGGCGGCGGGTTGTCCGATCGCAGTCGGCGGCGCCGGGACGCTCCTTGCGGCGTTCGAGCGGCTGATTGTCGATCAGGGCGGAGCGGTGCGATCGCAGGCAGACGTTGTGCGCATTACGCCTGGAGCGGGGGCGCGTGCGGCCGGCGTCGAGCTTGCAAGCGGTGAAAAGATCGCGGCGGCCAAGGGCGTGATCTGCTCCACTGGACCCGAGCAACTTTACAATGGGCTGCTCAAGGACTGGCCCATACCGGCGCCGAGTGAGGTCCGCCGAGGCCTGAAAGCCTTCCGGCACGGCAAAGGCGACATGCAGATCCACTATGCGCTGAAGGCGCCGCCGCGCTGGCGCGGCGATCCGGATCTCGCCAAAGTCGCTCTCATCCATCTGACACGCGGACTGGACGGCGTGTCGCGCGCCGCGAACGAGGCGGAGCGCGGAATTCTTCCGGCAGAGCCTACGATTTGTGTCGGCCAGCCGACAGCGCTTGATCCAAGCCGGGCGCCGCCGGGCGCGGCGATCCTTTGGCTGCAGATGCCCGAGGCGCCCCGCTTCGTGAAAGGCGACGCGGCCGGCGAGATTACGGCGCCCGCCGACGGCCGCTGGACGGAGGCGATGCGCGAGTCTTACGCCGACCGCATCGAGCGGCGGCTCGCCGCGCATATCGAGAACTGGGCCGAGATCAAGCTCGCTCGCCGCGCGTACTCGCCCGCGGACCTCGAATCCATGAACATCAATCTCGTCGGCGGCGATCCTTATGGCGGCGCCTGCGCGCTGGACCAGTTCTTCCTCTGGCGCCCGTTCAAGTCGAGCGTCAATCACGGCGCCTACGTTCCGAACGTTTACCACATCGGCGCTTCGACCCATCCGGGCCCAGGCTTGGGCGGCGTTTCCGGCTTCCTGCTCGCGTCGTCGCTTCAATGATGTTTGGCCGAATAGGATGAACATGGAGCAGCGGTTTTCCGGCCAGATTATGCAGCGCGCGGTCGATCCCGCGGCGCGTCAGGCGACGCTCGGCGAGATTGGCATCAACCAGTTCGCGCCCTATCTCATGAACCGCATCATGGAGCGCTGGAACAGCAATCTCGCCGAGGCCTTGAAGCTCCACAACATGTCGACGACCATGATGCGGGCGCTCGCCGTCCTCAGCATTTCGTCGCCGGTGACAATCAACGAGCTCTCCGTATATGCGGTGACCGAGCAGTCGACGATGAGCCGCACCCTCGACATCCTCGAGGCGCAAGGGCTCGTGCGGCGCCAACGGCGGCCGGAGGACATGCGTATCCGCGACGTCTCCATCACCGAGGACGGGCGAGCGGCTTTCGAGCGGGTCTGGCCGATGATGCACGCGCGGTTCCAAACCCTCTTCGACGGCGTCGAGGAGGAGGAATACCGCGCCTTCACAGCGACGCTACTCAAGATTCTGCGCAACGTGGCGAAGCTGCCGGAGTAAAGCGCAGGTTACGGAGGAGCGGGGCTAATACCAAAGGCCCCGTGGGCTAACTCACGTGGGGATTCCCAAGGCGGGAATTTTCTGACTCTTTTGGCGCGGGGAGATTCGCGCCATGCCATCAGCGGTCAGATTGCGAGAGGACTATTCGGCTAAGGAGCTTCGGACGCTTGCGCGGTGCTCCAAGGACGTCAACCAGAGCCGGCGGCTTCTGTCGCTGGCGGCGGTTCGCGACGGGATGGATCGCGGCTCGGCGGCGAAGATCGGCGGCATGGACCGGCAGACGCTGCGCGACTGGGTCCATCGCTTCAACGCGGCTGGTCCGAAGGGCCTCATCGACAACTTGACCGAAGGTCCAAAGCCGCGCCTGTCGGCGGAGCAACTGGCTCAGTTGGCGCAGATCGTCGAGGCGGGTCCGAATCGTGAGAGGGACGGCGTCGTGCGCTGGCGGCGGATCGACCTCAAGGGCGTCATCGCCGAAAGGTTCGGCGTCGATTTTCATCCGCGCTATGTCGGAAAGCTTCTGAAGAAGCTTGGCTTCTCGCACATCAGCGCCCGGCCGCGTCATCCGGCCCAGGACGAGCGGATCGTCGAAGGATTTAAAAAAACTTCCCGCGCGCGCTGAAGGCCCATCTCGAAGGGCTGCCGGAGACGACGCCGGTCGAAATCTGGTTCCAGGATGAAGCCCGGATCGGCCAGAAGAACGGCCTCGTCCGCCAATGGGCACGGCGTGGAACGCGGCCAACACAGCCCGCCGATCAGCGCTATGACAACGCCTATCTGTTCGGCGCGATCTGTCCGGCCCGCGGCGTCGGAGCGGCTTTGGCGCTTCCTCATGCCGACACCCACATGATGCAGCTTCATCTCGACGAAATCTCGCGCAATGTCGCCGACGGCGCCCATGCCGTGCTGCTGCTCGACCGCGCCGGATGGCACATCACGGGAAAGCTCGACGTGCCCGAAAACATCACGCCGATCTTCCTGCCCTCCCGCGCGCCGGAACTGAACCCGGTCGAGAACGTCCGGCAGTATCTTCGCCAGAACTGGCTCGCAAACACCGTCTTCGAAAACTACGACGCCATCATCGACGCCGCCTGCGACGCTTGGCGAAAGCTCACCGCAGACCCAGACAGGATCACATCCATAGGGATGCGGGACTGGGCCCACGTCGGTCAGTCGCTATGACCTTTGGTATAAGCCCACCGTCGTCCCGACGACATAGAACCGCCCGTCATTGCGAGGAGCGATAGGGCGCTCGAGAGACGCCCGTATTTCGACAGGCTATGGCGACGAAGCAATCCAGAGATCGTAGCGAGCCGCACTATCCCCTGGATCGCCACGTCGCTTCGCTCCTCGCGATGACGGCGCTCCACGCTCAATCGGCCATTTCCTTGAGCAGCTTCATGATCCGCCGCCTCCGGGCTTGCACGTCTTTGATGTGCTGGTCGATGTGCTCAAGCTTGCTGCGCAGCGCTTTCGCCATTGCGGCGTGTGACGGAAGATCGGGCGCTGCTTCGCTTAAGCCCGCGCGAATCTCGCTCAGCGAAAAACCCAATCGTTGCGCATCATCGATCAACTCAGGATCTTCAGAGCCGTATCCGGATAGGTCCGATAGCCGTTCTCATCCCGGATCGGCTTCGGAAGCACGTCGTGCTTCTCGTAGAAGCGAATGCGCGAGGTCGAGATCCCTGTTCTTCTCGACAGCTCCCCTATGCGCATCAAAATCTCCTTGACCTTGAACCTTGGTTTAAGGTGTAGCATCTCGCTCGCCCCTGGGAAAACCTTTGAAAGGGCAGCTGAAATGACAGTCAGGGGAATGAAGACGGCCGGCGCGCCGGTCTTGGCTCGATCGGCCTCGATCATTGGAGAACGATGAATGGCGCGAGTTTTGGTCACCGGCGGCACGGGATTTGTCGCCGCCCATTGTTTGGTTCAGCTGCTAGCGGCGGGGCATGAAACGCGCGCTACAGTGCGCGACCTCAAGCGAGAAAGCGACGTACGCGCGATGCTGCGCCAGGGCGGCGCCGGCGACGTCGGCGAGCGACTGACCCTGTTTCGCGCCGACTTGAACGCCGACGCGGGCTGGGCGGAAGCGGCGGCCGGTTGCGACTATGTGCTCCATGTCGCCTCGCCCTTCCCCAGCACAGTGCCTAAGGACGAAAATGAACTGATCGCGCCGGCCCGGGACGGGGCGCTGCGCGTGCTCAAGGCCGCGCGCGGCGCTGGCGTCAAGCGCGTGGTCATGACCTCGTCCTTCGCGGCTATCGGGTATGGCGCCCCGAAGGATCGGACCGCAGCGTTCACGGAGGAGGACTGGACGAACCTCAACGATCCGACCGTGCAGCCCTATCCGAAGTCGAAGACGATCGCCGAGCGCGCCGCTTGGGATTTCATCGCTCGCGAAGGCGGGACGCTCGAACTGGCCGTTGTCAATCCGGTCCTCGTCCTTGGGCCAGTCCTTGGACCGGACACCTCGCCCTCGATCCTCTTCATCAGCCGGCTTTTGGACGGCTCTCTACCGGGCTGCCCAGATCTCTCGTTCGGCGTCGTCGATGTGCGGGACGTGGCCGATCTGCACTTGAGGGCGATGATCGCCCCTGCCGCGCGCGGCGAGCGGTTTCTCGCCACCGCGGGAGATTTCGTGAGCGTCCGCGAGATCGCCGGGATGCTCAAGGATGGTCTGGGCGCCGCCGCCCGCAAGGTTCCGACCCGCGCCTTGCCCAGTTGGCTCATGCGCGTCGTCGGGCTGTTCGACTCTCAGGTCAAAGGAATTCTGCCAGAGCTTGGCAAACGCAAGAACGCATTGAATGAAAAGGCGCGCCGCCTGCTCGGCTGGACGCCGCGAAGCCCGAGGGAGGCGGTGCTGGCCACGGCGCGGAGCCTGTCGGAGCTTGGACTGTTGAAGGCGGCTTAGCCGCCCTCGGCGAGCCGCCGCTCGGTCTCCTCGATCCAGCCGTTGAGCGGCCCAAGTAGCGAGCCTTGCGTCAAGCCGCGGCAGTCGAGGCACGGGGCAATGAGATGAGAACCGACGGCAGCCGGGAGGGCGCCGTCGCTGGCTTACTGAGTGACGGTCAGGTTCGCCCTCATGCCGGCCTTGTAGTGATCCGGCTGATTGCACATCAAGATGTAATTGCCAGGCTTCAACGTCAGGGTCAGCGTCTTTTTCTGTCCCGGCGGGAGATCGGACGCTTCGCCGAGATCCTTGATCTTGGATTCGATCACCCGATTGTCCTTCCGGTCATACGGCAACGGCCTATTGGGCTCCGCCACGTCCACCACGATCATCTCGTGAACCAAGGTTTTCGAGTCGTTTGAAACGAGGAACTTCACCGGCCCGGCCTTGACGCTCGCTTGGTCGGTCTTGATCATCATCGACTCGACCGAGGGGCCGGTTGACGGATCCATCAGGTCGACGTGGACGACGGCCGGCGACGCGGCAGACGCCTGCCCCGCGACGATCGACCCGAACAGGGCCAAAACCAATGCGGGCGGTGTCCCTGTTCGTCCAAAGCGCATTGTTTCCTCCGTAGATCCGGCGGCGGCCCGCGATCGAGTCGGCGGCCACCGCCTAACGTCGCCGCGTTCATCGTCGAAATTGCGACGCGAACATTACGGTTTTTCCAGTTCCGCGCCTTCGTGACGCCTCAATCAGGGCGCCGCGGCCCTACTCTCCTGACTTCGAGCGCCCTTTTCGTCTCCTCGATCCAGCCTTTCAACGGCGCAAGCAGCGGACCCTGCGTCAAGCCGCCGCAGCCACGGCCGTGCTGCGCTTGCGCCCAGGCGACGATGGCGATCGCAGTTGACCCGTCCGCCGACCAGATCGGCGCGCCAGAATCGCCGCTGCAGGCGCCGGCCGCCCTCCCGGTCGGATCGGCGGCCCAAATGAGGACCGTTGACGCCGGCTCGCGGACGGCAAGGGTGACGCTGCGCAGCTCCCCGCCCGACGCCCAGTCGCCCTCACGCGCGGCGCCATAGCCCGAGACGATGGCGGGGGCGCCGATCGGCGGCCCGCCGTCCGCGATCACTGCCCCGACGAATCGGGGGGCTAGCGGCCGCGCCGTCCTGATGAGGGCGAGATCGATCGAAAGGGCGCGGGCCTTGATCGCGTCGGCCCGATAAAGCGGATGGGAGATAGCGGCATCGACCGGAATGACGACCGGCGCTCCCGCAGCGTCGCGATAATGGACCGCCATGTCCCGCAAGGGTCTTAGACAATGGGCCGCGGTCAGAAGAACGCGCGGGCTCAACACGAGGCCTGTGCAGAAGCCGGCCTTGTCGCCGCCGCGGATCAGCACCATCGCCACCCGGTCGGCGAAGCGCCCGTCCGGCTCGCCGCCTATGAGCGCGCGCGCCGGAGCAAACGGCGTCGCCAGCGCCGCGACCAACGCCAGTGTTCGAAGGAAGCGGGAGAGCGGCGACGTCATTGAGCCGGCTTCATGCGCCAGAAGGCGCGGCGCATCAATTGCCCGCCCACGAAATCGCCGCTTTTCCGCCCCCTTTCACGCGCGTCGTTCGTTTCAGGCTTTCCTCGCGCGCCTGACCATTCACATTGCATTCAGCCGCAAGCGCCAACATGGGCGTCAAGTATTCGCAACAGAGGCTTTGCGTCATGGCCGGGCTCGCCATGCTTTGCCGCGCCGGGACGTGGTGCGCTCTCATGTGCTCGGCGGCTCAGGCCGCCGGGGTCGGGTGCGCCTTCATGGGATGCCCGGCGGCCAAGGCCGCCGAGATCGAGTTGCACGCCCTGGTGGCGAAGCCCGTCTGTCTCAACGCCGCCGAGACGCGCGAGCTGGTCAAATCGCGCCGTCTGCTCGAACCATTCGCGGCGCTCAAGTTCGCTGCCGGGCAACGCAAGGCTGAGGCGCTGTCCGCCAGGCTCTGCCGCAGCGGCGAGGATTTCGTTTATGAAATCACCCTCTTGCACCGTGACGGGCGCCTCGTCCATGTCGAGATGGAGGCCGCCACCGGGAAAATCGCTTCGCGCCCGGCGCATGAGCCCCGCGAAACTCACGAGCACGAACAGCCGGTCAAGAATTGATTTTCGCCCAGAATCAGGGGTAGCAAGCCCCAATGCGGCTTTTGGTTGTCGAAGACGATCGGGATCTCAACCGTCAAGTGAGCGCGGCGCTCGAGGCCGCGGGCTATGCGGTCGATCGTGCATTTGACGGCGAAGAGGGCTGGTTTCGCGGCGACACTGAACCTTACGATGCGGTCGTGCTCGACATCGGCCTGCCCAAACGCGACGGAATCTCGATCCTCGAAGCGTGGCGCAAGGGCGGACGCACGATGCCGGTCTTGATCCTGACCGCCCGCGACCGATGGAGCGACAAGGTCCAGGGCATCGACGCCGGCGCCGACGATTACGTCGCCAAACCGTTCCACATGGAGGAGGTGCTGGCGCGCCTGCGGGCTTTGTTGCGCCGCGCCGCCGGCCACGCCTCCAGCGATCTGACGGTCGGCCCCGTCAGGCTCGACGCCCGCGCGGGGCGGGTCACGGTCAACAACGTGGCTGTCAAGCTCACGAGCCACGAATATCGCCTATTGTCCTACCTTATGCACCATACTGGGCGCATCATCTCGCGCAGCGAGATCGTCGAACATCTGTACGAGCAGGATTTCGACCGCGACTTGAACACGATCGAAGTGTTCATCGGGCGATTGCGCAAGAAGCTCGGCGTCGACATCATCAAGACCGCGCGCGGTCTCGGCTATGCGGTGGGCGTCGAGGAGGAGAGCCCCGCGGCTAAATAAGACTGGCGCTAGCCGCGCTAGTTCTTCCGCATCGCCACAAAGCGCGCGGTCGCGCGCAACACGTCGCCCTTAAGCCCCACTCCGGCCGCGTCGACCGCAGCGATCGCCTCGTCCACCAAGCGGTCGAGTTCGCGGCGCGCGCCTTCGAGACTAAGCGCTCCGACCAGCGTGCCCTTGTTCCGCCCAGCGTCCTTGCCGGCGCGTTTGCCGAGCGTCGCCGCGTCGCTTTCCACGTCGAGAATGTCGTCGGCGATCTGAAACGCGGCGCCAATTGCGCGCCCGTAAACTCCAAGCGCCGTGCGCGCTTTCGCGTCCGCGCCCGCCAGGATCGCTCCCGCCTCGACACTGAATTTGAGAAGCGCGCCGGTCTTCATCGCCTGCAGGCGCCTGATCTCCTCAACCGAAAGCGGCGCGGTTCTGTGCTCGGCGTCGATGTCGAGCATCTGCCCCCCGACCATGCCGGCAAGGCCAGCGGCGCGCGCGAGGCCGAGACACAGCGCAACGCGCACTTCCGCGTTTGCGTCGGTCGCTGGATCGGCCAGAATCTCGAACGCGAGCGTCTGCAGCGCGTCTCCGGCGAGAATTGCCGTCGCCTCGTCGAAGGCGCGGTGGGTCGTCGGGCGCCCGCGTCTCAAGTCGTCATCGTCCATCGATGGCAGATCGTCGTGGATCAGCGAATAGGCATGGATGCATTCGATCGCCGCGCCCGCGCGCCTCGGACCCTTGTCTGTTCGCCCAACCGCCCACGCCGTCTCGACGGTCAGGAAGGGTCTGAGCCTTTTTCCCCCGCCAAGAGTCGCATAGCGCATCGCCTCGATGAGCCGCTTGGGCCGCGCTGGCTCGCCGGGCTTCGGCTCAAGCTCAAGCAGGATTTCAAGCTCGCGCTCGATTCCCGCCTGACACTCGGCCAACCGGACCCCAAAGGCGCTATCGTCCATCGGCGCCGCTTGCGTCCTTACGCGCCGTAATCGGCTGGGTTGAAGGTGCGCTTGGTCGAGCAGAATTCGCAGGTGACGCCGATCACGCCGTCGTCGCCCACCATCTCCCTGACCTCTTCCGGTGGAAAGGAGCGCAGCATCGCGTCGACTCCCTCGGCGGAACAGCGGCAGACCGCGGCAAGCGGCGTCGGCGCATAGACGCGAACGCCGCGCTCGTTGAACAAGCGAAAGAGTAGCCGCTCGCCTGACAGCGTCGGGTCGATCAGCTCGTGCGCTTCGGTCGTCGCAGCGCGGCTCTTGGCCTCGGTCCACGCGTCGTCCTCGACGATTGTGTGGGGTTCGACGCCCTCCGGCGCATCGCCTGGCGGAAAGTCCGCTCGCAGTCGCCGCCCGCCCGCGTCAGGCAAGTATTGGACGACAAGCCCGCCGGCTCGCCAGGCCGCGCCGCCCACGGTGACGATTTCGCCGACCGCGAGCTTGACCAGCGTCGGGATCTGCTCCGACCGCTCGAAATAATGATGCGCCGCTGCTTCCAATCCCTGGCCCTCCAGCGCGATCACGCCCTGATAGCGGTTCATGTCGCCGCCGGGATCGATGGTGAAAGCCATATGGCCGTGGCCAAGCAGATCGCCGCCCGCCTCCCGCTCGAGCCGCTCTTTGTCGAACCGAGCCAGCGCCCGCAGATTCGACGGGGCGTCGAAATCGACCAGGAGCATCGTGACGGGCCCGTCGCTCTTGGTTTGCAACTGAAAGCGGCCGCTCGTCTTCAAGGTCGAGCCGAGCAGCGCGGCCAGCGTCACCGCTTCCGCGGCCAGCTTCGACACGGCTTCCGGATAGTCGTGGCGCTTGAGGAGCTGATCGATCGCTGGGCCTAAGCGCACAAGACGGCCGCGCGTCGACAAGGATTCGACGGCGAACGGCAGCACGATATCGTCGACGACCTCGGCGGAGACCGCGCGCTCAAGCAAAGTCATGGCGCCGCTCCCAGACACCAGGCGAGCACGCCCTTCTGCGCGTGCAGGCGGTTTTCCGCCTCATCGAACACAACCGATTGCGGCCCGTCGATCACTTCGTCCGTCACCTCCTCACCGCGATGGGCGGGCAGGCAATGCATGAAGACGGCGTCCGCTGAGGCGTGGCTCATCAACTCGCGATTGACCTGATAGGGCGCGAGCAGGTTGTGGCGCCGGCCTTCGTCCTCGTCGCCCATCGACACCCAGCAATCGGAGATGACGGCAGCCGCGCCTTGCGCCGCAACGACCGGATCGACCCCGATCGCGATATTCGCTCCCGCCTTCCGCGCCGCCTCGAGCCGTTGCTTGCCTGGCTGCAATTCGGGCGGACAGGCGATTTCAAGCCGAAAGCCGAACCGGGCCGAAGCGTCGATCCAGGACGAGAGCACGTTGTTGTAGTCGCCCGACCAGGCGATCTTGCGGCCGCGGATGGGGCCGCGCTTCTCCTCGAACGTCATGAGGTCCGCCAGCACCTGGCAAGGGTGCGACTGCTTCGTCAAGCCATTGATCACCGGAACCGTCGCATGCGCGGCCATCTCCTGCATGTCGTCATGCGCGAGGATGCGAATGACGATCGCATCCACATAGCGGGACAGCACGCGCGCGGTGTCGGCGATGGTCTCGCCGCGGCCGAGTTGCATCTCAGCCCCCGTCAGCATGATCGACTCGCCGCCGAGCTCGCGCATGCCGACATCGAACGAGACGCGGGTGCGGGTCGACGGCCGGTCGAAGATCATCGCCAGCGTCTTGCCGGCGAGCGGACGCGAGGACGGCTCGGCGCCCTTGATCCGCGCCGCCTTGATCGCCGCGGCGCTATCGAGGATGCCGCGAAGTTGCCCGGTGGAAAGCTCGAGCAGATCGAGGAAATGCCTCGGCTGTGTATGAACCGGCGCGTTCATCGCGCGTTCAGTTGATCGCCACGGCCAGGCGCTCCTTGACCGCCTCGCAAGCCGCGTCGAGCCGCCGCACGCCCTCGGCGATCTCCTCGTCGGTGACCACGAGGGGCGGCATGACGCGCACGACATTGTCGCCGGCGGGGATGAGGAGGAGCTTCCGCTCGAGCGCGGCATCGGCGAAAGTCGCCGGAGGGAGTTTCAGCTTGAGCCCGACCATCAGCCCCTCGCCGCGAACTTCCTCGATCACGCTGTCGTGCCGATCCTTCAGCTCCGCCAGCCGCTGGCGCATGTCCAATCCGAGCCTGGCGACCCGCTCGAGGAAGCCGGGCGCGAGAATGACGTCGAGGGTGGCGTTGCCGACCGCCATCGCCAGCGGATTGCCGCCGAACGTGGTGCCGTGAGCGCCGGTGGTCAGACCCCGGGCGGCGTCCGCGGTCGCGAGGCACGCCGACATCGGAAAGCCTGCTCCGATGCCCTTGGCGGACGTCAGAATGTCGGGATGGATGCCGCAGTGCTCGTAGGCGTAGAAGCGCCCCGTGCGGCCGACGCCGGTCTGCACTTCGTCGAAGATCAAAATGAGACCGTGGCGATCGCAGATCTCGCGCAAACCCCGCAGGAACGCTGGCGGAACGACCCGCACCCCGCCCTCGCCCTGGATCGGCTCGATCATGATAGACCCGGTCTCGGGCGCGATCGCGGCTTCGACCGCCTTGAGGTCGGTGAGCGGAATCTGGTCGAAGCCATCGACCTTGGGGCCGAAGCCGTCGAGATATTTGGCCTGGCCGCCGGCGGCGATCATGGCGAGCGTGCGGCCATGGAACGCGCCTTCGAAGGTGAGCGTGCGGTAGCGCTTGGGATGGCCGTCAACCGAATGGCGCCGGCGCGCCATCTTGATCGCCGCCTCGTTGGCTTCAGCGCCGGAATTGGCAAAGAAAACGAGGTCGGCGAAGGTCGCGTCGGTGAGGCGCCTTGCGAAGCGCTCGCCCTCGGGATTTTGATAGAGGTTTGAAACGTGCCACAGCTTCGAGCCCTGGGTGATCAGCGTTTCGACCAGATGAGGATGGGCGTGGCCGACCGAGGTCACGGCGATGCCTGCGCCGAAATCGAGATAGCGCTCCCCGGTTGTCGACGTGAGCCAGCAGCCCTCGCCTCGCTCGAAAGCGACCTTGGCCCTGGCGTAGGTCGGAACCATGGCGGAAGTCGCGTCGGCGAGGCTCACCGTCAACTCCTTGTGCTGGCTCGAGAAACGGCCCTCAAGAATGGCCTTGCGGGCGCTTGAAATAAAAACGCCGCCCCGCAGGGGCGGCCGCCAAGTGCGGCTTGGAACTATAGCGGAAGGCGCGGGATGCGGTCAAATCCCGCAACCGAGCGCGGGTGCTGGAACCGTAAGCAGGCTCGACGCGGAGCGCCTTAGGCTCGTCCGCCCAGGAAGGCCAACGCGCGGCGGCCTTTCGCCAGGCCGAGGGCCGCAAGGCCGACGAGCATCATCGTCCAGGTCGACAGTTCGGGAACCGTCGCGGATCGCGACGGGTCGGGGGGATCGGGTACAGCGGGGCCGGATACGCGGTTGATGACGCCCTGAGCGCCAAGCAGGCTTCCCGTCAGACCGCCAAAAACCACGTCGCCAAAGAAAAATTGGCCGATGCCAGTGTCGAAGCCAGTCCACCCGCCCGGCAAGGGTGTAGTGAACAGCAGCGTGAGCATATCATTTGCGCTGTCGGCCGCCCGGATTGTCCCGGTGCCCGATGCGCTAAGGATCACGGATGGGCTTAAGGTGAAAACAGACCGCCCCACACGTGATTTCGAGGGACTGGGCCTCGTAGCTGCTGAAGTCGCCGCTGAAGTCCACATTCATGGACCCCCAGAACGCGACCGGAGCGCCAAAGAAGGTGTTGAGATCGCCCGAAAGATAGAACGTCTCGATGACGTCCGCTTTCGCGCCGGAACCCATAAGCAGCAAAAGCGCAGCCACGGAGCTCGCGGACGCGAGTCTGGCTCCCCCGCGAAGGGAACGACCTCCGTCCGCCGGCCTCTGCATCATTCTGCTTCATGGGATGCCCGATCCCAGCCCCTCGGGGGACCGCTTTGCGGTCGCTTCACATATATACCATTAAATATGCGGCGAGAAAATTATTTCGTGACCTGGATCACAGATCGATCTCGCGGCGGGCGAGCCTAGCCTCCAAAGTCGAGCCGCATCATCGCTGAGATCGGCGAAAATGGAGATGGCGGGGCGCCTGAGCCGCCGGTCGGGTCAGTGGCCTGCAACCTAGACGGGAGAAACGGACACGCCAGCGAAGATTGCGCTGATGGCGAACATCTTGCGTGCCGCGGCTTGGCGCCCCCCGAACGCGAACAGCGCAAGGGCCGCGATCGCCGGCCACGGCATTCCGTCCGCCCACGACGAGAACAACCTCGGTCATTGAATCGTCTGCATCACATGGCTGGATCGGCGCCGCCCGCCGCCTTAAGGGCGTGGGCGATGACGTGGGCGTCAGCCAGACGAGGGTTGCCGAGAACCTGCCCGCGGGCTTTGGCCGCGGCGAGGGCCGCCTTCGTTCGCTGAGAGATTCGTCGGCGCTCCTTCTCGGCCAGGGCGCAGTACAGGTACAGCAAGGACCGCTCGACATCGGGGCCGAGATCGGCGCGACCAGAAACGGGGCCAAATTGCGCGAGAGGCGGTCGAGCTTCGCGACGGCAATCAGGTATGCCTTTCCGGCTACTGAGGCTCAGAGTGGGCGCGCAATTTCGGCCACGTGGCCCAGCTCGGTCGCCGGTTGGTGGCTGCAAAAAACGGAAGATTGGCACGCAATAGCAAGCCTACCGTTCATATACGCACTATTTGGACTTCTCGGTGGCGCAACTCAAGCTCGGCGCAGTCGCAGAGCATTCGGGGCGAAGGGAATTCATAGTGGCATACGATGCGACTTGCATTGCAATTAATGAGGCGCGAGCGGAAACGCAGCTCTTTACAACCGACCAGCTCTTTCAAGGAACTGACGACCGCCGGGCGTATGAAAGCGGCGGGGCGAAGCTTGGCGGTTTCATCGCGGTGATTGAAAGCCGCTCCTTCATACGGGAGTGCATTCGGCGGAGCGTCCAATCGGCGTTTGCGCTACCGGTGGTTACCCATTCGACGGCTGTCGAACTAGAGCAACAGCATCTTCTCACCTCGGCCCAACTGATTATATTTTCTTGGGTGGAAGGTAACACGGAGGCGAGCACCAACACCCTGAAAGTCTTATCTAAGCTCGCGCCGAGAATACCGGTAATTGTCCTCGCGTGCAACAATGACGCCGAACTGGCTAGGAGCGCCATTTGCCATGGCGCAAAGGGTTATATTCCAGTAACCATGGGATTTGAGATCGCGATCGAGGCAGTGCGCTTCGTTCTTGCGGGAGGGACCTATGCGCCCATGGATTGCCTGCTCCCAAGAGATCCGCCAGGGAACGCGTTGTCCCAGCCACCAAGAACGGGCCTCGTCACAGGCCGTGAACTCGACGTCATTCGAGCGGTCCAGAAGGGCAAGTCGAATAAGGTAATAGCTTACGAGCTGAACATGTGCGAAAGCACCGTCAAAGTTCATGTAAGAAATGTTATGAGGAAGTTGGAGGCAAAGAATCGCACTGATGTGGCGATCAAAGCACAGACGATGTTGCGCGCCGCGCTCCCTGCCGTAAGCAGCGCCTAGCGCGCCACTTTTTCAGCAGCCTGCTCTCATGTGCGCCGTCAAGTATTTTAATCAAACAGGCCGCGAGGCAAGACGAGCGCCTTCTGGAGTTCGTTCACCATTGAAGACTTGCCGATGCCGGCGTAGCCGGAGACGAGCACGAGCTCGGTCGCGCCGTTCGCTACGACTTGGTCGAACGCACGAAGCAACGTCTCGATCTGGTGCTCTCGGCCGTAAAGCTTCTCCGGCACGATGAGACGATCCGATGCGTCATCAGCACCGAGCGGGAACGGCTCTATGCGGCGATGCGACTCCCATTCCGTGAGGCACTTCCGCAGATCGGCCGCGAGACCCACGGCGGTATGGTAGCGGTCCTCGGCATTCTTGGCGAGGACCTTCATCACGATCGCGGAGAGCGGCGCCGGGATCCCGCGAGCCGGTCGTCGGGCGGCATCGGCTGGCGGGCAATGTGGCAGTGCACCCATTCCGTCGGATCGGAGGCGGTGAAGGGAAGTTCGCCCGTCAGCATCTCGTAGAGGGTGACCCCCAGGGCGTACAGATCGCTGCGGAAATCCATCGACCGGTTCATCCGGCCTGTCTGTTCAGGCGCCATGTAGGCGAGCATCCCGGCGATCACCTCCGGCGGCGCCGGGGGTCTGGCGCTCGCGTGGCAGACGCGAGGTGATGCCCAAGCCTATGAGCCAGACCCGGCCGGTGATGGAGTTCACCAGAACGTTCGCCGGCTTGATGTCCTTATGGATGAGGCCGCGCTGGTGAACTTGACCAAGAGCCGTGGCGATGCCGATGGTGAGACGCAGAAACGCCGCAATCTCCCAAGGCCGTCCCGTTAGTCTCGACAGAGGCTCCCCACCGGGGTCTTCCATCAAGAGCGTAAGCCGCCCTTGTTGAAGCTCCAGCCCCACCGGCCGGGCCGCCCAAGCAGGATCGAGCTCCTCTCGCAATGCATATGCGCGTTGCAGCCGCGCGAGGGTTTCGGCCAAGGGTTGCGTCGATGAGGGCATAAGAGCGAGGAGCGGGCGGGGTTCCCCATCCGACACCCCTCGGGACAAGACGAACTCTCCGTCCTCCCACACACCCTCAGGCGCATGTCCCGAGGAAGTCGTCACGGCGGGAGCCTCTCAGACGTCGTGCATTCGGACCTTTACCGGGCGACCCACTACATCTGGAAGCCGCGCCGAAGCAGACATCGATCGAGGCATTAGGCGTACTGAGGTTACTCACGCAGCAAGATGGCCAGGGCGAGTGTGCGTCAGCTTCAGGCGGCCAGTCGGTCAAGGGGTCCAGCACTTTCGCCGCTTCCAGCGCACCAGTAACGTCCAGCGGACAAGCGGCTACCACAATTTCGGCTAGATTTTGCCCTACTGTTGGCCAAACGCCTTCGGGAAGCTTCCGCGGAATAGCTCGTCACTAAGGGGCGATTTCCCAACGCCGTATGAGTTCGACCGCACCGCTCCAGCTGGGTTAGGAGCGGTGGAGAGCCCCAAGGGAGGATAGATTGGCCCATAGACCAAGGGGCGGCGGCCCTCGTGATGAGGAGGGCAACGGCGGCCGGGGCGACCGAGAGCGGGAACGGCGTCGCGAGCACGAACGCGAGCGCGAACAGCCATACGACGACCCCCAAGAACACTTTAGGATCGAGAAGCGCCGGTTCGAGGGAGGTCTGCCGCCGACGCCGGAACTCTACGCCCGCGCCCGCGAGCAATGGTATCGATTGCCCGGCGCCGTGGTGAGGCCATCGATGAATCCGGGGGTCGGCGATCCATCCTCAGGTGACCCGCAGCCTGCCGAGAAAGCTGGTCCGACCGGGAACGGGCCCAAACAATGAGCCTGAACGGAACAGTTTGGGCCCCGATCGGCCCCAGCCCCATCGATGAGACCGCGATCCTCGGCGTTTACGGCAATGGCCGAGTCACCGCGATCGCCATTAACCCCAATAACCCCAACATCATTTACATCGGAACGGCGTGGGGCGGGGTCTGGCTGACGCGGGATGGAGGCCTCACCTGGACGCCATTGTTCGATCGAGCGCCCTCGCTCGGCGTGGGCAAACCGGGCGCACTCGCAATCGATCCGGTCAACACAAACATTCTGTATGTTGGCACCAACAGCCGCGACGGCTCGCAGTTCTCCCCCGAAGCCACGCAGCCGCCGGCTGGCCTCTTCAAGTCGACCGACGGTGGCGCGAGCTGGATCCAGCTCGGCTCAGCCTATCCTCCTGGCCCCCCGAGCAATGCGAGCATCTTCTTCAGTCAGTGGATCAGCGTCGTTATCGTCGATCCGCTCAACAACCAGAACTCTCTATCTCGCCTGCACGTCCGGCCTCTTCGTTTCTACCGACGGCGGCTTCAAGTGGACCCAGGGCGTGGCCCCTGCCGGAGACGTGCGCTCACTGGCGTTGGACACGACCTCGCCAGCCGGCGCTCGCATCTTGTACGCAGGCGTCAGCGGCGTTGGCGTGGTTCAGTCCACTGACGGGGGGCTGAACTGGAAGACGATCCTCAACGCCGCCACCCCGGCGGTCGCCGCCGCCCTCGCCGGCGGCGGATTCGGCAAAGTCGTGGTCGCACTGGCGCCGGCGACCCCCGTGCCCAATCCTGCCGGCATTCAGGTGCTCTACGTCACGATGGTTGGAAACGGGAGCGCGCCGCCTACCGTCGGCCTCTTCCAGAGCACGGATCAGGGCAATACCTGGAACGCTCGAGCCGCTGGGGGATTGGCGGCAATAATCGCCTCGCCCCAATTCAATGGCTATAGTTTCCTCATGGCCGTCGATCCCCAATCGCCTGGCGACGGGGTGGGCGACATCATCTATTTCGGCGCCCAATTTCAGGCACGGTCCACTGACGCGGGCGCCAGCTTTGCAGCGTTGGGCGGGCTGCACCCCGACACGCAAGCATGGGCGTTTTCGCCGCAGCCCGGTCCCTTCTCCGTCGCCTATTGCGGCAACGACGGAGGGCTGTTCAGTTTGGCCAGCGGCACGACCTTCACGTCTCACAATGCTGGCGGCATTCAGACGGCGCTGTTCTACAACCTCGACGTCAAGAGGGATGCTACGGCGAGCGTGACCCTTGGCGCTCTCCAGGACAACGGCATCGTCACCAACGCCGCCCCGGCCGTCTTTCCGACCTGGACGATGGGCGCCGGGGGCGACGGCTTCGCCATCGCGCACGACGCGCTCAGCGCGACGAACGCCTATGGGAGGAGCAACTCGACCATCCTCGCATCGACGAACGACGGCAACTCCTATGCGGGCATCACGCCCCCATGGTCGCCCGCGGAGGCAGGGGTTTATCTGGCGGCCGTCGCCACTGATCCGAACACGGCCGGCGTCGTGTATGCGAGCAGCAACCAGAATCTTTGGCAAAGCACCAGTGGCGGGCCGCCGTGGGCGAAGAAGGCTCCGATTCCCGGGCCCGCTAACTCGGTGAACGTTGCGCCAGCCAATAGCAACAATGTGGTTGTCTCCGTCGGAGGGCGGGTTCTGGTCTCAACGAATGCGCTCGGAGCTTTCACCCTCAAAGACATCACCCGCAACCTTTCGGGGCAGTTTGTCTCACGCGTCGCCTTCGATCCCAACGATCCGGGAACCATCTATGCCGTGCTCGGCGGGTTCAGCGGGTTCCCGGGAGGGCACGTGTTCCGCACCACGCTCGCTGCAACGACGTGGGCCGACATCTCGCCGCCGATCGACCTGCCGTTCAACGCGCTCGCCCTAGATGGCAGCGGGATAGCCATCACCCTCTTCGCCGGAACGGACTTCGGGGTGCTGCGCTCCGTCGACGGCGGCGCGAACTGGAGCGTGTTGGACGACATCCACTTCCCGGGCGCGCCGGTGTTCGACCTGGTGTTCCACAATGGCGAACTGCGGGCCGCGACCTTCGGCCGCGGCATGTTTTCCTTCGTCAAGCCGACCGGCCCGTCAATTTCTGTCGGTCTTGAAGACGGCCTCGCGTTTGGGACTGTCTGCCCGGGATCGACGCACTACCTGACGATCGAGGTCTCCAACGTCGGCGCTGCGGATCTCGTGGTCACTAGCGTACTGCGCCTCATGGGATCGACCGACTTCACGGTGCTCGCAAACCCCGCGACGCCGCTCAGTCTCGCTCCAGGCGAGAATATCGATTTTACGGTCGCCTTTACTCCGACCGGGCTAACTCCCGAGATCGCAACGATTCGGATCATCACGAACGACCCGAACGCTCCGTTTGTGGACCTCACGACAACAGCCATTCTGGGAACAGCCAAGATCGCGACTGTGATCGCCAATTCTGGCAGCTTCGGAAACGTCTGCCTGGGCTCATTCGCTGACGAATTGCTCACCATCAACAATACTGGGACCTGCCCGCTCTCGATTCTTGACATCATTGGGTCCCCGGACTTCCTCGCGCCCAGCGTGCTTTTCTACCCCTTGCTTGTCGACGCCGGCGATTCGATCGATGTGGTCATCCGCTTCCAGCCTACGGTGCCCTATGGCGCGAAGCCGGGCGCGATCACCGTCCTCAGCAACGACCCGGCGGGGCCCCATGTGGTCCCCGTCTCCGGGGTCCTGGCGGCGCCCAAGGCGAATCTGATCATCGCGAACGCAGGAAGCTTCGGGGCCGTCTGCGTCGGCTCGTTTGCCGACGAACCATTGATCGTGACCAACAGCGGCAAGTGCGCGCTTTCCATTACCGGGATTTCATCCAGCGCGGCCGACTTCCTCGCGCCGGAAGTGTTGTCCTACCCGATCACCGTCGGGCCAGGCGACGCGCTGCCCGCGCCGATCCGGTTCAAGCCGCTCAGCTTCGGCTCCAAGGCCGCGACGATTACCGTCACGAGCGACGATCCCGCTAGTCCCATCAGCATCAATGTTTCCGGCGAGGCGCCTCCTGGCAAACTCACGGTCGCCGGCTCAACAATGTTTGGTGGAGTGAACGCCGGGTGCTGCGCGGATCGCACTCTATGGATCAGCAATACGGGCGACTGCGCGCTCGAGGTGACCAAGGTGCACTTCAGGCGGAGGAACCGGCGCTGGCGATTGCTCAACAATCCTTTCCCCGCCAAGCTGCGCCCCGGCTCAAGCCTTCCGGTTGTCATTCAATACCGAGCGGGCGAAAAATGCCCGCGCCCGTGCGAGCTGGTGATCGAGAGCGACGATCCTTTAACGCCAGTCAAATTCGTCGAGGTGCTGGCCTACACGGTTTGGGACGCTTGCTGCAAAGAAGGCTGTGACTGCGGCCGCAAGGAGGATGACGACGGGCGCCGCAAGGATTGCTGCGACCGGCATCCTTCCTGCCGGCAAGGCTACCCGTGCTGTGACGACGACGATGACGACTGTGAAGACGAGGATCGCGGATAGGGTTGCGGGCGACGCATCTGGCGGCGCGGCTGGCACCGTGGGGAGCTTCAAATGCGGCGGAATTTTAGGCCTTTGTTTTGGATCGAAGTCGGCTTGGCCGCAATAACCGGTCTGTTGGCGCTCATCACTCCAATATTTCCGGACTGGATCGAGTTCGTGTCCGGTTGGGATCCAGATCAGCATGATGGATCGGTTGAGCGGATGATTGTCGTCGGCCTGTTCGTCGTCACCATCGTGATGGTCGGGGCGGCTGCTATTGAATGGAGACGAACCCCAGCTACAGCGTCGATGTAACGGCTCCTACGACGATCGACGCTGCCGGATCGACCGCACCTCCGACGGCTTGTGCGGACCGCCACTCACGCAGTGCCGTCCGTGGGACTCGAATCTTCGCTTGACATCGGCGACGTTCAAGGCCGGATCGGAATGTCGACAACGGGGTCATCAGCCGGCCATCGTCACGCGACCCAAACTTCCGCTTTGGGGTCAGTTGCACCTATCGGGGCGACATCTGTGAATGACCGCTGTTTGCGAATTTCGTTGAAAAACCCTCTCTTGAGACGGCCGCGATGCGTGTCAGCGGCAGCTGTCAGCGCGGCAAAGCTTGGCCTCGCCGCTCATCGCTGGTTGCGACAGTTCTGCATTTGCCGGCTGGTCGCGTGGCGGAGCTAGGCCGTCCGTTCCTTCTCAACCCATCCTGTCCGCCGACGCCGCCGGGCGTTGAGCACGCAAAGAAGCCTGAACCCTTCCGAGCGCTTCCCACCTGGCCAGCCGAAAACAACGGAGTTGACAACCCATGCCCGCCTAAAGAAACCAGCGATGGGCCAGATTGAGATCGGCCTCCTCGCACAGCCGACGCTCCGAACGAATGCCGAAGCCGTAGCCGACGATGAGCATCCGGATCATCAGCTCGGGATCGATCGAGGGCCGCCCGACGTCGCTATAATAGGGCCCAGGTGCGCCCGCAGCTCGCTTAGATCCACGAAGGGGTCGATCTTGCGCAGCAGGTGATTATCCGGGACATGCCGCTCGAGGCTGAAGTCGTAGAACAGCGGAAGAGAATCAGCGCACCGCGCCGCGATCAAGCAGAGTTTTTCAACGCAATTTGCGCAAAGCCGTCGTTCCGTTGCAAGCGCGAGATAGGCTTCCCGCCCAATGGGGTCACTGGACGTCGCTTGAGGTCGCGGTTGGGAGTTTCCGAATCCTTTCGCGAGCGGGAAGGGCACAGTCGTGCCCGGGGCGTCGCTTATCCATTTTAGCTGAGGCTCTGGATGCATTATGGAGTGGCAGGCCGGTGAGCCGTCCTCTTAAGGCTCATATATGCCCTCGCTTTGCCTAAGAATTGTGGACGAGCGCTCATGCCATCCCGACAAGCAGACCCAGGCAGGACACAAGGACCCGCCACTCGGACCGCTTATCGTCACTAAGAACGCAGCCACTCTCGGTAGAAGGATCGGAGAAGCCTTGACTTCATCTATTGAACATCAGTTCGGACGCTGGCGTCCCTTGCTTGCGTGGGCTGCGCGTGCGAGCCTTGGAGTAACATGAGAGCCGGAACCGGCCGACCTCTTGGGAGAGACGACCTTGCTGATCACTCGTCGCGGCGCGATACTGGCTTCCACGGCCACTTTGCTGGGCGCCGCGCCTCTCGCTCGTCCGGCGCTCGCGCAAAGCGGCCCTATCCTCATCGGCTGGCTCGCGGCGCTGACCGGGCCGAGTTCGGCGCCGGCGATTGGCTTTGACCGCGGCGTTAAATTCGCGACTGACGAGATCAACGCTGCGGGCGGCGTGAAGGGCCGCAGGATAGAGATCGTCACCCGCGACACGCAGGGCGACCCTACCAAGGCTGTCAATGCGACGCAGGACATGATCAGCCGCCAGAAGGTCAACGCTATCTGGGGTCCAACCAATTCCGGCGAGGCGCTTGCGACCACCGCCGTGATGGCGCGCGCGAAGATGCCGAACATCCACCCCTGTGTCGTCGACAGTCTGATCGATCCGGCGAAGTATCCGAACGCGTTTCGCGTGGCGCCGTCCAACGGCCAGTGGGACGACGCGGTGCGCAACTATTGCGAAAATGTTCTGAAAGTGACGGACGTCGCCGTCGTTGGCGACACCACCGGCTATGGCACCTCTGCCGTCGCCGCCTCGGTCGCGGCCTTCAAGAAGGAAGGCGCCAACGTTGCCTACCAGACCCAGATCGATGCGACGCAACCCGACGTAACGCCGGACATGCTGCGCATGAAGAACGCCGGTGCCAAGGTTATTGTGGTGTGGAGCGTATCGACCGGGATGGAAGCGCGGCTGATGAACGTGCGCGCCACGCTCGGCTGGGACGTGCCCATCATCGGGCACCCCGCGCTGGGCTCGGGCGACGTCCGGCAGCTGCTTGAGAAGGAGAGCAACTGGGAAAAGGTCTATATGATCGGCTACGCGAGTTGCAGCTATGACGCCAACGGCAAGCTGCCCTCGCGCACGGCCGCTTTCGTCGCTAGGCTGGCCGGCAAGGTCGCGCTGGACGACACGTCGCTCTGGTGGGTGGCGTCCGGCTACGATGCGGTCAAGCTCGTCGCCGAAGCGGTGGATGCGACCGGCTCGACCGCGTCCGATGCGATCATCGGCTACTGGAACAGTCTCCGGGCCTATCCCGGCATATTCGGCGCCTACACGTGGACGCCCGTGCAGCACAACGGCTACCCGACCAGCGAAGTGGTGATGTCGCAGGCGAACTCGCAGAAGGACGGCGCATTCAAGCTTGCGCCAGGCTACGCCTGAGCTGTGCTAGCCTCAATTCTTTGGACGGGCCTTGCCATCGGTGCGATTTACGCGCTGATCGCGGTGACCTACAACGTCATGTTCTCCGCCTCGCGCGTCATGAGCTTCACCGCGGGGCAGGTCGGCATGCTTGGCGGCGTGTTCGGGGCCTGGTTCATTCTGCGACTGCATATGCCGATCGCCGTCGGATTCCCTCTGACTTTGGCGGTATGCGCCAGCATCGGCGTGCTGACCGAGCTTGTTGCGGTGCGGCCCGTGATGGCCGGGCTTGAAAAACATCTCTATGTGCTCTCGACGCTCGCGCTCGCGCTGATGATGCAACAGCTTGCCGCCATCGAGTGGAGCACGGAGCCGCAGCCCTTTCCACGCATCGTCGATGGCGGCCTCGCTCGGGACGAGAAGTTCTGGCTCCCGCTGGCGTCATGTGTGGTGGTGATCCTCGGGCTCGAACTCCTTTATCGCCGAACGCTCGTCGGCCGCGCCTTCGTGGCGATTGCGGAGGACAACGACGCGGCGCGCGCTCTTGGCCTGCCTGAACGCCGGCTACGCATCACGAGCTTCGCGCTCGCAGGCGCCATCGCAGGGCTGGCGGGCTTCGCCGGCGGACAGCTGCTGCTGGCCTCGATCGCGAACGGGCCGATGTTAAGCTTCTATGGCTTCGTTCCGGTAGCTCTTGGTGGCCTCGGCAACAATCGCGGGGCGATTGCAGGCGGCCTACTGCTCGGCGTCTTTCAGCAGGCTGCGAACTTCCTGTTCGGCGGAGTGCTTGTCTCGGTCGCGGTGTTTGCGGCATTCACTGTCGTCCTGATGGCGGCCCCACAAGGGCTGTTTGGCACGTCGCCGGTCCGTCGCGTCTGATGCGCTCTCGCCTGACGGCCCTTCCCTACCTGCTGATCTTTGGCGTCGCTGCCGCTATCCCGCTGGCTGGCGATGACTACGTGGTTCTGATCGCGACCCGTGCGGCCGTTTATTGGGTGTTGGTCTCAGGTCTGAACCTTGTCGTCGGCTTCGCCGGCCAGCTCGCGATCGGATGGGTCAGCCTCCTGACGATCGGCGCATACACAACAAGCGTCATCGTCGCCCGTGGTTGGCTTGGCCCGCTGTCAGCGCTTGTGGTTGCTGGCCTCGCTGGCGCGCTGGCGGGGGCGGTCGTCGGCCTACCCGCGCTGCGGCTGCGAACCTTTTATTTCGCAATGACGACGCTCGGCTTCGCCACCATCGTCACGCAGGTGGCGCTTGCTTGGACCGACGTGACCGGCGGAGGGATCGGCATTGGTGGCCCAGCGCTCCCGGCCCCGCTCGACACCCAGATTGGCTTCTACCTGTTTTGCCTCGCCCTTGCCGCGTTGTGCACCTGGATGACTCTCAATATCGCCGCCAGTCGCTTCGGCCGCGCGCTCGTCGGATTGCGCGACGCTGAGGTGGCCGCTGAGGCGATGGGCATCTCCAAGGCGCGTCTGCTGCTCACGGTATTCCTGTTCAGCGGCGCGCTGGCCGCTGTCGCGGGCGGACTATTCGCGACGCTGCAAAGCTACATCACGCCCGACGCCTTCACTTTCGATTTATCCGTCCTGTTCTTCATCGCGATCCTGATCGGCGGCCGCGGATCCGTGCTCGGCCCCCTGCTCGGCGTCATTCTCCTCACGATATTGCCAGAATTCGCGGCCCCCCTGGTCGCCTGGTCGACTTTTCTTTACGCGGCCCTGTTGCTGGTGATCGTAATCGCCTTGCCCGGCGGGATCGCCGATCTGCTCGACCAACGCCGGCGCCGTAAACTACCGGAGCATCGACTGATCGTTCCTCGCCCCGAACTCGTGGCTAGCCTATCTAAGCGACAGACCGATGGCCCCGTCTTGATTGTCTTAGGAGCGCGTCTGAGCTTTGGGGGCGTCCGTGCGATCGAGAGCCTCAATCTTGAACTGCGTCCCGGCGAGGTGCATGGGCTCATCGGCCCGAACGGCAGTGGCAAGACGACGACGCTGAATCTCATCAGCGGCTTCTATGCGCCCCAAGAGGGCGAGGTGCGGATCGGCGATACTCCCTTATCCGGCGGCCCGCAGACCCGCGCGGTCCTTGGGATCGCCCGCACCTTCCAAACGCCACGCGCGATCGGGGAAGCGTCTGTGCTCGAAAACGTGATGATCGGCGGCACGATCGAGGGCCACGCTAGCTTTGCTGAATGCATGCTCGCGCTGCCGCGTCATCGCCGCGACGAGGTGACGCTGCGGACCCAAGCAGAGCGCTGTTTGAGGATAGTCGGCCTAGAGGCGCTTGCGGATGAGCGCGCGGACCGGCTGCAGCATAGCGAACTTCGTTTCATGGAGATCGCCCGGGCGCTGATGCTGTGCCCGGCCTTCCTGGTTCTCGACGAACCCGCCGCAGGCCTCTCGGCCGACGAGATCACGCGGCTCGGCACGCTCATCAAGGCGGTCAGAGCGGCCGGTTGCGGGGTCTTGCTTGTCGAGCATCATGTGGACCTGATCTTCGACATCTGCGACCGGGTCACAGTGCTGAACCTTGGCCGCGAACTTGCCGCCGGAACTCCTTCTGAGATCCGGGCACATCGGGAGGTCGTCAGTGCCTACCTTGGGGGGTGATTTTGTGCTCGACGTCGCCGGATTGCATGGTGGCTACGGCAAGATCGGTGTGTTGCACGGGGTCGATCTTCGCGTCGGCCGCGCCGAAATCGTCGCGCTTCTCGGTCCGAATGGAGCGGGCAAGACAACGCTGCTGCGCGGCGTCTCGGGCCTGCTGTCGCCGACCTCTGGCACGATTACATTCAATGGCCAAGACATGCGGGGCGCGGACCCACGCGCGACGGTGCGCGCCGGCCTCGCCCACGTGATCGAGGGCCACCGTATCTTCACGCAACTTTCCGTCACCGACAATCTTTTGCTTGCAGCCTACGATCTACCGCGTGGAGAACGCTCGGCGCGCGTAGGGGAGGCGCTCGACCTGTTTCCGGAGATCGCCGCCAAACGGCATGATCGCGGCGGCGCGCTAAGCGGTGGACAACAGCAGATGCTCGCTGTGGCGCAAGGCTTGGTGCGCCGCCCGCGCCTCTTGATGCTCGACGAGCCGTCGGCCGGCCTCTCCCCCGTGCTCGTCGACCGCGTGCTCTCTGTCGCCGCACGGCTGCGCGAGACCGGCGCCGCTATACTGCTGGTTGAACAGCTCGTCGAGAAAGCACTTGCGCTTGCCGATCGAGTCTATGCCTTGGCGGGCGGACGCGTCGTGCTCGTCGCTTCGGCATCGGAACCAGACTTGCCGCGTCGGCTCGAGCGCGCCTATTTTGGTCACGACGTCCTTACCGCATAGGATCGTTGAGGCCGCGATGAAGATTATTGCAATCGAGACTCATCTCATCCGCGTGCCCTGCGACATAGGGGCGGCTCCGACGGCTTTCGTGGGTGTTGGCTGGTCGAGCCTCGATACGCTGTTTGTGCGGGTCGTCACCGACCAGGGCCTGGAAGGATGGGGCGAAGGTTTCGGTCACGCGTGCTGCCCGGCGACGCGCGCTGTCATTGATACCCAGCTCGCTCCGGCCGGGCTCGGCGAGGACGCGCGCGATATTCGCGGCCTGATGGCGCGCCTCGCACAGCGCATGCACCTTTTCGGCCGCAACGGCCCGCACGTCTATGCGCTGTCAGCCCTGGATGTCGCGCTTTGGGATATTGCTGGGAAGGCGGCGAACTTGCCGCTCTGGCGGCTGCTCGGCGGCGCCCCTGTCGGCGCGCTGTCCGCCTATGCAAGCTTGCTCCGCTACAGCGCCCCCGCCGAAGTCGCCAAGGCCTGCGCGCGTGCGCTCGACCAAGGCTATAGCGCCATCAAGCTACACGAGATCGATGTGCCGCAGGTTGAAGCCGCACGTGGCGCTGTGGGTCCGGATATCAGCATCATGCTCGACGCAAACTGCCCTTGGAGCGTCGACCAGGCGATCGCGACGGCGCGACTGCTGCAGCCGTTTAAACTCGCATGGCTTGAGGAGCCGCTGTGGCCGCCCGAGAACCATGCGGGCCTCGCCCGCATCCGCCAAGTGGGCGGCGTGCCGATCGCCGCCGGCGAGAATGCGGCCGGCCTTTTTGACGTCCGAGCGATGCTGGACGCCAATGCCGTCGACATCATCCAACCCAGCGTGGCCAAGATTGGAGGCGTCACCGAGGTCGTGAAAATTGCCGCTGTCGCGGAGGCGCTCGGCGCTCGGTTTGTGCCGCACTGCGCCTATTTCGGGCCTGGTTTTCTGGCGTCTCTGCATCTGGCGGCCGCACTGGCGCCTACGGCGCCATTCGAACGGTTATTCGTCGACCTGGAAGCGAGTCCCTATCACGATCTTATTGGCGCCAAGGGCGGGCTTGTCGCAGTTCCCAACGGCCCTGGCCTCGGTCGCGATCCTGATCTCGATATCCTTCGCCGCTATGCGCTTTCGGCGCCAACAGTTCTTCGCGCCTGACGAGGCAGTCAAATGAAGATCACGCGCCTACGCACTGTCGTCGTCGATCTGCCGATCGAACCGCCGATTGTAAGCGCCATCTTCCCCATTCGCTCGACGAGCTGCATTCTGTGCTTTCTGGAAACCGACCAAGGGCTTGTCGGCGAAGGATTGGTGCACGCGATCAATGGGCTGCGCGTCAAGGTCCTGCATGAAATGGTTCGCAGCCTCGAGCCGCTGGTTTTGGGGCTCGACCCAACGCTCGGCGGGAGCGTCAACGCGCGAGCCTGGAAAGAGCTCAATTTCCTTGGTTATGAGGGCGTGACGATCCAGGCGTTGGCCGGGATCGACATGGCGCTATGGGATCTGCGCGGCAAAGCGGCCGAGCTCAATGTCAGTCGGCTTATCGGGGCTGTGCGTCACGAGGCGCCAGTATACGCCAGCGGCGGTTTATGGCTCTCATCCTCGATCGACGAGTTGCAGCGCGAGGCCGCGGACTTCGTCGCCGCGGGGTTCCGGGCCGTCAAGATGCGCGTTGCGCCCGGAAAACCGGAAGTGATGGTCGCCCGTGTGCGCGCCGTGCGTGAGGCGATCGGTCCGGACATCGGCCTGATGGTCGACGCCAATCAACAGCTTAGCGTGCCGGAGGCCATCCACCTCGGCCGAGCGCTGGAACCCTTCAAGCTGACCTGGTTCGAGGAGCCAGTGATCTGTCACAATCACGAGGGGGAAGCAGCCGTCGCAGCGGCGCTCGACACGCCGATCGCTAGCGGCGAGACGGTGCACACCCATCGCGGTATTTTGCGCATGTTGCAGGCTCGCGCCGCGGACATCCTGATGCCCGACGTTCAGCGAATGGGAGGGCCTACCGAGTTCCTCAAAGCCGGGGCGTTGTGCGAGGCTTTCAACACGCCCATATCGTCTCATCTCTTCCCGGAAGTGAGCCTGCCTTTGCTCGCCGCCTTACCAAACGCGCTCTACCTTGAATATATGCCCTGGTTCGAGCCGCTTTACGGACAGACGCTTGTGCTGAATGGAACGGGCCAAGCTGTTGTTCCAACCGCGCCAGGTTGGGGCGCAGGCTTTGATCGAGCCGCTATTGCTCGCGGTGAAGTGGCATGACCGGGGCGCTAGAGCGCGATCTGGTTAGACTGAAGCATATCCTGCGTTTTTGAAGTAGTTTGCGCATTCTGTCGGGGTGAAGCAGTTGAGCAGGGCGCCGATGGTTCGCCAGGTCTCGTCGATAGTTCGCGCGTCGGCCTTGCGTAACAAGGTCTTCATTTTGGCGAAGGCCTGCTCGATTGGATTGAGGTCTGGCGAGTAGGCGGGCAAGAAGAAGAGCTTGGCTTTGGCCGCGCGGATGGCGGCGCGAACGGCGCGGCCCTTATGGCTGCCGAGGTTGTCCATGACGACAATGTCGCCCGGCGCGAGGATGGGTGCGAGAACTTGCTCGACATAAGCGCGGAAGCTCACGCCATTGATCGGTCCGTCGATGACGCAGGGCGCGGTGAGCCCATCGCGACGCAGCGCCGCCAGGAAGGTGAGGGTTCGCCATCGGCCGAAAGGCGCTTTGGCGACGAGGCGTTCGCCTCTGGGGCATCGGCCATGGGCGCGCGTCATGTTGGTCTTAGCCCAGGTCTCATCGATGAAGACAAGCCGCCTCGGATCGATCCTCGCCTGACGCGCCTTCCACCGCTCACGCCGCCTGGCGACGTCCGGTCGGTCCTGTTCGGAGGCGCGAAGACTTTTTTTTGAACGTCACGCCTTCGTGCTGGAGAAAATGCCAAAGCGCATAATAGCTGACCACTAGGCCGCGGTCGGCCAGCTCTCTGAGCAAAGCGCGCAGTGTCAGGTCAGGCTTCTCAGCGATCCGCGCCAGAACCCAATCGCGCTCGCGCGCCACAAGGTAGGGCCTGTGGCCGCCCATCTTCCGCGCCGCCGGACTACCGAGCGCGCGCTGGCGCTGCGACCACTTCACAACGCTGGCGACGCTGACCATGAACGTCTTGGCCACCGAGCGGCAGGACTGTCCCGAAGTCGCCGCCGCAACCACCCGCTCCCGCAGGTCCAAAGAATAGGCTCGCGCCATCCCTGCTAGCCTCCAACCCAGCCAGCAGGTTGAATCTAACTCGCGCCCCTTTGGGAATCCCCTCGATTCAGTCAAACCAGATCGCGCTCTAGACTAGCGCGCCACTTTTTCAGCAGCCTGCTAGTCCTTCATGTTCCGGTCAAGTGGGGAGGCTACCTTGCCTGGTGTTGGCGGTAATTCGCTGGTGGCGGATCTCGATTGCGAAATCGCGCAATCGTGTTCTTGAACGCGCGGCGCGATGATCGACTTGTGACCAAAAGAAAGCAAAAACGAGGCAAGAAGATCGATCTCAGGGCAACGTATTGCCGCAGCCTCAATGCAAGTTTGCGGACACAGCAGAGGTGAAGAGCCATGTCGGGAACGATCATCAACCTCATCATCCAGCTCATTGCTGGCGCGATTGGCGGCAACGCAGTCGGCGCGGCGGCGAAAAACGCGAACCTGGGAACCGCGGGCAACACTGTCGCAGGCGCGGTTGGCGGGATTGCGGGCGGATCGCTGCTGACCTCGCTGATCCCGATGCTGCAAGGTGCGGCGGGCGGCGCCGACATCGGCGCCTGGGTCGGCCAACTGGTCGGCGGCGGCGTGTCCGGCGCAATTGTCTCGGCGATCGTCGGGTTGATCATTAACAACATGAAGAGCGCCTGAGCGCTGTCTTCGACGCCGGCGAAATACTGCTGTCACTCTAGGCCTTTACGGCTAGAATTGGGCAGGCCCTAGCTGGGGTTCCTTTTTTCCAATTTGGGCGGCGACGACGCGGCCGACGGCAGGAGCACGATTTCATGGGACTGATCAGTTTCGTCAAGAGCGCCGGGGAGAAAATATTCGGCGCCAGCGAGGCGAAGGCGGCGACGCCGGACGCCCTGCAGAAGGAGCTCGAGAAACATGGCCTCGACACGTCGAATGTGAAGATTGCGGTCGACGGAGACAAGGTGCACGTGACGGGCACAGCCCCGACCACAGAGCAAGCCGAAAAGATCGCCGTTGCGCTCGGCAACACGGTCGGGGTGCAGACGGTGCAGAACGACATCAAGCCGGCTACGCCAGCGCCTGAATCGAAGTTCTATACGGTCAAGAGCGGCGACACGCTATGGGCGATTTCCGAGCGGGAATACGGCAAGGGCGCCGGCGGGAAGTACGACATCATCTTCCAGGCCAACCGCCCGATGCTGACCCACCCCGACAAGATCTACCCCGGCCAGGTCCTGCGCATCCCGCCGCTGAGCTGAAGTAAGCGCGGAGCGCCTTACCGGATCTAGGCGAAACCCGCGCGCCGCCCTCGGCGCGCGGGCCGATAAGCACCCTCACTTCGCGTCCAGCCCGTAGAGCGTATGCAGCGTGCGCACCGCGAGCTCGGTGTAGGCGTCGTCGATCAGCATCGAAAACTTGATCTCCGACGTGGTGATCGCGCGGATGTTGACGCCCTTTTCGGCCAGCGCCCTGAAGGCGCGCGCGGCGACGCCGGAATGCGAGCGCATGCCGACGCCGATGGCCGAGATCTTCACCACGTCCTGCGCGCCGTGCAGCTTGGCGTAGCCGATCTTCGCCTGCCGCTCCTTCAAGAGCTTGATGGCGCGCTCATATTCGGTCGCGGGCACGGTGAAGGTGATGTCGGTTGTCGTCGTGTCGTCCGAGACGACCTGGATGATCATGTCGACGTTGATGTTGGCGTCGGCCAGCGGCACGAAGATCGCGGCAGCCACGCCTGGCTTGTCGGCGACATCGCGCAAGGTGATTTGCGCCTCGTCACGCGAGAAGGCGATGCCGGTGACGACCTCCTGCTCCATAATTTCCTCCTCGTCGCAGATCAGCGTGCCAAGCTGAGGGTGCGCCGGATCGTCGAACGAGGAGCGCACATAGAGCTTGACCTTATTCACCATCGCCAATTCGACCGAGCGCACCTGCAAGACCTTCGCGCCGAGCGAAGCCATCTCCAGCATTTCCTCGAACGCCACCTTGGCGAGCCTACGCGCCTTTGGCACGACGCGCGGGTCGGACGTATAGACGCCGTCGACGTCGGTGTAGATATCGCAACGGTCGGCCGAGATCGCCGCCGCGAGCGCGACCGCAGACGTGTCCGAGCCCCCGCGCCCTAGCGTCGTCACCCGGTTGGTGGCTTTATGGACGCCCTGGAAACCGGCGACGACGGCGATCTCGCCGGCCGCGAACCCTTCGCCGAGCCGCGTTCCGTCGATGCCGCTGATTCGGGCCGAACCATGCGTGTCGTCGGTCACGAGAGGAATCTGCCACCCCGACCACGAGCGGGCCTTGAGCCCCATGTCCTGGAGCACCAAGGCCAGCAGTCCGGCCGTCACCAGTTCGCCGGAGGCGACGACCGCGTCATACTCGGGGTTGTCGAAGTGGGAGCCCGCTTCCTTGCACCAGGCTACGAGCTCGTTGGTCTTGCCCGCCATCGCCGAGACGACGACCGCAACCTCCGAGCCGGCGTCGATTTCTCGTTTCACATGCGCTGCAACGTTGCGGATGCGTTGAAGGTCGGCGACCGACGTGCCGCCGAATTTCATCACCAGACGCGGCATGGATCCTTGAAACCTTGAGGGGAGACGCTGAGGCTCGCGCGATGCGTGGGGGCGGCCTATAAAGGCGCATGCCGGGTGGGTCAACGCAGGGGCCGCCCGGGCAAAGGGCGCGGAAAGGGTCGCGATGTCAGTCAGGCCGTCGCCGAGCGTCATGTCCGAAGAGGTCGCGCGCTTCGAGGCGCTGGGCGACACGTGGTGGGATGCCGACGGCCCGATGGCGCCGCTCCATCGCGTGAACCCGGTCCGGATCGGCTGGGCGCGCGACCTGATCGTGCCGCATTTCAAGCTTGAGACCCCAGTCGGCGCGCCGCTTGCCGGCGTCGACCTGCTCGACGTCGGTTGCGGGGCCGGGCTGTTCGCCGAGCCCTTGGCGCGTCTTGGCGCCAATGTCATCGGCGTCGATCCGGCGCCCGCCGCGATCGCCGCCGCCCGTCGTCACGCCGAGGAGACCGGCGCCCATCTCGCCTATCGCATGGGCACGGTCGAGGAGCTGGCTGCGGAGCCGCAACGGTTCGACGTCGTGAGCGCGATGGAGGTGATTGAGCATACGGCCGATCCGAAGCGCTTCGTCGCTGCGGCTGCGTCGCTGGTGAAGCCCGGCGGCCTGTTTCTCGCATCGACTCTCAATCGCACATTGAGGAGCTTTGCCCTTGCGATCGTCGGGGCCGAATATGTGCTGCGCTGGCTCGAGCCGGGAACCCACCGCTGGGAGCAATTCGTCACGCCGCTCGAGCTTACCGGCTTCACCCGCGCCGCTGGCCTGAGGCGGGTGAGCCTGCGAGGGGTGGTCTACGATCCGTTCAGGCGCGACTGGCGCCTCTCGTCCGATACGGCCGTGAACTACCTGTTCGCCGCGATGAAGCCGGCCTCGTAGGTCAGAAGGTCAATCGCCTTCAAGGGAGCGGCCACTTCGCGCCGATTCCGGCCCTTGGGCGATCGCGCTGTAATGGCAAGAATGAGCAGATTTTGTTGAAAAACTCGAATTTCTGCGTCGATCACAATTCAGGGGGGCCGCCGGAAGCCTCGACGGAATATTCCTTAGGGGTTTCGGCTGAGCGACCGGTGTTGCCACGTACGACGCCCTAATATGCGTTGATGTGGCAACTACCGACGTAGACAACACTATATACGCTCGAATGAGATTTTCGCGGCACCTCAATTTCCGAGTTTTTCAACGGTATAAGCAATTAGCGGACGTTCATCGATGACTTGGTGGACTCCTACCAGAGCTGCCTCACGGTCAATCGCACGGTTTGTGAATAGGGCTCGCTCGCGGGCTTGGCGACGACGCGCTCGTAGTTCAGCCCCATATCGGCGCCGCGCCAGAGACGAAGCCCCATTCCCACGCCGATCCGAAGCGTATTCGCCATGTTGTCCTGGTCGATCCCATCGATGCTCGTCTCTCCGCCGAGATTGTAATAAGCGTCCGCCGAGAGCCATAAAGCGTCGGTGACGTTGCGGCTCAAGTGCTCCTCGAGCCGCAGCAGCGGCCTCTGTGTGAGCGTCTGCGCCCCGTTCACGAGATAGTTCCCATTGTCGGTGAAGATGCGCCCCGAGACATAGGTCTCGATCCAGCTCCAGCCTTGATCGGGCGTGTAGCTGAAGTTAACGGTTGGTGAGATCATCCAGCGGTTCGCGCTCGGGTTGATCGGAGAGCTTGGCTGGTAAAATCCAAGCGGCGTCGTCACCAACAAATGAAAGCTCGAGAACGTTTGCGGAATGAAGGATTGGAACTGCTCGCGCGTCAGCGCCGGTCCGCCAAAAATGTTCATCTGCCAAAGGAAGCCGACATCGGAAACGCCGTTCGTGCTGGCGCGGAATGGACCCGCGCTGGTGTCGATAAGCGCATAAGGCAGAACGAGCGAGAAGCCGCCGGTGCGGCCCCAGTAGTCCATAATGCGCGTGAGGACGACCGACTGAGCGAACACGTTGGATCGAACGCCCGGAATCGTGTCCGTGCCGTCCTCGGGCGTGACGGAGGTCGTGTAGCCCGCATTATAATTGAGAAGCCAGGTGTCGACCGGCGCGTTGAGATAGTCGCGCGCCGAACCGGCATGGGCAGTCTCAGCCGTCCATAGGTTCGCCGCAACGCCCATGCATGCGAGCGTCTTGCATCGCTTCGCTTGCCTTGTGCTTCGCGCGCGCATCAAGCCTGCCACAAGCGCGCCCCCGCTCGGAGCGCGCGCTGGTCGAGTTAAGCGCTTACGCCGACCGCGAGAATCCGATGTCGTCGTCGATCACCGCGCCGGGCCCAACCGGAACCCTTCCAGGATTCGGTTGGTGAAGAGTATGGAAGACGATCTTGTCGTGCGATACTTTTCGGAGAAAGTCCGCGAACACGTCGATGGTCATCTGCTCGCCGGGGCAGCGCCGATAGCCGAAGCCGAACGGCGCGAAGCCTGCATAGTCGCAGACCGGCGCCGGCCTTCCGTCCGTCACCGCGAATACAGTGCCGAAGCCGCTGTTGGTGATGCCGGTCTTGCGCCCGTCGCTGACCGGAAGCGTTGTGATCTCGAACGGGCAACGCGGCAGACCGATCTGCTTGCATTTCCTCTCGTCGACCTCGGCGCTCGTCGGCACGCTCAAGTAGCGTGCCGGGTCGAAGCGCTCGGGCTCCTTCCACAGCCGCGGGTCGAAGCTCGTCTCGGTGTGGGGCGTATTCATGTACGAGTGCCGCTCGTAGGGCACGCCGAATTGCGCGAACGGAGAGCCGCCGTAGAAAGACGAGGCTCTTGTGTCCGTGATCGCGGAAATGCTGCCGCCGTTGGGCGAGATGGTGCGAAAGAGCTCCATCACCAGAAGCTCAAGCGGCGTATAGGGCGCTCCGTTCGCGTTGTCGAAGTCTCCGCTCATCGTCTTTTGGAAGGCCGCCCGGACCGTCGGATCGCCGCCATTTTCGTTGAGACGATTCATGATGCCGAAGATGGAATTGCCCCATTGGCTGAACGCCACAAAATTGTGGAAGCATTCGAAGACGACGTCCTTCTTGGCGAAATATTTCCCGTCGCCCGCGTTCTTGAGCCAATAATAGGCGATGGTGGTTTCGGGATCGGCGATCCGGCCGTTCTCGATATCGTCGAGCCGCGCGTCGATCCATTTGTTCAGGAACGGCCGAAGCGCTCTCACGGTCATATAGTTTTCGTAGACGACCTCCTGCAGCGGATTGCGGTAGGCGAGCACCGTATTGAAGGCCTCACCGATGGTGCGGACCTGAGGCGGCACCGCGCCGCCCTTCACGCCGAGATGGAGGTCCCAGTAGATATCCCAATAATAGTCGAGGTAATGGCGCATGAAAGGCTTGTCGGCAAATTTCGGATCGAGAAGCTTGTCAAAAAAGTCGACAACCTTGGCCTGATATTTCGGAGCGTAAAGGTCGGGCGTGACCCCGGTGAAATAGATGCGCTTGCGCAGATTGTTATCGCCGCGGTTCTCAAGCCCCTCGAGGAAAACGGTCACGCCGTCTGAAGGGGTCGGCTTCCAGTCTTCGTAAAGCATGCCCCAAAAATCCCAGGGGATGGCATCCTGTTTCGTAAGCGGCAGGTCGATCATCGGCAGGATGGGCCGCTCGCCGGCAAAGATGCTTCCGAGGAAAAACGGCACTACGGCGTTGTTGACGTACTCGCGGTCGAAATGGCTGGGGATGGTGGCGCGAAATCTTTGCAGAGCCGCGGAGAGGTCCGGAGCCTGACGGGCGGCGGTTCCGCCATCCCCGAGGCTTTGGTCCTTGGCGGTGGCTCCTCCCGCGACGGGCAGGAGAGCAGCGACGCCGGCGCCGGTGAGAAACGTACGTCGTTCCATCCTCGATTCCTCCCTTGCACTTTGGGGCGGACCGTAGGGAGCCACACGAGGCGCGTCAACACGCGCTCTATCGGACCGGGCTGCGGTTCCTCACGATAGACAGAAGAGTTTCACGTTTACGCGACCGTGTTGTGACGGGTGGAGACCAGCGCCGTCGCGCAAGATCGCGATCGAGCGGCAGGCGGCGGCCCGCTCTGCTCTGCTCTTCACCTTCGGACGTTCTGCTGCTGCCTCGATCAAGCCTGCTTCGAGTGGTGAAGCCTACATAGAGCTCGCTATCGATGACGCCCTTGGTGGCACTCCGGTCGTTCCAGAGGCGAGGCAAGCTCGTAGGCCCGCAATCCGCAACTGCGACGTCCCCGTCCGTCATTCGACAATGGCCGCTTAACGTCGAAATCGGTCCAGCCGATGGAGCTTGACTTAGACCGAGTTGCTTGTGGCCGAGGCGGCTGATGAAAACGGCCGGGGCGATAATGGATTGCAGAAAATCAGAATCCACGTTAAGCTTGCCGTATGAACACTTCCGCGCTTCCGCATAGCCTAGCCGGCGGCCCTTCGTTCCGCTGCTTCGAACGCTGCGAGGGGCAAAAGGGCCGCGAAAAACTTTTCAACGAAAATCCCGTGTAACCCATTGATAAGTCTCGATTTGCACGAGAGAATCCAAGGAAATCCAAGGAAATCCAAGGGAATCCAACCCCCTAAAATGGCGGTTATCCAAGCGAAACAGCCACGGGCCAAGAAATTCCAAAGGGACCCGCCCCGCTGCCGAAAGGGGGCGTAAAGCCACCTCGATCCCTAGGTCAGGCACGTCACTTCCCCGGGCATTCCTTCTGCAGGCGCTCCATCGCCTGGGCGAAGCCGGTCAGCGAATAGGTGTCGATCGATTGGTGGCCTCTGAGCGAGGCGGCCTTGATCACCAATTTGACGCCCTTGCGCATTTCCGCGATCAGAGCGCCCTCCTTCGCTGCGTTCTTGACCCAGAGGTTTCCGCCCTTGGGAAGCATCTCGAACGAGGCCTGGTCGACCAATGCGACGGGAGCCGGGGCGATAGGCGTCTTCGATTTGGGGTTCGACTTCGACGGGGCTTTCTCACCCGGCTTGGCGTCGGGACTTGATTCGGCGGTGTCTCCCGCCGCGACGTCAAAGCCCATGATGAACGACACTTCGTTGCGCACCCCTTCCGACGGGCGGTCGGATATGAACGCATAGCCCGGATCCCGGGTGAGGCTTGCGGGTTCGCGCGCTTTCGGCTGTGCGAGGGTGTAGCAGATGCGTCCCTTGCCGACTTCGCCGACGAACACGTTCCAATCGCCGAAGGTCGCGACAAGCGATGGCTTGGCTGGCTCCTCCTTCGCGCCCGACTTGGGCGCGGGCTTGGCCTTGGTCGCGGCGCTGGCGGGGGGGAGAAGGGCGCTTGCCACGCAAACCACGGCAGCGGCAAGCCCAAGGGCACGAAGGGACGAAAGGACAAGACGCGTCATCAAGAACAATCCTTTGAGCCGGGCTTTGGCGTTATGGGCCACGCCCGCGGCGGTTTCCCTGCCGTTCGATCCGGGCAAAATTCCGGCTTTCGCCTTGCCGGTCGGCGCCCGGACTGCAATCCTGCGTTTGGTTACTGAATAATGAGTAAAATTAGGAGCCCGTGATGAAAGCCCTGATCTGTCCGTCGCTTGGCCCCGCCGACAATTTGCTGGTGATGGAGGTTGAGGCGCCGGCGGCCGGCGAGGGCGAGGCGCTGGTCGAGGTCGCCTATGCGGGGCTCAACTTCTTCGACACGCTGATCATCGAGGGCAAATACCAGGTCAGGCCCAAGCCGCCATTTTCGCCCGGCGGCGAGTTCTCCGGCCGCGTCGCCGCGCTCGGGGGAGGAGTTCACGGGTTCGCCGTCGGCGACCGGGTCATGGGCGCCTGCTCCTATGGAGCGGCCGCAGAACGGATCGCTGTCCCCGCGACGCGGCTGGCGAAGATTCCCGACGGTCTCGCCCTCGACAAGGCCGCAGGTCTTTCGGTCACATACGGCACGTCCTTGCACGCGCTCAAGCAGCGCGCCGAGATGAAGGCCGGCGAAAGCCTTCTCGTGCTTGGCGCCTCCGGCGGCGTCGGGCTCGCTGCGGTGGAGATCGGCAAGGCGCTGGGCGCGCGCGTGATCGCTGGCGCGTCCTCAGAGGAAAAGCTCGAGTTTGCCCGCCGCTACGGCGCGGCCGAGACGATCAACACGGCAAGCGATGATCTTCGCGCCCGACTCAAGGAACTCGCGCCGAAGGGCGTTGATGTCGTTTACGATCCGGTTGGGGGTTCTCTGACCGAGATCGCCCTGCGTTCGCTCGCCTGGAAGGGGCGGCTTCTGGTGATTGGCTTCGCATCGGGCGAGATTCCGAGGCCCCCGCTGAACATTCCCTTGCTCAAGGGTTGCGACATTCGCGGCGTCTACTGGGGCGAATTTACCGCCCGCGAGCCAGAGGCGAATCGTGAGAACCTGGCCCAGCTCATGGATTGGGCGGAGTCCGGCGTTTTGAGCGTTCATGTCCACGCCACATATCCCTTGGAAGACTACCGGAAGGCGTTCGACGCCATCGCCAAACGCCAGGTGCTTGGCAAAACCCTGCTCAGGCTCGGCACGGCCACGGATTGAAGTCCGGTTGAAATCCGTGTTGCGCCGCACAACATAACGCACGGGATGAAGCGCCGAGGTCAAATCGGCGAGGTGGACCCATGGACGAAGCCAATTCATCCCCCGTGGAGGTCCGGCGGCTTTGGCCGTCGGACAAGGAAGCGTTTTGCGATCATCTTCTGAGCCTTGATCCGCGCAGCCGGCATCTGCGCTTCGGCGGCGGCATGTCGGACGACTTTCTTGTCCGCTACGCCCAGAATTGCTTCGGCAAGGGCGACCTCCTCTACGGGGCGTTCGTCGACGGCAAGATGGTCGGCGCGGCGGAATTGCGCTCCAATCAGGCGCTCTGGAGCGAGCAGGCGCCGTTTGGGCGGCACATCCAGGCTGAGGCTGCGTTTTCGGTCGATGAGCGCTATCGGCGGCGCGGCATCGGAGAGAAGCTGTTCAAGCGCATCCTGCGCGCTGCTGCCAATCATGGCGTCGAGACGATCGAGATCATCTGCCTGCCCGAGAACGTCGGGATGCAGAATCTGGCGAGGAAATTCCACACCCAGTTCGCTTTCGAGGAGAATTCTCTGACCGGCCGCCTGAAGGTTAGCCCACCGACCGCGTTCACGCTGTTCCAGGAAACCTCGAGCGACGCGCTCGACTTCCAAGCCGCGGTGTTCGACGCCCACTGGCGGGCGGCGAGGGAGGCGCGAGGAAAGGGCGCTTGAGCCGCTCTTCAGCGCCCAACACGGGCTGCGCTGCTCCTTTCTGACGTTGCAAGCGGCCTCCGCCGCCGGCATTGTAGCCGCGCTTGGCTCAAGCGCGGCGGACGCGGTCCAAAGGGCGTCGGGAAGGAAGCCCGTCTCTCGACGGGCTGTGGACCGCGTCTGCGATAGCCGATGCGCTCAATGTCCGGGGAACGCGACCAGGCTGCGCACCGGAACCTTGAGCGCTTCGAGCTTGGCCGCGCCGCCCAGATCCGGCAGGTCGATGACGAAGCACGCAGCGATCACCTCGGCCCCCATCTGGCGGAGGAGCTTGACCGCGCCTTCGGCCGTGCCGCCGGTCGCGATCAGATCGTCGACCAGGATCACCCGTTCCCCTTTTGCGACCGCGTCCTCGTGCATCTCCATGTGGTCGAGGCCGTATTCGAGCGAATAGGGGATCGAGACGGTCGCGTGCGGCAGCTTGCCCTTCTTGCGGATCGGCACGAAGCCCGCCGACAATTGATGCGCGACCGCGCCGCCCAAGATGAACCCGCGCGCCTCGACGCCGGCGACCTTGTCGATCTTCGTTCCTGCCCAGGGCTGCACGAGCTCGTCGACCGCGCGGCGAAAGGCCTTGGCGTCGCCGAGCAGTGTCGTGATGTCGCGAAATATGATGCCTTTCTTCGGATAGTCCGGGATCGTGCGGATGGTGTCGGCGAGAAGCATGGGCGAAGCTCGAATTCGGGGCGAGGCCCAATCCTTAGCGCATTCGCAGCGGAAAGCCATCGACCGCGTGGCAAGTATGACGCACACCGATGAGCCCGCCGCCTTTGGTACAACCTGAGTGCGAATCTGGTGCACGCAAAACCAAACAAAATCGCCCCAGCCTAGACCCGAAGGCCTACGGCGGCGCGTCTCTGCGTTGACCGATAGCTGGCGAAGCCGAGGCCCGCGAAGCCAACCAGCATCATCGCCCAGGTCGAGGGCTCGGGGACCGCGCCGCCGATGGCGAGGTCGAACCCAAAGCCGCCGGGCCCGTCAGCGACAAGCGTGTAGCCGAAGGTCAAATCGATGTTGGGCCCAAAGTCGGAGCCCAGATCGATGACGTCATCCCGGAAGAAACTCTCGGCGACCGCCAAGCTCCGGAAGCTCGAATCGAGAATTTCCACGCCATCGGCCTGACGGTAAATTCCATCGACTCGAAGCCCGCGCCGGAGGAAAAGCCTGTCAGTTGACTATCTATCAGGCCGAGCTTCAGATCGCCCGGATAGCCGAAGTCGAACGTCGAACTCGCGCTGTAAGTGTTGCTTTCGCCGTCGCCATCGGAAGCATAGTTCGCCCCGAGAATTGCTGTCCCGAACACCCCGTCGCGCGGCCCCAGGAGGGCACTGGCCACATTGCTCGCGCCGCTGATCAGCGTCGTAACGTAAGCCTTGTCGGGAAGGCCGGTTGAGAACGCATAAGCCGTCTGGCCGGGATTGATGAAGGCCTGACCGGCGCCACCCTGCGCAATCGCATTGGTCGTCGCTGTATCGGAGTTGGTAGGCGCCACGGCCGTCGATTGAACGCTTACGCTGGCGAAAGTGGTCTTCGCAGTCGACTGGGCCCGGCCGCTCGATCCGCTCGCGGTCGATTGAGCATGCGCCAAGGTGCCATGTCCGGCGGCCGCCAGGGATGTAGCGTTTGCAGCGCCCTGCGCACCTGCTGATAGTTCGTATGAACTGCCGCCTGATCCGCCATACGCCGTTGCTGACGCTTGGGCCGCGAAGTTTGATGTCGCTGTGCTGGTGGCCTCTGCGCCGCCTCCCTCGCCGACTTGGTAATAGCCGCTGCCGCCCGCTCCGCCGTACGCTGTCGCCGTTGCCGACACTTGGGCCGCGACATTTGATCTCGCTGTGCTGGTCGCATCGGCGTTACCGCCTCCTCCGTTGGTAGCTTCCTCCAATCCATTGCCGCCCGCTCCACCGTAGGCATTTGCGTGCGCGGTGCTCCCGGTAGCGCCGGTCGCATCCGCCGTCGCCGTCGCGCTGCCACCGTCCGCATCTCCAAATGACGAGTTGCTGCCCCCTGCCCCGCCCGTCGCAATCGCCGACGCTTGGGCGGCGGTATTTGATGACGCTGTGCCGGTCGCCTCGGCGCTGCCACCGTAAGCTGCTGCCAGGCCACCTGGACCGGCCGCACCGCCGGTCGCCATCGCTGACGATGATGCCGCGCCCGAACCCCGCGACTTCGCTGTGCTAACGGCGTCGGCGGCGCCACCCCAACCGGCCCCACGACCGCCTCCACTCCCGGCACCGCCGGTCGCCGTAGCGGACGATGAAGCGTTGCCCGAGCCGGATGTCGTTGCGGCGCTGCTGCCCTCGGCGGCGGCACCATAGCCCCCGCGGTAGACAGAGCCGTCGCCTCCCCCCGCCCCGCCGGTCGCGATCACCGACGATGATGCGTCGCCTAAGCCGGTTGCCGACGCAGTACCGGTCGCCTCCGCAACGCCGCCAGAACCGTCGGACAGACCGGGGCCACCAGCACCGCCGGTCGCCGTCGCGGAGGCAGTTGCATTCCCTGAGCCGCTTGTCGTCGCAGTGCTCGTGGCCTCTGCGCTGCCTCCCGAATTGCCTCCGTAGCCGGCACTGCCCGCTCCCCCGGTCGCCGACGCCACAGAGGTTGCATTACCCAAGCCGCTTGTCGTCGAGGTGCAGGTGGCCTCTGCGCCGCCTCCCGTGCCGATGCCGTCATAACCGTCACCGCTCGCTCCGCCCCCTCCGCCCATCGCCGTCGCCGAAGAGGTTGCGTTGCCCGAGCCGCTTGTTATCGCTCTGCTGGTCGCATTGGCGTTCCCGCCTCCTCCGTTGGTATCTTCCTCCAATCCATTGCCGCCCACTCCGCCCGTCGCCACCGACGACGACGATCCGTCTCCTCCGTTTGAGTTCGCAGCGCTGCTGGAATTCGCGCCACCCCCGATAAAGCCTTGACCGTTGGCGCCGGCGCCACTACTTGCGCCGCCGGTCGCCGTCGCCGAGGAAGTTGTGTTGCCCAAGCCGCCTGTCGTCGAGGTGCTCGTGGCCGCGGCGGCAGCACCCGTGCCGCCATTGGCTCGGTTGAAAGAATCGCTCGCGCTTGCGTCGCCTCCAGCGCCGGCTACCGCAATCGCACTGCTAACGACGGGGCCGCCGCCCACATTCGTAGCGGTGCTCGCGCCAGTTGCGGCGCCGCCGTCACCGCTATTGCCGTCAATTCCACCGACACCGCCGACACCGCCCTGACCGCCATAGGAAGCGGCGTCCGCCTCCGCCGATCCGAAGGCGATGGCCGTTGATGCCGTGGCGTTCGAAGGGCCGCCATTTCCACCGGCCCCACCATCGCCATAGCCGACGCCGTTGCCGCCGGCGCCACCATTTCCGCCAGTCACGGTGGCCTTGTTCAGGGGGGCGGTTATTGGATGCGCGCTGCCTGCGTTGGCCGAGACCGAACTCGCCGTCGCCGCCCGGCATGCCGTCATCGCCTGGATTGACCCCATCCGCGCCCGCGGCGCCGTCGTCGCCTTGGACAATCACGATCTCCGCGCGAACCCCGCCGGCGCTCGTCATCATGACGGCAGCCAATGCTGCGGTGGACATGAATATGCGCACCAAAATTGACCGATGGATCGATTTCATATGCCCCTCCAGCCGCCGCTCGCCCGCCTCGGAAACATTCGCTAACTTCCAGCTTTAGTTTGAACATCTCAAGGTTGAAGTTCCTGAGCCGGATCACGTCCGCGTGTCGGTCGTCTGCATCTGGCCGCCGTGGCAGGTTCGAGCGATGGGGCGTGGATGGCCGGGTCGAGCCCGGCCAGGACGCTACAAGAGCCGCTCAGGAATTGTCGTCCGGCCGCCCCTCGGCCGCTTCGATCCGAAGCAACTCGCTGTAGCCGTTCAGCGGAACGCCAGCGGCCCATTCTCCGAGGACACGCCGAACAGAGCGCGTATGCCTTCGAGCAGGCGGCGGGTGGGAGCGCCTTCCACGAGCGTCGCGAGATAGTCCTCCGCCCATTTCCTGACGTCGTTCTCCAACAGATGCTCGAGCATCGGCGCATGGCGCTCGCGGCGCTCGGCCAATGGCATCTCCAAGGCGCGCTTCAGCGCCGCCGCCACCGCATCGGCCTCGTGCGGATTGACGATCAGCGCGCCGGTGAGCTCTTTCGCCGCGCCGGCGAATTGCGACAGCACAAGCACGCCGGGATCCTCCGGATCCTGAGCCGCCAGATATTCCTTGGCGACCAGATTCATGCCGTCGCGGAGCGGCGTGACCATGGCGACGTCGGCGGCGCGATAGAGCCCTGCCAGAACCGTGCGCGAGTGGGAACGATTGACATAGCGAATCGGCGTCCAGGCCGGATCGCCATACTGGCCGTTCACCTTGCCGATAAGGCCGGTCAATTCGCTTTCGATGTCGCCGTATTGCTTGATGTCGGAGCGGCTTTTTGGCGTAACCTGCAGGAGCGTCACGTTGCCGCGCCACTCCGGATTGTTCTCAAGCAGCCGTTCGAACGCCTTCACCCGGTTCGGAATGCCTTTCGAATAGTCGAGTCGATCGACGCCAAGGATGAGCTTGTTTCCCCCAAGGCTTTCGCGCACCAGGGCGACCATCGCGGAGCGACCGGCGTTGCGCGCGAGGCGCATATACGCCTTGGTTTCGATGCTGACCGGGAAAGCGCCGAGCCGCACTTTCTGTCCTTCGAATTCGTAAGTGGATCGGTTCTGGGAGGCGCCTTGGGAGGTCAAGTAATGAGCGAAATTGTCGCGATCGTTTTCCGTCTGGAAGCCGACCAGATTGTAATAAGCGAGGCCGCCGAGGATTTCCCTATGGTGCGGCAGGGTCTGCAGAATGTCCGGCGGCGCGCAAGGCGTGTGAAGAAAAAATCCGATCGTGTTGCGATGCCCGCGCGAACGCAACTCACGTCCCAACAACATCAGATGATAATCGTGCACCCAGACGACGTCATCCTCCCTGAGCAGCCCGCTCAAGCGATCGGCGAACATGCGGTTGACCCGGATGTAACCGCTGGCGTCGGCGCGGGAGTACTCTTGCAGATCGACCCGGTAGTGAAGGATCGGCCACAGCACGCTGTTTGCGAGACCGTTGTAATATTCCTGGATGTCGTTTTGCGACAGATCGATAAGGACATACGTCATTTTGTTGATATCGACGACCTGAGGCGCCCCGTTCGGCTGCTCGGAGACCTTGCCGCTCCAGCCAAACCACATCCCGTTGCGATTCTTGAGCGCAGCCTTCACCGCGACCGCCATTCCTCCGGCGAGGGGAGTGCGGGGGGTCTCAGGCACCGCCACGCGGTTGGAGACGATGATCAGTCGCGCGCCCATGCTTCCTCCCAACTCGACGACAGCCGCGTTGCGCTATTGATGACGCCCGCCATGGAATATGTCTGAGGCAAGTTTCCCCACAGCTCTCCCGCGTCAGGGTGGATGTCCTCGGAGAGAAGTCCGTAGGCGTTGCGGCGCGCGAGAATCGATTCGAACAGCTCCCGCGCCTCGTCCTTCCGGCCGATCTGATAGAGAGCGTCGATGTACCAGAAGTTGCACGCCAGAAAGGCGGTCTCCGGCGCGCCGAAGTCGTCCGGCGCGGTGTAACGCATGATCCGGCCATTGCGCGCGAGCTCGCGACCAATGGTGTCGCACGTCTTGATGAATCGGGGATCGTTCGAGGACAAGAGTCCGAGCTCGGCGACCAAGAGGACGCTGGCGTCTAGATCCGGTGAGCCGAAAGCGCCGGTCAAGGCGCCGCGCTGTTCATCCCACCCTTCTTCGAGAATTCGCTTCCGCAAGGCGCGCGCGTTGGCCGCCCAGTATTTGGCGCGATCAGCGATTTTCAATCTGCGCGCAATGCCCGCCAGCCTGTCGCAGGCCGCCCAGCACAGCGTAGCCGAATAGGTGTGCGGCAGGGCGCGGGTGCGGTATTCCCACAAACCCGCGTCGGGCTCGAAGGCATGCACAATGGCTCGCTCGCCAAGACCCTCGAGCAGCCGGAACAGCGACTCGTCGCCCATCTTAGGCAGACGCTCGTCTACGAACATCTGCGTCGCAGCCAGGACGACGCTGCCATACACGTCGTTCTGTCTCTGGCTCGCCGCCTGGTTGCCGACTCGCACCGGGCCCATGCCGAGAAAGCCTTTAAGGTCGGGCGCGATCCGCTCCTCAAGCGGCGTAAACGGCACAATGCCGTGCAGCGGCTGGATCTCCTCATCGACGGAGGCAATGGTCGTGATGTAGTTGATATAGGATTCCATGATCTGCGTAGCGCCGAGCCGGTTCAGCGCGTCGACGACGAAATAGGCGTCACGCAACCAGCAATAGCGGTAGTCCCAGGTTCGCGACGACGAAGGCGCCTCTGGGATCGACGTCGTATGCGCCGCCACAATGGCCCCTGTCTCGGCGAAGCTGCAAAGCTTGAGCGTGATCGCCGCGCGCACCACCTCCATTTGCCATTCATAGGCCAGCGCCAGATAGCGCACCCAGGCGTGCCAGTAGTCGCGAGTTCGATCGAGGAATTCGCGCGACGTCGTCTCGATGGCGCTGAGGAAAGGATCGTCCTGGCCGAATATGAGGTTGACCGGCCGAGTCAGAGGGAACGCAATTTCGTTGACGATATAGGAAAGCGGCGCATCGGAATTCAGGCGCAGAACTTGGCTCCCATCGAGGTAGCGGATGTGATTGGAACCGACGACGAAGTTGGTGGTCGGCCGGCCGTAATTATGCGTTGGGCGCACCCGGATCGTAATGCGCGGCAAGCCGGCAATCGGTTCAATGCGCCGAATGATTTGCGGGGGCCGGTATACGCGTTCGAACCGCTCGAAATTCGGAGCGAAATCCGAGACTCGGACCTTGCCGCCGTTCGCGTCGGTGAGAATGGTTTCCACAATCGCCGTGTTGCGCACGTACTGCGACTCGGTTTTGGCGAGGTTCGCGAGCGTGACGTCGCAGAACCCTTTCTCCTCGTCGCCGGCCAATAGCCGCGAGAATACGGGATCGGAATCGAAATGAGGGAAGCACCACCACACGATCCGGGCGTTCTGGTCGACGAACGCCGCCGCGCAGCTGTTGCCGATCAAGGCGAGGTCAAGATTCTGCTTTTTGGTTTGACTGCCCTCGGTCATACGCTCGTCCCCCGCTCGGCGAACTCGGCGAGCCACCCGCGCACAGCTTCGGGCCCCGAGAAGGCGCCAATCGCGCCCGGACGCGGACGGCCGACCGAGTAGGCAAATCCTCCGCGCGCGCTGACGAGGGCGAAACCGCTTTCATCGGTCGTATCGTCGCCAACGAAGATCGGCGTGCGCCCGCGAAACGTCGAGGTGGAAAGAAACGCCGCGATCGCTCCGCCTTTGTCGAAACACGGACTTTTGATCTCAATCGCACAATGCGCATCCATCGTGTCGACACCGATCGGAATCGAATCCACGAGCTGCTTGACAATATTGCGCAGCGGCCGTTCCGCCGACGGCGCGAGTTGATAGTGCACTGTGAAGCTGAAGCGCTTGTTTTCAACGAACACGCCGGGAAACGGCTCGACCGCGCGTCTTAAGGCGTCGAGCAGCGACTGAGGCAAGTCGGCCGCGACCGTCGGCGCTGTCGACGCATCGGGATCGAAACGGATCTCCGCGCCATGAACTCCGCTCGCTCGGAGGCGCAACGGCGCGAAGAGAAGGTCGAGATCATCGATGGGGCGGCCGCTGATGAGCGCCAACGCGCCAGCGAGTTTGCGTTCGGCCCCCGCCAGCGTTGAAACCAGTCCTCTAGGCGTCACAACATCCTCGGGGCGCGCCGCCAGGTCCAGCAAAGTTCCATCGACATCGAGAAAGAGAGCGAGCGGAGCGTCGCCTAACGGCGCCACAACGCCTGCCGCCGCGCGCTCTCTGACCGGCGCGTTCAATTCATCCAACCGCTACTCTCCTGACGCCCCTTCGCCCGACCTAAGCAGGTTTTGGGGCGACAACGTGGTCATGGTGTGGCAACGCGTACGGCCACCTTCGTTTTCCCCAGGAAGGCCCTGGATCGCGCAGCCTAAAACGCGTGATCACCGAGTTGGTTCCCAGTAAGGGTAAGAAATCGCCTCGAGGCGGCTGTCAAGACTTGGACGGGTAGACAACGCGCAACCACCGCTGATCTTCGGGGACACCGCGCCGGGGCGTGGCGGAGGCGGCGCTTCTTCTGTAGAATTTCGTCCGAGCAGCCAAGAGCTTGTCCTTCGGATTCGTTGTCAGCTGTTGTGCGATGGTTCTAGACACGCCGCCATGGATAAGGAGATGAGCGCGCCTTCGGTCACTGTTACCCCCTGTCATGGTAGTATCTTCACTTTTGACGTGATCGTCCGTGACCTGCGCGGCGAAAGACGGCATCGGGTCACGATCGACGCCGCCGAAGCCCAACGCTGGAAGAAGCTCGGGGCCGCGCCTTCGCGTTGCGTCGAGGCCGTGATGCGCTTTCTCCTTGATCGCGAGCCCAAGGAAACGATCATGAGCGCGTTCGACATGCGCGTCGTTCGGCGTTACTTTCCGGAGTTCGACGAAGCGTTCCCCCGCTACCTCGTCCGCCTCGGCGGCGAACCGGGGCGCCGTACATAGCCGTCGGCCAAAATACGGAGGCATGCTGTCATGACTGTCGCCCTCGCCCGGCCGGAGGCGACGCTCGATTCCCGCTATACCGTGTCCGAAGGCTGGGTCTATATGACCGGGACGCAGGCGTTGGTGCGCCTACCCATTCAGCAGCGCCTGCGCGATGAAGCGGCGGGCCTCAACACCGGCGGATATATCTCCGGTTATCGCGGTTCGCCGCTGGGCCGCTACGACATCGAGCTGTGGCGGGCGGCGCCGCAACTCAAGCAGCATAACATCGTCTTTCGCCCGGGCCTCAACGAGGACCTCGCCGCGACGGCGATTTGGGGCGCCCAGCAACTGAACAATTTTCCCGCGGCGACCGTCGATGGCGTGTTCGGCATCTGGTACGGCAAGGGACCGGGCGTCGATCGATCCGCCGATGTGCTCCGCCACGCCAATTTCACCGGAGTCTCGCCCAAGGGCGGCGCGCTCGCGCTCGCGGGCGATGACCACGGCGCGAAATCTTCGACCGCGGTCAATTTCTCCGACACGTTGTTCATCGCCGTCGGCATGCCGGTCATCTATCCGTCCAACACCCAGGAGCTGCTGGATTTTGGCCTGCATGGGCTCGCCATGTCGCGGTTCTCCGGCTGTTGGGTCGGGATGAAAGTTGTCACCGACGTCGCGGAGGGCGGCGGCACCGTTTATGTCGGGCCCGACCTGCCGCAGATTTTGCTGCCGCCGCGGCCGAGCGCGCCGCCCAACGGCCTATGGGCGCGCACGATTGACGCGCCAGTGGCTCAGGAAGAGCGGCTCTACCAGCACAAGCTGCCGGCCGCGCTGGCCTACGCGCGCGCCAACAACCTCAACCGTATCGTTAGCGACAGCGAGGGCGCGAGGATCGGCGTCGTCGCCGCGGGGAAGGCCTGGCAGGACCTGTTGCAGGCGCTCGGCAACCTCGCATTGGACGACGATGGCGCGGCGCTTGGTCTGCGTTTGCTCAAAGTCGGCATGGTGTGGCCGCTTGATCCGGTGATCGTACGCGAGTTTGCCCACGGTCTTGATCTCATCATTGTGATCGAGGAGAAGCGCCCGCTACTCGAAGAGCAAATTCGCTCGATACTCTATGGCGATCCGAGAGCGCCGCGCATCGTCGGCAAGTATTTCGACGGGCTCGCATTCGACCTTTCGCCAGGCGCGGCGGCGATCCCCAATTTCGGCGAGATCACGCCAGAACTTGTCGCCGAAGTTCTGATCAAAGCGGTTTCGAGCCACGACCCAAACTGTGCGCTGAGCGCCCCGGAAGCGCCGGCCGCCGCGCTTAGCAATCGTCCCGCGCCTATGCGAAGTCCTGGCTTCTGCGCCGGGTGCCCGCACAACCGTTCAACTCCGGTGCCCGAAGGCAGCCGGGCGCTGGCAGGCATCGGCTGCCATTGGATGGCGACGCTGGTCAATCCGAATCAGACGGCCACCGCTTCGCATATGGGCGGCGAAGGAGCGATGTGGCTCGGCCAGCAGCCGTTCACTCGCCAGGATCATGTGTTCGCCAATATCGGCGATGGCACCTACGCACATTCCGGCTCGCTCGCGATCCGTCAGGCGATCGCCGCCGATGTTCCGATCACCTACAAGATCCTCTTCAACGGCTTCGTCTCGATGACCGGCGGACAGCCGATCGAGGGCGGCATGACGCCGGTCCAGATTCTCAGCGAACTCGCTGCGGAGGGCGTGAAGAAGTTGGCGCTCGTGGCGGACGACCCGGAGCGCTACGCCGGCGTCCCGCTGCCGGCGGGCGTCAGCCTTCGCCACCGCGACACGATGGACGTGACGCAGCGCGAATTCCGCGAATACAAAGGCGTCTCCGTCATCTTGTATGACCAACCTTGCGCCACCGAGCGGCGGCGCCTGCGCAAGCGCGGCAAATGGGCCGACCCGGCCATCCGCACTTTCATTCATCCGCAAGTCTGTGAAGGCTGCGGCGATTGTGGGCGCGTCTCCAATTGCATGGCGATTGAGCCGCTGGAGACCGAATTCGGGCGCAAGCGGCGCATCAACCAATCAAGCTGCAACAAGGATTTCTCCTGCGTCGAGGGCTTTTGCCCAAGCTTCGTGACGGTGCACGGCGGAAGCCTGCGCAAGCCCGAGGCGACGGCGCCTTTGAGCCAGTACCTGCCACCGGTCCCGGAACCAGTTCTGCCCGAAATAGGCGAGCGGTTTAGCGTCCTCGTCGCCGGCATTGGCGGCTCCGGCGTCGTCACCATCAGCCAGACGGTCGCCGTCGCGGCCTATCTCGATGGACTCTTCAGCTCCAATCTCGACCTGACGGGCCTGAGCCAGAAATATGGCGCGGTGACCGCGCATGTTCGCATCGCGCGCGAGCCGGGGGCGCTGCATGCGACCCGCATCGCCGCAGGCGAAGCCGACGCGCTGATCGGTTGTGACCTCATCGTCGCGGCGGGCGACGAATTGCTCTCCAAACTCAAACGCGGCAAGACGAGCGCGGTGATCTCCGCCGATCTCACGCCGACCGCCGATTTCGCCCGCAATCCCAACTGGAGCGTGGACGCCGACTTGCTCATCGAACGCCTCAAGAATGCGCTCGGCGACAAGGCGCTCATCCTCGACGCACAACGCCTGGCTGCGGCGCTGATGGGCGACCCGATCGCCTCCAACATGTTCATGCTCGGCGCGGCCTGGCAAAGGGGTTTGGTTCCGATCCGCCGGGAGGCGATCGAGCGCGCAATTGAGCTCAACGGCGTCGCCATCGACGCCAACAAACAGGCGTTCGAATGGGGCAGGCGCGCCGGGCATGATCCGATAAGCGTCGAGACGCTGGTCGGCTATGACGAACCGGCTGACGAGCTGCCCTCGCTTGACGCGCTCGTCAATCGTCGCGTCGCGCATTTGACGGACTATCGGGACGCGGCTTACGCGGCTCGGTATCGCCAGCTCGTTGAGCGCGTGCGCGCGGCGGAGAGAAACGCCGGGCTCGGCGAGGCGCTGACGACAGGCGTCGCGCGCGCCTATCACAAGCTGCTCGCCGCCAAGGACGAGTGGGAAGTGGCGCGGCTCTTCGCAGCGCCCGAGTTCCAGAAGGCGCTCGCGCACGAATTCGAGGGCCGCTATCAGGTCCACTTCCATATCGGCGCTTGGCCATTCGCCCGTCTCGACCCGGCGAGCGGGCGGATGAAGAAGGGCGAGGTCGGCCCTTGGGCGATGACCGCATTTCGAGCCATGGCGCGACTGAAATTCCTGCGCGGGACTTGGCTCGATCCGTTCCGCAATAGCGACGAGCGCAAGCTCGAGCGGCGCCTGATCGCCGAGTTCGAAGCCGACGTCGCGGATCTCACCCAGCGTCTGACCCCCGCGTCGCATCCGATCGCGGTTCGCGTCGTCGGCACGTATGAGACGATCCGCGGATACGGACACGTCAAAGAGGCAAATGCGGCGGAGGCGGCGAAGACGCGGGCCGACGCGCTCAACGACCTCAGGGCGGACAAGGCGCCGTCTGAGAAAGCGGCGTAGAGGACGGAAAGGAAAGGCTTTGATGCGGGGCAAGACAATCGTCGTCACCGGTGCGTTCGGCGCGTTGGGCAGGGCCGCCGCGGCGGCGGCTGCCGAGCGCGGCGCTTCCGTCGCTGCAATCTCCTTCAAACCCTCTCCGCCCGCCGGTCTCGTCGAGCAACTGGGGAAGAATGCGCTCATCCTCGCCGGAGTTGATCTCTCGTCGTACTCGGCGGCAAAGACCGCGATGGCTCAGGTCAAGATCAAGTTCGGACGCCTCGACGCGCTTTTCAACATCGCTGGCGGGTTTCAGTGGGAGGCGGTCGAAGGTGGGAAGGCGGAAAGCTGGGACCGGCTATTTTCACTGAACCTGAAGACCACGCTCTACGCCTGTCAAGGCGCTCTCCCTTATCTTCTCGAGAGTGGCGCCGGCCGCATCGTCAACGTCGGCGCTCAATCGGCCTTGCGGCCGGTGACCGGATTCGGCGCCTACGCCGCGAGCAAGTCGGCCGTACACCGATTGACGGAAAGCCTGGCGGACGAACTGAAGCTCAGGGGCGTGACCGTCAACGCGGTGCTGCCGTCGATCATCGACACGCCCGCCAACCGGCGCGAGATGCCGAAGGCCGATTTCGATCGCTGGGTTAAGCCCGCCGACCTCGCGGCGGTCATGCTGTTTCTGGCGTCCGATGAGGCGGGTGTCATCACTAGCGCGCTGATCCCCGTCTCGGGGAAAACCTGAGGCGCCACGCGCCAGCCGCAACCGCTAATCGAGCCTGCCGGCGCGACACGCCTTGAAGGACCATTCGAAGAGGACCCATGAGCAAGACTGCTCTTATTACCGGCGCGACTTCCGGCATCGGCGAAGCCGCCGCCCGCGCGTTCGCGGCCGGTGGGTGGCAAGTCATCGCGACCGGACGCCGGTCCGAACGCCTCAAGGCGCTGGTCGACGCCATCGGCGCCGATAAGGTGCATCCCGCGGCGTTCGACGTCGCCGATGAGGCAGCGCGAGACGCTGCGCTGGCCGCGCTTCCCAATGGATTTCGCGGCATAGACCTTTTGATCAACAACGCCGGGCTAGCGCTCGGCCGCAATCCTGCGCAAGCCGCCGATCTCGCCCAGTGGAAAGCGATGATCGAAACGAATGTGACCGCGCTTGCTTCACTCACCCACAAATTGCTGCCCGGGCTGATCGCCCGGCGCGGGGCGATCATCAATATGTCGTCGGTCGCTGCGACCTATCCGTATACCGGCGGCAACGTCTATGCCGGAACCAAGGCGTTCGTGAAGGAGTTTTCGCTCGGGCTGAGAAGCGACTTGCACGGCACCGGCGTGCGCGTGACCTCGATCGAGCCCGGCATGGTCGAGACCGAGTTTACGTTGGTGCGCACCGGCGGCGATCAGGCGGCGTCGGAGGCGCTCTACCGTGACGCGAGGCCTATGACGGGCGAAGATATCGCGGCGACAATGTTGTGGGTGGCTGAGCTGCCGCCGCACCTCAACATCAACCGGCTGGAGCTGATGCCCGTCAGCCAGTCCTTCGCCGGATTCCAGGTCGCCCGCGCGACTTGATCGCATCATAAAGAGGACAAGCATGGGCGCATTCGTCAACGGAATATGGCGCGACGAGGATTTCCCGCATGACACGACGGGGCGCTTCGTGCGGCCCGACGCGCCGTTCCGCAACTGGGTCACGGCGAGCGGAGACGCCGGACCGAGCGGCGTCGGCGGCTTCAAGGCGGAGGCGGGTCGCTATCACCTCATCATCTCGCTCGCCTGCCCCTGGGCGCACCGCACTCTGATCTTCCGCCGGCTTAAAGGTCTCGAGAGCATGATCTCGCTCTCGGTCGTCCATTGGCTGCTCGCCGAGCGCGGCTGGACCTTCGATCCAGGCCCTGGCGTCATTCCCGACCCGATCTTCGGCGCAAAGGAGGTCCGCGAATTCTATGTCAAGGCGCGGCCTGACTACAGCGGCCGCGTGACAGTGCCGGTGCTTTGGGACCGGCAGACGAACACGATCGTCAACAACGAATCGTCGGAAATCATCCGCATGTTCAACAGCGCCTTCGATGGAATTGGCGCGGCGGAGGGCGACTATTATCCGAGCGGCCTTCAGCCTGCGATCGACGAGGTGAACGCGCGCGTCTATCGAACGGTCAACAATGGCGTCTATCGGGCCGGTTTCGCCACCTCGCAGGAGGCTTATGAAGAAGCGTTCCGGGAGCTGTTCGGGACGCTCGACTGGCTCGAGGCGCGGCTCTCGGGCCAGCGCTTCCTCATCGGCCAGCGACTGACGGAAGCCGACTGGCGCCTGTTCACCACCCTCATCCGCTTCGACCCGGTTTATTTCGGGCACTTCAAGTGCAACTTAAGGGAGATCAGGGACTACCCGGCGCTGAGCCGATATCTCAGCGAGCTTTACCACCTGCCGGGGGTCGCCGAGACGGTCGATTTCTTCCACATCAAGCACCACTATTACGAGAGCCACCGGCGCATCAATCCGACTGGGATTGTGCCGCTCGGGCCGGAGATGAAGCTGTGAGGCAAGACGCTTGAGCATATGCCTGGCATATGCTATATGGGCGCTAGGAGACCCTCATGCGCACCGTATCGATCTTTCGCAACAATCGGAACCAGGCAATCCGTCTGCCTAAGGAATTCGAGTTCGAGGGGGTGACCGAGCTCACCATTGAAAGACAGGGCGACACCATTCTGCTCCGTCCCGTCCGGCCGAGCTGGAGCTCTTTCTTGGACGAACCACGCGCTGACGCGACCTTTCTCCACGAGCGCCCCGATCTGATCGAAGAAAGCCGGTTCTTGCTCGAGGACGGTACGTCGGATCGATGAGCATGATTTACATGCTCGACATCAATATCTGCTCCTTCATCATGCGCGAGCGACCGCCGTCTGTGCTCGACCGCTTGCAGCAGGCTGTCGAGCTGCAGAACAGCGTCGCCATTTCCGTCATCACTTATTACGAAATGTTGCTAGGCGCGATCGGCAAGAATGCTTCGCCGCGTCACGCGAGGCTCATCGAAGCCTTTGTCGCACGCCTCTCCGCCATTCTGCCTTGGGACCGCCTCGCCGCAGAGGAGGCGATGCGCGTCAGAAGGGATTTGAACGCCAAGGGAACGCCGATTGGCGGCAATGACGCCATGATCGCCGGGCACGCCCTCGCGGCCGATTGCGTTCTGGTCACGAACAACTTCCGCGAGTTCTCGCGAGTTGCTGGGCTGCATGTCGAGGATTGGGCGAGACAGCGATGACGGCAAGTGACCGATCAAGCCTGCAAAGCCGAACGTGTTCGGCGCAGTGCTCCGGCCCGATTGCCGCCCGTTCGACGAGTTGCCTAAGGCGCTGCTTCACCTCAAGGTATTCACCGGTCCTGCTGTCAAAGTCCCACCCATTCCATTCGCACCCTTAAATTCCCATCCGATGGGCTCTAGAAATGGTTCGAGCATCACCTCGACGAAAGCGCTGCGGTAGTCGTTCTGAATGACTTTCTCTGATCGAAGAGACGGGTCGCCAATTTTTCAGCAATTTCGTTCACGAGCTGCCAAATCCAATTCAGCGAGTTCAGCGAGTTATTGTTCTCCCGAGGCGCAATTTGAGTCAATTTAACAAAGTTGAGGGATCCCTTGCCCCTGCCGTCCGTGCGTGGCAATTGCCGTGCGTGACCGACATCGTCCAACCTGAGCAGCGCCCGAGCCCACGCATTTCTTTCGTTTCGCTTGGCTGCCCGAAGGCGCTCGTCGACAGCGAGCGCATCCTCACGCGCCTGCGCGCGGAAGGCTACGAGCTCGCGCGCAGCCACGCCGGCGCGGACGCGGTCATCGTCAACACCTGCGGCTTTCTCGACAGCGCCAAAGCGGAATCGCTCGCGGCAATAGGCCAGGCGATGAACGAGAACGGCAAAGTGATCGTGACCGGCTGCATGGGGGCCAAGCCCGACGCGATTCGCGAGGCTTTCCCGAATGTCTCGGCGATCACCGGCCCGCAGGCGTTCGAAAGCGTGATGGAGGCCGTGCGCGCCGCGGCGCCCGCGCCGCGCGATCCGTTCGTCGATCTCATTCCCGGCGAGGGCGTGCGCCTGACGCCGCGCCATTACGCCTATCTCAAGATATCGGAAGGCTGCGATCACCGCTGCACGTTCTGCATCATTCCGAGCTTGCGCGGACGGCTAGCCTCACGTCCCGCGGGCGACGTGCTGCGCGAAGCCGAGCGGCTCACCAAAGCGGGCGTCAAGGAGCTCATTGTCATCGCGCAGGATACGAGCGCTTACGGGCTCGACCTCAAATACGCCGAAAGCCCCTGGCGCGACGGCCATGTCGCCGCGCGCTTTCTCGACATCACGCGCGAATTGGGTTCGCTCGGCGCCTGGGTGAGACTGCAATACGTCTACCCCTACCCGCATGTCGACGAGGCGATTAAGCTCATGAACGGCGGCAATGTGCTGCCCTATATCGACGTGCCGTTCCAACACGCCTCTCCCGCCGTCTTGAAGGCGATGCGCCGGCCCGCGGCTCAGGAGAAGACGCTGGAGCGCATCCGCGCCTGGCGCGCGATCTGCCCAGACCTCACCATCCGCTCGACTTTCATCGTCGGTTTTCCCGGCGAGACGGAAGAGGACTTTCGCTTCCTGCTCGACTGGCTCGACGAGGCCAAGCTCGACCGCGTCGGCGCCTTCCAATACGAGCCGGTCAAAGGAGCGGGCGCCAACGATCTTGGCCTCGAGCCTGTGCCGAACGACATCAAGGCCAGCCGTCACAAGCGCTTCATGGCTCGTGCGCAGGCGATCAGCGCAAAGAAGCTCGCCGCCAAAGTCGGCAAGCGCCTCGAGGTCATCGTCGACGAGGGCGGCGCGCGCGAGGCCAAAGGCCGCACCAAGGGCGACTCGCCGCAGATCGACGGCGCCGTCCACATCGCGACACGCCGACCGTTGCGCGCCGGCGACATCGTCACGGTCAGAATTGAGCGCTCGGACGCTTATGATTTATGGGGGACCGCGGGGTGATGGCCACGCGCCCGCGCGCGGGGACACGACTGCCTTGAACCGCCCAGAACCGATCGCCGCTCACGCCGCAGAAGCCTCCGACGGCCTCCCCAACCCGCAGCGCCTACTCGCCTTCTCGACCCTAGCCATGGCGATCGCCATGGCGGTGCTCGACGGGACCATCGTCACCGTCGCGTTGCCGACCATGGCGCGCCAATTCGCCGTCGCCCCGGAGAACGCGATCTGGATCGTCAACGCGTTTCAGCTTGCCGTCACGGTCTCGCTTCTGCCGCTGGCGGCGCTTGGCGACATGCTGGGCTACCGGCGCGTCTATTGGTGGGGGCTTGCCCTCTTCACTGTCGCCTCGCTCGCCTGCGCGCTCGCCCCGACATTCGCCGTGCTCACTTTCGCGCGCGTGGTACAGGGCCTGGGCGCGGCGGGAATCATGAGCGTCAACATCGCGCTCATCCGGTTTGTATATCCGCACGCGCGGCTTGGCCAAGGGGTCGGCAACATGGCGGTGGTGGTCGCCATTTGCTCGGCCGGAAGCCCGAGCGTCGCGGCGGCGATCCTTTCGGTCGCCTCCTGGCATTGGCTGTTTCTGATCAACGTGCCGATTGGCGTGCTGGCGCTCACCATGGCGGCGCGGACGCTGCCGGCGACGCCGCGCGCCGCCGGGAGGCTCGATCTTCAGAGCGTCATTCTGAACGCCCTCACGTTCGGACTCGTCATCGCCGGCGTCAACGGAATCGGCCAGGGCGGCGCCGCGTCTCTGGCGCTGATCGAGATTGCCGTCGGCGCAGCGTTCGGAGCAGCGCTCGTCTGGCGGCAACTCAAGCTCCCCGCGCCGCTGCTGCCTGTCGATCTTCTGCGCCGGCCGGTGTTCGCGCTTTCGCTCGCGACGTCCATCGTCTCGTTTGGGGCGCAGAGCCTGGCGATCGTGTCGCTGCCGTTTTACTTCGAGAACCGGCTCGGCCACTCCGCGTCAACCTCCGGACTGCTCCTTTCGCCTTGGCCGATTGGAACCGCGTTGATCGCGCCCATCGCCGGGCGCCTCGCCGATCGTTTCATCCCCGGCCTCCTTGGCAGCATGGGACTATTGGTGATGGGAGGAGGGCTCGTTCTGGTCGCTCTTGGGATCGGCGATTCCACTCCGGTTTCGCTCGCCTGGCGCCTCGCGATCTGCGGCCTCGGCTTCGGGTTTTTCCAGTCGCCCAACAACCGGGTCATCATCGGCAGCGCGCCGCGCGAGCGAAGCGGCGGCGCCGCCGGCCTGCAATCCTCGGGACGGCTCATCGGCCAGTCGTTTGGAACGGCGCTGGTGGCGGTCGCGCTCGGGCGGGCGCCAATGCACGCGACGGAGATCGCCCTCTGGGGCGCCGCCGCGCTCACCCTGGCCGGCGCCGTCACGAGCGGTTTGCGAAGGGCGAACTGAGGCGAAGTTTGTTTGAGCGGCCCCGATCGGCGCGCAGCGGTGACCTTCGGCGAATATCGGTCAGAGGCGAGCCGAGATTGGCCGCTCGGACAGGCCCCTGGTAGGTTATTGGCCGACCGATGCGGGCCGCTTTGCAAAAAATCGCTGGATCGTTCAGCGTACGGAAAATGGGCGACCTTGACGCTAGGCAGTCGATGGAGGGGACGATGACGACCGCATTCACCCGATTGTCCAGGATCGTGAAAATTTCGAGTTTGGCGGCGATCCTTTTTTTCGCCGGTTATGTCCAGGCTGACGAACTGCGCGAACGCAAAGTCAAGGTCGACGAATCCACGTTTAAATGCATTCTGAAGATGACGTCGGTGAGAGGGTTCTTCGTCGACAATCTCTCCGGCAATCTGGAACGCGCGGTCGCGGTCGCGCAGGTGGGAAAAGGAGAATATCCCGAGGGAACCGTGCTGCAGCTGATCCCTAACGAGGTCATGATCAAGCAGCAGAAAGGATTCAGCCCGAAAACCAACGATTGGGAGTTTTTCGCCCTAGACACCGACAAGAACGGCTCCAAGATCGTGAGCCGCGGCGCCGACGAAGTGAACAACTTCCTCGGGCTGAATTGCGCCGAGTGCCACAAGGCGGCGCGGGCGGAGTTCGATTTCGTCTGCGAGGAGGATCATGGCTGCGTTCCGCTGCCGCTCACGCGCGCGATGTTCCACGCCGTGCAGCACACCGATCCACGCTGCCAGCCGCCGGAAACATTAAGCGCCGAGGACGCCGCCGCCCTGAAAGATCTCGGACCGGCGATCGAGCAGCTCAAGAACGAAGCCGCCGCGAACAAGAAATAACGCCTCGGCAACTACGAAGCGCCGCCGCCAGCCCGGTTCCACCCGCGCGCGCGATCGCCGAAGGCTTCCCAGCCGGCGTCGGTGACGGCGACCGTGTCCTCCAATTTGATGAAGCCGCGACGCGGATGCGCGATTGTCGTCTCGATCGAGATGACCATGCCGGACTCAAGCGGGCGGTCGGCGTCGTAGGCCGGATAGGGAATTGGCCCGTGGCTCGTGAGGCGCGGCGCCTCGTGGCTGATGAGGCCCATCCCATGGGCGACAAACTCGATCGAGTTGGCGCGCGGCGACCGCCCGAGCACCTCTCCGGCGCTGGCGTAGATCTCCTCGCCGTTGGCGCCGGAGCGAATCGGCTTGCGCGCCGCAAGCTGGATTTCGTCCACCTCGGCGAGCAGGTCTTCCAGTTCGCTGTCGGGTTCGCCCTGGATCGCCATGCGGCAGAGATCGCCGATATAGCCTTTGTAATTCCCGCCGGAATCGAGCGACAAAATGTCGCCCGCTCCCCACACTTGGTCCGAGGGCGCGCGATTGAGGCTCGTCCCGGCAGTGATGAGGCAATATTCGAACGTGAGCCCCCGGTTCACCTCTTCGCGGCGAAGCGCCTCGACCAGCTCAGTTTTCGTCGCGCCTGGCCCATGCGAGGCGATCACCGCGAGCATGGAATCGACCACGAGCTCGGAGGCTGCGCGCAGCAAATCCAGTTCTTCTCTCGTCTTGCGCGCCCGCAACCGTTCGAGCGGCATGTGCGCTTCGACGAACGCAACGCCGGGAAGCTCGCGCGCCATGAGCTCCGCCGCGTCGGCGGGCAAGAACGCGCGCTCGACGCCGACGCGCTTCACATTCGGCGCGAGTTTGGCGAGATGATCCGCTGCGAGCCGCGCCGAATTGAGGCTCGTGCTCGACGCCTGCAAGGCCGGAGTCCAGAACTTGCCGAGCTCCTTCTCGTAAGCTTCCATCCCGTGCCCGATATAGGTCGATTGGTCCGGCCGGCCTTTGACGTAAATGAGAATGGGCAAATAGCGGCTGACGCCGATCGCGTCGAAATGATCGAAAAAGAAGAACCGGTAGCCGCCAAAGAGGTACTGAATGTTGTGCTTGGACGAGATCACGACGGCGTCCATGCCCGCCTCGTCGAGGAGCGCATCAAGGCGCGCGGCGTCAAATGACGGCGCGGCTTCAGCCTTCGCGAACGACTGTGCGGTCGGCCTCTCTGTCATGATTTCCACCTCGCGGATCTCGCGCGCTCGAAGGCGCCAGCCGCATCCTAACTCAAACAAGCCAAGCTGTCGCCATTCGCCTTGGCTTGCCAAAGGCGTAGGCTGTCCCTCATGATTGTGGTTAGCTATTCGAGCCAAGACGGGTTCTCATGCTCTCGGTCGACGCCAAAGGCGTCTTTCCAATCGCTCCCACGCCGTTCCTCGCCGATGGCGCGATCGACAATGCGAGCGTCGACCGCATGATCGACCATTATGTCGGCGCGGGCGCCGACGGTTGCACCATTCTCGGCATCATGGGCGAAGCGCCGAAGCTCGATCACGACGAGGCGATCGGTCTCATAGCCCGCTGTGTTGCGCGCGCGCCAAAGCTGCCGTTCATTGTCGGCGTCTCGGCGCCCGGATTCGCGGCGATGCGCGCCTTGTCGCACGCCGCCATGGCCAAGGGGGCAGCCGGCGTCATGATCGCCCCGCCACCGTCGCTGCGCACCGACGATCAGATCGTGACTTATTACGCGCAGGCGGTCGAGGCGATCGGATCCGACATCCCTTTCGTCATTCAGGACTATCCGCTGACGCTCAGCGTCATCATGACGCCCGACGTCATCCGGCGGATCATCACCGACAATCAGTCCTGCGTGATGCTGAAGCACGAGGACTGGCCGGGCCTTGAGAAGATTTCCGCTCTCCGACGCTTCGAGAAGGAGGGCAAGCTGCGCCGCGTCCCAATTCTCACCGGCAACGGCGGCCTGTTTCTCGATTTCGAGATGGAGCGGGGAGCGGATGGCGCAATGACCGGCTACGCCTTCCCGGAAATGCTGATCGACGTGGTGCGGCTCATGAACGAAGGACGGCGCGAGGACGCGCACGACCTTTTCGACGCCCATTTGCCGCTCGTCCGCTACGAGCAGCAGCAGGGCGTCGGCCTCGCCACGCGCAAATATGTGATGATGAAGCGCGGCATCCTTGCGTCCGACGCGCAGCGAGAGCCCGGCGGCAGTCTTAGCGCTACCGCCAAGGCGGAAGTCGACTACCTTCTTACGCGCCTCGCGCGCCGCGATCAGCGCGTCGCGGCGCGCATTTCAGCTTAGCTGGCAAAGCGCGCTTGCGCCGAGCTACTTGCCGAGATGCGCGCCGAAGAACGACGCGATCTCGCCGAACGCTTCCTTGCTCTCCGGCAGAGTGTCGTCGAACTCGTATTGCGCGTGCGACATGCCTTCGTAGACCTGAAGCGTGGCCTCGACCCCCGCGCGTCGCAATTTGCGATGCACGCGAACCGTGTTGCTCAGCAAGAGGTCGCGAGTGCCCGTGGTCAGGATGGTCGGCGGGAACCCATGCATGTCCCCGTAGACCGGCGAGATGAGCGGATCCTTGAGGTCGTGTCCGTGGGCGTAAATGACCGTCGCCGCATCGCAGAACCCGTCGCGAGACACGAGAATGTTATCGACCTTCTCATTCGTATAGAAGCTGTCGCCGGTCTTGGTGGCGTCCGACATCGGCGTGCCTGACGCAAGAGCTCCCGGGGCAGGCAAGCCCTGCTCACGCGCTCGCAGAACTAGCTCAAGCGTCAAGGCGCCGCCGGCAGACGTGCCGAAGACGCCGATGTTTTTCGCCGGGGTGTCCTTGAGCAAAGCTTTGTAGACAGTGACGGCGTCATCAACAGCGGCCGGGAAATAGGCTTCCGGCGGCATGCGATAATCGACGGAAATCACCTTGTAATGTCCGTCGCCCGCCATGATGATTCCCTCCGGCGTGCCCGACTCTCCGGGGAACAGCACGTAACATCCGCCATGAACGTGGATCAGAACCTTGTCCTTGTTCTCCGGCGGAATATCGTCCGGGGTCAGAATGTAAACGTGAACACCGTCGATCGTCGAAGCTTCGGATTTGACATGTTGCCGAGCGAGCAGGGCGGGAATGGTTTTGACCGTGTCGGCGGCTTGCTTGTCAGCGAAAGCGCGCGCCTCCTCGCCTGTCTTCCACAGCTTGTTCCAGTTGGGATTGAGCGGCGCCCCGACGAACGCCTGCATTCCGGGGCTGACGTCGGCCGTCGGCGCGGGGAGCGCCTTTGCGGGAACGTCGAGCGGAGCGAGATCGGTCGCCGTCGCAACCGTTGGAATCGATAGCAAAATTCCGCAGGCAACAGTGCTCAAAAGCTTCATGGCGCTTTCCTCCTCGTTATGGTTCCGCATCGCAGCGAGCGCGGCCTTCTGCCGCGCGCATTGCGCGTGGGATCATCAAGCACAAGCCGCGGGCGCAATGAATCCGCGCATACGCGCTGGTTAAAACGATTGAAGTGACTAGCGCCCGGACGCGAACTTTCCTCAGGCGGATTCCGCGGTCAAGCATTTTCCCGATAACATGTTCGCGATGCTCTTTATTCGGCCTGTAGCCGGCAAGTTCGTGCTCGCACTCGGCAGTGCGCAGTTCTGCCGGTGCTCATGGCTCAATCTCTTGCGCGCCCGCCCATAGTGAAAACGCTGGCGATGGATTGGCCATCGCCAGCGTCCGACTCGAGCCAGCGCTTCCTATCGCTTCGTTCGGTTCTCTCAGGCCGCGGCCCGATTGACGTTATTTTCCGCAATCGTCGTCAGCTTCTCGTCTGCGGCTTTCTCCTCAGCGAGATTCTGCTGCAGGACCTGGGCGCAATCAGCGCGGCCCAACGTCCTCGCCCAGGCGATCAACGTTCCGTAGCGAGTCATCTCGTAATGCTCGACCGCTTGCGCGGAGGCGATAAGCGCGGCGTCCAAGACCTTCTTGTCCTCAATCTCGCCGCCGACTTCGTCGGCCTCCTCGATGATGCCGTCGATCGCGGGACAGTCGACTTGCTGTGGCTGGGCTCCATGCATCTGGAAGACTTGCTCGACGCGCTTCACATGGTTCTTGGTCTGTCCGAGATGCGCGTCCAGCGCTGATTTCAGCTCCGGGGATGTCGCCTTTGCGATCATGTCGGGCAACGCGCCGACGATCCGCTTCTCGGCGTAATAGATGTCCTGCAGCTGATGGACGAACAGATCGTTCATCGAACTCGATGTCTTTGGAAAAGAGACTCATGGGTTCTAGCTCCTTACAATTCTCGAATTGGGGGATTGCGGCTCGCCTAAAGCGATCGCCGAGATTTTAGGGGCTCAGAACGGCTGCCACTGATCCCCCTGCCAATAGCCGCGGCCGGTGTGCTCTCTCCAGGCGAAGTTTGCGCCGTTGTCCGCCTGCCAGTCGTACGGATGAACCACCACGTTCGCATTTGGCGGATAGTCATACCGCTCCACCGAATGCCAGCAGGTCGTGCCGGCCTGATCGCAGACGATTGCCGACGAAGGGCCGTATCCTTCAATCGTCACCGGAGCGGAGCCTCTCGGCGAGCCCGGGGCCGTTGCTTGAGCGGCCGCAGGCGTAGCAGCGGCGAGTGCGGAAATAGTCGTCGCCGACAACGCGGCGATCAAGAAACCTTTCATCGGATACTCCTAAGATTGGATCGTGCCGCGCCAACGCTATGTTTCGGTCTTTGTTCCGGGCTGCGAGGTCTATTCTTCGCAGGCGCTAACGACAGGAATTTAGGCCGCGGATAGTCAGTCCGAAGTTGTCGCTGTGAACGGCCCTTTACAACGTCGCGCTACCGCGCGTGAGACGCCGCGCCGGACGGCAGGACCGGACGCAGGAGCTCTTCAAGCACGCTCGGCGCCCACGCCCAGCGCCGGTCAGAACAGCGACCCCTGCCCGTCGTCTTTGTCCGATTTGGTCCGTCGCCGCGGCAACAGGGCGGGCGGAGTGAGCGGCGGACCGACGCGTCCCCCGGCTATTGCGCCGATCTTTCCGTCGGCGAATTCGATCTCGAGCCGCTGCGCCTGCCTGACCTCGTCCGCGCGCCACAAAGGTTTCTGGCTCTCGTCCCGAACGAGCGCGAAGCCGCGCGACAGCACGCCGCGATAGCTCATCGCGCCGAGCAACTGCCCAGCTGAGAAGAGCTGCGCGCGCCTCATCTGCAAGCGTTCGGCATAGGCGCGCGTTATGCGGGCCGCGAGGCGCTCGAGCGCCGCCGCCTGTTCGCCGCGCCGCCTGGCCAAGAGCGCGGCCTCGCGGACAAATGTCCGGCTCACGGCCTCCGCCGACCGGCGCGGCCGTTCGATGAGGAGCGGCCGCGCTCTCGTCAAACGCCCGCTCAAGCCCCTCAGCCGCTCGCGCAAGCCCGCGAGATGGGCGCGCGGCGAATGGCGCGCGAGACTTCGGGCCAGACCCGCCGTGCGCAGCGCGCGCTGGTCGATCGCCCCGCGCATGCGCTGCGCGAGCGTCTCCGAGGCGCGGTCGAGGCGCTGGCGCGGACCGGCGATGATCGCCTCGCCCCCCGGCAGCGCGCGAGCGAGCGAGCGCAAGTCGGAGCGGAGGCGGTGCGAGAAGCGCAGGATCGCGCCGCGGCGGCGCGCGTCCAAATCGGCCATCGCGGCGAGGAGCTCGACCCGGACTGGCGCCGCGAATTCGGCGGCGGCGGTCGGCGTCGGCGCACGCAGGTCCGCCGCGTGATCGATCAGGGTCCAGTCCGTCTCGTGGCCGATCGCCGCGATGAGCGGGATCGCGCTGCGGACGGCCGCGCGCACCACGGCCTCGTCGTTGAAGCTCATCAGATCTTCGAGCGAGCCGCCGCCGCGCGCGACGATCAGCACGTCCGGCCGCGGCGCCGCCCCGTCCAACGGGAGCGCATTGAAGCCGTCGATCGCCGCAACCACCTCGGCCGCGGAGGTCTCGCCCTGAACGCGCACCGGCCAGACGATCACCCGAACGGGAAAGCGGTCGGCGAGGCGATGCAGAATGTCGCGAATGACGGCGCCGGTCGGCGACGTCACCACGCCCACCACTCTCGGCAGGAACGGCGCCTTGCGCTTGCGGGCGACGTCGAACAGCCCCTCCTCGGCCAGTTGCCTGCGTCGCGCCTCGAGCAGCACCATCAACGCGCCGATTCCGGCGAGTTCGAGCGATTCGATCACGATCTGGTAGGTCGACTTGCCGGGGAAGGTGGTCAGTCGCCCGGTTGCGACGACTTCGAGCCCCTCCTCGGGCTTGACCCGGATGCGCTGCAGCGTGGTGCGCCAAATGACCGCATCGAGCCGGGCGTTGGCGTCTTTCAGGCAAAAATAGGCGTGGCCAGAGGAATGGCGGCCACGATAGCCTGAAATCTCGCCCCGGACCCGCACATAGCCGAACCGGTCTTCGATAGCGCGCTTGAGCGCGTTCGCCAGCTCGCTGACGGTGATTTCGGGCGCATTGGTGGGACCCGCGTCGGCTTCTCCCATCGCCTTAATATGCTTGATTCATCGCGCGAAAGCGAGGCTGGCTTGAGCCCTATGGCGTGTTCCGGAGAAACCCCGTATGAAGCGCCGGGCGCGACCTTGAGGTCGCCGCCTTGTTCACGCCGCGATGTCGGTCTCTAACGGCGCCCGCCCAGCGAAGCCGGCGTGGGCATCGTGGATCGCAAAGCGCGCGAAGACGATTGACCAGATGAAGGCGCAAACACACGCATGCGAAGCGCGTTTGGGTACGGCAAGATTCTGGCGTCGGTGGGCGCATTGGCTGCGCTCGCGGCTTCGATCGTTGCTTTCAGCGCGGACGTTGCGTTAGCGCAGAACGCCGAGTGCGCACGGCTACAACAAGCCATCGCGGCGCGGCGCGGCTCGAGCGGCTCGCAGGCGGCGGTTGAACGCCAGCGGGCCGAGCTTGGGCGGACCAGAGGTTACGCCAATTCACTCGGCTGCGGGAACCGCAAGTTCCTGTTTTTCGGCTCGGAGCCGCCCCCGCAATGCGCTGAGGTCAACGCCCAAATCTCGCGGATGGAGGCCAATCTCGCCGACCTGCAGGCGCGCTCCGGCGGCGGCGCCGGCGATCTGATCGCGCGCTACAACGCCGAATGTGGCCGCGGGGCGCCGTCGGGGCCCAGCAACGTCTTCGAAGCTCTGTTCGGCGGCCTGGCGAGGCTCGGGTCTCAGCCCGAGGGGCAGCCGCAGACGGACGCCCGGTTCGAGGACCGCGGCGACGAACAGCGGCAGTCGGCCCCTTCAGGCGAGAAGGGGCCTGTCCAGGCTCACGCCGGCTCCTATGCGGTATGCGTGCGCACCTGCGACGGCAGCTTCTTCCCTGTTTCCTATTCCGGCGCCGGCAGCCGGGCCGACAGCCTCGAGGACGTCTGCAGAGCCCTATGCCCCAACGCCGACATGGCGCTTTATTCGTTCCCGTTCGGCGGCACGATCGAGGAGGCCGCGTCGCCGACCGGCGAGCCTTACGCAAATCTGCCCAACGCCGGCAAATTTGAGAAAACCTTCGACCCGACCTGCTCCTGCCGGCGCAAGGGGCAGAGCTGGGCGGAGGCGCTCGCCGACGCGGAAGCGCGCTATGGCCACGAGAAGCACGACATCCTGGTGACGCCGGAGAAGTCGGCGGAGATGGCCCGGCCGATCATTGATCCCAAGGCCAAATCAGCCACGGATTCGAAAGGCAAGCCCACCACGCCGGGCGCATCCGTTGTCGCTGGGCCAGCGGCTGCGCCTGCTGCTGGGCCAAACGCTGCGCCTGGCGGAACGCCTGGAGCGCCTTCTCTCGACACGGCGATCGCGCCGGTCCTCGACGCCAACGGCGCCGACACCAAACTCAGCGCCGCGGCCGCCACGGTCAGCCGCGAGGCCTCCGGCATCGCCGGCGGCGACGTGGAGAACGCCAAGAGCTTCAGCGTGAAGCAAGGGCGCACGGTGGAAGCGACCGGCCCCGACGGAGTCAAGCGCTTGGTGCGGATAGTCGGGCCAGCGCTTTAGCGCGGCCAATCAGCGGCAAGAGGACCGCGAGCTCCGGTCCCGCTTCCTGGCCAGTCAAGGCCAGGCGCAAAGGGTGAAACAGCGCTCGCCCCTTGCGGCCGGTCGCCTCCTTGAGGCGCGCCGTCCACGCGGCCCAGGTCGACTGGTCCCAGGGGCCTTCCGGAGCGCATGAGGCGGCGAGCTTGAGATAGTCGGGGTCCTCGACTATCGGGGCGACCTCGCCTTCCGCCACCTGACGCCAGATCGCCGCGTCCTCGAGGCGCGAAAGGTTGCCCCGAACCGCCAGCCAAAGCGCCTCCGCGTTGGGGCCAGCGACGCCAAGCGCGGCCAGCCGGTCAGCGACCGCCGAATATGGCGCCCGGTGCAGCATTCGCGCCGAGAGCGCCTCGAGTTCGGCTTCGTCAAACCGGGCCGCGCCGTGGGAGAGTTGCGAGAGGTCGATCAGGTTCGCCAGTTCGTCAAGCGAGGCTACTGGACGCACCGCCTCGGCCGAACCCACCATGACCGCGAGCGCAGCGACGGCGAGCGACTCGATTCCTCTTGTGCGCAGCGCGGCGATCGACAGCGCGCCCGAGCGCTTGGATAGTCCCCCGCCCCCGGCGTCAGTGAGGAGGTTGTGGTGGCCGAAGCTTGGCGCTGCGCCCGCGAGAGCTTCGAAAATCTGGATCTGCACGGCGGTGTTGGTGACGTGATCCTCGCCGCGAATGACATGCGTCACGCCGAAATCGATGTCGTCGACCACCGAGGGCAGCGTGTAGAGGTAGGTTCCATCCTCCCGGCGCAGGACAGGATCGGAGAGCGAGGCGCAATCGATATGGCTCTCGCCGCGCACCATGTCGTCCCAGCGCACGGTCGTCGGTTCGAGGCGAAAGCGCCAGTGCGGCTTCCGACCTGAAGCTTCGAGCGCAGCCCGCTCGTCCGCCGTGAGCCGCAAGGCGGCGCGGTCATAGATCGGGGGAAGCCCACGCGCCTGCTGGCGCTTGCGGCGCCGGTCCAGCTCGTCGGCGGTTTCATAGGCTGGGTACAACCGGCCGAGATCTTTAAGCTTCTCGGCCGCTTCGTCATAAGTCCCCATCCGCTCCGACTGGCGGCGCACCAGGTCCGGGCGAATTCCCAGCCACTCCAGATCCGCCTCGATCGCGTCGGCGTATTCCGTCCTCGAGCGCTCGAGATCCGTGTCGTCGAAGCGCAGGATAAACGTTCCCCCGCGACGGCGGGTGAAGAGCCAGTTGAGCAGAGCGGTGCGGGCGTTGCCGATATGGATGCGCCCGGTCGGCGATGGCGCGAACCGGACGACCGGAAGAGAGGCCATTCGCCTTCATAGAAGGGTCGCGCGGCCGCCGCAATATGGTGTGACATGGCCTTGTGATTCGGGTAATCTAGCCCCATGACTATAGGCGCCCTGGCGGCGGGGATTTGCGCTACCAGCGCTGGAATGCACGGGTTGAGCGTTGCGCTCGCCGCCCGACGATGCAGGCGGCGGTCCGGCCGCTCCAATGCCCCCGCCCAGAGACGCTCCGAGCGTCACAATCGTACAGCCCTTATGCGGCGTCGAGACCTTTTCGCGCGAGACGCTGCGGTCGATCTTCGCGCTCGACTATCCGAGCTATGAAATCGTCTTCTGCCTCGCCAACGGCGACGACCCGATCGCGCCCCTGGTTCGCGGCGCGATCGCCGCCAACCCGGATCGCTCGGCGCGCCTGTTGATCGGCGACGACCGGATCAGCGCCAACCCCAAACTCAACAATGTCGTCAAGGGATGGAAGGCCGCGCGCTACGATTGGGTGATTATCGCCGATTCCAATGTGTTGATGCCCGCCGATTACATTCAGCGCTTGCTCGCACGCTGGCGCTCCGACAGCGGCATTGTCTGCGCCCCACCGATCGGCTCTCGTCCTGAGTACTTCGCCGCCGAGATCGAGTGCGCCTTTCTCAACACCTATCAGGCCCGCTGGCAATATGCTGGGCGAATCCTGCGGCTATGGCTTCGCCCAGGGCAAGACCATGCTGTGGCGCCGGGAGATACTGGAAGCGGGCGGAAGCATCGAAGCTTTGGCGGCGGAAATCGCGGAAGACGCCGCGGCGACGAAGCTCATCCGGGCGCAAGGGTTCAACGCCCATCTCGTCGACCGGCCGTTCCAGCAGCCGCTCGGAAAGCGACGGCTGCGCGATGTCTGGTCGCGGCAACTTCGCTGGGCGCGGCTGAGGCGCGTCACCTTCCCGTTCTTTTTCGCCCCCGAGGTTTTGACGACCAACCTTATCACCTTCATCGCCGCCGCGGTCGCCGCTCCGGTCTTCGGGATGGACCCGATCGTCGGCGCCGCGCTGGCGGTGCTATTCTGTTACGGCGCCGAGGCGACCCTCGCCTTTGCCGCTGGGTGGCCGCTGTCATGGCGAACTCCCGCGGCTTGGCTCACGCGCGATGTCCTCCTGCCGTTCCTGTGGGCCGGGGGCTGGTCGGGCCGCAACGTCACCTGGCGCGGCAATGCCATGGATGTCGACGAAGGGGTATTCGTGGAATCCGAGCCGCGGGCGCAGATCTGACCAGACACGTCAGGCTCTTCTATAGGCGCTCCTGTCAAAATTCCGCTCAACTGACGCGCTAGGGTTTGATTCGCGTCAAGGAGCTGGGCTGGCGCTCGTGCCAACGAGATCGTCGAAAGCCTCGCGACTAAACATCTAAAAAATCCGTTGGCGCGGGGGAGGAGGTCGAGATGCAGCTCATGAGCGAAGATCTACGCGTGCGCGTTTTGAACGCGCTCCATTGGGATCTGGCGATCCCCCGTGACCGGTTGAACGTCGACGTCGAGAACGGCTGGGTGACGGTGTCCGGAATGGTGGACCTGCCTTATCAACGGACCTGCGCGGAGTCAGACGCGAAAAGCGTTGCGGGCGTGGTCGGCGTCACCAACCGGATCCGCCTGGCGGCTGCTCGAGAGGCGAACCCGCAACCCGAAGAGATGGCGCAAAGCCACCATTGAATTCGGCGCCTCGGGCGGCGTGGCGCGCCGGCGCCGGCTTAGACCGACTTCAACATTCCTCCGTCGACGTAATACGTCGAACCGACGGAATAGCTGGCGCGGTCCGAGCAGAGAAAGACGAAGAAGTTGGCCAATTCCTGTGGGCTGGCGAATTGTTTGATCGGCGCGTGCTCGCGCGCGACGCTGTCGAGATAGGCTTGCCAGTCGCCGCCCTTGTCGGCAGTGAGCTGCTTTGCGGTCTTGATCCAATCTGGCGTCAGGATGAGGCCCGGATTGACACAATCGACGCGGATGTTGTCGCCGATGAGCTCGGTCGAAAGCGTCTTCGAGAACATCATCAAGGCCGCCTTGGTCACATTGTAGATCGGCTCGTACCACAGCGGTTGCGCAGCGCAGATCGAGGCGTTGTGCAGAATGACGCCGCCGCCCCTTTGCTTCATCAGCGGCGCGAGGCCGCGTGCGAGTCTCACCGCCGCCATCACGTGCAGATCCCAGTAGGCCTGCCATTTCTCGTCCGGCGCCTCCATCACCGTCTCATTGCTGCCGGTGCCGGCGTTGTTGATGAGGATGTCGGCGCCGCCGAACAGCCGCTTGACGTCGTCGATGAGGTCGTCGGCCCCCTCGCGCGTTGCGACGTCACAGGCCACGCCTTCCGCCCTGACGCCGAACGATTTGGCGATGCGGCTCGCCTCGCCGCGCACCCGCTCCACGTTGCGGGCGGCGATCACGATGTCGACGCCCTCCGCCGCGAGGCCCTCGGCGATCGCAAGACCAATGCCGACGCTGCCGCCGGTGATGACGGCGACCTTTCCCTTAAGCCCGAGATCCATATCGCTCCTTCCCGCTTATCGACGCCGCCTCGAGCGCGCTTGTTTGGATGGACTTGTCATCGCGAGGAGCGAAGCAACGTGGCGATCCAGGGGCCTTAGGGCGCCAATGCCTCCTGGATTGCACGCCTAGCCCGTCCGGAACGACGGCCGTCTTTCGACGCCCTATGGCTCGCAATGACGATCGTGGTTCGACACTAATGCAAGGCTTTACCAGCACGTATAGCCGCCGTCAGCCAGGACGATCGATCCGGTCATCAGGATCGAGGCGTCGGACGCAAGAAAAAGAACCTCAGCGGCGATCTCATCCGGCTCGCCCATACGCGCCATCGGCGTGCCGTCGATCCAGGCGTCGAACATCGACTGGTTGGTCTTGCCACGCGAGGCCAATCCCCTGCGCGCCGCCGGTGACGACCGCGACGCGGCCCTTGAGATTGAAGCGATCGAGATACATGGGCCCGAGGCCTCCGCCGCGATGTCCTCAGCTCACCCACCAGCCGCCCTCGACAAATAGTCGGCAAGGGTCGAGCGAACGCCGTCCGCCCAAAGCGCAGAGAGCGCGCTGGAAAAGGCGCTGACATAGGCCGGTTCTTCCGCAAGCTTGCCGAAGATGTCGCGCAGCCCGAGAAAGGCGCGCGGATCGCTGCGCGCTCGCCTCGCGGCGGTCTGAATGCGCTCCCAACTCGGGTCGTTGGGCGGGACCTCTTTGCCGCTCTCGGTCTCGCCGTAGCAATAGCGGCACCACAGGGCCGACACGAGCGCGAGACCCCGGAAGGGCGCGCCTGCCTTCAGCCGATCCGCGACGGAGGGCAGAATGAACTTCGGCTGCCGGTTCGAGCCGTCGAAGCAGAGGCGCTGGATCGTGTCGCCAATCTTCGGATTGGCGAAGCGGCGTGCGATCAGTCCTCGATAATCGTCGAGCTTGGTGTTCGGCGGCGGAGGAACGACTGGCTGAATCTCGGTCTTGGTGAGCTTTTCGAGGAAGGCGCGGATCTGTTCGTCCGCCATCGCCTCGTGAACGAAATGGATGTCGAGCAGCCCTGCTGGATAGGCGATCGCGGCGTGGCCGCCGTTGAGGATGCGGATCTTCATCAATTCGTAGGGCGACACGTCGGAGGTGAATGTGACGCCGACCGTCTCTAGGGCGGGACGCCCGGCCGGGAACTTGTCCTCCACCACCCATTGCCGGAACTCTTCGCAAAACACCGGCCAATTGTCCTCGAGGCCATGACTGTCGCGCAGAATGGCGCGTTCCCGGTCGGTCGTCGCCGGAGTGATGCGGTCAACCATGGAATTGGGAAAGGCGACGTTCAAGCGAATCCAGCGCGCGAGTTCGCGATCGCCAAGCTCCGCAAGACCGGCGACGGCGTTCTCAGTGACATGGCCATTGCCCGGAATGTTGTCGCAGGACATCACGGTGAACGGCGCAGTCCCCGCGGCGCGGCGGCGCCTGAGCCCAGCGGCGATCAATCCAAAGGCGGTCTTCGGCGCGTCTGCATGCTGCGCGTCATGGACAATGTCGGGATGAGCGGGATCGAAATGCTGCGTCGCAGGCGAGATGTAGTATCCGCCCTCGGTGACGGTCAGCGAGACGATGCGAATGTCGGCTTGAGAGATCGCCTCGAGCAACGCCGGCGTGTCATAAGGCCGGACGAAATCGATCATCGAGCCGGTAACGCGGATATTGGTCGTATCCGCCTCTTGCTCGACCACGGTCGTCAGCCAGTCCTGCTCCTTGAGCTTCTCACGGATCGCCACATCCGCATCACGCACCCCCGTCCCGACGATCGCCCAATCGTGATCGCGGCCGGCGTTGAACAGATCGTCGAGATAGACTGCCTGATGCGCGCGGTGGAAATTGCCGACGCCAAAATGGACGATGCCGGCGCGAAGGTCAGAGCGCCGATATTTCGGAGCCGCGACGCCTGGGGGCAAACGCGCGAGCGCCGCGGCCGAGAGTTTGACATTCATGATTCGAACCCACTCATCAAGTCAAACCCGGAGCTGGCGCGTTCGTCGGCTGCCCGTCGTCAGTTGATCCGTCGGCCGTCCTTATCGAAACGATGCAGGTGCGCCTCGCGCGGGGTGACGAAAACGTTCATGCCCGGAGTCAATGGCGCCTCGCCCTCGAGACGCAGCGTCAGCGGCCCAACGCCGTCGGACTCGGCATAGACGAAAGTGTCTGAGCCGAGGTGCTCCGCGAGGCGCACCGTGGTCGGCCACTCGCCCGCAGTGGTGGACACGTCCATATGTTCAGGCCGGATGCCGATCGTCTCCGCGCCGCGCTTGGCGGCGGGGGCGCCCTTGATCAGGTTCATGGTCGGCGAACCGATGAAGCCGGCGACAAAGAGGCCATTCGGCTTGTTGTAGAGATCGAGCGGCGAGCCGACCTGCGCAACCGAGCCTCGGTCGAGCACCACGATCTTGTCGGCCATGGTCATCGCCTCGACCTGATCGTGGGTGACATAGATCATCGTTGTCTTCAGGGCCTCATGAAGCTCGCCGATCTCGACCCGCATCTGCACGCGCAGCGCCGCATCGAGGTTGGACAGCGGCTCGTCGAACAGGAACGCCTTCGGCTCACGCACAATCGCGCGCCCGATGGCGACACGCTGACGCTGGCCGCCGGAGAGCTGGCGCGGCTTGCGATCGAGATAATCGGTGAGGTTCAAAGTCGCCGCGGCCTTGCGGACCTTTTGCTCGATCATAGCGGAGCTCTGCCCCGCCATCTTGAGCGCGAAAGCGATGTTGTTGCGCACGCTCATGTGCGGATAGAGCGCGTAGGACTGGAACACCATGGCGAGCCCGCGCTTCGACGGCCCCACGCTGGTCATGTCTTTCGCGTCGATCAGCACTTGTCCGGAAGTCACGTCCTCGAGGCCGGCGATGAGGCGCAGAAGCGTCGACTTGCCGCAGCCGGAGGGCCCGACGAATACTGCGAACTGGCCGTCCTCGATGTCGAGATTGACGCCATTGATGACGCTGACGGCGCCGAACGCCTTGCGCACGTCCTTCAGTTGGATGCTGCCCATGGCTGCTGTTCCTTCAATCCAAAATCATTTCACCGCGCCGAAAGTCAGGCCTCGGACAAGCTGTTTCTGCGAGAACCAGCCGAGGATGAGAATCGGCGCGATCGCGAGCGTCGAGGCGGCCGAAAGCTTGGCCCAGAAGAACCCCTCCGGCGCCGAATAGGAAGCGATGAAGGCGGTCAGCGGCGCGGCGTTCGATGTCGTGAGATTAAGGGTCCAGAACGCCTCGTTCCACGACAGGATGATTGCAAGCAGCATGGTCGAAGCAATGCCCGGCACAGCCATGGGGGTCAGCACATACACGATCTCGTTCAAAAGCGACGCCCCGTCCATGCGCGCGGCCTCAAGGATGTCGTTCGGGATCTCCTTGAAGTAGGTGTAGAGCATCCAGATCAAGAGCGGCAGATTGAGCAGCATCAAGACGAGGCCAATGCCGATCAGACTGTCGAGCAGATGCAGGTTCTTGAACAGGAGGTAGATCGGCACCAGCACGCCAACCGCGGGCATCATCTTGGTCGACAGCATCCACATCAAGAGGTCCTTGGTGCGCTTGCCTGGCGCAAACGCCATCGACCAGGCGGCGGGAACGGCGATCAGGAGACCAATCAGGTTCGCGCCAACCGACAGCACGACCGAATTGAAGGCGAACTTGAGATAGTTCGAGCGCTGCTGCACGTCGGCGTAGTTCTCCAGCGTCCAGTTGAAAAAGAGGAACTTCGGCGGCATGGCGATGGCATCGAGTTCGCTCTTGAAGCTCGTCAGGAACGTCCAGAGGATCGGGAAGAAGATCAGGAAGGCGACGACCCAGGCGAGGATTGTGACCCCAATGCGCTCGCCGGCCGATTTCTTAATGGCCATCGTTCAGCCCTCCAGATTCCTGCCAATGATACGCATGAGGAAGATCGCGACGATGTTGGCGAGAATGACCGCGATGATGCCGCCCGCGGAGGCGCTGCCGACGTCGAAATTGAGCAGCGCCTGCTTATAGACGAGGAACGGGATGTTGGTGGTCGCCGTGCCAGGGCCGCCGGACGTGGTCACGTAGATTTCGGCAAACACGCTGAGAAGAAAGATCGTCTCGATGAGAATGACGACCGTGATCGCGCGCGCTATATGCGGCAGCACGATATAGCCGAAATAGGAAATCGGCCCAGCGCCATCGAGCGACGCCGCCTCCTTCTGCTCTTCGTCGAGCGACTGAAGCGCGGTGAGAAGAATGAGGCTCGCGAACGGCAGCCATTCCCAGGAGACGACGATGATCACCGAGAGCATGGGCCAATTGGTGAACCAGACGATCGGCTGGAACCCCAGCGATCGGGCGATCCAGGCGAACAAGCCAGAATTGGGGTTCATCAAAAGGTTCTTCCACACGAGCGCGCTCACCGTCGGCATGACGAAGAACGGCGCGATCACCATGAGCCGCAGGATGTTCTGGCCATACACCGGCTGGTCCATCAAAAGGGCGACCAGGAGTCCCCCTCCTACGCTGATAGCGAGCACGGAGATGACGAGGACGAGCGTGTTGATAAGCGAGGCGATGAAATCCGGGTCGGTGAGGAACGACGTGTAGTTCTGCAGCCCGACGAAGCCGGTGTTGTCCGGATCGAGCAGGCTATAGCGCAGCGTCGAAAAGTAGAGCGTCATCACCAAGGGCACGATCATCCAGATGAAGAGCAGGATGACCGACGGTGAAACCAGAGCTCGGCCGGCTGTCGCTGTTTGCTGCGTCGCCATCTTTGTGGCCTCTCCTCCCCGCGCGTCGGTCGCCCTTCCGGATCGCCGATGCGGCTTTCTTGACTGTCTTCTCATCTCCTCCCTTCCCCCTTCTCGCGAAGGAGAAGGGGGCGGGGGACGGGGAGGATTCGCCCCTTCCTGCCGCCTCGCGCGAGGTATGGAACGCGAAGCGGCGGGTAAGCGACCTAACTCACTTGATGTAACCTGCCTTCTTCATTGCGGCTTCGGTGCTGGCCTGGGCCTTGGCGAGCGCCTGATCGACGGTCATCGTTCCCGCCAGCGCCGCGGAGAAGTCCTGCCCCGTGTCAGTCGCGATGCCCTGGAACTCGGGGATCGCCACGAACTGCACGCCGGTATAGGGCACAGGCTTCACCGTCGGATGGAGCGGGTCGGCCGAATTGATCGACTCGAGCGTCAGATCCGCCCACGGCGCCGCCTTCGTATAGTCGGCGTTCTTATAGAGCGAGGTGCGGGTTCCCGGAGGAACGCGGGCCCAACCGTCCTTCTGGGCGACGAGGTCGGTGTAATGCTTGCTGGTCGCCCACGAAATGAACTTCTCGGCCGCCTCAGCCTTGCTCGTTCCGGCCGGGACGGCGAGCGACCACGCCCACAGCCAATTGGCGTTCTTGCCGAGCCCATCGTTGGGCGCGAGCGCGAAACCCACCTTGTCCGAAACCTTCGACTGCTTGGGATCGGTCACGAATCCGGCCGCGACCGTCGCGTCGATCCACATGCCGCACTTGCCGTCGCTGAACAGGGCGAGGTTCTCGTTGAAACCGTTCGACGACGCGCCGGGCGGCCCGTCGGCCTTCATCAGCGCGACGTAGAAGTCCATCGTCTTCTTCCACTCCGGCGTATTGAATTGCGGGTTCCATTTCTCGTCGAACCACCTCGCGCCGAAGGAATTGGACATGGCGGTCAGGAAGGCCATGTTCTCGCCCCAGCCCGGCTTGCCGCGCAGACAGATGCCGTAGACGCCCGCCGACTTGTCCGGTCATCTTGTCGGCGGCCTGTTTGATGAAGTCCCAGGTCGGCTTCTCCGGCATCTTGAGGCCGGCCTTCTCCATCAGGTCCGTGCGGTACATGACGAAGGAGCTTTCGCCGTAGAACGGCGCGGCGAAGAGCTTGTCGTCGAACGACAGGCCTGCGCGAATCGGCGGCAGGAGGTCGTTCTCGTCGTAGTCGGCGCCGAGTTTGTCGAGGGGCACGAGCCATTTTTTCTTGGCCCAGATCGGAACTTCGTAGGTGCCGATGGTCAGAATGTCGAACTGTCCGCCGTGCGTGGCGATGTCGGTCGTCACTTTCTGGCGCAGCACGTTCTCTTCGAGCGTGACCCAGTTGAGCTTGATGTCGGGATTGGCCTTGGTGAAATCCTCGGTCAGCCCCTGCATGCGGACCATATCGCTGTTGTTGACGGTCGCGATGGTCAGCGTCGTGTCGGCATAAGGCGGGAAGCGAGAAGCCTGCGAGCGCAACGGCGCCGAGCAGCCCCTTCACGAGAACCTTCATAGCGTTTCCTCCGTGAGGCATGCCGATATGGGCATTTGCCAAGCTAGCGGGCGAATATTCGCCATACTCTTCCGCCCGAGTCAATGCGAATTTCCAGTCGCCCGGCCCAAAATTTCCAGCCGGCCGGAACAAAATCGCGTATGCCAACCCAACAGTTTGATATTTGTTCCGGTTTTGCTCTGATCACCGCTGCAGCAGGTGCTCCGCAGTCGCCTCGTCCGTGACCAGGCCGGAAATGAGCCGGCCGGCGAGCGCCCCGCGCAAAGGCGCCCGCCGCGAGGGCCCCATGGCGACGCCGATGACGAGCCGGTTCTCCGCCCGGCGCAAGGGCGCGGCTGCGACCCGCTCATTCGTGCCTTCAGCCAGCACCTTGCCGGCCGCGTCGAACGCCCAGCCGGTGATCTCCCCGACCGCGCCGAGATGGCGCAAAGCCTCCGCCTCCTGCCAGGTGATGATGCCGTCCTGCACCAAAGGCGCGGAATCGCCGACCGAGCCGACGCCGACGAAACTCACGTCGGTGCGCTCGACGAGGTCGAACAGAACTCTTCACCGAGGCGAGGCTGGTCAGGAGCTTGCGCTCCTCGACCGAGCGGGCGATGACCGGCAGCGGCATCGGATAGTGCGGCGCGCGAACGCTGTCGGATACGCGAATGATGACGTCGTAGAACGAAGCCGACCCGTCGGTCTTCGTGGTGCCGACCAGCGCGACCAGCTTGTGCTGCGGGCATTCCATCGCCGGCAATTGGTCGGCGACCGCGCGCATCGTGCGGCCCGTGCCGATGCCGATGATCGCGGGCTCGGGCCGGCGCAGCCAGCGTTCAAATTCCGCCGCGGCGACTTGGGCGATGCCGAGCGTCGACGATGTCGAGGCCGGATCGGTCGGAGAGACCTCGCAGAACCCCAGGTCGTAGCGCAGCTTGAGCGCCGCGGCGAGCTCCATGCATCGCGCGATCGGATGATCGAGTTCTCACCTTGATGAGCCGCTCGCTGATCGCCAACGATACAAGGCGCTGCGCCGCCTGGCGCGAAATGCCGAGCTTGCGCGCGATCTCGTCCTGGGTATTGCCGGCGACGTAATAGAGCCATCCAGCGCGGGCGGCCTCGTCGAGCCGAAAACTGTCGTGATCCGACTTGCGCGCCATGGCTTCAATCCGCGCCCGAGAGGTTCCCTCGGCTGCCCCGCGCGGCGACGAGGTCGGGCAAATGCGCCATCATATCGAAGAGAAGCTCCGCGCCGGCCGCAGTCAAATGCGCTCCTTCATCAAGAGGCGAGAAATGGCTCGCGCCGACAAAGCCGAACACTGTCATTCCCGCAGCGCGCGCGGCGACGACTCCGGCGACGCTGTCCTCAATCACGAGGCAGTGTTCCGGCTTGACGCCCATCGCGCGCGCCGCATGCAGAAAAAGATCCGGACTTGGTTTTCCCTCCGCGACCTCGGCGGCGGAGAAAATGTTGGGCGCGAACAGGGTCTCGTAGCCGGCCACGCGAAGCGATAAGCGTATTCTCTCGGGCCCACTAGATGAGGCGACACACACGCGAGCCCGCAAACCTTCGACCGCTTGCCGCACGCCTTCGACCCCCTTCAGCTCGCGCGCGAACGCAGAAAGAATCTCGCGCGAAAAATCCTCGCGAAAACTCTCGGGCAATGGCGGCCCCGAGTTCGGTTTCGATTCCGCCCAGGGACGAATCGAGCCGGCGCCCCAGAAAGCGTTCGCGCGTTTCCCGATCGGTCAGGCGAAGGCCGGCTTCGCTGAGCCTGCGGCGCATGACGCCGAGCGCGATCACTTCGCTGTCAACCAGCACCCCGTCGCAATCGAAAATGACAACTTCAGGCCAGCGGGATTTGCGATTGAGTTCGCGAATCTCGCGCTCAGCGTGGCGCAGGATCTCATAAGCCCGCCGTTTTCGCGCGTGGTACGCCGCAATCGACGCCGCCTGCCGGCGTCTTTGCGCCCGGCGCGATCGTCGACATCGTCGACATTGCGGAGATCATGGTCTGCGTTCCGCCTGCGACCGCGCCGACCATCGCGGAGCCCAGAAGCACCGGCTCCGGGGTCTCTGGCGATTCCACCGTCTTTCCGCACACGTCGGCGATGATCTGGCGGACCATCGGACTGCGCGCCGCGCCGCCGCTGACGACGATCGAATCGAATTGATAACCGGACTCTTCGAGCTTGCGCATGATGTCGGCCAGACCATAGGCAAGGCCGCAGAGACCGGCGACATGGAGCTCCTCGAGGCTCGCAAGGTCTTCGCGCAGATCCATCCCCATCACGGCCCCGCGCGCGCCTGCGTCCGCCGAGGGTGACCGGCTGCCGATGAAGTCGGGCAGAACGTGCAGCCCCTCCGCGATCAACACCGCTTCCGACAGGCCGCCGGCCCGGGCGACAGTCTCTTTCTCGAGCGCGTGGAGCGCTTGCTGCCCAAGGCGCGACGACAATTCAGCAAAGGCGGGGTGCAATCGCAGCAGGTGATCGATCGCTCCGCCGAACGCCGACTGTCCGCCGTCGATGAGCCATTGATTGGGGCTCAGCGCGCCGAAATGCGGCCCCCAGATCCCCTCCACGAAACGCGGCTCGTCGGCAAGCGCCATGCAGCTCGACGACGTGCCGAGAATCAAGGCAAGCCGCCGGCGCGGATCAGCCAACCCGCCGACCGATCGCGCCCCCAGCGTGCCCGCGGCGCCGGCGTGAGCGTCGACCAGCCCCGCGCCGACGGGAGTTCCGGGACGCAGGCCCATTGCCGCGGCAGACTCGGCCGTCAATCCCTGGCCCGAGCGGCGCGCCCGGAGCAGCGATTGCCGCGCCGATGCGGGCGTGATGGTCATCCTTGAGAAACCCGAGGCCTATGCTGTCAAAGAATTCGTCCGGCCAACGCTTCTCATGCGCGAGATAGCCGAACTTGCAGGCCGCTGGGCAGGCCGAGCGCGTCAGCGAGCCGGTCGCGCGAAACGACAGGAAATCGGTGAGATCGAAAAAATGCCCGGCTTTGGCGATCGTCTCGGGTTTGCGCCTGGCGAGCCAGATGAGCTTCGGCGCATGCATCTCGGGCGAGATCTTGCCGCCAACATAGCGCAGGGCTTTATGCTTCCCGTCGTTGATCCGCTCGGCGTCATGGACGGCGCGATGATCCATCCAGACGATCACGTCGCGTTCTGGCGCGTCGGTCGGGCTCACCGACAGGGGACGCTCGTTGCGGTCAAGCGCGACCAGCGAGCAGGTGGCGTCGAAGCCCATGCCGCGGACCGCCTCGAGCTACAGGCCCGACGCCTCAACCGCCTCGCGCACAGCGGACGTCACCGCGCTCCAGATGTCGTCCGAGGATTGCTCGACGATATCGCCCGGCTCGCGCCAGACGGCGATCGTCCGCCGAGCGCTCGCGATGAGCCGCCCGGACGCATCGAACACGCCGGCCCTGGCGCTCAGCGTGCCGACATCCACTCCGATATAAGCCTCGCGCATGGAATCCCTAGCGTCGATCAAGGCTGCGAGAATTCGCCGTTTCCCGCCTCGGTGGCAAGCGGGAGCGCTGAAAGAGTTGCGCGAAAGCGCAGTCAAGCCCTTGGAATCTTTCGCCCACGGGAACTTGTGCGCAGACGCCGTTGAAAAGTCAGGCGGGCAAGCTCAAAAGGCCAGCCGCACCGGACTCAAGGCCGAATAGGAGCTCAGAGCCCGTCGCATTCCAGGCGAGCGCGCTGACCGGCCCGTCGCCGGGATGGCGCGCCAGAATTTCGGCCCCGTCCGCCAGGCGGACCAGCAGGATGAGGCCGTCGGAATAGCCGATGGCGACGATCAGCGCCTTCGGATGAAAGGCCACCTTAGTCACGCGCGCCTGACGCACGCCGCACTCGCGCGGGGCCTTGCCCATCGGCCCGTCCTTGTCCTTGAACGGCCAGACGACGGCGGCGTCGGCGCCGGAGGTCGCAAGCCATTGGCCGTCGTGCGACCAGGAGAGCGAGCGCGTCTTGGCAGGATATCCAGTCATCCGCATGTTGCGCGAATCCTGGAGCCGCCAGCCGTGCAGCGCGTTCTCCTGCATCGAGGTCACGAGAAAACGCCCGTCGGGAGAGAAGGTGACGTCGAGATGCGCCCCCTTCCATTCCAGAGTCTGCGGAGCGCCCTCGACCTTCGGAAACCAGAGCGTCGCGCCATTGTAATGGGTCGCCGCGAGGCGAAAGCCCTTGGGCTGGAAAGCTAAGGCCCCGAGCGGTTGTCGGCGCGCTCCAGGTCTTGACGGCCCCGGTTTCATCGCGCACCCGGACCTGTTTTCCAGCGCTCCACGCGTAAGCCTTGCCGCGCAACGCCAGCGCGTCGATCCACTTGCCCTTCTCGTCGGCGATCTCTTCAAGGCTGCCGTCGGCCCGCGCGGCGACGACGCGTCCATCGTCGCCGCCAGTGACCAGCGTCTTGCCGTCGCTGATCGCCGTCAGCATCGCGGCATCCGGCATGGACGACGAGGCGATTCTGCGCGTCGGGCTCGCCGATCAGCACGACGCCGTCGGCCAACGCCAGCGCCGGCGCGCCGTCGAGGAACGCCGCCGCCACAACATGAGCGCCGGCGTCGAACAGCCGTGCGTGTTCGCCAGCGAAGAGGCCGCGGTCTCAGATTCGGTCATGGGGGCATGGAACCGATCAAGCGGCGCAGGCCAGGAATCCGTTGCGGATGTCCTCTTCCTCAAGATCGCGGCCGATGAACACGACCTTCGACTCGCGCTTCTCGTCCGGCCTCCACTCGCGCTGCGAATCGCCGTCGAGCATCATGTGCACGCCCTGGAAGACGAAGCGGTTGGGGTCGCCCTTCATCGCCACGATGCCCTTGCAGCGCAGGATATTCGGGCCCTGCTCCTGGGTAAGCCGGTTGATCCAGGGCATGAACTTCGCCGGGTCGACGTCGCCTTCGAGCCTCACCGCCACCGACTGCATGTCCTCGTCGTGATAGTGCTTGAGCCCGTGATGATGGTGTGCGCCGTCGCGATCATGGTGGTCGTGGCCGTGGTCATGATCGTGGGCATCCTCGCGGACCAGGAAGTCCGGCTCGATATCGAGGATGCGGTCGAGATCGAAGGCTCGGCGTTCGAGCACGTCCGCGAGCGCGATGTCGCATTTCTTCGCCCGATGCAGCGTCGCGTAAGGGTTGATGGCGCGGATGCGCCCTTCAACCTCGCGCAATTCGGCGGGGCTGACCAAATCGGTCTTGTTGATGATGATGACGTCGGCAAACGCGATCTGGTTCTTGGCTTCGGGCGCGTCGCGCAGGCGCTGGGCGAGCCATTTGGCGTCAGCGACCGTCACCACCGCGTCGAGCCTCGCCGCTTCCTTCACGTCCTCGTCGACGAAGAAGGTTTGCGCCACCGGCGCCGGATCGGCGAGTCCAGTCGTTTCGACGATGATGGCGTCAAAGCGTCCCTTGCGCTTCATCAGCCCCTCGATTATGCGAATGAGGTCGCCGCGCACGGTGCAGCAGATGCAGCCGTTGTTCATCTCAAACACTTCTTCGTCCGCGCCGATGACGAGTTCGTTGTCGATGCCGATCTCGCCGAACTCGTTGACGACGACCGCATAGCGTTTGCCGTGCGGTTCGCTCAAAATGCGGTTGAGCAAGGTCGTCTTGCCGGCGCCCAGATAGCCAGTGAGGACGGTGACGGGAATTTTCTCTGGCTCGTGGCTCGTGGTCACGCGCTTCATCTCCTCGATGAGAAAGGGATTAAGTGCAAATATAATGTTCGGAGGCGCTTATGGGTAGAGCCGCCCCGGACAGGACGCTCGGCGCTACCAGGATTCGAACTCGAACCTCGTTGAAGCCGCCGTTGACGCCGATGTAGGGGCCCGTCCATCGCCATGCCGGGGCGTCGGGCATCCGTCGGCGCACATTCACGAACGGCGGCGGCATTTTATCCCCGGCCAAAGTCATAGGCGGAGACCGAACACGACCGCTTCCGCGGGGATATAGCCAAATCGGCCCCGCCACGATGCGCGGCACCAGGAACGGGTGCATTTCTCCAGCTCGATCTCGGCGCGTTGCGGGACGCGCTGCACGACAGCCGCTTTGCCGCTGGGGCCGGCGCGCATCGCAACCGGCGCTCCCGTCATCGCCAATTCCGCGAGCGCCGGAGCGAGAAGGGCCATAGAAACGGCAAGCCCAAGACCAAGCCGCGCAATCATCCTGCCCACCCCGTCACTCCCGGCAAGTAGGTCTTGGTCACGCTTCCTCGCCGAGAGGGTGGGACAGCTCTTTGGCGGAAATACGCTTTCCCAGACCGGGGCACTGGTCCTCATATCTTCGTCGCCCGCCAAGTCGGGCCCTTCGGACCGAAAGCCGGTTCGATGCGAAAGTTATCCCCGGGCTTCATCGCGCCGAGCGGTAAAGCCTCGTCGGGCATGACGAGGGTCGCTTGATCGCCAACGAACATGATGACGTGGCGCCTCTGCTCAAGCAGCGTTTTCGCCATCGCGCGCAGGGCGTCGAAGTAGGGCGCCTTCCGCCAAGCGCCGGGAGAGCCTGGGTCGACCTGACCATAGATGAAGCCGTTCGTCGGATAGACGGAGAGCACGAATCGCGCCCGATCGGGCTTCCATTCGGCGGCCATAGTCCCGTCCGTCATCCACAAGCAGAAGAACTGCCGGCATTGGTCAGGCAAAGCGTCATGGATCGCGCAGCCCCTTCCCGGCGCGCAATGCTTGCACCATACGCCGGGCGGCTTAGCGAATTCGGGCAGGGCGTAGACCTTACAGCAGAGCGTGCAGCCGCCGCACTCGCGTCCGGGCGCGGCGGTATAAGATGTAAGGACCATGGCGGTAGAGAACATTTGGCGCGCGTCGTCCAGCCGAGATTGATCAATCGGACCGCTATCGCGACCAGCTCAGGCTGGCAAGGGCCCTTTCACCACCGTCCAAATCCGTCGCGTCCGGAACGTCGCAATCCCGGGCAAGGCTGGCGCTGGGGCAGGCCAATCTTTTCATGGTCCGTATACTACCCTACAACTCAGCGGACCCGCTACGAGGGGTGGACGCGGGCTGAGCGAACGGGAGGAACACTTGCTGCGCCAAATCCTGTTCGCAATGATCCAGACCTCGACCGCTGCATGGGCCCAGGAGCCGTCCCTCCAGACAGCACCGACCGTTCCCTTCGACTCGGATCCAGAAGCTGATCTCGCATCCCCAATCGCAATGACAAAGCGCAACGCACGCCGATTCGTGTTTTCGTCCATATTATGAACGTCGCGCCTTTCCCGTCTCGCGACGTTCTAACGATCGGCTTCGCGCATGTCGCCTATCGGGCGGCGGAGGAATTCGCTGCGCGGCGAACCGGCCTCGCGCACTTTGAAGTGCGCACGCCGGAAGAGCTGGAGCGGCGGGCGCCTGAAGCGGATGTGCTCGTCGTGTCGGGCCTGTGGCGTAACACGCTCCTGGCGACCGCGTCGAAGCTGCGCTTCGTCCAATCCTTCAGCGCCGGCACGGATCAATATGACAAGGCGCTCTTCAGGAAGCACGGCGTTCGGCTCGCCAATGCTCAGGGCGCCAACGAACGCGCGGTGGCCGAACACGCCATCGCGCTCATTCTCACGCTCACGCGCCAGCTTCACCTCGCGCGCGACAACCAGCGCTCGCGGCAGTGGCGCGGCATGATGGGTGACCGCGCCCTGCGGGAGCAGGAACTCGGCGGAAAGACGCTGGTCATTGTAGGTCTCGGCCGCATCGGCATGCGCCTGGCTGCGCTGGCTCGCGCCTTCGACATGCGGGTGATCGGCGTGCGCCGCACGGCGAGGCCAGAGCCGGGACTCGCAGACCACGTCGTCGCCCGAGCCGATCTCGCCCAAGCGCTCGCGGAGGCCGACGTCGCAGCGCTCACCTGTCCCCTGACGGCGGAAACGGAAGGCTTGATCGGCGCCACGGCTCTCAACGCGCTGAAGCCCGGCGGGCTGTTGATCAATGTCGCGCGCGGGAAGGTCGTCGACCAGGCGGCGCTCATCGCCGCGCTCGCCAACGGACGGGTGCGCGCCGCCGCGCTCGATTGCTTCCCCGAGGAGCCGCTGCCGGCGGAATCCCCTTTCTGGGCGCTGCCGAACGTCCTCGTTACGCCGCACACAGCGGGCGAAACCGAGCGCTACGAAAAGAACGTCGTCGACATCGTCGTGGACAATATCGAGCGCCTGCTCCGCGGCGAAACCACATTGCGAAACGAGGTGGTGTGATGTCCGGACGCCGTCATAGTCGGCGCCATTCGGCGCCCCGGCGAATCTTGCGACCGTTCTCGACTGTCGTAACGCGCGCGGCTGCGCCAGCCGCAAGAGGATGAACGCAAATGGCCTCCGTCGAAATTTCGAATGTGCGCAAGAGCTTCGGCAGTCTGGAGATTATTCACGGGGTTTCCATCAACGTCGAAGACGGCGAATTCGTCATTCTGGTCGGGCCGTCGGGCTGTGGCAAGTCGACGCTGCTCAGAATGGTCGCGGGGCTCGAGTCGGTCACGAGCGGCGAACTTCGCATTGATGGACGCGTCGTCAACGATGTGGCGCCGAAAGAGCGCGACATCGCGATGGTGTTCCAGAACTATGCGCTCTACCCGCAAATGACGGTCGCGAAAAACATGAGTTTTTCGCTCGAGCTCGCGCGCCGCCCGAAGGGTGAGATCGCCGAGAAAGTCAACAAGGCGGCCGACATCCTCGGACTTACGCCGCTGCTCGAGCGCTACCCGCGTCAACTATCAGGTGGACAGCGGCAGCGTGTCGCCATGGGACGGGCGATCGTGCGCGATCCGGCGGTGTTTCTATTCGACGAGCCTTTGTCCAATCTCGACGCGAAGCTGCGCGTGCAGATGCGCGCGGAAATCAAAGCGCTGCAACAACGGCTCGAGTCCACGACGCTCTATGTCACGCACGACCAGATCGAAGCGATGACGATGGCCGACAAGATCGTGGTTCTGCACGATGGCGTCGTCGAGCAGATCGGTTCGCCGCTCGAGCTTTATGATCGCCCCACGAACCTGTTTGTGGCCGGCTTTATCGGCTCGCCGGCGATGAACTTCATCAAGGCGCGCGTCGACGGTGATCACCCGCCGACACTCATCACCCTTGCGGGCGTCAAGAATTCCGCTCCCCGCCGTGGCGCCGCGAGCCGCCCCTGGTACGGAGATCATCATGGGCGTTCGGCCAGAGCACGTAACGCTTGGCGGCCCGAGGGCCATGCCTGCCGAGATCGTAGTCGTCGAGCCAACGGGTTACGAAACGCAGGTGATCGCGAAGTTGGCCGGGCAGGAAATGACTTGCGTGTTCCGCGAGCGTTTGAGCGGTGGACCGGGTGATCGCATTGGGTTGACGTTCGAAGGGCCGCTTCATTTCTTTGACGCGCAAACGGGCGCCGCTATCGCCGCCAGCTGATCTGAAGGCGGCAGTCTTGGTCTCCTTGCGAGTCATCCGGTGATCGGACTAACCTCGACGCCAGAGCTGCGCCGATGAGGCGTGGGCGGGAGGATTTCGCCATGAAGGGCTATCGGGTAAATCGTCGATCGCTGCTCATTGGCATGGCCGCCGCTCCGGCCACCATTCGCGCCGCGCGCGCCGCTCCTATGGCGCTCAGGCTCTCGTCCTCCTTGCCGAACAATCCGAAGTTCGCCAACGGCCGAGTATACTACGACAATCTCGTGAAGCGCCTCACGGCCCACGGTCTCGCCGACCGCATCGACGTGCAATTTTTCCCCGACAATCAACTAGGCCAGGAGATCGACGTCGTGAACTCGGTCAGTCTCGGCGTCATCGACCTGATGGTCACCGGGACCTCGATCTGGGCGAATGTCGTGCCTCTGATCGGCCTGCTTGACCTCGGCTATTTGTTCGAAAGCTTTCCGCAGCAAACAAAGGCCCTCGACGCCGGCGCGGCAAAGCCGCTTGAGCTGGCCCTGCAAGCCGGCGCCAACGTGCACGTCGTCGGCTGGGCCTACAATTTCGGTTCGCGCAGCGTGCTGTGCAAATCGGCGGTCAACGCGCCGACGGACTTGGCCGGCAAGAGAATCCGAACGTTGCCGAACAAGATCATCACCGAATGCCTGAAACTCATGGGCGCGGCGGCAACGCCGATGGCGTTTGGTGAGATCTACACCGCCCTCCAAGCCGGCGTGCTGGATGGGTTAGAGCATGATCCTCCAACGGTTGTCGCGAGCAAGTTCTACGAAACGGCCAAATTCTATTCGCTGACACAGCACAACTTTTCCCCGCTCGGCGCATTCTGCAGCGGGCTCACGCTCAATCGAATGGCGGCGCCGCTGCGCGAGCAGTTTCTGAACGCGGCGTCGGAAGCCGCCATCGACACAAGAGCACGCGGGCTTGAGGCGGAAAAGGAGGCGATTGAGACGCTAAAGGAAAAAGGCGTCGAAATCATCGCTTGTGATCGAGAGCCGTTCCGCAAACTAACGCTGCCGCAGACGGATGCCTTCATCAAGGCGCATGCTGAGGCGAAGCCGATCATCGACATCGTCCGCAGCACCAAGGCGTGATCGGCGCGTGACTCGATCGACGGCCGCGACCGCATCCACGAGCAGCTTGCACCGGGCGGCCGCGGGGGGCCTGTCCTCGCTGCTCGCTCTCGTTGACACGGTCGCCGCCGTCCTGTTGGCGGCGGACCTGATCGTCGTGTTGCTGTCGGTGTACTACCGCTACGTGCTAGCGGCGCCGATCGAATGGGCCGACGATGTCGCCCGCGGGCTGATGGTGGCGATGAGCTTTTTCGGCGCGGCAAGCGCGCTCGCGCGCAATGAAAACGCCGGCGTCGCTTTCTTCGTGGAGAAACTTGGCGCGCAAGCGCGCGGGCGCGTCGACGCCGTGGCGGCGCTGGTGGTCTTGATCACCGCCGCCTCTGTAGCCTGGTACGCGACTGCGTTGGGACGGTTTACCACCGGCCAGACGACTGGGTCCGGCCTGCCGCTTGAACTGACGTTTTATCCGATGGGCGCGGGCGCGCTTTGCATGGGGGTTTTCGCGCTTGCGCAGCTCTGGCGCCGAAAGCTGTCCGACATCGCGTTCGCAGTCATTGTCGCGCTGGCGTTGGCTGCCGCAGCCTATGGCTGGCGATTCGTCGAGGCAGGCGCGGCGCGTTCGGGCATGCCGATGCTGTTGGGCTTCGTGGCGTGCGTGGTTGGCGGCGTGCCGATCGGCTTTGCGCTCGCGTTCACGGCTCTCGTTTATATCTGGATCGAAGGCGCCTTGCCCGGCCTCATATTCGCGCAGCAGATGGCGCGCGGCATCGACAATTTTGTCCTGCTGGCGATTCCGTTCTTCATCCTGGTCGGGTACCTGATGGAGGCGAACGGCATGTCTGTCCGCCTGATCGCGTTGCTCGAACGCCTGATTGGACGAACCCGTGGCGGGCTCAATATCGTGATGGTGCTGTCGATGGTGATCTTCTCCGGCATTTCCGGTTCGAAGATGGCGGACGTCGCGGCGGTGGGCTCGGTGCTGATCCCGGCGGCGCGGCGGTCGCGGCAAAGCCCGGGGAGCGCCGTGGCGTTGCTGGCCGCCTCCGCCGTCATGGCGGAGACCATTCCGCCGTGCATCAACCTCATCATACTGGGCTTCGTCGCCAATCTGTCGATCGGCGGGCTGTTCATGGCGGGATTGGCGCCGGCCGGCCTCATGGCGTTCGCGTTGATCGGCGCCGTGGTCCTGCTTGGCGGCGATGCGCGATTGCCCGAAGAGGCGAGGCTCAGCACGGCGTCGCTCGCGCAACTGTGGCGCGGCGCAATCGTTACCCTCGGGCTTTTGATCATCATTTTTGTCGGCTTCAGATTTGGCGTCGCCACCGCAACCGAGATTTCCGCTTTCGCCGCGCTCTATGCCCTGGTGGTAGGCGGCCTGGCGTTCCGTGAGCTTGGACCGCACGCCGCCGCTCGAAGTTTCATCAACGCCGCGACGCGCTCGGGGCTTGTGCTGTTCATCGTCGCCGCGGCCCAATCGCTCGCCTTCGTACTGACGTTGCAACAGTTTCCCCAAAAGTTAGCGCAAACGATGATCGCGCTCTCTCAGAACGCCGGCGCATGGCCGTTCCTGGCTCTGTCCATCCTCATCTTAATTGTTATGGGCTCCATCCTTGAGGGCGCGGCAGCGCTCATCATCTTCGGTCCGTTGCTGATACCGGTTGCCGGCCAAATCAGCATCAACGAGCTGCACTTCGGCGTAGTTCTGGTGATCGCCATGGGAATTGGACTATTTGCGCCGCCGCTGGGGCTTGGGCTCTACGGCGCATGTCTGATTGGCGGCGTACCGATCGAGACGACGGTGAGGCCGATGCTCGGCTATCTTGGCTTGCTTCTCTTGTGCCTCTTGGTGATCGCGTTCGTCCCGGGTCTGACGCTCTGGCTTCCGCATCGGCTCGGCTATCAGTAAGCGCCGGCCCCTCCTCTCCTCAGAACGCTTGTTCGGCTTGACCGCGCTCCGTCGCAAGATATGGTCCATCAGCGCGCCGGTCATTGCGACGGCTCCGGCCGAAGCCGCGCGCGAGACCAATGCCTGATTCCCCGCCATTTCTCGATCGAGACAATGAACCATGCCGCATCTGTTCAGTAAGCTTCGCATGCGCGACGTCGACTTCGCCAACCGCATCGGCGTTTCGCCGATGTGCCAATATTCCTCAGTCGACGGCTACGCCAACGATTGGCATTTCGCTCATCTTGCCGCGCGGGCGGTCGGCGGAGCTGCGCTGGTGTTTACGGAGGCCGCGGCGGTCTCGTCCGAGGGCCGGATTTCGCCGCAGGACCTCGGGGCTTGGAGCGAGCGGCATTTCGAGCCGCTCGAGCGGATCGCGCGCTTCATCGATTCTCAAGGCGCGCGCGCAGGCATCCAGCTCGCGCATGCCGGTCGAAAAGGCAGCACGTATCGGCCGGGTGCCGGGCAAGGCGCGGTTGCCGAGAGCGCTGGCGGGTGGCGCCCGGTCGCTCCGAGCGCGATTCCGTTCAGCGACACCTACGCCAAGCCGGACGAATTGACCGTCGACCAGATCAAGTCGTTGCGAACTGCGTTCGCGGTCGCGGCTGAGCGCGCGGCAGCGGCGGGTTTCGACGTGATCGAAATCCACGGCGCCCACGGCTATCTCATTCACGAGTTTCTGTCGCCGTTCAGCAATCGTCGTGTCGACTTGTACGGGGGTTCGTTCGAAAATCGAACGCGATTCCTTCGCGAGTGCGTCGCGGCGGTGCGTCGGGCGCTGCCCGAGCGGTGCCCGCTATTCGTACGAATTTCTTCGACGGACTGGGTTGAAGGCGGGTGGGACATCGACCAGTCGGTGGAGCTTGCCCGCCTTCTGCTCGAGCTTGGCGTTGATGTGATCGATTGCTCATCGGGGGGCAATCTTGAAAAAGCAGAGATCCCGATTGGGCCCGGATATCAAACGCCGTTTGCCGAGCGGATCCGGCGCGAGGCGAACATCGCCACCGCTGCTGTCGGCATGATCACCGCGCCCGCTCAGGCTGATCAAATCATCCGCAACGGTCAGGCCGATATCGTGCTGCTCGCGCGCGAAATGCTGCGCGACCCCTATTGGCCGGTGCGCGCTGCGCGAGAACTCGGGCAGGTCGCGCAGTGGCCGAGGCAATACCTGCGCGCTGCGCCGAGCGGAGCGTCCGAGCGGATAGCTGCGCCCGCTCCAGGCGACCGCATCAGGCAAACTGTCGCATCATAAGCGGGCGACGGTCCGTGCCGTGCAGAAAAGCGGCTTGGCGAAGCGATCCGGCTCGCTATAGGCTGGCGCCGCGCCCAATCCAGGGCGCGGTGTTGGGGAGCAACATGCGGAACTCGTTCGCTTACTTGCTGACGGCGGCGGCGATCGCCTTTGGTCTCGCTCTCGGCGGTCCAACGGTGGCGAATGCCGAAAGTGTCATGAGAACATGCGCAACCGAATGGAAGCAGGCTCAGGCGGCTGGTACGACGGGCGGCGAAAGCTGGCCGCAGTTTCTGGCGCAGTGTCGCACACGTCAGGGTTCGGCCGCCGCGCCATCTTCGCCGACAGTCGCTCCCGCGCCTGCCCCTCAGTCAGGCTCGTTGTTCCCGTGGTCACAGCCGTCGGCGCCGGCCTCCCAGGCGGCCTCAAATGTCGCCGCGCCCTCGGGCGGCCAAAGCGTCATGAAGATATGCGCGAGCCAATGGAAAGACGCCAAGGCGGCGGGAACGACCGGCGGCCAGAGCTGGCCGCAGTTTCTGTCGCAATGCCGCGCGCGCCAAGGCTCCGCTGTCTCGTCCTCGGGTGGTTTCGCTCCCGCGCCTGCCCCTGCCCCACCTTCCGCTCCTGCTTCCCAGTCAGGCTCTCTGTTCCCGTGGTGGCAACCGGCGGCTCCCGCTTCGACGCCGGCGCCGAATGTTGGCGCGCCTTCGGCTCTGCAGGCTGGCCAGTATACGACCGAGCTGGCCGCCCGCGCCCGATGCCCGTCGGACACGGTTGTCTGGGTCAACACGCCGACGCGCATCTACCACTACTCGGGAACCCGCTATTACGGGCAAACCCACAGGGGCGCCTACATGTGCGAAGCTGACGCGCGCGCAGCCGGCTATCGCGCCGCGCGGAACCGGCAACGTGAGGCCGAGGTCCATTAGGGACAGGGCTGTCGCCGGGGGCGCTGAGCGCTGGCTCGTCGCCCACGTTTGGCCTTCATCAGACTGTCGCAACACAGGCCTTTGATTGCGACATTTCGACTGGCTCGGCGCATGCCTTTGCCGATGCCGCGTGGCCAGCGTCGTTGTGTGATGCAGCTCACGTTACGTCATTGTCAGTTCTTGTCTAATCGATTGCATCCGCACTAGAAAACGCCGAGTTGGGCCCTTGTTAACAAGATTGCTGCAGGGTGCTTCTGACAACTCGCTCCGCGCGCGAGGCAGCCATCGCAAGTGATCAACGGAACGTGAGATGCACCCATTTCCCCAAGCGGATGCGCGTTCGGCTCAATCCGATTTCGGCCATCATTTCCTCCACACGAACGTCTTGCTGCGGCACGCGAGCGGCGCCTCGGGCGAAGCCGAAGAGCACATCGATAATATTTTGACCCAGGCTGCCGTTGCGAAACGTCGAGTTTGGATCAGCAGCATGCTGTTTGCCGAGCTCAGGCCGTCGATGTTCGTTCCCGGACGGTTCGGCGCCCTGCACGAATTGACCCGATATATCCGCTCGCTGGCGACGCTGGTGACGCCCGACCCGAATACGATGCTGCGCGTGGCGCGACTCCGCGACGCGAAATGGCAACGGCCAGCTGGCGTGCGCGGGGCGGACGAGAAGCCGCGAATGATGTCGTTTAGCGACGCCATACAGATCGCCTCGGCTCTATGGGTAAAGGAAACGGGCGGGGTCACTGTCTCAAGTTCCTCATGTTTGACGACTGGACCTCGAACGACGCTAAGGGCGGCGCTCGTCTTTCGCTGCTGCGGCTTCAGGATTACGCGGCGGACGCGCGGGCCAATTCGGATGTGATGGCGGCTGTGCGGTTGACGCGCGTCCAGCCCCTTCGTCAGACGCGTCCAACTCCACACATGGCGTTGGCCGGACAGGAGCCGAGCGCTGTTTCTTGAAAGAGCGCGCAGCATTCGGAGGAAGCCAATCGCCGAAAAGCGACTGCCTGACAGTAGGACCGTGGCGAGAGACGCGGGCCGGAACTGTGATCCGCGCCGGCGTCTCGAGCATCCCTTAGCATTTGACCACCCGAAGAACTTGTGCCCCAATCGCCAGACCACGCCGTTCCGCGGTGGCCGAAGGAGGGAGGCGCGTCATGGGATTAGCGGTGGTCACAGGATCGAACAGCGGCATCGGGCTCGCAACGGCTGTCGCACTCGCGCGCGCGAGCCATACCGTTGTGGCGGCGATGCGCAACTTGGATCGCGGAGCGGAGATCCGGAAAATCGCCGAGGGAGAAAAGCTTCCAATCCATCTCGTAAGGCTCGATGTTGACGACGACGCCTCGGTGCGCGAGGCCTTCTCAGGAATCGTCGCGCGGCACGGGCCGGTCGACGTTCTGGTCAACAACGCCGGCGTCCCCGGCGGCGGCCCCGTGGAAGAAACGACGATCGATCAGTTTCGCCAGGTGATGGAAACCAATTTCTTCGGCGGTCTTCGCTGCATCAAGGCGGTAATCCCGAGCATGCGCGAGCGGCGCAAGGGAACGATCGTCAACATCACCTCGATCGCGGGCCGGTTGGCGAGCGCGCCGATGGCGAGCTACGCCGCGTCGAAATGGGCTTTCGAGGCGCTCAGCGAGGTCCTCGCCCAGGAGGTCCGTGCCTTCAATGTGCGCGTCGCCATCGTGGAGCCTGGGGTCATCGCCACGCCTATCTTCTCCAAAGCGCCTCCGCCGCCGAAGCACAGTTTCTACCCGCATGGGCGACGGCTTCGCGCTTTGTTCGCCGCCGCGCTCGCCAAACCCGTTCCGCCCTCCGTGGTTGGCGACGTCGTTCGGGACATTGTCGATGGCGACAGTTGGCAGCTGCGCTATCTCGTCGGCCCGGACACGGAGCAGCGGCTCAAAGCCCGCCAGAGCAAAACGGACGAGCAAGTCATCGCGGAGGCGGCCCAGAGCGACGAGGAATTCCTGGCGCGGTTCAAGCGCGAAACGGGGATCGACCTCGTGCTGTGACGCTTGGCCTTGGCGCGCCTTATGAGCCCCCGAACACTCGCTCAAAGATCGTATCCACATGCTTTAGGTGATAGCCGAGGTCGAATAGCGCCTCGAGCTCCTGGTCGGTCAACACCTTGCTGACATCCTTGTCCGCTTTCAAAAGCTTGAGAAACTCGCCCTCACCGCGCCAGACGGGCATCGCGTTCCGCTGGACGAGTGCATAGGCGTCGTCGCGGGCGACGCCCTTCTGGGTCAACGCCAGCAAAACTCGTTGCGAATGGATGAGCCCACCGAGCCGGCCCAGGTTTTTCCGCATAGCTTCCGGATAAACCACCAGCTTGTCGATCACGCCTGCAAGCCGCATCAATGCGAAGTCGAGCGTGATCGTCGCGTCGGGACCGATCATTCGTTCGACTGAGGAATGCGAAATGTCGCGCTCGTGCCACAGCGCCACGTCCTCAAGCGCCGGCGTCACCGCCGAGCGCACCATGCGGGCGAGTCCGGTCAGGTTTTCCGCCAACACTGGATTGCGCTTGTGCGGCATCGCGGACGAGCCCTTCTGCCCCTCGGAGAAAAACTCTTCCGCCTCCATCACCTCGGTGCGCTGCAAATGGCGGATCTCGGTCGCGAGCCGCTCGACCGAGGACGCGACGATTCCCAGCGTCGCAAAGAAAGCCGCGTGTCGATCGCGCGGGATGACCTGGGTCGAAATCGGCTCGGGTCTCAAGCCCAGTTTGCCCGCGACATAGGCTTCGACCCTCGGGTCAACGTTGGCGAATGTGCCAATCGCGCCGGAGATCGCGCAAGTCGAAATCTCGTCGCGCGCCGCGATCAGCCGGGCGCGAGCCCGGGCAAACTCCGCGTAGGCATGGGCGAGCTTGAGGCCGAAGGTCGTAGGCTCCGCATGGATTCCATGCGACCGGCCGATGGTGGGCGTCATTTTATGCTCGAAGGCGCGGCGCTTGAGCGCAGCAAGCAGCGCATCGACGTCGGCGATGAGGATGTCGCTCGCCCGCTTGAGCTGCTCGGCGAGACATGTGTCGAGCACATCGGAGCTCGTTAGCCCCAAATGGACGAAGCGCGCTTCGGGGCCGATGAATTCCGCGAGGTGAGTCAAGAACGCGATGACATCGTGCTTGGTCACCTTCTCAATCTCATCGATCCGCGCCACGTCGAACTTGGCGTTTGAGCCCTTTTCCCAGATCGCCTTGGCCGCCTCTTTCGGGATCAGACCGATCTCAGCCATCGCTTCCGACGCATAAGCCTCGATCTCGAACCAGATGCGGAAACGCGTCTCCGGCGACCACACGGCGGTCATCTCAGGGCGGGAATAGCGCGGGATCATTGGCGACGACGCTTTCTGTTTGTTCCTTCCGGGGCGCGGTCTATAGGAACGGCAATCGAGAATCGAGCAGGCGCGCCACGCCGGTGCGACGCGCGTCCAGTCAGGAAAACAACCATCCCATGCCTTCGCAATCGGTCGACGTCATTGTGCTGGGCGCCGGAATTGTCGGCGTCTCGGCGGCGCTTGCGCTTCAGGCGCGCAGCCGATCCGTGGCGCTCGTCGACCGTCTGTCCGAGGCGGCGGGGGAGACGAGCTTCGGCAACAGCGGCATCATCCAGACCGAAGGCGTGCTCCCCTACCTGTTCCCGCGGGCGATCGGCGAGGTCGCGCGGGCAGCCGCCAACCGCGATCCGCGCGCTCACATGCGTCATGGCTCCCTGGCGTCGATCGCGCCCTCGATCTGGCGCTATTTCCAAGCCTCAACGCAACCGAGAAAAGCCGCGACGGGCAAGGTCATGGCTCCGCTCCTGTTCGCCTCGGCGGCCGAGCACCTGAAACTGGCGAATGACGCGGGCGCTTCCGGGCTTTTGCGCTCCGGCGGCTGGATCAAGGCCTATCGCAGCGCGCGCGGGCAGGATCTCGCGCACCGCGAGGCTGAGGAACTCAAGCCGTTTGGCGTCAAGCCGATTGACCTTGATCGCGCCGGGCTCACTGAGTTGGAGCCGCATGTAGGCGAGAAGGCGATCGGCGGCGTCCATTATTCTGAGCCACTGTCGACCTCCGATCCGGCGAAGCTCATCCAGAGCTACGCGGCCCTGTTCGTCAAGCGCGGCGGCCGGATGGAGAGGGGCGACGCGCTGAGCCTCGAGCCTTCGGGCCTGGGTTGGATGGTCACGACCGAGAAGGGCAGACTCGCGGCCCGCGACGTCGTCATCGCGCTCGGCCCGTGGTCCGATGAGCTCGCGCGACGCTTCGGTCTTCGCCTGCCGTTCTTCGTCAAGCGCGGTTATCACATGCATTACGAGGCCAAAGGCAACGCGGGCTTGACCCGACCCGTGCTCGACCTCGAGCGCGGCTACCTCGTCACCCCGATGGCGCGCGGCTTGAGATTGACCACCGGCGCCGAGTTCGCACGGCGCGACGACCCGCCCTCGCCGGCGCATCTCGAGCGGGTCGAGCCCTACGCGCGGGAACTGTTCCCCATCGGCGCCCGAAAGGACGCCGCGCCTTGGCTCGGCCGGCGCCCCTGCCTGCCGGATATGCGCCCGATCATCGGACCGTTCCCCGGCAAGCCGGGCCTCTGGCTCGATTTCGGTCACCACCACCTCGGACTGACGCTCGGCCCCATCACCGCCCGTTTGCTGGCGGAGCTTGTGACCGGCGAGACGCCGTTCGTCGATCCTGCGCCGTTCAAGGCGGAACGGTTCGGTGCATGACCGTCCAGCAGCGCTCGGCGACCAGCCAATAAACGCGACTAAAAGCCAGTAAACGCGACTAAACGCTAGTAAAATAGCTAGCGTTTATTCTTCCGAATCCGTACTTTTCAATGGGTTACAGCCAATTCAAATAAAAAATTCCCCTTCCTTTTCTCACATGCCCTATAAACCCACCCAGGTCTGCGTTTCTCTCCTCGCAATGTCGGTTCCATCGACCGGAATACGATAGCAGATTTCTGACTTTAGCAAGAAAAATGACCATTGGTCGGCTTTTCCGATCTGTTACGGCGCGCTGGCCAGCAGACCGCCTCGCCCAGGCCCCTCTCGATTTCAGTGTGCGCTGCAGCCGTCCTACTGGCGTCGCGCATCGCCCTCTCCCTCTCCCCGCCTACGGGGAGAGGGAGAGGGTTAGCTGCCTCGCGCGCGCGGTCCGCGGGCTTGCGTTTCGTCCTCGGCATGCGGGGCCGAGCAACGCGCGTCCCGGCCTCACGGTCGATGGCTTGACCGTCCCCGAACCGCCCCCTAACGAAGACGGCGTAAAAATTCGGGAGGAAACATCACATGCGAACCAAGCGCACCTTTGCTCTGACCGCGCTGACAGCCGCCGCGCTCGGCGCGCTCACCGTCAGCGCCTCGGCCGCCGACGGGCCAAAAATCGCGGTCGATCTCACCACGCTGACGTCGCCGTTCTGGACCGCCTACAACCAATACATTGTGAACGAAGCGAAGGCTCAGGGCGTCGATCTCTTGCAACCATTCAACTCCGAGTTCGACACGGCGAAACAGATCACCGGGGTCAAGAACGCGATCACGCTGGGCGCCAAAGGCCTCATTTTCTCGCCATTCGACAGCTCCGCCGCAGGAACGATTCTGAAGACGGCGGCGGCCGCCAAGGTGGCGGTCGTCGCGGTCGACGTCGCGCCGGACTCCGGTCCGGTCGCCATCGTCGTGCGTGCGAACAACATCGCCTATGGCGAGAAGGCTTGTAAATATATCGGCGAGCATGTGGCTGAAGGCCCGGTCGTGCAGATCATGGGCGACCAGGCTTCGATCAACGGCCGGGATCGAGGCAATGGCTTCCGCGACTGCATCAAGAAGAACTATCCGAAGCTCAAGGAGCTCGAAATTCCGACCAAGGCCTGGTCCGGCGAGGACGCAGCGGCTGGTCTTGACACGATTCTCAACTCGACCCCCGATCTCAAGGCGATCTACATGCACGCGGGCGGCGTTTTCCTCGCGCCGACATTGCAGACCTTGAAGCGTAAAGGCATGCTCCATCCGGCCGGAGAAGTAGGCCACATCGTCATTGTCAGCAATGACGGAATTCCGCAGGAGTTTGACGCGATCCGCAAGGGCGAGATCGACGCCACGGTGTCTCAGCCGGCCGACCTCTATGCGAAATATGGCATCATGTATCTCAAGGACGCGATCGAGGGAAAGACGTTCAAGGCTGGTCCGACCGACCACGACAGCACGATTCTCGAAGTGGCTCCAGGCGTTCTCGAAGATCAGCTCCCGGCCCAGTTGGTCACCAAGGCGAACGTGGACGACAAGTCGTTTTGGGGAAACAATCCGAAATAGCTGATTGACGCCCTCGATGCTCGAGACGCCTGAAGGCGATACCGGCGCGGCTGCCGCCGTTCCGATTGTCGAAGCTGCCGGCGTCTCGAAGCGCTATGGGGCGACGGTGGCGCTGAGCGACGCGCACTTACGCGTATTCCCCAGCGAGTCGCATGCGCTGGTCGGGCGCAACGGCGCTGGCAAGTCGACTCTGGTCGGCATCCTGACCGGCCTTCGCGAGCCTGACAGCGGGGAGATTCGCTTCGGCGGCGAACCGGCGCCGGCGATCGCCGATCGCGAAGGGTGGCGTCAGCGCGTCGCCTGCGTCTACCAGCATTCGACCATCATTCCGGACCTGACGGTTGCTGAAAACCTGTTCATCAACCGGCAACCGCTGCGGCGCGGCTTCATCAACTGGAACGCCCTTTGGCGCGACGCCAGAGACGTGCTCGATCGCTGGAACGTCGCGGTCTCGGAACGCTCTCGCGCGGGCGATCTTAAGGTCGAAGCTCGGCAGCTGGTCGAGATCGCGCGGGCGCTTTCCTATGGCGCGCGAATTCATCATTCTCGACGAGCCGACCGCCCAACTGGACGGAGAGGAGATCAAGCGTCTGTTCGCGCAAATGCGCCGGCTGCAGGCGCAAGGCGTGACCTTCCTTTTCATCTCCCACCATCTGCAGGAAGTCTATGAGGTCTGTCAGACCGTCACCGTGCTGCGCGACGCGAAGCACATCCTGACCGCGCCTGCCGCGACCTTGCCCAAGGACGCGCTCATCGAAGCGATGACCGGGGAGCAGGTGAGCTTTAGTTTCGCCGACGCTGCGAACCGAAAAGCGCCGACCGAGGGTCCCGTAGCGCTGGAAGTGAGTCGGTCTCGGCGGCGAAGACTTCGACGATGTGAGCTTTTCCGTGCGGCCGAGCGAGATCATCGGGCTTTGCGGCGCGACAAGCAGCGGGCGCCTCGGGGTAGCCGAGGCCGTGGCCGGCTTAGGGCCGTACACGTCGGGGACAATCTGCATCAACGGCACCCCTTTGCGGGCAGGCGACGTTCCCGCGGCGCTCGCGCTCGGCGTCGGCTGCGTGCCGAAAAGCCGGCATCGGCAGGGACTCGTTCTCACCCAATCGATCGCCGACAATGTCACGATGCCCATTGCGAACGCGCTTGGGCCGCTTCGGATTCATCGCGCCAGCGCGCCGCGCCTCGGCTGCGAAGGATGCGATCGATACGCTTGGCGTCGTCACCCAGGGGCCGGATCAGCTCGTCTCCGACCTCTCCGGTGGCAACCAGCAGAAGGTGGTGATGGGGCGAGCGCTTGCGAGCCGGCCGTCGGTTCTGGTCCTTATCGATCCGACGGCGGGCGTCGATGTGAAATCGAAGGAAGCGCTTTTGCGTGCGGTCGAGAATACGCGCCGCGAGGGACGGGCGATCCTGGTGGCGAGCGGCGAGCTCGAAGATTTGCGGGTCTGCGACCGGGTGCTCGTGATGCGCCACGGCAAGGTCGTCGCCGAGCATGAAGCGGGTTGGAGCGATAACGAGCTCGTCGCGTCGGTCGAGGGGATTTGAGACGTGAACCAGAGTTCGGCTCCTGCGCCTGCTCGCTCAGAGCAGCGCGATCGCGCCGCGGACCAGCGCCATTGCGCTTGCTCGGCTCCGCGACTTGGCTCTGCTTCCGGCGCTGGCGGTCCTGATCGTCATCGGCTCGATCATCAGCCCGGTGTTCCTCACTTCGGGAAACATCAACACGATCCTCACCTCGTCGGCCGCCTTGGCGCTCGTCGTCCTGGCGGAATCGCTCGTCATCATCACGGGCAAGTTCGATCTCTCGCTCGAGTTCGATCTACGGTATTGCGCCTGCGATTGGCGCCATGGTGGTCCTGCCAGTCGAGGGTTTCGGCTTTGGCTTCGAATGGCCAACGGTGATCGGCATCCTCACGGTGTTCGTGGTCGGCGGTCTGGTCGGCTTCATCAACGGCTTCATGGTGGTGAAGCTCAGGCTCAGCGCCTTCATCGTCACGCTCGCGATGCTGATCATTTTGCGCGGCATGCTGGTTGGAGCAACGCACGGACGAACCTTGTTTGACCTTCCCGGCGCCTTTTATGGGCTTATGGTCATCACTTTCCTTGGCCTGCCACTCGCGGTGTGGCTTGCGGCTCTCGCTTTCGCGATCGCGGGCGCCATGTTGCGCTACCATCGGCTGGGCCGCGCGCTCTACGCGATCGGCGGCAATCCTGAAGCCGCCCGCGCCGCCGGCATTCGCGTCGAACGCATCACCTGGGGTGTGTATGTGCTGGCGGGGGTTCTCGCCGCGTTGGGCGGCCTCGCCATCACCGGCTACGTCGGCGCGATCAGCGCCAATCAGGGCAATGGTCTGATCTTCACCGTCTTCGCCGCGGCAGTGATCGGCGGCATTTCGCTCGACGGCGGCAAGGGCACGATGTTCGGGGCGCTGACCGGCGTGCTGCTGCTCGGCGTCGTCGGCAACCTGCTGACCCTTGCCCAAGTGCCGTCGTTCTGGATTCAAGCGATCTATGGCGCAATCATATTGGGGTCTTTGATGGTCGCTCGCTTCGCGGGCGGCCAGTCGCAGGAATAGGCGGCGACCGAGCGCGCTGCGACGGCAACGTTTCTTTTACCATTCGCGTTGGTTTACGCCTCGCCGGCGGACCGACCGCTCGGGAATGCACGTTAACCTGAGAGTTTTGACGCAAGAGGCCGTCTGCTTCAAAATCAATGCCGGTACCCCTTGGTCAGTCAGGGAAAAGGCGTTCGAGTTGACTGGCAAGCGTTTCGCGAAAGAGCGTGATCGTCCGGGCATACGTCTTCTTGTCGCATTGGTCGCCAGCGTGATCGTCATTGGCGATTGGACTGTCGCTCAGGCCTTTGATTTCTTCGGTCTTTTCGGCTCTGAAGATACGCCCCCGGCCGTTTCGCGGACCGCCATTCCCTACACCCTGACCGTTCAAGTCGCCGGAGACGACGGCGGACTGAAGAACGCGGTGAGGGACGCTTCGTCGCTCTACCGGCTGCGCAAGGACGCCCCTGCCGACGGCGAAGCGCTTGCGCGACGTGGAGAGAGCGATTTCGCTCCGGTCATCGACGCACTGTGGGGCGCGGGATACTACAACGCCGCGGTGACGGTCTCGATCGACGGCGCGAGCTTGGCCATTGGCTCGAGCGACATCGCGGCCTTCTCTCGCGCCGCCGAGACTTACCGCAATCGCGCGCCTGCCCCGGTCATTATCAAGGTCGAGCCCGGCCCATTGTTCAAGCTCGGCTCGGTGCGGATCTCAAACGCGCTCGGCGGGCAATTCTCGGAAGCCGAGTTGCCGCAGCGGATCGTCGGCCTCAAGTCCGGAGACCCGGCGGTCACGAGCGAGATCCGCGCCGCTCAAACCCGCATCGTCGACTATTTCCGCAAGCAAGGGCGCCCGCTCGCCAAGATCCAGTCCGTCGCGCCGGTCGTCGACCACGCACAAGACATTATGGACCTCACCGTGACTGCAGCCCCCGGTCCCATCGCGCCGTTCGGGGAGGCGACGATCAACGGGCCGCAGACTTTCGATCCCGCGATCGTGCGCTCGTTTCTCTACATCCATCGGGGCGATCCCTACTCGCCGGCGGCGATCGCGGATGCCAGGAACAGCATCCGTCAGATCCCGGCCGTTGGCGGCGTGCGCATCACCGAAGGGACGGCGCTCGACGCCTACGGTCGGCTCCCCTATCAGATCGACGTCGAGGATCGTCTGCCATACTCCGTCGGCGCATCTTTGAAATATTCGACGACGAATGGTCCGGAGGGCCAGGTCTATTGGGAAGACCGCAATGTGTTCGGCGGCGCCGAGCGCCTTCGCCTGCAGGCATCCGTGTTCTATGCGCCGCCATGGTACATCGCCTCGCAAAGCCTCAATCACTTCTCGTCCAACGATATCGGAGGGCGCGTCTCGGCGAGCTTTCTCAAGCCTGCCCTGTGGGGCACGACGAACGACCTCCTGATCGACGCTCTCGCGGAGAAGATGAGCACGAGCGGCGCCGGATTTGTCGGCTACCAGGCCGAGGATGCGGACGTGACCGCCTCGCTTCGCCATCACTTCAATCAGAACTTCTGGGTTCAGGCGGGCCTCGAAGCGCAGAGCGGCGACGCGACCGACGCGTTGGGCACGGTCAACTACACGCTGGTCGGCGTCCCGGTGTCCGCCGATTTCGACACGACCGACAGCAAGCTCGATCCGACGCGCGGCGTGCGCCTCAACGTCTCCGCGGTGGGCTTTGGCGCATTACTGGGCTCGAGCCTCGATCTCGTGCAGGCGAAGGCGGGCGCCTCAGCCTATTATTCCCTCGACGCCGACTCGCGTTACGTCTTGGCCGGGCGGGTTGCGGCCGGCGCCATGGGCGGACCGCAGCTCGATGCAATTCCGGCCAACTGGCGCTTTTATGCCGGCGGCGGCGGCTCGGTGCGCGGCTACGCCTATAACGAGCTTGGCCCGACCGTGTGGTGGGGCGCGGTAGTTGGCGGGAAGAGCCTCATCGAGGCGTCGGCGGAATTGCGCGTCAAAGTGACCGACACGATCGGCGTCGTTCCGTTCTTCGACATCGGAAACGCCTTCGCCTCGAACTTCCCAAACTTCAGCGAGCCTCTGTTCGCGGCGGCGGGTCTTGGGCTCAGGTACTATACGTCTGTCGGCCCCATCCGCCTCGACGTCGCCTTTCCTCTCGAGCGGCGCGCCGGCAACGGGCCGGTGGCGGTCTATGTCAGTATCGGGCAGTCATTCTAATGGCAAAGGTCTTGTTCCCCCTCAAAACTTTGGCGCTGATCGCTCTCCTCGTCCTCAGCGGGAGCGCTTATGCGGCGGAGGGTGACAAGGGCGTGCTAGCCGACCTCATCTCGCGGGCTTTGTCCTCGCCGTCGATGAGCGTCTCGATCGGCGCTGTGGACGGCGTGCTGTCCTCCGACGCGTCCATCAGCGACATCGTCCTCTCCGACCGGCAGGGGCCTTGGCTTAAAGTCGACAAGGTTCGCCTTGTCTGGAACCGGCTGGCTTTGTTCAGCCGACGGCTCGAGGTCGATCAGCTCACGATCGGACACATGCAGTTTCTGCGGCGTCCGCTTCCCTCTGAAACTCCGCCTCCTGACACGGGGGCCCAGCAGCCGATCTTGCCCGAACTGCCGCTCAAGGTGATCATAAAGCAATTCGGCGTGCAGGAGTTCTCGCTTGGCGAGCCGGTCGTCGGCGTCGCGGCTCGCCTCGACATTTCAGGCAAGGCGACGCTTGGACCACCGTCCGAGGGGCTCGACCTTACGCTGACCGCACAGCGGCTCGACGCGCCAGGCGACTTCAAAGTGCTCTTGACCTACGTTCCCGCCACCGATCGGCTCACGCTCAACGTCAATTCCGCCGAGCCCGCTGGCGGTATTTTTGCGCATCTTGCCAATCTTCCCGGCCTGCCGCCGGTCAAGCTCGCCTTCAATGGCGCAGGCGCCTTGGACAATTTCACGGCGAAGCTCGATTTCAGCGCAGGCGCGGATGTGTGGGCGAATGGTCAAGTGATCGTTGCGCGGCAGGGCGCCGGGCGGAAGCTTACGCTCGATCTCAACTCGCGCCTCGAGGGACTTGCGCCAACCGTTGTCCAGCCGGTCTTTGCAGGGGAGACGACGCTCAAGGGCGACGTCCAGTTCAACGACGATTCGACCATCGCCTTGCCCGGCGGCCTGCACCTCGTGTCGGCCGCCGCGCGGCTCGACTTCGAAGGCGAGAAATCCGCCAACGGCCTTCTCGATCTCAAGGTCCACGCCGGCGCCATTCCAGGCTCCACAACGGTCGGAAAACTGGATCTCAACGCTTCGATCAATGGACCCCTCGCGAGCCCAACCATCGATGGGGCTTTCGACGCCGGACAGATCCGCGTCGAGCAAGGATCAGTCGACCGCGTCGAGGCGACGTTCCGCGCGAGTCCCGATGGTCCGCTGACCGAGGAGAAGACGCGGATCCTGTTCGAGGGGGAGGCCAAGGTGAACGGTCTCGCGGTCGCTGATCCAGCCTTTGCCCAAGCGGTCGGCCGCGAGTTGACGCTGACAATGCGCGGCTCCGCCTCGTCGAGGGGCGAAATGACGTTCGACGCGCTCGATCTCTCTGCGCCCAATTTTAGCGCCCAATATTCCGGTCTCCTGTCGCCGAGCGAAATTCGCGGCAAGGCGAACATCGTCGCCCGCGACTTGAGCCGCTTCGCCCTCCTCGCTGGCGGAACTCTCAAAGGCGAAGCGCGCATCGCTGCCGATTTAGACGGCGCGCCGCGTTATGGCGCGCTGAGCGCAACCATTGACGCGCATGCGACGAAACTTGCGACCAACTTGCCCATGTTTGACCGGGCGACCGGTGGAACGCTCGATGTAACCGGCGCTGCGCGGCTGACGCCGGGCGGCGGGTTCGGCTTCTCGGACCTTTTGGCGAGCGGCCAACATGGATCGGCGCGGCTCAATGGGGAGTACGGGCGCGACAAAGTCGATCTAGGCGCACGCATCGAGGTTCCGCAGGTCCAAATCCTCGACCCGCGCGTTAGCGGCAAGGCGGAGATCGCCGCCGCGCTGAGCGGGACGCCATCCGATCTCACCGCCGCACTGAAAGCGAATTTGGGGGAAGGCAGGCTCCTCGACCGCAAGACGTCGGGTCTCGCCCTGGAGGCGCTCGCCAATCACGTCACCGGCCTCATCGACGCGCACGCTTCCCTATCCGGCGATGTCGACGGCCATGCTCTCCAAGGCTCGATGCATGTGACGAAACACGACGATGGCGGCTGGGCCATCGACAATCTCGGGCTTAGCCTCGCTTCGGCGCGGCTGACGGGCGTCCTCGCCGTTGGCGCTGACAACCTGGCGACCGGCGACCTGAGCTTCAGCGCGACCAATCTCGATGACCTGTCTCCCCTAGTTCTCACCAAGTTGACGGGCGCCCTTCAGGCGAAAGCGAGCGCCTCGGTCGCCGATGGCAAGCAATCGCTCTCGATCGCGGCGAACAGCGATCGGATGACGATAGGCGCGAATAAACTCGAGGGCCTCAAAGTCGACCTTAAGGTCGCTGACTTGTGGGGCGCGAAGGTCATCTCCGGCTTTGCCCAACTGGCGCGGGCTGAAGTCGCCGGTCAGTCGATCACCGGCGTCAAGCTGACGGCCACGGGGAACGCCTCGGCCAGCGATCTCGAATTGAGCGGGAACGCGCGCGGCCTCGCGATCAATGCGCGCGGGCGTCTTTTCGGCGGCCCGCCGACGCGTTTGGAACTCGCAAGCTTCGTCGCTCAGGGCGGCGGTCAGCGCATCACACTCGCAGCACCGGCGACCGTGACCTACGGGGGCGATGGCCTCGACATCAAGGACCTTGCGTTTCGTGTAGGCGCGGGCCGGTTGTCGCTCTCCGGCCATAGCGGATCGACGCTGGCGCTGAGAGCGAGCGCCGCGGCCCTGCCGCTGGCGGTTGTCGATCTGGTCTCGCCCGGCCTCGGCCTATCCGGCGTCGCCGACGGCGAGGCGACGATCGGCGGAACGCCAGGCAATCCGACCGGCGAATGGCGTATGCGTCTGAGCCGCGTGAGCGTGCCGCAAATACGCAATGTTGGCTTGCCCGCGCTCGAGGTCGCCGGCTCCGGCCGGCTCGCAGGAGGCCGGACGTCGCTTGACGCGACAATCAACGCCGGGACCGGCAACGTCGTGCGCGTAACCGGGTCCGCTCCCCTCGCGCCCGATGGGCCGCTGGACGTGAAGGTCGATGGCTCCCTCGACGCCCGCCTCGCCAATTCCATGTTTTCCGTCTCCGGCCGTCATGGGGCCGGCTCGCTGGCGATCGCGTTTCAGCTGCGCGGAACGATGGCGAAGCCGCAGGCGCAAGGGACGGTGCGGCTAAGCGGCGGCGAACTCATGGACGATCAGACGGGATTCAAGCTGACAGCAGTGACTGGGACATTCGTAGCTAACGGCGACACGATTCGAATCGATCATTTGGCAGGGACAACGCCGAACGGCGGTTCGATAAGCGCCACCGGCGAAGTGAGGCTGGATCCGGTCGCCGGCTTTCCCGGCTCCATTCGCGTAACTGGGCAACACGCCCAACTCGTCGCTAACGACATTCTCTCCGCGACCGCCGACATGGCCCTCAATATCTCAGGCCCGCTCGCGCAGAAGCCGAGAGTCGACGGGCGCATCACGGTCGTTGGGATGGACATCTCTGTGCCCGATCGCTTCAATAGCGTCGCCGCGCCCATTCCCGGAACCAAGCATCTCAATCCGACCCCGACGGCGCGGGCGCGGCTAGCGCTGCTGGCCAAGGGACACGGCGCGCGTGCGCCGCTGTTTGATGCGACGCTCGCGCTGACGATATCCGCAGCCGGGCGCATTTTCGTGCGGGGTCGCGGCATCTATGCGGAACTGGGGGGGGATTTGCATGTCGCCGGTTCGGCCCGCGATCCGCAGGTGACCGGAGGCTTCAATTTACTGCGCGGCTCGTTCACGCTTCTAAGCTCGCGCCTTACCTTCACCCGCGGAAACGTCCGGTTCCACGGCGACGTTATGCCCGATCTCGATCTTGTCGCCGAGACAAGCACGACCGGCGTCACCGCCCGCATAAGCGTGACCGGCCCCGCAATTCAGCCGACGTTTCAGATCAGCTCCAGTCCCAGCCTGCCGGAGGATGAGATCCTTTCCCGAGTCCTGTTTCAGCGGTCGTGGGGCAGCTTATCGGGTTTTCAGGCGGTTGAATTGGCGAATGCAGTCGCGACCCTTTCCGGCCAAGTCGACGCGTTCGAGCACATACGAAAATCGCTTGGCGTCGACAGTCTCGACATCAGCTCGAGCGCGACGGGCGGAGCTCTGGTCAGCGCAACCCGCGCGATCAACGACCGGGTGAGCGTCGGCGTAACGACTGGAGCGCGGTCTCAGGACAACGGAGTCAACCTGAATTACGACGTCACCCGCCATGTCAAACTCCAGGCAGGCTTCGACGCCAGCGGCGGGTCGAGCGCCGGCGTCGGCCTCGATTGGGAGTACAAGTAGCGCGCCGGATTGCCCTAATCCGCCCAATCTTGCGCCACGCCGCCGCGGCGCTAAATATGGTCAGAAGCGTAGCGCCGCTTCGAAGAGAACCCAAGATGTTGCAATCCCTTCTGGCCGAGGGTCGGCCGCTGCTGGCGGACGGCGCCACGGGCACCAATCTTTTCGCCATGGGCTTGACCTCCGGCGACGCGCCCGAGCTCTGGAACGCCGAGCATCCCGACCGGATCGAGAGCCTGCACCAGGCTTTCATCGACGCGGGTTCCAACATCATTCTGACCAACAGTTTCGGGGCCAACCGTCGCCGCCTGATGCTGCACAAGCTCGAGGGCCGGACGCGCGAGTTCAATCGCCTGGCCGCTGGGATCGCGCGCAAGGTCGCCGACAACGCAGGTCGCCCCGTGGTGGTCGCCGGATCGATCGGACCGACAGGCGACCTCCTTACTCCGCTCGGACCGCTGAGCGAAGACGAGGCGGTCGACGTTTTTACCGAGCAGATCGAGGGCCTGCGCGAAGGCGGCGCCGACGTCGCCTGGATCGAGACCATGTCCGCGCCGGAAGAAATGCGCGCAGCGGCGGTCGCGGCAGGCAAGTGCGGCATGCCGTACACGGTCACCGCCAGTTTTGACACCGCGGGACGCACCATGATGGGGGTGGCGCCGGCCGCGTTCAGCGAGCTTGTCGAAGCCTTCGATCCGTCGCCTGTCGCTTATGGGGCAAATTGCGGCGTCGGCGCCTCCGATCTGTTGGCCGCGATCCTTGGCATGAAATCGGGCGCTCCGTTGATCGCCAAGGCCAACGCCGGCGTGCCGCAATGGCATGGGGCGGAAATCCATTATTCCGGCGCCCCGGAGTTGATGGAGAAATACGCCGGACTGGCCGTGGATTGCGGGGCGCGCATCATCGGCGGTTGCTGCGGCAACAGCCCGGCCCATGTGGCGGCGATGCGGCGCGGACTCGACGCCCATAAGCCCGGCACGCGGCTGGACGTGGAGGCGATCGTCGCGGCGCTCGGTCCCCTCGTCGCGCCGCCGGCGGCGGAGAGCGGCGCCGGTCGGCCGCGCCGGCGGGAACGGACGTGAACGCAAAGACCAAGCGGCGCGCCTGGAGCCGTGCGCCTGAGGCCGAGGAGACCGAGCTGCAAGACACTCCGGTTGATGCGCCGCCCCGCCTCCCGCTTGTTGCGCCCGAAGGGCTGCAGGTCTTCGAGGTCGGCGCAGAGAACGCCGGCGAGCGGCTCGACCGCTTCCTGGGCCAGGCGGCGGCCGCAAAACGCATCGCCCTCTCGCGCACCCGGCTCAAGGCGCTGATCGAGGCCGGGGAGGTGAGGGTCGATGAAAGCGTTGCGCGCGATCCTTCGACGCGGCTCACGGCGGGCGCACGCATCGCCTTCGAGGCGCCGTCGCCGGAGGAATCGCCCCTCGTCGGCGAGGACATCAAGCTTGCGGTGATTTATGAGGACGAGCATCTGATCGTGATCGACAAGCCAGCCGGGCTCGTCGTCCACCCGGCGCCGGGCCATGCGGCCGGCACGCTGGTCAACGCGCTGATCCGCCATTGCGGGGCGAGCTTGTCGGGCGTCGGCGGGGTCAAGCGGCCCGGCATCGTGCACCGGCTCGACAAGGACACGTCGGGACTTCTCATTGTCGCCAAGACGGACGCCGCGCATCGGGGCCTCGCCGAACTCTTCGCCGACCACGGCCGCACCGGCTCCTTGAAGCGCGAATATCTCGCGCTCGTCTGGGGCGCCTTCGACGCGAGCGCGGGCAAGGTCACAGGATCAATCGGACGCGATCCGCGCCATCGGGAGAAAATGGCCATCGTGAGCGAGGAGCGCGGTCGTCACGCCACGACCCACTGGCGGCTCGAGGAAGCCCTGGGGCCCGCAAGCCAGATCGCCTGCCAGCTCGAGACAGGCCGGACGCATCAAATTCGGGTCCATATGGCGTCTATCGGTCATCCGCTGTTAGGCGATTCGGTTTATGGATCGGGGTTCAAGACCAAGGCGGCGCTGCTCGGCGGCCGCGCCGCATCCGCGCTTGACGCTCTCGGACGACAGGCTCTCCACGCCTCCGTCCTGGGGTTCGAACATCCCATCACCGGCGAACCGCTCCGCTTCGAGCGCCAGCCGCCCAAAGATTTTGCGAGGTTGATCAAAGCATTACGATCCGATCGGGCGGCCTGACGTCCTTTATCGGCCCGAAGCGTTCATGAAACAATTTCCTATTGGTAGCGAATAAGTGTCTAGGCGCGGCCCTTTTTCGGCCACGCTTGCTCGACCACAATATCTCTAACCGGCCCTAGCGCCGACCGAGACGGCCAACCGCCGGTCTCCAATCCGAGGAAATTATGGCTGCTTCGCTTCCCATTATTGCGGGTGAATCAGGTCTTGCCCGCTACCTGCAGGAGATCAAGCGGTTCCCAATGCTGGAGCCGCAGGAAGAATACATGCTCGCCAAGCGCTGGCGTGAACATGGGGATCGCGAGGCGGCGCACAAGCTCGTGACCTCGCATTTGCGGCTCGTGGCCAAGATCGCCATGGGCTATCGCGGCTATGGCTTGCCGATCGGCGAGGTGATCTCCGAGGGCAACGTCGGGCTCATGCAGGCGGTCAAGCGCTTCGAACCGGATAAGGGCTTCAAGCTCGCGACTTACGCCATGTGGTGGATTCGCGCCTCGATCCAGGAATATATCCTGCGCTCGTGGTCGCTCGTGAAGATGGGCACGACGGCGAGCCAGAAGAAGCTGTTCTTCAACCTGCGTAAGGCCAAGAGCCGGATTTCTGCGCTGGACGAGGGCGATCTGCGCGACGACCAGGTTGAGTCGATTTCGAAGCGGCTCGGCGTCGGCAAGCAGGACGTGATCGACATGAACCGCCGGCTCGGCGGCGACGCGTCCCTCAACGCGCCGCTGCGCGACGGCGGTGAGGGCGAGTGGCAGGATTGGCTGGTCGACGACACCGTGGATCAGGAAACCCTGCTCGCCGACCGAGAGGAATCGGACGCGCGCCTGGGCGCGCTGCGCGGCGCCCTCAGCGTGCTCAATCCCCGCGAGCGGCGCATCTTCGAGGCGCGCCGGCTGGCTGACGAGCCGATCACGCTCGAGGAGCTTTCGACCGAATTCGGCGTCTCGCGCGAGCGCGTGCGGCAAATCGAGGTGCGCGCGTTTGAGAAGGTGCAAGCCGCGGTGAAGGCCGGCGTCGCCAAGGCGCAAGCGCCGAAAAACCGTCCGGCGGCGCTGCCTGCTCGGTGAGCCGCGGGCAGCGACCGCCGGCTGGCGGTCGCTTTTCACAGAAATTGTCGCGCGGCGTCGAAGAATCTGAAATAGGCTGGGCGTAGACTCGGGAATTGTCCTCGCTGAACCGAACAGGCCGCCCAATGCCCGCTATCCGACTTCGCCCGCGCCGATCGCGCCGTCGCCTCGCGGCTCTGTGGCTAGCCGCGGCGCTCGGCGCATCTCCCGTCCTCGCCGCGGACAAGCCAGCCACGCCCGAGGGCGCGGACGCGCTCAAAGCCTTGATCGCCAAATTTTTTCCCGCTGCACGGGCCGGCGCCTCGCCACTGGTGACGGTGACTGCGGAGGGCTCCCACTATCTTATCTCCGCCGATCTCAGCGTGCTCAACGCGCTCCTTGCTGATACGGGCGTCTCCTATGATCCGGAGGTCATCGTCTACCAGGCGGTCGAGCAGGACGACGGCAATTGGCGGGTCGCCATGGACTCGCTTCCCAAAATCGCCTTCCATTCCAAAGACGCGAGCGGCAGCGTCGAACTCTCGAATTTTCGCTCGGCGGCGCTGATCAGTCCGGCCATCGCTTGGCTTCTCTCCGGCTCGGGAAGCGCGGACAAAGGAACCGTCGAGATCCAGAGGCCGAAGCTCAATCAGTCGATCGATTTCGGACCCGCTCAAGAGACGCTGGCGACCCGTGTCAGCGGCGACGGCTCGGTGTCGACGCAGGTGAAGGAGGAGATTGCTGAGCTCGGCCTCAAGGCGGTCGGCGCCGGCGAGAATGAATTCCCCGATCAATTTCAGCGGCAGAGCGGAAAAGGCCGTGATCAATCTTGGCGTCGACGGCTTCAAGAGCCGCAAGGCGTTCGACCTCTGGAACCTCATTGCGGCCAACCCGGCGCGCGCCGACCTCGCGCGCCACGAGGCGGAGCTCAAGGGCCTGCTCAAGGAATTGGCGGCGCCCGGCCTCAAGGTCGATGAGGGGATCGAAGCGCAGAAGACCGTCGTCACCGCGTCGGTCGGCGCGATCGCCCTGGCGGATGTCAAATACCGGCTCGGCGCGGCGAATGCGGGGCCGCAAAGCTCGATCAACTTCAGCGTTTCAGCCGACGGATTGAGCCTGCCCGTCGGCCTCCTTCCCCCCAACGCAAACGCGCTGACGCCCTCGGAGATCGACGTCGCGGCGACGCTCAAGGGCATGGACATCGCCGCCGCGGCCAATGAGTGGATCTCCGACCTCAGCCTTGAGGGCGAGGGTCCCCTCCTGTCGGACGATAACGCGGAGAAAGTCGAGGCCGCTTTCTTAAGCTCGGGTCCCGTCCAGATCGAGTTCGCCCCGTCGCATGTGGTCGCGCCGGCTATCGACGCGGACTTTACCGGCTCGATCCGCCTCGACCGCGCCAAGCCGACCGGGGCACTCACGATCCACGCGCGGGGTTTCGACAAGACCATGGCGGCGGTCAAGGACCTCGGCCCGGAGATCGCCGGCAAGGCCATGCCCGGCTTGGCGTTGGCCAAGGGCTTGGCGAAAAGCGAAGGCGACGGCAGCTTGAGCTGGCTGGTGGAGCTCGACTCCGAGCGCTCGATCAAGGTCAACGGCATCCCCTTCGGCAAAGCGCCGGAATAGGCTCCTGGACCTCCCGCACGAAGCCCGCGGATGCAACCGGCCGCGCGAATTCCCTCGAAGTAAACGCAAATAAGCGCGACTAGCGCATGTTGTGATTTGACGGAGCCAGCGCCGTTGCGAGCCATAGGGCGTCGAAAAGACGACCGTCCTTCCGGACGGGCCTGCGGCGAAGCAATCGTAAGCGTGATCTGATGGCCGCCTGTGAGCCCGCATTTGATTAGATTAGGTGTCCACCTGAATGAGAGGTGGACACCAGATGGCGGCACGGGACGGGGCTGGGGAGGGGCGTCGAACGAGAAGCCTGGACGAGCGCAAGAGGATCGTCGAGGAGGCGCTTGCGCCTGGCATCTCTGTTGCGGCGGTCGCGCGTCGGCACGGTCTGAACGCCAATCTCATTTTCAAGTGGATACGGCGCTCGCGCGAGGGGTGGCGCGATCGGCGGCGCGAGCCTGCGAAGGAGAAGCCTGTCGTGGCCGCTCTACCGGAGAGGGGCGGATCGGCCTTTGTCCCGGTGAAGCTGCTTGAGTTGGACGCGGCCTCAGCGCCGCCGCCTTCCGATGTCGCAGCGAAGCCGGCTCGTCAGACGCGCCGAGCTGCGAGGCGCGGCGCGATGGAGATCAGCCTGCCGAACGGCGCCAAGGTGTCGCTCGACGCTGAGGTCGACGCCGAGGCGCTCCGTCGCGTTCTGTTGGCGCTGGGCGTCGCTTGATGCTCCAGTTCGCGCCGGGCGTGAAGGTCTATCTGGCTTGCAAGCCCGTGGACATGCGGCGCGGCTTTGACGGGCTGGCCGCGGATGTCGCGCAGACGCTGCGCGCCGACCCATATTCGGGCGCGGCGTTCGTGTTTCGCAGCAAGCGTGGCGACTACGTGAAGATTCTGACCTGGGACGGCTCCGGCCTGTGTCTTTTCGCCAAGCGTCTGGAGAAAGGCCGGTTCTTTTGGCCGCCGATCGTTGAGGGCGCGCTGCACCTGACGTCGGCTCAACTGGCGCTGCTGATCGAAGGAATCGATTGGCGCAGAACCGTTGCGCCTGAAGCGCCGGAGCGCCCGGTTTTCCTGTAGATTCTGCGCTTTCTCGAATGCGCCGGCGCACATATTGTGATAGCCGTAAGCATGTCGCGCTTCGCCGCTGATTTGCCTGAAGATCCCGCCGAACTGCGGCGGTTTGCGGCGGCGTTGGCGGCGGAAGTTCACTCCAAAACATTGCTGATCGAGAAGCTGCGAATGCAGCTGTCGATCTTGCGGCGCGCGCGTTTCGGGCGGTCGTCGGAAAAGCTCGACCGCGAGATCGAGCAACTGGAGTTGCTGCTGGGCGACATCGAGGAGAGCGACGCCGAGCGGCAGGCGCGAACCGAGGCTTCCGACGGCGAAGCTTCTTCCGCGCTGCCGTCGAAGAAGCCGTCCGTCCGCACGCCTCTGCCCGATCATCTGCCGCTCGAGACGGTCATGCACGAAGCGCCCTGCGTCTGCCCGACCTGCGGCGCAACGAAGTTCGGCCGGATCGGCGCCGATGAGCGCATGGTCCTGGAATATGTGCCCTCGCACTTCAAGCGCGTGCTGTATGTGCGCCCGAAGATGAGCTGCCGCGCCTGCGAGACGGTCGTGCAGGCGCCCATGCCGACGCTGCCGATCGAGAAGGGACGCCCTGGGCCGGCGCTGCTCGCCCACGTCCTCGTCTCCAAATATTGCGATCATCTCCCGCTGCATCGCCAGGCAGACATTTACGGGCGCAGCGGGGTGGAGATCGACCGCTCCGTCATGGCGGGCTGGGTCGGTCATATGGCGGCGCTCCTGGAGCCCCTGGCTGAGCGGATCGCGCGTCATGTGCGCGCCGGTGCCGCGCTCCATGCCGACGATACGCCGGTTCCGGTGCTCGATCCCGGCCGTGGCCGAACGAAAACCGGCCGACTATGGACAGCGGTGAGAGACGAAAGCCCCTATGGATCGACGGCGCCGCCGGCGGCCTTCTACCTCTACTCGCCCGATCGCAGGGCCGAGCGCGCCCACGCCTTGCTCAAGGGCTGTCGCGGCCATCTCCATGCCGATGCCTACGCAGGCTTCGCCGGGCTTTATGAAGCCGATCCCCTAACGGGCGCGCACGCCCCGCTGACGGAGGTCGCCTGTTGGGCGCATGCGCGGCGCAAGATCTACGACATCCATGTCGAAACGAAATCGCCCGCGGCGGCGCATGCGCTCGAAATGATCGCGCGGCTGTTTGCGATCGAAGCCGACATCAAGGGCAGACCGCCGGCCGAGCGCCTCGCCGCGCGTCGCGCAAAGGCGACGCCGATCCTCTCCGAGTTGCGCGCCTTCCTCGACGCGACGATGGAAAAGATCAGCGGCAAGAGCAGTCTCGCCAGCGCCTTCCGCTACGCAGCATCGCGCTGGACCGCGCTGACGCGCTACGTCGGTGATGGGCGCCTCGAAATGTCCAACAACGCTGCCGAGCGCGCAATGAGGCCTCTGGCCCTCGGAAGAAAAAACTATCTGTTCGCCGGCTCGGATGAAGGCGGCCGCCGCGCCGCTATCATATACACGCTCATCGAGACCGCTCGCCTGAACGACGTCGACCCCGAGGCTTGGCTTGGCGACGTCATCAGCCGCATAGCCGATCACCCCAACACAAAGATCGACGAACTGCTCCCATGGAAATGGAGCGGAGCCGCTTCGCAGGCTATCGCCGCATAGTGGCCCGCGGCCGTCAGATCACGCTTACAAGCAATCCGGGGGAACGCAGGGCGCTCTACGATCCCTGGATCGCCACACAGTAGGCGCCGCTGGGCGGGGTAATTCGCATTTATTAGAAGTGATTATGCTTCGTCGCGGCGGGGTCGCGACCTCGGTCAATTTGGCTTTCTTGCCTCCTGTTAGAGGCGCCGGAACCGGAGCCTGCGATCTGGGGCCATGCGGAAGCGCAGGATTATTCATACGGCAAGCGTTACTTGTTTCTGATTTTATGCAAGATAGTATGTCCGAGCCGTTCCCCTCCGGCCATCCTTATCCAACAGCAACTCGTTCTCGCTGCGCGACGGTTCGGCGGCTTGATCGCGCGCGGCTGCGGTCGGAAGCCCGTTCTATCGCGTCATTTCTTCTTGCCGCATTCTCGGTCCAGCTGGTGCGCCGCGGCGTCGCCCTTGACGCCAATGTTGCTCATGGTCTCCGAGCCGAGTTTGACCGATCCCCCTGTCAGGACCCAAGTCCCATCGCTTGTCTTGCTCCATGCGCTGCACGGGATGAGGTCAATGTCGCCTGGCCAGTTCTCCACCGTCCAAACTTGCTCGTCGGCGCGAACGGAAGAAATCGCCCCGATGAGTGCGACAGCCGTAAGGACCCCGAGTTCTGACATGTTCGCTTGGCCTCCCTTGTCGGATTATCAAGACAAGTTCTAGCGTCGCCTCGCGCTATCCGGAAGCGCGGTGCGTGGGCTCCGCGATCCCAAACGCGTGAATTGTGGACCCGGTGCGCGAAGTTCCAAGAGCCGCGCCTACGCCTTGCCGCCCTGTTGGGGCGCCGCTATAAGCCGCAGCGCTTTTCCGTAACAACCCGACGAGAGACCAAGACGCCATGGCCGTCCAACGCACCTTCTCGATCCTCAAGCCCGACATCACCCGCCGCAACCTGACGGGGAGCATCAATCAGCGGATCGAGGCGGCGGGGCTTCGCATCGTGGCGCAGAAGCGCGTGCATATGACGCGCCCGCAGGCGGAGACGTTCTATGGGGTGCATCGCGAGCGCCCGTTCTTCGGCGAATTGGTCGAGATGATGACCGCGGCGCCTGTCGTCGTGCAGGTGCTCGAAGGCGAGGATGCGATCCGACGCTATCGCGAGGTGATGGGCGCGACTAATCCTGAAAAGGCCGACGCCGGGACGATCCGAAAGGACTTCGCGCTGTCGATGGGCGAGAACTCCGTTCACGGCTCCGACGCGCCGGAGACAGCGGCGCAAGAGATTGCGCAGTTCTTCTCCGGCAACGAGATCGTCGGCTAAACAGCAAATTGCATTTGGGTCGAACCGCGATCGTCGTTGCGGGGAGCCACAGGGCGGCGACAGACGCCCGTCGTTCGGGACGGGCTATGGCGACGAAGATTCCATGGGGGTGGATGGCGGCCGGTCTTTGGTCAGACTGGGGTTGCCGATCCCCCAACCTGGAGACGACCGATGTCGCTTGATCGCCCTTGCCTCGAGCCCGCCGCTACCCGAACGCAGCTTGACGCAATTTTTGTTTCATTGGAACTCAATCGCTCGACCTGCTGATGACGCCTTTGTCGCCAGGCGCCGGCGACAAGATCTCGAAAGGGGCGACCAAGGGGGACAACGTCGCCGCCTTGCTCGCCCGACTGGCGGATCTGCGACAAAAGGCGCTCTGAGGCAACCTAGACTAAAACCATTATGCTTCAGGCTGTCAGGATTGGGTCTTGCCCGTGCGCACAGGGAGGCGGCCGGCCCTTTGAATCACAGCCTAGCTTAGCGGGACTTCGGCTGGTGGCGCTGGGGCTGGCTAGCGGCTGACCCGACGCGCGGCCTTGACGCACCGTACGGGCATCGCTATCTGTTGTTCATGATTTGTTCCAACTTCCCAGCTATGGAACATGCCCATGAACGCGACCCAAATTCGCTCCTTCCCCGTCGACCCGCGCCACCGCCCGGAGGCGATCGCCGAACGCATCCTTCCCGCCGAAATCAGGCGCCGGCGCGGCGCCGCGACCAACGCCTCCGGCCGCTTTGAGCTTGAGAAACGCGAAGATTTCGATGACGGCTGGACGCGCGGCGAAGCGCCGGAGCCGTTGGCGACCGAGGTCACGTGGGAGAAGCCCAAAGCCATCATCACCCGCAACGAGTTGCCCGACATCGGCTTCGACCGGTCGATCAATCCCTATCGCGGCTGCGAGCATGGCTGCTTTTATTGCTATGCGCGGCCGAGCCACGCCTATATGGGGCTCTCGGCCGGGCTCGATTTCGAAACCCGCCTGTTCGCCAAGGAGCGCGCCGCCGAGCTTTTGGAGCGCGAGCTGGCGTCGCCCAAATATCGCCCGGCGCCCATAGCCTTCGGCGCCAACACCGACCCCTATCAGCCGATCGAGCGGCAGTACCGCATCACGCGGTCGCTGATCGAGACGTTGGCGAAAGCCCGCCACCCGCTCTCCATCGTTACCAAATCGAACCTGATCTTGCGCGACCTCGACCTCTTGGCGCCAATGGCCCGCGACGGCCTCGTCAAGGTCTTTGTCTCGGTGACGACGCTCGATCGCACGCTCGCGCGCCGCATGGAGCCGCGCGCTCCGACCCCGCAGAAAAGGCTCGAGGCGATCGAGGCGCTCAACGACGCCGGCGTGCCGGCGGGCGTGATGGCGGCGCCGGTCATCCCCGCGATCAACGACGAGGAACTGGAGACGATCCTGACCCGCGCCTATTCCGCTGGCGCGCGTGAGGGGGCCTATGTCGTGCTCAGGCTGCCTGGCGAATTGCGCGACATGTTCCGCGAATGGCTTCAGGTCAACTATCCCGACCGGCTCAACCGCGCGGTCAAGCTCATGCAGTCGATGCGCGAGGGCAAGGACTATGAGGCCCAGTGGGGTCGGCGCATGGCGGGCTCCGGCCCCTACGCCTGGATGATCGGGCGCCGGTTCGAGATGGCGGCGCGGCGGCTTGGCTACCGGGAGACGTCCCGCGCGCTGCGCACCGACTTGTTCCGCAAGCCCATCCCGGCGGCGAGCGACGCAGGGGCGCAGCTCAGCCTGTTCTGACGACGGCCTGCGGCGATCCAGAACGCGACCTTGGCAACGGCTGGTTTCGTCTCGGCTCGCTAGGTGGATCTTCACCCATGCAGTCGCTACCCCACGCGGTAGGCGCCGCAGCGAGAGCATTACCTTGGCGCTCGCGGGCTCGCGCGGCCAGAAGTTCGCTCGGATCGCGGTCGAGCGGCAACGCGGATGCGTCGCTGAGGTCGCAACGGGTGAGACCGATGTCGGCGAGTTCGCGGCAGTCCATTTGCGCAAGCGCCCGAAGGGTCGCGCGAGCGCCGGCGACACGGAACGGCCACGCCGCCGCTCGGCTCGCGCCGGCCCAGATAGAGTGAAACGCACGGCTTCCGAAAGTCATTAGATTCGTCCTTTCCCCACCCAGAATCCGGCTTGAGGACTTGCGGCGCCAGAGACAGTTCAGTACAGTCTGCGCCAAACTGTACCAACCCAATGGCTGTACGGTTCGAGCGATATTCATGGACGATCGGCCCGCTTCCCGCGTCGAAACCACTGCGGCGTTCATTCGCGGCCGAATAGCGAGCCGCGCGCTGGCGCGAGGCGCCCGGCTTCCTTCGGTGCGGGAGCTCGCGACTCAAGCTCGATGTGTCGAAGTCGACGGTCGTCGAGGGTTACGACCGGCTTGTGGCCGAGGGGGCGGTTGTCGCCCGGCGCGGCTCCGGGTTCTTCGTCGCGGGCGCCGTCCGCCCGCTCACGCTCTCAGCCGCCGCATCCGCCTCCCGAGCCCGCGATCGATCCGTCATGGATCAACCGGCACGCGATGACGAGCGCGCCCGATTTCCTTTGCCCCGGCGCTGGCTGGCTGCCCGACTCATGGGTGCTCGATCTTGGGGTCCAGCGGGCGATGCGGCTCGCGGCGCGCGCCGATTTCGCCCGTCGTCGCCAATATGACGAACCGCTCGGCCACGCCCCGCTTCGGCGGCTTTTCTCCGTTCGTCTCGCCGAGCGAGAGCGTGATGGCCGATTTCGACCAGATTGTCGTCACCGATTCCTGCTCGCAGGCGCTCGATCTCGCCTGCCGTTTGCTTCTCAGTCCGAATGACACGGTGGTAGTCGACGACCCTTGCTACTTCAATTTCCATTCGCTCTTGCGCGCCAACCGCGTGACCGTCGTCACGGTCCCGATGACCCCCGACGGCCCCGACGTCGCTGAGCTTGAGCGCCTGTTCGCCGAGCATCGCCCGCGCCTCTATCTCACCACCGGCGGCCTGCATAATCCGACCGGGGCGACGCCCTCGGCGGCGACTGTCCACCGCATGCTCCGACTGGCTGAAGAGCACGACGTGCTCGATCCTCGAAGACGACACTTTCGCTGATTTCGAAGCGGAGCCTTCGACCCGGCTTGCCGCCCTCGACGGCTTTCGTCGCGTGGTCCAAGTGGGCAGCGCGACCAAGGCGGTCGGCGCCGCCTTGCGCTGCGGTTACATCGCAGCGCGTCCGGAGCTGGATCCATCAAATCGTCGATCTCAAACTTGCGACGACCATGGGCAACAGCGCGACGGGGGCCGCGATCCTGCATAGCGTTCTGACGGAAAGCGGGTACCGCCGGCATCTCGATGGGCTTCGGCGAAAGCTCGCCGACGCGATGGGGCGGACGTTGCAGAACATGCGCGCGCACGGGCTCGCGCCCTGGATCGAGCCGCGCGCCGGCATCTATTTGTGGGCCCGCCTGCCCGATGGCGTCAGCGCTGCCGACGTCGCCCGCTATGCGCTGACGAAGAAAGTGATGTTCGCGCCCGGACCCGCGTTCAGCGCGTCTAACGATGCGAGCGGCTGTCTGCGCTTCAACGTCTCCCGCTGCAGCGACCCGCGCGTCTATGAGGTCCTCGACGAAGCCATTGCGGCCGCTCGCCGCGAGCGAGCCGGTCCGGGCGGCGCATGCCGCGCTATAAACTCACGCTCGAATATGACGGGAGGCCGTTCGTCGGCTGGCAGCGACAGGAGAACGGGCTCTCGGTCCAGGAAGCTCTCGAGGGCGCCCTCACTGCGATGACCGGCGCGCACGTAACCGCTCATGGCGCGGGGCGCACCGACGCGGGCGTGCATGCTTTGGGCCAGGTCGCGCATGTCGACCTTGAGCGCGACTGGGCCCCGTTCCGCCTGAGCGAGGGGCTCAATGCGCTCGTCCATCCCCATCCGGTGGCGATTGTCGGCTGTCGAGCGCGTGAGACGCCGATTTCGACGCGCGCCACAGCGCGACCGCTCGCCACTATCTCTATCGAGTCGTCAATCGCCGCGCGCCGCTCACCTTCGGGCGCGGCTCAGCCTGGCGGGTGAAGCCCCGCCTCGACGCCGAGGCGATGCACGCTGCGGCGCAGCGCACTCATGGGCAAGCACGATTTCTCGACCTTCCGCGATTCGCAATGCCAGGCGAATTCGCCGATCCGCACGCTCGACCGGCTCGACGTCAGGCGTAAGCGCGACGAGGTTCTGTTCGAAGCGAGCGCGCGGTCGTTCCTGCATCGCCAGGTGCGCTCGATGGTGGGCTCGCTGATCGAGGTCGGGACCGGACGCTGGAGCGCGGACGACTTCAAGGCGGCGTTCAAGGCCGCCGAGCGCAGCCGCTGCGGCCAGGTCGCCCCGGCCCACGGCCTCTATCTGGTTCGGGTGGACTACGCCGAAACGCACTTCGGTGAGGGCGGCAGCCCGTCCTTCCTCCCCGCTAATGCGGGGGAGGAAAGGCGCTGAACAGCCCGCGTCAACTACGCCGAAGCTTGAGCGAAATAAAGCTCGAGCGCCCGCTCATAGATGCGCGACAGCGCTTCGAGATCGTCGAGCGCGACCCGCTCGTCGACGGCGTGAATGGTTGCGTTGACGAGTCCAAGTTCGACCACCGGACAGGCGTTCTTGATGAAGCGCGCGTCGGAAGTCCCCCCGCCAGTCGAGAGCGTGGGCTTTCGCCCGGTCACGTCCCTGACCGCTTCGGCGACGAGATCGGTGAACGGCCCGGGCTTTGTGAGAAAGGCGACCGCGTTGCTGGGCTCAAAAGTCACTGTCGCGCGTCCGCCTTCGTCCGCCGCCGCCACCCGGCGCTTGATCTCTGCGGAGAGCGAATCGAGCGTCCACAGATCGTTGAAGCGGACGTTGAACCTAAGGCGCACCTCGCCGGGGATAACGTTGTACGCAGAATTGCCGACGTCGACCGAGACCAATTCGAGATTCGTGGGCTCGAAGTCGGCGTTGCCGGAATCGAGCGGCGGCGTAGAGAAGCGCCGTCAAGATCGGCGCAAGCGCAGGAATCGGATTGTCGGCGATATGCGGGTAAGCCGCATGGCCCTGGCGACCTCGAATCGGTGACCCGTCCGTTGAGCGAGCCGCGCCGGCCATGCTTCATCGTGTCGGCGACCGCATCGACGGAGGTCGATTCGCCCAGGATGCAATGGTCGAACGTTTCGCCCTTGGCGAGCGCCCAGTCGACGAGCTTGACCGTGCCGTTGACCGCGGGGCCTTCTTCGTCGCCGGTGATGAGGAAGCTGATCGAGCCTCGCGAACGCGCCCCTAGCGACGAACCGCAAGGCGGCGGCGACCGAGGCCGCGACGCCGCCCTTCATGTCGCAGGCGCCGCGGCCCCAGAGGCAACCGTCGGCGATTTCGCCCGCGAATGGGTCGAACCGCCAGAGCGCCTTATCGCCCGGCGGCACGACGTCGGTGTGGCCGGCAAAAGCGAGATTGGGCTTGGCCGCGCCGAAGCGCGCATAAAGGTTGAGAACAGGAGGCGTTCCCGCCGCCTCGAATGTAACGAGATCCGTGGCGAAACCGGCCTTGCCCAAAAGATCGCGCAAATAGGGCAGCGCGCCGCCATCCGTCGGCGTCACCGAGGGAAAGCGGATGAGCGCCTGCGCGATCTCGAGCGCCGAAGGCGGAGAGCACATGCCCGCGTGCTAGGCTTCGCCCTTACCTTGGCCGCATTTCGCGCACCGGCGCGGCCCAGTCGAGGCCAACGTCGTAGATCGGCGGCTCGGTGTTGGACAGAAGATTCCACAAACCGGTCTGCGGGCTGCGTTTCAAGGACTTGATCAGGACCCGCCCGTCGCTGAGGCCGCAGACGCACATTCGTCCGACCAGACTGTCGTCCGCCGGATTGCGCACGTCGTCGTAGAAGACGAGCCAGTTGTCGAACAAGACGCCGAGCGAGTGGCCGCGGACCTGCACCGCCACCGTCGTCGGCTTCGAATCGAGAGGCGCGTCGACATCGTCGAACGGCCCCTGGCCGTCGGCGTAGAAATGCGCGACCGCGCCCGCGCCGACATAGCCGACCAGCGGCGCGCTTGGCGGCCGCGGCGGTCCGCCGCCGATGAGGCGCGGCGGCTCAATCCCGAGATAGTCGGACACGATCGCGATCTCGTCGGCGCGCAGGCGGCGATGGCCGTTCAGATAGGTCGGTGACGGCGGATGGCGAGCGGCCGAGCGCCTTGGCGAGGCCGCTTCGGGTTTTGCCGGTTCTTTTGAGGCCGGCGCGGATCCAGTCGACAGTCAAAGCGGAAGCTCCTGCAACTTGCTTTCTCCAAGCGAAAGGCGTGGGGCGCTCTGGCGCGTCCCGGCCATCGAAGACCTGCCGACTCACGGTATTAACCTCATTTCCGAAAAACCGCAATTCAAAAAAACAGAATCTTGACACAAGCTTCTGTTTTACCAGATACTGAACAAAGCAAGAACATAACACAGCAAAACAGAAAGGGCAAGATTCATGGCCACCTCCCCGCTCCCCGGCGCCGTCCGCCAAAAGTCGACACCGAACGAATGGAGGCCATACGCTCTTCCACCCGTCATCTCAAGGACTTGCAGCGCGCTCACAAGCGGCCCCCGGCGGACGTTGAGGTTAGCACACGGGGCATTCCGAAGTTCGTCCGCGCGATCATCGAGCAGTCCTATTGCACCTCGCCCGCGGCGCTCTGCGCAGAGCTTGCCGAGCCGATCAAGCCTGCGCCCGCACCCGCTGAACTCATGAAGCCGATGGAAGCTGAGTTGCTCTTCGTCGAACTCGTTGAGGAGTCCGCCCGATGAGCAGCGCCCGGAAGCCGACCAAGCGCAAATCACCGAAAGAGATGCTCGACGCCGTCCAGGAGCGGCTCGACGCCACCCCAGAACGCGTCGCCCGCGCCAAGGAAGCGGGCGAGACCCCGACCCTCGACGCCGACCGGAGGCGCCGCATGCTCGACCCGTTCGACACCATGCGCGCCAACCGGCTGCTCGCGCCGAATGATCCGAAGCTCAACGACATCCGCTGGCTGGTCGGCGAATTGCTGCGCCGCACCCATCACCGCGCCCGGCTCGATCAGTTGCGCGCGGTCGCCCCCGACCGGCTCGGCTCGACCGGCTTCGGGCCGCGTCCCGGCCTGCCACAGTCCGACCTCGCCCTCCACGCCCGCGACAAATTGCGTGACGCCGAGGATCGGGTCGGTCCGCACGCCTGGCCGATCGTGACCCGGATCGTCATCGAAGGCGCAGGCGTGCGCGACTGCCGCGGCTTCGTCCCCGAACTCGCGACCCCATGGCGCGCCGACGCAGTGGTCTCCGACCGCCTGCGGACGGCGCTCGACATGATCGGCGGGCTGATGGGCGTCACGGCGAGGCGTGACAAGCGAGGGGGATGACCACTCGCCATAGGCCCTTTTCGTGGAAAAACCCTCAACAGGAGCATAGGCCTCATGACTTTCAACATCGTCGCCATGATTTGCATAGCCGGCATGAGCCCGGCGGAGTGAGGACCCGAGCCCGGGTTCTCGCGAGATGTCGCGATCATCGGCTCTGTCTCCAATGAACTCTGGTGCGGCGTCGAAGCCCAGCAGGACCTCGCCAAGAGCGCGCCCTTCCGCAACCTCGGGACAGGCGAGTTCATCAAAATTATGTGCGTCAGAAACGGCTGACCGCTGTTGGGCCAAACCAGATCGTCATTGCGACCCCCGGGATCAAGTCCGGGGGAAGCAATCCAGGGGAACGTAGGCCGCCTGCGGCTCCCGGATCGCCACGTCGCCATAGCCCGTCGAAAGAAAGGCGTCCTTCGACGCCCTACGGCTCCTGCGATGACGATTTCCTCGATACACAGCCTGCTCTTTCCGGGGTCGCTTCCGCAACACCCGCAACTCCTGTTGAAAAAGGTTGGTAGATGACGGTCGATCGATCGCCCATGTGGATTGGCCTTGCCGATCTTCTGCTCTGCATTCTGTCCGTCGTGATCGTGGCCGTGGCGCCGACCAAGGCCAAGGTTGACGGAGTCAAGCCGAAGGCGGAAATCCTGATCACTGCCGACTGGCCCGTCGCGCTCGATTCCGACGTCGACCTTTGGCTTGTCGGGCCGGACAAGAAGCCAGTCTTTTATGGCTCGCGCGAGGCTGGATGCGCTTCGCTCGATCGCGACAGCCTGGGCTTCTCGACGTCGCAGATCACGCTCGCCGACGCAGTCGGAATTGAACAAGGAGACGACCACGATCCGCTGTCTCGCCCCGGGCCGCTACGACGTCGGCGTCAATCTCTATTCCGACCGTGAACTCGCCAAGGGCGCGAGCGCAATTCCGGTGCGCGTCGAAATCACCGGCCTCAATCCGCAAGTCACGACTGTATTCGCTAAGGACGTCGCGCTCGAAACTGTCGGGCAGACCATCAATGTCGCGAGCTTCGACCTCACCTTGGACGGACAGATCAAGCTCGCCGACCCGCCGCTCGAGCCGATCACCGACGCCTACAGAAAGGCCAAGCCGTGACAGGGATCAGCCCATTCGAGGCGGGGCGCGACACGCCGCTTTGACCCGCTCGCCATATCGCACGGGCGAGATCACGCAATCCGGGTTGCCGACTTGTCGCAACGTACTCCCTTTGTGGCCCCTCTGACCGCCGCTCGCCTTGCCTGACGCTCCACGCAGGCTGCCGGCGACGCGATGCTTCTTCTTCAACCCATCGCTCGAAGGGGGCTTGGAATTGTTCGAACTGTCCTGTCCCAATTGCCGGCGAAGGTCCGCCACTTCTGCCTGAAGCGCCGCGATCTGGCATCTCAGCGAGGCGATCAATTCCTCGACTTCGGCAGGAAGAACCATGCCTCCGTTGATTCAAATTCGCTGCCCGCCGTCTCGAAAGATCAACCGAACAAACCCCTTTTCAAATCAGCTGTGACATTTCCGACTCACCCCGGCTTGCGAGTTACAAAGTTGCGCAAAAGCGCACTTAAGCCTCTGGAATCATTGAGTCGCGTAAACTGGTGCGCGTGCGCGTCAAGGTCGGTCACGGAGGCCGGGCGGGCGAAAGGGTCAGACCCTCAGCGGCATCAACACGTAGAGCGCCGGCGCGCCCTCGCGATCCTGAATGACGGTTGGGGAGCCTGGATCGGCAAGCCGGATCAATGCGGTGTCGGACGACAACTGGCCGACAATGTCGAGCAGATAGCGGGCGTTGAAGCCGATATCGATTGGCGCCGAATCGTAATCGGCCTCGATCTCCTCGCTAGCTGAGCCCGAGTCCGGATTGTTGACGGACAGCGTCATCTTGCCCTCAGCGATCGCGAGCTTGATCGCGCGGCCGCGCTCGGACGAGAGCGTCGACACCCGGTCGACCGCCTTCTCGAACGGCTCCTTGTCGACCACCAGCCGCTTGTCGTTGCCGGTCGGAATGACGCGCGCATAATCGGGGAAGGTGCCGTCGATCAGCTTCGTCGTCAGCACCACGTCGCCGAACTGAAAGCGCGCCTTGGCCGTTGAAATCTCGATCGTTATGTCCTGGCTCAAATCCTCGAGCAGCTTTTGCACCTCGTTCACGGCCTTGCGCGGCACGATGACGCCCGGAATGCCGGTCGAGCCTTCCGGCGCCGGCGTTTCAACGCGCGCCAGGCGATGGCCGTCGGTCGCGACAGCCCGCAGCATCGGCGCCCCGCCAATGTCGACGGTGTGGAGATAGATGCCATTCAGATAATACCGTGTCTCCTCGGTCGAAATCGCGAATTGGGTGTTCTCGATCAGGCGTTTGAGCTCGGCCGCGGGCAGCGCGAATCGGTGCGAGAATTCGCCCGAGGTCAGATCGGGAAAGTCGGAGGCGGGAAGTGCCTGCAGGGTGAACCGCGACCGGCCGGCGCGCAGGACGAGCTGGCCCGTGTCGCCTGTCGTCTCAAGGCTTGCCTGCGCCCCCTCCGGGAGCTTGCGCACAATGTCGTAGATCACATGCGCCGGAACCGTCGTCGCGCCTTTCTGGGCGACGTCGGCTGGAACCGATTCGGACGCCTCGAGATCGAGATCGGTGCTTTTCAGCGCCAGTTTGCCGTCGCCCGCTTCTATCAGCACATTGGCGAGGATCGGGATGGTGTTGCGCCGCTCGACGATGCGATGCACGTGGCCAAGCGCTTTCAGCAGGACCGAACGCTCGATGGTAACCTTCATCGCTTGAAATCCCGAGATTTGCTGAGGCCCGACGCGCCCCAGAAGGGCCGCGGACTTTGCCAAGGCGCTTCCGGCCGCGCAAGGGCGATAAAGCTGACCGAGCCTCGTGTCCTCAAGGATTTTCGTCGCGTCGTCAATTCCGGCGTAAGCTTTACCGCCCCTTAAACCCGGGGCCTTACCCTCCTGGATCTGGCGGGGCGCGTTTCGCCCGAGGCTCCCTCATGGGGGGAGACGCCGCGAGCGGGATCAGCGATGTTCGGCCGAGGCGGCAAGAAAATCCGGACGCGGATCGAGCCGCGCCTCGATTGGCGCGGCGGCGCCGCCGCCGGAGGCGATCTTCGCGCCGATCCCGCCGACCGCCCACCGACCAGCCACAAGAGAAAGAACGCCCCATCGCGATCAGCCTCGAGCGTGAAGCGCGGCAAGCGGCGCCGTTCGCTCGTCGGCCACCTCGCCTATTGGGGCTTGGTGCTCTCAGTTTGGGGCGCCATCTTCCTCGCCGGGCTCTTCGCCTACTACGCGAGCCAGCTGCCGCCGATCGATCAGCTCGCGGTGCCCAAGCGGCCGCCCAATATCGCCATTCTCTCCGACGATGGCTCGCTCATCGCCAATCGCGGCGACACGGGCGGTCCCGCGGTCAGGCTCATCGACCTGCCACCCTATCTGCCCAAGGCGTTCGTCGCCATCGAGGATCGACGATTTTATGAGCATAACGGCGTCGATCCGATCGGCATGTCGCGCGCCCTTCTGCGTGACATCGCCGGGGGCGGCAGCGTTGAGGGCGGCTCGACGCTGACCCAGCAGCTTGCCAAGAATCTGTTCCTGACCCAGGAGCGCACGCTGTCGCGCAAAATCCAGGAGGCGATCCTCGCGTTCTGGCTCGAGCGCCGCTACTCGAAGGACCAGATCCTCGAACTCTATCTGAACCGCGTCTATTTCGGCTCGGGCGCGTATGGGGTCGAAGCGGCGGCGCAGAAATATTTCGGCAAGAGCGCACGGTTCGTGACGCTGTCGGAAGCCGCGGTGCTCGCCGGCCTCATGAAGTCGCCGACCAGGCTTGCGCCCAACCGCAACCTCGCGGGGGCCAACGAGCGCGCCGCGCAGGTCATTACGGCGATGGCCGAGCAGGGCCATATCACCGAGGCGATGGCCAAGGCCGCGCTCGCCAATCCGGCGCAAGTCAAGCACGACAAGAGCGCAGGCTCGATCAACTACGCCGCCGACTACGTGATGGACGCGCTCGCCGACACGGTCGGCGCGATCGACGAGGACATCGTGGTGACCACCACGATCAATCTCAAGATGCAGGGCGAGGCCGAGCAGGCGCTAACGGACGAGCTCAACGCCAAGGGCGCGAAGTTCGGCGTCGAGCAGGGGGCATTGGTGGCGCTCGATCCCAGCGGGGCGATCAAGGCGATGGTCGGCGGGCGCAACTATGCCGACAGTCAGTTTAATCGCGCGGTTGCGGCCAAGCGCCAGCCCGGCTCGTCGTTCAAACCCTTCGTCTATCTTGCTGCCCTGGAGAAGGGCCTCACTCCGGACACCGTGCGTGACGATGCGCCGATCTCGGTCAAAGGCTGGAACCCAGAAAATTATTCGCGCGAATATTTCGGCCCGGTGACGCTTACCAAGGCGCTGGCGCTCTCGCTCAATACGGTCGCTGTGCGCCTTGGGCTGGAAGTCGGGCCGAAGACCGTGGTCGCGGTCGCGCACCGGCTTGGGATCACTTCCGACCTCGACCCTGTCCCCTCGATCGCGCTCGGTTCCTCGGACGTGACGCCGCTCGAAATGGTTTCCGCCTATGCGGCCTTCGCCAATGGCGGCCTGGGCGTCCAGCCGCATGTGATCGCGCGGGTGCGCACGGCGAACGGAAAGCAGCTCTATGCGCGGCGCAATGCGAATTTTGGCCGCGTCATCGACCCGCAATATGTCGCGATGATGAACCAGATGATGGAGGAGACGCTCTTGACCGGGACGGCCCGCAAAGCCGAGCTGCCGGGTTGGCAGGCCGCGGGCAAAACCGGAACGAGCCAGGATTGGCGCGACGCCTGGTTCCTCGGCTACACGAGCTATCTAGTCGCTGGAGTGTGGCTCGGCAACGACGACTCGTCGCCGACCAAGAAAGTCTCAGGCGGCAATTTGCCGGTCGAAATCTGGAGCCGGTTCATGAAGGCAGCGCATGAAGGAGTGCCCGTCGCCGGCCTGCCGGTGGGGACGTGGCGCAGCGCCGAGGCGCAGAACCGGGACGCGGAGCCGACGCGTCCGCTGAACCTTACCAGCTCCCAGATGGGGACCGGCGGACGAGGAGGGCGCCTGCCGCAGCCGGCGCCCCCGCCTGAGGCCTTCACGCCGCAGCCAAGAGTCGCCGGCCCCCGCGGAACTCGCCCCGCGGAAGACGGGGGCCCACTTCCCCCGGCCGAGATTCCGAACGGTGGCCGCGGCTCTGCTCCACGAGACAAGGGACTGCTCGACAAGCTGTTCGGAACGTTGTGAGGAGCGGCACGACCGTTGCTTCGATGCGGCGAGGGCGCCAATCTGAAGCTGCGCATCCGGTGAGTGGAGCAGTTCAATCCATGTCGAAGCGACGCGTCTCATGTGTGGCGTTGATCCTCGGGCTTTCCTTGGCGGGAGCCCACGCGGATACCCTGCCGCTGCCCGACAACCTGACCGGATTCAGCACCCGCGACGGCGAAGATTATTTTGCCGAGAGCGACGCGCGCGAGGCCTATTTCCCTCTCGCGGATAACTTCGTGACGCAGAAGACGCAGGCCTATTGCGGCGTCGCAAGTATCGTCATGGTCTTGAACGCGCTTGGCTGTCCCGGCGCCGGCGGTTCCCGAATACGAGCCTTACCGTACCTTCACCCAGGACAATGTGCTGAGCGAGCGGACCGACGCCGTTCTGCCGCGCGAGACCCTGGCGCATCAAGGCATGACGCTCGACCAGCTCGGCGGGATTCTCGCCACTCAGCCGGTCAAGGCGGAAGTCCATCATGCGTCGAACAGCTCCGTCGACGAGTTCCGCAAGCTGGCCCGCGCCTACCTTGGCGAGCCCGGCCATTTCGTGATCGTCAACTATTTGCGTAAGGCGATGGGCGAGCAGACCGGCGGCCATATATCGCCGCTCGCCGCGTATGACGCAAAGGCCGACCGCTTTCTCATCCTCGACGTCGCGCGCTACAAATATCCGCCGGTTTGGGTGAAGACCGCCGACATGTTCGCCGCCATGAACACGCCCGACGCCGTCAACGACAACAAGTCCCGCGGATTCGTCCTGATCACGTCGGGGACTGTCCAGTAGCGGCGCCGCGCCTCGTCATGTGTCGACCGCTTTCCCCCGGACTTGGCCCGAGGGAAAGGGATCACTCGTTCCCTGGCCTTACATTTCGACGCCGCGTGTGCCCACGTCGATTGCATAGACCGAGGTGCTGGCGCATATGAATAGCCGATTGTGATGGTGGCCGCCGAAGCACAGGTTGGCGGCCACTTCTGGTACCACGATCGCACCGAGCGGCGTGCCGTCGGGGGCGAACACGCGCACCCCGTTGAGTGCGTGGTTCGGCGACCAGCCGCCGGCCGCCCAGATGTTGCCATCTTCGTCGGCGCGGATGTCGTCGGCAATGTAAGGCTGAGGCACGTCCTTGAAATCGTGGAAGAGCTTTCCGTTTGAGAGCTTGCCGTCGTCGCCGACGTCGTAGACGCGGATAATGGTTTGCTTGAAGGGGCCGCCCAGTGCGCCCGTGTCGGTCACATAGAACTTCTTCTCGTCGGGCGAGAAGCAAAGGCCGTTCGGCATGCTGAAATCGCCGACCACGACATCCATCTTCCCGCTCTTTGGATCGAGCCGATACACATTGCGCGGCAGCTCTGGCTCCTCGCGATTTCCCTCGTGGTCGCCGCCGATGCCATAACTTGGGTCGGTGAACCAGACGCTGTCGTCGGACTTGACGATCACCCCGTTCGGTGAGTTCAGCGGCTTGCCGTTGAACTTATCGGCGAGCGTCGTGATTGACCCGTCAAACTCGGTGCGGGTGACGCGGCGCGTGCCCTGTTCGCAGGAGACGAGGCGGCCCTGGCGGTCGCGGGTGTTGCCGTTGGTGAAGTTGGACGGCTGGCGGAACACTTGCGTTTTGCCAGTCGTGACGTCGTAGGCCATCAGCCGGTCGTTCGGGATGTCGCTGAAAATGAGCCGTTGCTGATCGCCGAACCACACCGGCCCCTCGGTCCAGACGCCCCCGGTCCAGATGCGCACCAAGCCGGTCGTGCCGGCGCTGTATTTGGCAAAGCGCGGGTCGAAAACCTCGAAAGCGGGATCGGGATAGATCGCGGTCGAGGGATCGTTCCAGTCACGGGCCGGGGGCATTGTGCCCGGCGGGTCGGACGTGTTGGTCTGCGCCAGGGCAGAGACCGTAGCGACCGATGAGGCAGCCGTGACAGCAGCCGAACGCAGAAAGTTACGTCGATCCATTGGTGTTTCCTCCTATGCCGGTTTTTTCCGGCAGCCAGAGTCTAATCGCGCCGGAAGGAGCCGGGCAAGCGGATCGCGGGAAATTTCAGTCGGCGGATCCGAATATTTCCTGTCCCGGTGGCTTCGTTTTGGCGAAGACAGGCAATCAAGACTGAGAAACCTGCCCGACAGAGTCTTTTTCAACCTTCCGAGCTGCGCCAACTGTCGCTCGCACAAGCGGCCGGCGCCTCGTCAGCCGGCGCTGGCGCTGTCTTTGTGACCGCGCGGGCGGCTCAAGCAATTCGACGCCCTGGCGGAAACCGCGCCTGAGGAATTCAGACCTCCCGCCAACCGGGCTTCGTTGGATCGGTCAGCTGGTAGTGGATCGGCCCAATGCCCGAGATCGCGATGATCGCCGGCTCCGCCGCGCCTTTCTTGACCCCGTCATAGTGAGGAGTCTTCGCCACTCGGCGCACGAATGAGCCCGCCGGCACGGGAACGGTGGCGTCCGGGGCGAAGTCCTCGCCGCTCGCGACGTACCATGTGCCGGACATCACGACGTAGAGCCGATCGGTTTCGTACCAATGCGGCGCGCTCATGTAGCCGGGATGCCACCGAATAAGCACGAAATACTGACCCGGAGCGTCGATCGCGCCGTACATTGTGGCCGATTCCGCCATCCCAGGCGGAAAGTTATAGAGCCCCTTCCATGGAATCTCGTCCGGCCGCTTGATGATGGTCATCGTCGGGTCGACGCCTGCGGCTTGCGCCGGCTTCAGGCGGAGCGCCATCCCTGCCATCGTAAGCAAAGGCGCGACGACCAGATCGCGCCGGCGCGTTTCAAATGTGTTCATGGCCTTGCTTCCCTTATGTCTGTCCTATGGTCATCGACGGGCTCGCCGCATGAAAGAGGCGGCCGCGCAACTTTGCTATGACGCGACCTGAGCGCAAGTGCGACCGGCGCAAACCGGCTCCCTTTCTGAGTTGTTGACTAGTCTATAATTTTTGTATACTTTGTGCCTCCGCCCCGGAAGGCTTGCAATGGTTGCTTCCGTCGTCGAACACCCCTTCGCTCGCGCTCGAGGGCCGGCGCCCGTGGCGGAAGCATCCGAGAGCACGTTCCGCGATGCGATGCGGCGATTCGCGCGCGGCGTCCAAATCTTGACCTTCGGCGCGGGCGGTGATCGCGCAGGTTTCACGGCAACATCGGTGACGTCGCTCTCATCCAACCCGTCGAGCCTTATTTCCTGCATTCCTCTTAGCTCACCAAACTACAGCGCCCTGCGGCGCTCGTCCGCCTTTGCGGTCAATCTTCTTGCCGCTGATCAGCAAGAATATGCTGAGCATTTCGCTGGACGCTCCGGCCTTCAGGGCTCGGACCGCTATCAACGAGGCCCGTGGCGGCAGCTGCCCAGCGGCGTCCTCTGTCTCGCCAATTCGATCGCGGCGTTCGATTGCGAGATGGAGGATAGGATAGAGCGGCACACGCACGCCATTCCTATCGGCCGCGTGCGGCACGTCTTTGTGGGGACCGGATCGGGCGCGCTGGTCTACTGGCGCGGCGGCTATGATCAGGTGGGCTGAAGCGGCGAGCAAATCGCGCGCGCGACCGGCCTCTTGCCGGTCAGATCCCGCTTGCGGAAACGCGCCCCTTAGCGCCGCGGACTGAGCGACCTGTGCGGACGCCGCGCTTGACATAGCCATTAGTCTACTTAATAGATCGACATAAAGGTAAGAGCGATGAGCGGATTTCACTTCACGCCGAACGAGACGCTGGGACCGGCGGCTGGGATCACGACCGAGATCCTTCTCGGCGTGGCGCTTTTGGCGCTGGTCTATTACGTCAAGGTCAAACTGGTCCGTAACACCAAGGACTTCGTCATCGCCAATCGGAAGATCGGCTTTGGCTTCGGCGTAGCCGGTCTGATCTCGATCTGGACCTGGGCGATGGCGGTCATGATGTCCGCCGCGCAGACCTATTCGTTCGGCCTCTCCGGCCTGTTCTGGTTCACGGTTCCGAACGGTCTTGCGGTGATCGCGGCGATACCTTTCGTGCGCAAGATTCGCGATCTGATGCCCGAAGGCTACACGATCCCCGAATTTGTGAAGGCGCGTTTCGACGGCAACAATCTCGCGAGCGGCGTGGTAGTGCTGGGGGCGCTGTTCGGCTCGCTGATCGAGGTCATCATCAACATCAAGGGCACCTCCCTCGTTGTATCTAACGTGTTCGGCGTCGATCCGAGGCTCGCAGCGATCATCGGCCTTGTCGTGGTGCTCATCTATTCGATGCTCGGCGGTCTTTGGGCGTCCGTCACAACGTCCGCCCTGTCGACGCTTCTGCACACCATACCGTCGGCGATCATTCTCGTCGCGGCCTTGCATTACGCGGGCGGCGTCGATGCGGTCTGGCATTCGGTCGCCGCACAAGGCGACGGCCTGCTGACCGTCACGCGCCCCGATGCGGCAATCGGCTTCGGCATCACCCTGGCGCTCGGTCTGCTCACCGCGACCATCGCCGGTCAGGAGTTCTGGCAGGTTGCGTGGGCGTTGAAGAAGAAGGACGTGAGCCGCACGTTCTTGTGGGCGGGCGCCTGGTTCTATCCGATCCCGATCTGCCTTGGGCTGCTCGGGCTGATCGGCCTTGCGCTGCATGTCGACGTTAACAACCAGCTCGGCGGCGACGCCGCGGCGGTGGGACCTTTCCTCGTGTCCCATCTCGGCCTGCCGACTTGGCTCGTGATCCTCTACGTGATCGTGATCCTGTCGGCTTGCTATTCGGTCATCGACAGCGCCTTCACTGCGACGAGCTCGGTCTTCGTCGTCGACGTCATCAAGCCGCTCGCGCCGCACATCACCGAGCGTTCGCTCTATGCGTGGGCCAAGGCGCCGATGTTCCTTGCCGCGGCGATTGCGGCCGCCGTCGTTCTCACCGGCGTCGATTTCGTCACGATCGTGTTGACTAGCTACGCGATCCGCACTGCGATCCTGATCCCGCTCGCGCTGTCCCTCTTCTGGCCGCGCATGACGGGATCGGGCTTCGTGGCCGGCACAGTCCTCGCCATCGCGATCGGCATGCCGATCCGGGCTGTCACCGGCGATCTCTGGGGATCGCTGTCGATCCTCGCCATCAGCGCCGTCGTTCCTCTGGCGGTCGGCCTCATTGCCAACCGGCAGTACGATTTCTCCCGGCTGCGACAGGTGCGTGACGCGACTGTCGTCGCGCCCGCCGAATAGTCCCACGACGAACAGATTAACGGAAAGACCGTCTCGATGAGCGATTTTTTGATTTCCCCGCTGACAGCAGCGACCATCGTCGTCGGCGCTGTCATCGCCATCTTTTATCTCTGGAATATGTGGCTTGTTCTGCAGCGCACCGCGGAAACTCTCGACGAGCCGGACGACAACCGGCCCGACGCCTTTGTCTACAGCTTCATTGGCGCGGTCGTGGCCGTCGTCACCTCGTGGCTCGCGATAGTGGCTTATGGCGCAGCGCCGATCCTGCTCTACGTCGGCGTCGTCCTCGCGCTCTTGAGCCCGATTGCGGTCGGCTACACGTTCTATCGCGAGCTCCACGACTAGGCGAAAAGGCTCCGACGCGAGGGAGCCCCTCCGATAGACGTCTCTAAACAACAAGCGGAGCATGGCGCGATGCCGAAAAAGGCCGCCCATCTGTTGGGCTTCATCCAGCATGGCGTAAACAGTCACGCCACCGGCATGTGGCGCCACCCCAAAGACAAGATCAATTGGGACTGGAGCCGTCCCGCCTATTGGCAGCATATGGCGCGGACGATGGAGCGCGGCTTGTTCGACGCAGTCTTCATCGCCGATGAACTCGCGCCTTACAACAATTACGAGGGCAGCTCTGACGCGACGGTCAAATACGCCGTCCAGTGTCCTGTGCACGAGCCGTCGACGATCGTTCCGATCCTGACCACGGCGACCACTCACATTGGCGTCGGCGTGACGCTCTCCACCGCATTCGAGCATCCCTATTCGATGGTGCGCAGGCTGTCGAGCCTCGACCACCTGTCCGGTGGCCGGGTGGCTTGGAACATCGTCAGCTCCTATTCGAAGAGCGAGTGGGACGCTTATGGCGTCGAAATGACCAACCGCTCCGGACGCTATGAGCGCATGGAGGAGTATATGGAGCTTTGTTACAAGCTCTGGGACTCTTGGGAGCCCGACGCGATTGTGGCTGATCGCGAGACCGGCGTCTTCGCCGATCCCAAGAAGGTCCACGAAGTCGACTACGTCGGCGAGTTCTTCCGCTGTCGGGGTCGCTCGTTCGTATTCCGATCGCCGCAAGGGCGGCCCGTGCTGTGGCAAGCCGGCTCTTCCGATCGCGGGCGCGATTTTGCCGCGAAGCACGCTGAGGCGATCTTCGCCGTCCATCCGAACGTCGAGCGCATGCGCGAATACACCGACGATCTCGACAACCGCCTCGAAACGAAGTTTGGCCGCGCGTCGGGCAGCGTCAAACGGATCTACGGGGTCCAGACGGTCGTCGGGCTCACACGCAGCGAGGCGGATGAGAAATATCAGCGTATCCACGAGTGCATTCCGCTCGAAGGCGCGGTCGCCTGGATCTCGGGCCATTTCGGACCCGATTTTTCCAAATACGACCCCAATGAAACCGTGCAGAACATCGAGATCCCTGGGATTCAGGGACTGTTCGACTCGATCATTTACGCCAAGGGCGGCGCTCCAGTCACAGTGCGCGAAGCGGCTCTTATCTACGCCGAGGGAATGGGGATGCCGCGGCTGGTCGGCACCCCGGCCGATATTACCGATCAGTTGGAGCATTTCCTCGACGATGGCGGCGCAGACGGGTTCATGCTGGCGGCGACCTATACGCCCGGCTGCTTCGAGGAATTTGTCGATCTCGTGGTTCCGGAGCTGCAGCGTCGAGGCCGTTATCGCACGCGCTATACCGGCTCGACATTGCGAGAGAACCTCCTGGCTTATTGAGCCAAATTCAAACAGCAAGCCTGACTTGAGTTGCAATAAACAGCCTAGCCGCCTATGTGTTCGTGCATGAAACTCGGCGATTGGCTTAAGCGCAACCAGGTGTCGCGCACGGATTTCGCCCGCCGCATCGGCGTTTCGCCCGGAGCGGTGACCCTGATCTGCCGCGAACACGGGTCTTGGCTCTCGCGGGAAACCGCCGAACGGATCGTCGCCGAGACGCAAGGGGCTGTCACGCCCAACGATTTTCTCGCCGCGGCCCCCAGGAGGCTCGATATGCTCAATCCGGTCGCAGAGGCCATCGAGGCCTTTGCCCGCGGCGAGATCGTCGCGGTCACCGACGACGACGATCGCGAAAACGAGGGTGACCTGATCGTCGCCGCTTCGCTCTGCACCACCGACAAGATGGCGTTCATCATCCGCAATTGCTGCGGCATCGTCTGCGCGCCCCTGACAGGCGACGACGCCCGGCGGCTCAATCTCGCCCCGATGGTGGCGGTCAACGACGCCCCGCTCGGCACCGCCTTCACCGTCTCGGTCGATGTGCGCCATGGGCTCACGACGGGCATTTCGGCCGAACAGCGGACTAACACCGTGCGCGCGCTCGCCAATCGCAACATGGGCGCGAGCGATTTCGTTCGTCCCGGCCATGTTTTCCCGCTTATCGCCAAGGATGGGGGCGTGCTCATGCGCTCCGGCCACACGGAGGCCGCGGTTGATCTTTGCAAGCTCGCGGGCTTGCCGCCGGTCGCCGTCATCTGCGAACTCGCCAACGACGACGGCACCGTGATGGTCGGGCCCCAGGTCGAGGCTTTCGCCGAAAAGCATAAGATTAAGCGCATTTCGGTCGCCGACCTGATCGCCTATCGGCAGGCGCGCGAGAAGCTGGTCGAGCGGGTCGCCTGCTTTCCAATTGAGACGCCGATCGGCGAGCTTCAGGGCTACGCCTATCGAACGCCGTTCGACCCGGTCCTGCATTTTGCTTTCGTTCACGGGAGCATCGGCGACGGGCGTGACGTTCCGGCGCGGCTGCATCGCGCCGACATCCTGAGCGACGTTTTCGGCGGTGGCGCGATCCCCAAGGTCCTGAGCCGCTTCAAGGCGGAGGGCCGTGGCGCGCTCGTCTACCTGCGCGACGGGGCTGCCGGAGTGCCGGCGAACCTGAGCGGGGCTCATGCGACCGGCTCCGACGATGCGCGTGAGACGCAATGGAGGGAGATCGGACTGGGCGCCCAGATCCTGCGCGACCTCGGGGTTTCGTCGATCCGCCTGCGCACTGACAATCCACGCACCTATGTAGGGCTTTCCGGCTTCGGCATCGAGATCGCCGCGGTTGAGCCGATCGACGGCTGAGCGCCGGCGCGCCCCGCTACAACCGACGCGTGAAATCGTGCCCGGGCGAAAAGAAATAAACGGACATAAACGCGAGTAAACGTTCGTAAGCGCTAGTAAATTAGCTAGCGTTTATTTTTCGAAACCAGCCTTTTCAATGGGTTACAGCGAGAGAAATAAAACAGTTCGTCGCCGCCCGCAGCGCCGCCTCGCGGTTGTGTTCGAGCCGCCTGAAGGCCTATGCCGCATGCCTTTCTCTTCCGCCCCGAGGCTCGGATTCGGCCGCCAGATCGAATAATAATAGCGCAAAATTCAGATTTTGCCAATCATTTAGTCGTAATTTCTGAAACGGAGGATCATCGGTCGATTCCCGGCTAGCGCAGGGACGACATGAGGCCTTCGCGCGCCATCACAAACTCGTGGGGCCGGGCGGCCTTGCCTCGGGCGGCTCAGACCGCCAAGAGAAAAGCCGTTCATGTCCAGTTCCCCTGCCGATACAAGTCCCACGGGCGTCGTCGCCGCGGAAGCCGTCCTGCAAAATCCAGCCACGCTCAGCGACCTTCTGGGCGTGCGACCTTATGTCTGGTTCTGGATCGGCCGGGTCTGCAACAGCCTCGCCGTGCAGGTGCAGGCCATCGCGCTCGGGTGGCAGGTCTATGCGGTTGCGCGCCATACCGCGTCGGTCAGTGAGGCAGCGCTGGCGGTCGGCATGCTGGGCTTGGCCCAGTTCCTCCCCATGTTCGCCTTGACCCTGTTCGCCGGCCATGCCGCGGACATTTATGACCGGCGCGAGATCATGATTGCGGGCCTTGGCGCGCAACTCTGCACGTCCGCTCTGTTCGGCGCGATGGCTTATGGCGGGCTCACGATCCTCTGGCCGATCTACGGGGTCGCTGCTTTGTTCGGCTGCGCCCGCGCCTTCTATACGCCGGCGAGCGCCGCTCTCGCGCCGACGCTCGTCGAGCGGCGGCTGATCCCGCGCGCGATCGTCGTCAATTCGGCGGGTAATCAAATGGCGACCATCGTCGGTCCCGCCATCGGCGGGCTCCTGGTGGCGTTTTCGCCCGTCGCGGCCTTCGTCGCGTCGGGCCTGCTTTGCCTCGCCTCGCTCGTCTCCTTGTTGCTGGTCAAGTCACCGCCGCGCGAGCCTCGTCCGACCGCCTCGCGCTGGGCGCTGATCGCCGAGGGCTTGAACTATGTGTGGACGACCAAGGTTGTCCTCGGCGCAATCAGCCTTGACCTGTTCGCGGTTCTGCTTGGCGGCGTCACGGCCCTCTTGCCAGTTTATGCCCGCGACATCCTGCATGTCGGGCCGGAAGGCTTCGGAATCCTCCGCGCCGCTCCCTCGGCCGGCGCTATCGCTCTCGGCTTCATATTGGCCGCGCGGCCCCCCAAGTCGCATGTGGGCCTGAAAATGTTCGCGGCCGTCGGGGTCTACGGGCTCTCCACTCTGGTCTTCGCTTTGTCGCGCTCAATGGTCTTGAGCGTGCTTGCGCTCGCGACGCTCGGGGCGGCCGACATGGTCTCGGTCTTCGTGCGTCAGAGCCTGGTGCAAATCGTGACGCCCGACGCCATGCGCGGCCGCGTCTCGGCGGTCTCCAGCCTGTTCATCGGCGCGTCCAACGAATTGGGCGAATTCGAATCCGGCGGCATGGCGCGCTTGCTGGGTCCGGTCGGCTCGGCGATCTTCGGCGGCTGTGGCGCCATCCTCGTGACCTTGCTGTGGGCGGGACTATTCCCGGCTATGCGCAAGGCGGACAGGTTGGAGTAGAACGCCGCTGGCGGGTGGGCAGGTCAGACCTCTAACCTTGAGGACTGAACGACATTGGGCGGCCTTCCGAGTCGGAGCCATCTGGCAAAGGCATATCCATCACCTGTTTGTCCAACAGCCGCGCAATATAGGCCTCCATTTTCGGGAAATATAAATCCCCATTATCCCACGCTCTATCAGCCTCAGTAAGAGCTTCATAATATGGTTCTCGCTCATGGCGAATGCGCTCCGGGACAATAATTTTTCCCCCGGGTAATCCCGAAGATTTCACGCATAACGTATAATAACAGGCAGCTCTGGCAGTTCTTCCATTGCCCTCGATAAAAGGATGTATCCAGTTAAGTCTCCACAACGCGTATGAGGACAATAGATATTCGTTCCATCTAAACCAGTTCTCCTGAACTGTCGAAATGAATTGGTCCATTAAATTAGGGACTTGTAGAAAGTGCGGAGTCTTATGGTCTTTTAAATATATCGGCTCCTCGCGGAACCGGCCACCAAACTGAGAAATATTAGAAACAGCCGCAGCGTTAAGGGACCAAAGCAGGTACTTATCAAATCCCCTAACGCCCTGCTTTACGCCGATTTCTATACAATTTACTAGTAAATTGTATTGTCTTGCCAAATTATGCTCTTGAATTCTATCGTAAAGAACGCTACTCTCTTCTTCTAGGACAAACACGAGCGCGCCTCATAAGAAGAAAATAGCCCCCTTATTCAATAAGGGAGCTATTGTCACTCGGTTACCAATCTAGAGTTTGCAATAGCATATCGCGCGGATTCTTTTGTAATGCCAGAGCGAACAGGGGCGTTGCCGTATACAAAGCTAGCTTTTTGTTCCGCCAATTCGGCGTTTGACAGCCCCCGCGCAACTGATGCTGCCACCCGTGCCCGCATTTCGGAACGGTCGGGCGGAGAAAAGCCAAGAGATTTGCGTTCAACCATGTGTCCCTCCTCGCTTCTTTGAAGTAGTCTTGTAGCCGATTTGTTCCTATAAATCCACCCCTAGTCGCACGGACGACCCTCAATTTGGACACAATGTAAACTCCCCAAACAGTCGCGCCCCACCCTGCCCTCTCGCGTCGTTGTTACGTCTGACCGGCGCATCGGTCGTTTTCTGCAGTGGCCAATAGCAGTTATTATACTGCTATGGCGGGCGATCGGCCGACGGCAGCCTCAGCTTCCCATTGGGGTTGATCGAAGACGTGGCCGCTGGCTGAGCTCTGGCCGCCTGATCACAAATAGTTGTTCCTCCCCCTGCATCCCGCGGCGAATCCGACCGTACTGCATGTGTGTACACCCAGCGAAGGCGCCTCCCATGCAGAAATTCCTTGGTATTCTCGCCGTCAGCGTTTTGCTTTCGGCTCCAGCTTCGGCCGCTGTTGTTCTCGGCGGACCCGAAACTCTGTCCGCAACACCGTTTACATTCGGTCCGTCGCCAGCGGATCAATTTTCTTTAAGCTACCCCGTGAGCGGGTTCTTCAATGACACGTTCGTGTCCACGACGGGCACTGCGGAAGTGTCGAGCTTCGGCGGGTTTCTTGGCATTCCCGTCGAGCCGAGCACGTTCTTCACGGACATGCGCAACGGCAGCGACGTGCTCTTCGGGCCGGACCAGTTCGGCTCCTATGCGTCGTTTCCGACCGCGACGGATATCCCCAATTCCTCGGTCGATAGTTTTCTCGGCCTTCGCTACACCGTCGGAGACGACACCTACTATGGATTTGCGCAATTCGCCGGGGGCGATCTTGAAGCTTACGGGTTCGAGACGACGCCCAACACAGACATCGATGCAAATTTCCCGACCGGGGCGGTCCCGGAACTTTCAACCTGGGCCATGATGGCGCTGGGATTTGTCGGGATGGCCCTCGTCGCAGGCCGCCGGCGGTCGTTTCGTCTTGCCTGACGGCGGAGGCGCACCCGCGCCATGGCCTCGGCAATAGCCTTGCCTGGATCCCTGCTTGCGCGGGGATCCACGAGGACGCCGATCATCTCATCGGAGCGTTCGTCTCGCGCCAGCGCTGCCAGCGGCGGCGCAATTCGCCGTGGCGCAGGCCTATCGCTTTCGTCGAGCGTCTCGACCTCGACCATCCGATCGGTGCGGAAATGCCGGAAGCTTTCACGCAGTTCGCACCAGGCGACCAGCATGCGGCTCGTCTCGGCATAGCCGAGGATGACCGGCCACACTCTTCGCTCTGTTTCTTCGCCCGCCTCCGACCGGTAGCGGAGCCTGAGTTTCCGGCCCTCGCGGATCGCTGATCTCAGACTCGACGGATCGACGCTTTCCTTTGGCTCCGCAAAGGTCGGCTTCACGCCGACGCTCGGCTCGACGATGAAGGGGCGCAAATGCTCGGGAACGACTGCGGCGATCTTGGCGATCACGTCGCGCGCCGCATTGGCGAGCGCCTTGTCGGAGCGGCCCGCTACCCATTGCGCTCCCAGCATCACCGCCTCGATTTCGTCTCCCGTCAGCATGAGCGGCGGCATGTCGTAGTCCGAAGCGAGCAGGTAGCCCAGGCCCGCCTCGCCATCGATGGGAACCCGCTGGCCGATCAGGTCCGCGACGTCGCGATAGACCGTGCGCTTCGAGACTTCGAGTTCCTCTGCCAGCGCCGCAGCCGTCACGGGCCGGGAGGATCGGCGAAAGATCTGGATGATCTGGAACAATCGGTCGGCGCGTCGCATGGGTGTGCTAACTCCTGCTGACAGGATGGTGTCAGCAGGCCTCTGCGACAAGACTTTTCATAAGCGCCGCGGCGCGCTCGCCGGCTTGGTTGAAAGGATAGCCTCATGAAATTCGCGTCCACACGTCTCGTCGCCGCCGACATCAAGGTGATGGTCGGCTTCTATGAACTGGTGACGGGTGAGCGCGCCGAATGGCTCGCTCCCGTGTTCGCCGAGATCGTGACGCCTTCGGCGACGCTCGCCATCGGGAGCGCCGAGACGGTGGAGCTATTCAAGGAGGGAAGCGCTGAGCCCGCCGCCAATCGCACTGCCATCGTCGAGTTCCAGGTCGATGACGTGGAAGCCGAGTTCGCGCGGCTTAAAGATGAGGTGGAAGTGGTGCACGCGCCCAAGATGATGCCCTGGGGAAACCGCGCGACGCAGTTCCGCGACCCCGAAGGGACGCTCGTGGGTATGTATACGCCGGTCACCGAGGCGGCGAAGGCGAGGTTCGCGTCCCGCTAGAAGCGGCCTTAGGTCACCGCGGAGAGCGGCGTCGCGACCTCTTCCAGCGGCTTGCGCTCGGCGTTTACGGCGTAGCGCGCCGCGACCGCGGCGGCGGCGAACATGAGAAGCGCAGCGAAAACGTAGCCGCCAAAGATGCTCCCCCGCGACCCGCTTTCGATGAGCTTGCCGAAGACGAGCGGCGCGGCGACGCCGCCGATTCCTGTTCCGATCGCATAAAAGATCGCGATGGTCATGGCGCGGATCTCGATCGGGAAAGTCTCGCTGACCGTGAGATAGGCCGAGCTCGCTGCCGGCGAAGCGATGAAGAACACGATCATCCATCCGATGGTCTGGCCCATCGCCGAGAGCAGATCCCGCTCGAAGGCGACGGCGACCACGATCATGAGAAGGCCGGAGAGGCCATAGGTGAGCGTGATCATGAGGCGGCGTCCAAGAGTGTCGAACAGGCGCCCGAGAATGACCGGCCCAAGAAAATTGCTCAGCGCGAAGGGCAGGATGTACCAGCCGACGGCGCCCGACCCGACCGAGTAGAACTTCGTCAGGACGAGCGCGTAAGTGAAAAAGATGGCGTTGTAGAAGAAGGCCTGCGCCGCCATCAGCGTCAGCCCGACGAAGGTCTGCACGCGATGGCGGTTGATGAGCGTGTCGAACACTTCGCTGAGCGGCGTGTGGTCGCGCGAGCGCAAACGGATCGATTTGTCGGCGGGGACCGGCTCGAGCTTGACCCCCTCGTCCTCAAAACGCCGTTCAATTCCCTTGACGACGTCCTCGCCCTCCTTTTCCCGCCCGTGGATAGCGAGCCAGCGCGGACTTTCGGGTATCCACATGCGCATGAAGAAAACGGCGAGGCCGAGGATCGCGCCGGTCAGAAACGCGAGCCGCCATCCGAACTCTGAAGGGACGAGCGCCGGATTGAGCAGGACGACCGCGACCAATGCGCCGAGCGCCGCCCCGACCCAGAAACTGCCGTTGATCGTGAGATCAAGCTGGCCGCGGTAGCGGGCGGGGACCAGTTCCTGAATGGTCGAGTTGATGGCGGAATATTCGCCCCCGATGCCGCAGCCGGTGAAGAAGCGAAAAAGGAAGAAGGCGAGGCCGTTCCACGCGAGTCCGGTTAGCGCCGTCGCGACGAGGTACACGACGATGGTCGATGAAGAAGAGTTTCTTGCGGCCGAGCCGATCGGTCAGCCAGCCGAAAAACAAAGCGCCGACGACGGCGCCGAACAGGTAGGCGCTGCCGGCCAATCCGACCTCGGAATCGGAGAAATCGAAGCGCCTGGCTTTCCTTCAGAGCAGGGGCGACTGAGCCCGCGAGCGTGACTTCGAGCCCATCGAGAATCCAGGTGATTCCCAGCGCAACGATAACCAGAACGTGAAAGCGGCCCCAGGGCAGGCGCTCGAGCCGCGCCGGAATGAGGGTCGAAACCTCTCCCGATGGATCGCGTCGATGTGGCCGACATCAGGCTCCCCGCCATGCGCGCCCCACATTGTTCACAGTGTGAAACGAGGTCGCAGCCGGAAGGTTGCGTGCCGCCTGGGAGCGTCGCCAGCCGCGTCGCCGCCTAAAGCGCTCGCTCCCAACGCTCCCGATAGGCCTCGAGTCCGGGCAGGACCCAAGCGCGCGCCGGCAGGAGCCGCGGCGGCGGATGGGCTTCGCCCCAATGGGCGAGCATCGCCGCGCCCGCTGCAGCGCCTGCGCTCATCGGCGCGATCAAAATCCGCCGGTCGGCCATGAGCCGGGCGAGCACTGCGGCGAAAGCCGGCGAGCGGGTGAAGCCGCCTTCGACGATGAGATCGCCCGGCGCATCGAGACGCCGCAGCATATGGGCGGTCATCAGCGCCGAATAGAGGGTCGCGAGCGCCGCGCGCGCTTTTGGCGTCGCGGGCGTTTCGCCCTCGATGACGCCTTTCCGCGCTGCAAATGGGCCGCCCTGGTCGGAGAATGCAGGCAGAGCAAGCGCGCCCGAAGCAATGCTGCGGTCGATGTCGGCTTCGTCCGCGTCGACCGGCGCGTCGCCGGCAAGGACCGCGTATTCACGGCCGCCCATGAAACGCGCGGTTGGCACCGGCTCTCCACGCACGTTCACATTGGCCAGCATGTCGGCGTTGGGATCGAGCTCGCCCTTTCCATCCACGGCCATGATGATGACCCACGTCCCGGTCGAGATCACGGTGAAAGGCTCGCGCCTCGACAGAAGATGCGGCACGAGGGAAGCGTTCGAATCGTGCGCGCCGCAGATGATGCGCACGTCGGGCGAGAGGCCGGCCGCTCGCCGCGATCTCCGGCTTGACGCGTTCCCAGCGTATCCCAGGCCTTTCGCATGGGCGGGAAGAGCCGCCGCCAGCCGAGCTCGTCGACCATGCTCGAGAGATCGCCTTCATGAGGGCGCCAGAGGTCGGTGTGCGCGCCGAGCGAGGTGGCTTCCGAAGCCATCGCTCCGCAGAGGCGCCAGGCGAAATATTGCGGGTAGGTCAGGAATGCCGTGGCCTGCTTGAATCTGAGCCGGATAGCAGCGCTCGATAATAGAAAATGTGCCGCCCGAGATTGAGGCCCCGCGGCAAATGAGGCGACAGCGCCTCGTCGTAGGGCGGACGCCCCGCGTCATACGCGGCGTCGACAGCGGCGAATCCGTCAAATTCATAGTCGAGCGGCGGCAGCGCCGGGCCGCCGCTCTGCATGAGGACGCCGGCGCAGCCATGCGTCGTGGTCGAGATCGCCTCGATGGAAAATCGCGCGGCGAGGTCCTTGAGCGCGCCGATGAGGAACGCCCAGGCGCCCTCCGTGTCGAGCTTGAAGATAGGGCCACTTGGCGTCAGGAGCGAGCGGCGCGTTGGGCGCCGAGCGCTCAGCGAGAACCTCGCCGGCGCGATCGAAAACGACGACCTTGATGTTCGTCTTGCCGACGTCGAAGACCGCAACGCAGCGGTTCATGCACGAAAGTTCCTCACCCCTGACCCCCCGTCGTCCCTCGACAAGCTGGGGATGAGGGAGGGGTCGGGAGCGGGAACGCCTCAGAAGTCGAACTTCGTCACGTTATCCTTGTTGAAGATGAAGGGCGGTCCGAGCAGAATCTCGCTGCCGTTGACGACATTGAGCTTGCCGAGCTTGCCCGCATCGACAGAGGTCGCGCCCGGCTTCAATTTCCCGTCGACGACGGCGCGCATGACGTAAGTCGCCGCGTAGCCGAGATCGACCGGGTTCCATAGCACGACCGATTTGACGCAGCCGGCGTTGACATAGGGCCTCATCGCATTGGGCGTGGCGAGGCCGACAACGGCGATCTTGCCGCATTGGCCGGCCTTGGTAACGGCTTCCGCCGAAGCCGGCGTCGCCACCGAAGTCATGCCAAACAAGCCCTTCAGCTTGTCGCCGTACTTGTTGATCAGGGTCGTGGCCTGGTTGAACGACAGGTTGTTGTCCTCCTGCGCCTCGACCGTCTCGAGCCACTTCATCTTCGGATGGCACTTCTCGGCATAGGCCTGCATCTCGGCGATCCAGCGGGCTTGGTTCGGCGTGGTGAAGGTCGAAGTTACGATGGCGAAACTGCCGTCCTCGCCGATCTCCTTGGCCATCGAGTCGATCATTGACTTGCCGATGCCGTTGAACTCAGCCTGGTTGACGAACCATTCGCGCGCGTCGGGCGTTGAGTTGGCGTCGTAGCCGACGACGTGGATGCCCTTCGACAACGCTTTCTTGAGGACCGGCGCGATGGCGACCGGATCGTTGGCGGCGAACAAAATGCCGTCGACGCCTCGCGTGATGTAATTGTCGATAAACTTGATCTGCTCGTCGATCTTTGCTTCCGTCGGCCCGTCGGTCGTCACCTTGACGTTGCCGAGCTCCTTGGCCGCGTCCTGCATGCCTTTGGACGTGGCGTTGAAATAACCGATGCCGATCAGCTTCGGCACGTCGACGACGGTGATTTCCTTGGCCGCCTTGTCGGGCGGATTGGTCGGCTGGCCGCCGTCATACGGTTTGGCCGCCGCCGGAGCTGTGGCGCCGCTCGCGTCACACGCGAGCGGGCTCGTCGGCAGGTCGTCCGCGCCGTCCCATTTGCCAGCGGCGTTGGCGCCGCCGGCGGCAAACGAGAGGGCAAATAACGCCACCGTCGTGGTTGTGAGTAAACTGGCTTTCATATCTGTCCTCCCTAGATGCCGCATCTGCGGCGTTGGCCTTCTGAAATGCGCGCTCAGTCGCGGCGTCGCTCAAGTGAACTTGCGATCAAAACCGAGAGGATGAGCGCGATCCCAATGACGACGATTGTCGCGTCGCCCTTAACTCCAGTCAACGCCAGACCGTTCTTCAAGAGCTGGATCATCGCGAGCCCGATGACCGTGCCCCAGATCGTGCCCGAGCCGCCGAAAATGCTGGTTCCTCCCAGCACTACCGCGGCGATCACGTCGAGCTCATAGCCGATGCCCATATCCATACGCGTAGTCGTTACCCGTGACACGAGGACCCAGGCGCCGAGCCCCGAGGCAAGCCCGGACAGCGTGTAGACGATGAGCTTCACCCGGTCGACCGGAAGCGCAGAGAAGCGCGCCGCCGTCTCATTGGCGCCGATGGCGTAGAGGGCGCGGCCAAAGGTGGTGCGGTCCAGCACGACGCCCGCGACAACGATGAGGATCATGAGAAGGAGAAGCTGCGTCGGCACGCCGAACACGCTGCCTTGGCCCAGGAAATAGAACCATTCGGGATAACCGCGCACCGAATGCGCCTGGCTCACGCCCTCGGCGAGACCCCGATACAGCGCAAGCGTCGCGATCGTCATGATGAGCGGTGGCACCTTCACCCGAGTGATGATGAGACCGTTGACGAAACCCGCCAGCGCGCCGACGAAGAGGGCAAAGACGATCGCCAGCGGAAGAGGAAAGCCGAACGTCTTCCACGAATATCCCAACATGATCGCGCACAAGCCGACGATTGCGCCCACCGAAATGTCGATGCCGCCGGTAATGATGACGAAAGTCATCGGCAGCGCGATGAGGCCGATCTCGGTCATGAGCCGGCCCTGGTTGAGGAGATTGTCGAGAGTGAGAAAGCGGTCGTTGAAAAGGCCGAGACCGACGAGCGCAATCAGGAGAATGATCGCGAGCAGCGTCTCGTGACGCTTGAGCCAGCGAGGCACGCGAAACGTCTTCATCTCGATCGCCAAGCTCATCGCTTCCACCCTCGAGCGGCGCGTCGCTGGCGGCGCAAGATGTCAGCGATGACGGTCGCAAGAATGAGCGCGCCGCGCAACGCGTCCGTCCAGTATGGCGAAACGTTGATGAAGACGAGCGCGCTCGTGATCTCGGCGATGAGGATGGCAGCGAGCGTCGAGCCGACCACTGTGCCGACGCCGCCCAAAATGCTGACGCCGCCGACCACCGCGGCGGTGATGATGGTGAGTTCGAGGCCCTGCGGGGTCGTCGACTGGATCACGCGGAGCTGGGTCGCATAGACGAGCGAAGCAAGGCCGGTGAAGAAGCCATGCAGCGCAAACACCATCAGCACGGTGCGCTGCGGGTTGACGCCGCAAAGGCGCGCGGCCTCGGCATTGCCGCCGGTCGCGTAAATCGCCCGTCCCGTGGGCGAATTGCGCATCCATAGCGCCGCCAGGACGGTGGCGAAGATCATGATGATGACGGGCATCGGCACGCCGAACCAGGAGAGGTCGGCGAAATGGAAGCTTTGCGGCAGGTCGGTGATCCATTTCCCGCCGGTGACGCTGATGAGGCCGCCTTTAAGGATCGACAACATGCCGAGCGTGACGACGATCGCCGGAATCCGCAGATAGGCGATGATCGCGCCCTGCGCCGCCATCACAGCGACGCCAATGACGAGCGGCGCGAGCCAGGTCACAATGATCGGCGCGCCTGCGACGGCGAGCGAACCGCTGACCGTCGCCAACACCCCGATGAGAGCGCCGACGGAAATATCGATGTTGCCGGAGATGATCACCATCGACATGCCGACGGCGGCGATCGCGATATAGGCGTTGCCGAGCAGGATGTCGGAAAGATTGCGCGTGGCGAGGAAGCGCGGATTGATCAGCCCGACGACAATGGCGAGGACGACGATCGCAACCGCAAGTAGAGCCTCCTGTCCGGCCAGACGGCGGAACACGCCGCCGCGCGCGCTTGCCGAACTTGCGATCGCGGCCGCGCTCACGCCGCCCGCTCTTCGCTCGACGTTCCGCCCATCATCGCCGCGCCGACCGCCTCGGATGTCGCGTCCGCGCGATCGAACTCGGCCACAAGGCGGCCTTCGCGCATCACGAGCACGCGGTCGCTCATGCCCAGAACCTCGGGCAATTCGCTTGAAATCATGAGAATGGCGACGCCTTCGGCCGCGAGCTGGCTCATCAGGCGATGGATCTCGGCTTTGGCGCCGACGTCGATGCCCCGGGTTGGCTCATCGAGGATGAGCAACTTGGGATTGTTGGCGAGCCACTTGCCAAGCACGATCTTCTGCTGATTACCGCCGGAAAGGCGGCCTGCGATCTCGTCGACCGAACTTGTCTTGACGCTGAATCGCGCGACGCCCCGCTGCGCCATTCGCCGCTCCGCGGCGCGGTCGATAAATCCGGCGCGCGACAGAGACCCGAGCGCGGCAAGCGAAAAGTTGTGCAGGACGCTCATTCCCCTGACCAGGCCCTGCGTGCCGCGATCTTCGGGTACGTAGGCGATGCCTTTTGCGCGCGCGCGCTCAGGCGAGTCGATTCGGACGCTTTCGCCGTTCAGCCGAATCTCGCCTGACTCGCTCGGCGTCATCCCGAACAGCGTCTGCGCGAGTTCGCTCCGGCCCGATCCGACGAGCCCTGCAAGGCCGACGATCTCGCCAGCGCGGACGGTGAGGCTGACGCCCTTGGTGAGCGGCCGGCGCACGAGGTCGCGCGCTTCGAGAACCGTCGCGCCGATAGGCGCCGCCGTCTTCGGAAATAGACTCTCGAGCCGCCGCCCGACCATCATCTGCACGAGTTCGGCCACGTTGGTGTCGGCGACGTCGCGCGAACCGACATAAGCGCCGTCGCGCAATACGGTGACGCGATCGGCGATTGCAAAAATCTCGTCGAGGCGATGGCTGATATAGACGATGCCGACGCCGCGCCGCTTAAGGCGGCGCACGACGTCGAACAAACGCGTCACGTCGGCTTCGGTCAGCGCCGCGGTCGGCTCGTCCATGATGAGGATGCGCGCGTCGTGCGACAGAGCGCGCAAAATCTCGACTCGTTGACGGTTTCCCACGGTCAGCGCGCCGACGATTTGATCGGGAGAAAGATCGTCGATTTCGAGCGAGTCGAGCAGGCGCGCGGCCTCGGCGCGCATCGCCCGCCAATCGATGCGGCCCGCCCCGGCCAGCGGGGCGTGGCCGAGAAAGATGTTTTCGGCGACGCTGAGCTCAGGGAACAGCAGGAGCTCCTGATAGATCGTCGCGACGCCCGCGCGGCGCGCGTCATCGGGCGTGGAAAAGTGAACTTGTTTTCCGTTGACGAGAATCGAGCCGACGTCGGGTTGATAGACCCCGGAGACGATCTTGATCAGGGTCGATTTGCCGGCGCCATTCTCTCCGAGCAGCGCATGAACCTCGCCTGGACGAACGTCGAACGAGACGCCCGAAAGCGCGCGGACGCCGGGGAAGGTCTTCTCGATGCCGCGCACCTCCAGCAGTGGCGCGACTTGGCCGGGGGAAACGTCGATCTCCTGCTCCACGCTCACGCCGCCTCCGTCACGCGCGTCTCGGGATCGACGACGATCGTCTGCACGCCCGCGTCGCGCAGCATGGCCAGCGCCTCCGGCGGCGCAGCCCGATCGGTGATGAGCGCATGGATGTGCGTGAGGGGACAAACGACGAGGCTCCCGCGCTGAGCGAATTTCGAAGCGTCCGCGAGCACGACCAGCTTGTCGGCGCGCCGCAGAAGTTTCGTTTCCGCACGCGCAATCAGCGGATCACCCTCGATCACGCCGCGCGGACCAATGGAGATTGCGCTCATGAACATGAGGCGCGCGGAATAATGTTGAATGGCGTCGTCTTCGAATGGTGCGACGATGATCTTCTGCTCGCGATAGACCTCGCCGCCGGGCAAAGCGACCCGGTTCTGCGTCTCACGGATGAGAAACTCGGCCAAGGGATAGGAGTTGGTCAGAATCTTGAGCCGCCTATGGCGCAGGTACTCGGCCATCTCAAAGGTTGTGGTGCCGCCATTGATGATGATCGCATCGCCGTCGACGCACATATCCACGGCGCGTCGGGCGATGGCCCGTTTGGGTTCGACCTGGATTGCTCGGCTGACGTCGAACGATTGCGTGCCGAGCGAGGCTTGAGTTCATGCGAGACGACAGCGCGTCGCCGAGCGCCTGGACGCCGCCATAAACTCGCTTGCCGTAACCAGCGGCCGCCAGGCGCCCAGCGTCCCGTCGGGCCGAGGCGGCGGACACGCCCGTCGCCGCCATGAGATCGGCGATTGAGAGGAAGCCTTGCGCGGCGAGCAGATTGCGGAGGATTTCGACGCGCTGTCGCTCGCGCATAACCTTGTCGTTTCCCCAAAATTGGTCGTTACCACTTTCACTGCCACGCGCCTATAGGACTGTCAATCGATCAAACTCGCTCACCAAATTCACGCAATCGCGCAGAACCGTTGACGCAATTCGGGCATTTGCCTATTGGGGGATGAAAATCGCAAGAATTTGAGAGGAACAGCTCATGAGCGGCGGTCAAGTTCGTTTTGACGCTCCATTGCCCAATCTCTGGGATGACGAGCATGCGGCCACTCTCGATGATCCCGGTCTCCTGCTCTATCGATCGCACCTGCTCGGCAGCGACCTGCGCATCACCAATTTCGGCGGCGGCAACACTTCGGCCAAGCTGACCGCGGCCGATCCGCTGACCGCCGCGCCAACGCAAGTCTTGTGGGTCAAAGGGTCGGGCGGCGACATCGGCTCGATGAAGCTCGATGGCTTCTCAACGCTCTATCTCGACAAGCTCCTCAACCTCAAGTCGACCTATCGTGGCCTCGAACACGAGGACGAGATGGTCGCGCTCTACAACCACTGCACCTTCAACCTCAATCCCCGCGCAACCTCGATCGACACCACGCTGCACGGCTTCGTTCCGCACCGCCACGTCGATCACGTTCACGCCGACGCCGTGATCGCGATCGCCGCGAGTGAGAACGCGGAGGCGCTCACGCGCGAGATTTATGGCGGGGAGCTTGGCTTCTTGCCCTGGCAGCGGCCGGGTTTTGATCTTGGGCTCAAGCTCGGCGCGATGACTGAGGCCAATCCGGACATGAAGGGCGTGGTGCTCGGCGGCCACGGCCTGTTCACCTGGGGGTCAACCTCGAAGGAATGCTATCGCACCACTTTGGAGATGATCAACAAGGCCGCCGAATGGCTTGCAGCCAGGGCGCCCAAAGCAGCCTTCGGAGGCCATCGCGTCGAGGCCCTGCCGCGGGCGGACCGTCGCAACGCCGCAGCGAAGCTCTTGCCCGCCATTCGCAAGCACATTTCGGCGAGCGAGCGCAAGATCGGACACTTCACCGACGCGCCCGCCGTGTTGGAGTTCGTCAATTCGCGCGATCTCAAAGACCTTGCGGCGCTTGGGACGTCGTGCCCGGATCACTTCCTCAGGACCAAGATCCGTCCGCTCGTGCTTCCTCATGATCCAGCAGCGCGCAATCTCGACGCGGTGATCGCGTCGCTGGACACAACTCTCGCCGACTACCGCGCGGACTACACGGCCTATTATGAACGCTGCAAGCATCCCAATTCGCCTGCCATGCGCGATCCCAACGCGGTCATCTATCTCGTGCCTGGCGTCGGCATGCTGTCCTTCGCCAAGGACAAATCGACCGCCCGGATCGCCTCGGAATTCTATGTCAATGCGATCAACGTGATGCGTGGATCGTCGAGCGTCGGCCGCTATGTCGGGCTTTCGGAGCAGGAAGCGTTCAATATCGAATATTGGTTGCTCGAGGAGGCCAAGCTTCAACGCATGCCGAAGCCGAAATCGCTTGCTGGGCGGGTCGCACTGGTCACCGGCGGCGCGGGCGGAATTGGCCAAGCGATCGCTGCCCGGCTCATGAGCGAGGGTGCCTGCGTCGTGCTCGCAGACATCGACGCCCAGAGCCTTGAAGCTGCCGTCGCCGACTTCGGCAAAAAGTTCGGCAAGGATGTTGTGAGCGGCGTGCATGTCGACGTCACGAACGAGGGCAAGGTCGACGCCGCCTTTCACGAGACGGTCCTTGCCTTTGGCGGATTGGACATCGTCGTCGCCAATGCCGGCATCGCCTCGGCCGCAGCGTTCGAGAACACCTCGCTCGAGCTTTGGAACCGCAACATCTCGATCCTTGCGACGGGATATTTCCTGTCCGCGCGAGGGGGCTATCGGATCATGAAGGATCAGAGCCTCGGCGGCAGCATCATCTTCATTGCATCGAAGAATGCGCTCGCGGCTTCGCCCGGCGCCTCAGCCTATTGCGCGGCAAAAGCAGCGGAAGTCCATCTTGCCCGCTGCCTGGCGCTGGAAGGCGCGCCGTTCGGCATCCGCGCCAATACGGTCAATCCGGACGCCGTGCTGCGCGGCTCGAAGATCTGGCAGGGCGAATGGAGGACCCAACGAGCCGCGTCAAACAAGGTGAGCGAGGACGAACTCGAGGAGGTTTATCGCCAGCGCTCGCTGTTGAAGCGATCCGTCTACCCGGAGGACATCGCCGAGGCGGTCTATTATTTTGCTTCCGACCTCTCATCCAAGAGCACCGGCAATATTCTCAACGTCGACGCGGGGAACGCGGTCAGCTTCGCGCGGTAATGCTCGCCCTTCCGCTTGCGCCGAGCGGCCTGTCAGTTCGGAACGAGATGATTTAAGTCCGCGCCTGCGCGGCGCGGGCTTAAAGCACGTGACCGCTGCTATTCCGCCGGCGTGGCCGAGGGAAACACGTCGGCGGGGATCGTAACCGGATCCACTCGCCGACGGAAACGTCGCCAGGCCATGCGGATGTCACGGAATAGTCTCACCCAGGCGTTCGGCTCGGCGAAGTGTGACGCGAACTCCCGGTTCGTCTCCAGGGGCACCCAGTAGTCCTGCCTCCAGACCCTGAACATCGAATGGAGTTCGTCCGCCTGCTCGGGTCGCACCGAGAGAGCCGCGCAGCCACACAGGGCGTCAATCGTCACCCGGCCCTTCCGGTCGAACTGAAAGCGATGGCGGCTTGGCACATGGTTGAGCCAGCCATGAGCATATTCGAAATCGGAAGGCTGGAATCGAAGCGCGGTGATCATGGGCGCGACGTCCAGGTAGCGAAGCGAGTGGCTGGGCGTTAGTGCGTATTCCACGTTTGGCATCATAGTCTCTCCCTAACCAAGGGGCCCCATAGCCCTGAACGTCTCGGCGGGCGGACGCGTTCCGCGGCGGAACCCGCCTCGACTCTTTTTCTTGGGCGCGAACCGTGATGCGGGATACAAAGCATGGCAAAGACAGCGCGCGCCGGTGACGCTTGCAACCAGTCTAACGCCGTTTGCGGCTCGGCCGCAATCTGCTCCGTAACCATGCCGCGCTGCGCCGCCAATCACAATGTCGCGCGCTTCCCTCTGGGTTGCCCGGCAAAACTTCTGTCTTTGGGAAGAGAGCGTTTTCGCCGAAACGCGGTAGCTTGAAATCGACCAATATATCTGACTAGAGTCAGAGAATGGACGAGAACTCGCTACAAAGGGTTCGCCGGTTTAATCGGCTCGTGACCCAGCGCGTTGGCGCGCTCGAGGTCGATTACCTCCGGCGGGGCCGCCCGCTGGCGGAGGCGCGCCTCATTTTCGAGATCAGCGCCGATGGCGCTGACGTCAGCACGCTCCGCAGCAAGCTAGGGCTCGATTCCGGCTATCTCAGCCGCCTGCTGCAATCCCTGGAGAAGCAGGAGTTGATTGATGTGTCGAAAGGGGTTGGGGATGGTCGCCGCCGCCGTGTGAGCCTGACGCGCAAAGGCGGCGCCGAACGCGCGGCCTATGACAAGCTTTCCGACAATCTCGCGGCGTCGATGTTGGAGCCGCTCAACGCCTCCGCGCAGAGTCGCTTAGTGGCGGCGATGGGGGAAGTCGAGCAACTCATCCGAGCCGCGTCGGTCAAGGTCTCTGCTGATCCGCCGGATGGCGTTGACGCGCGCCGCTGCCTGGACGCGTACTTCCGCGAACTCGCGGCGCGTTTCGAAAGCGGATTTGACGCCGATGCGGAGGCCTCCGCTAGCGTCGCAGACATGACCCCTCCGTCGGGCCTTTTCGTGATCGCCCGGCTCGATGGCGAGGCGGTTGGGTGCGGCGGGTTCAAACGGGTGGACAAGGCGACGGGGGAAATCAAGCGGGTCTGGACCGCGCCGTCCGCGCGAGGCATGGGCGTTGCGCGGCGGATGTTGCGAGCGCTCGAAGCCGCCGCCCGCGAAGCGGGCGTAAGGACGCTGCGGCTGGACACCAATCGGGCGCTGACCGAAGCGCACGCGCTCTACCGAAACGAGGGCTACCGGGAAATCGCCCGGTTCAATGACAATCCATACGCCGACCATTGGTTCGAGAAGCGGCTATAGCGCGGGCTTCGGTCAGCCCGAACCGTCAGACTTTGTAACAAGCAGCTCCTCGCTTGCTTCCCAAGCTCGCGCTGAGCCCGCACTCCATTTCGAGGCGGGTCCGTCTCAATTCCAAAGTTGATCGCCTACTGGCGAAGCCCCTGACGCCTTGAGCTTGCTCCGCCAGGACGCGCTCCTTGCCTCCACAGGGGGACACTTGCTTTCGGTCACCCGCGCCAGAAAGGCTTGTTGATCTCCGCCCAGCGTTCGGCCGACGTGACGCCGATGTCGTGGAGCTCCGCCTCTGACATTCGCGCCAACGCGACGCGGTCCAGATCCCGTCGACGCCACTCCTGCAGCGCGCCTCGCCATCGGGCGAAACCCGGCGACGATGTTCCTAGCGCGATGTGCGGCAATGCGATGCGCAGCATGTCATTCTCCCCGGCGAGCGGCCCACAAGCCGGACCCGATCTGGCGGCGCCTGGAGATCGGTCACTCAGACCGTTTCCAAGAGCGCGATGGCGGCACGGGCTCGCCTTTTCGCATCCTAGATGGGTCCAGGATTTCTCGCCGTCAAACGACATCTCCGCATCGTTTTCATTCGCTTATGGAATGCGACGCCGAAATCATTTAGCTGCTTGCTATCACGCGCCTTCCGCAGAAGACCCTCTCGTTGGCTTGACAGAGAGCGGTTCGTCAAAGAGGGTCAGCTTCCTCGCATGAGGAAAGCACATGCGAAAGTTCCCCGTCCGACTGCCTTCCCTGGATCTTATCCGCGGCTTCGTCGCCGTCGGTCGGCGGATGAGCGTGACGCTCGCCGCCGAGGACCTTTTCCTCACCCAGTCCGCCGTCAGCCGCCAGATCATCGCGCTCGAAGAGGCGCTCGGCGTGCGCCTGCTCAATCGCGGCTATCGCTCAATTAGCTTTACTGCCGAAGGCGAGCGCTTCTTCCGCGTCGCCGACAGCGCAGTTCAACAATTGCAGGATGGGGTCAACGCTCTCGCCGCCCGCAGCGACCGACGGCCAGTGACCATTACAGCGAGCATCGGCGTCTCGGGACTCTGGATCGTGCCCCGTCTCGGCGGTTTCCAGCAACACCACCCCGATATCGACGTGAGAATAGCGGCTAGCAACAAAGTGATGGATCTGAGGGCGCACGGCGCAGATATCGCGATTCGATATTGCGCCGCCGCGAATGCGCCGCCTGGATCGCCGCGTCTTTTCGGCGAAGCGGTCGCGCCCGTCGCGAGTCCGTCGCTTGGCGTCAGCCGGCTCGACTCCGAGTCTATCGCGAGACACGTTCTCATCGAATACGACGACGCGAATCGCCCATGGCTGCAATGGGCCGATCGTCTGCATTCAATGGGTTTGAGCGCGATCAAGCCGAAGGGCGTCTTGCGCTACAATCAGTACGATCAGGTGATCCTGGCGGCGTTGGAAGGCCAGGGAATCGCTCTTGGCCGCGTCGCTCTCATCGAACCCTTGCTGTTCCAGGGGCGGCTCGTCGCAGTCGGGGGCGCCGATTCGGATCACGCGCAGGGTTACGCTTATTGGTTGGTTCAAGCGGATCCGACACCGCGCGACGACGTCAACGTCGTGATCGATTGGATTAAAGCTGAAGCGCATGGGGTCGAAGCGCGGCTCGAGGACGAACTGAAGCGCGTCCGTTCCGCCCTCGAACCGGCCTCGGAGTGACCAGAAGGCGGCGCTGTCTGAAGACCGCAGGAGCAATCTCCAGGTGGCCTAAGCGTTCGCCTCCAGGCTTTGAGCCTAGTTTAGGCAGGGCTGCTCTTCGCGGCGCGCTCATAATTGCGGGCGGCGCCCGTCACAGCCGTCGCGGCGGCGACGAGCGGCCCCGGTGGAGGCTCGGCGACGGGGCCCGTCGCGCCGGACGCGCCGCCGAGAAGCGCCATAAGCCAGTCGCGGATTGAGGGATCCGGGAGAGGAGCGCCGGTCAGAGCGGCAAGACGCGCCGCCGAGAGCTGCGCCACCAGGCTGTAGGCTCTGATCAGGAGATCCGCCATCTCTTCGAGACCCCTGCGGGCCGTCATGGGCTCGATGGCCATCCGGCCCGCGGAATCCGAGAGAGCGGCCATGGCCTCGATCACGTTCTTCCGCGCCAGCCGGTAGTCATGCTCGCTGACGTCGCTCCTCAATGCGGCGAGAGCGAAGGCGGCGAGCTGGGCTTGTAAGCGGCTCGCCAACTTCGGCGCCTCGACAAATTCCCAGCGCGGCCAGAAATAGTTGAAGAGATGCGCGATCGCCGCGCCAATCAGCGTATCGGCCAAACGCACCAGGATGGGCGCCGAGACCGACGGCTGCACCAGATGCAAGGACACCAGAGCCATCACCGAAGCTCCGGTCGAAGCGATGCGATAGTTGAGCCGCGCGAAGCTATGCACCACAGTGACCGCCAAGCCTTGAACGGCGACGAGCGCCCCAGCCGGCAAATAGGCCACAGAGCCGGCGGCCAGCACACATCCGACGAGCGTGCCGATCACGCGGTCGTCGCGCCGTTGGCGGGTGAGTCCATAGCCTGCGCGCATCACGACCGCGATCGTGAGGAGAACCCAGTTGCCGTGCCGCTCGTCGCCGAGCGATTGCGCGACCAACGCGCCCGCCATCATCGCGAGCGACAGGCGCGTCGCAAATCGCAACACGGGCGAATCGGGGTTCAGATGCGGAGCCAGCGCGCTCGGTCCATAGTTCCGCTTCGGGATGAACGCGGCAAGGTCAATGTCGCCGATCGCCGCCCTGGCCGTCGCATCGTTCGATAGGGACTGTTCGAGCCGTCGGATGTGACCGAGCGATCGAACGAGCCGCCAGCTCGCGGCCTCGAGCGCCGCGTGCGCTTTTGCATCCATTGCATTCGCTTCGACCCGCGCGGCTTCATCCTTAAGCGCGTCGATCGCGAGCTGATGGTCGGGCGGCAACGTGGGGCGGCCGGTGGTCAGAAGCTCAAGACTCAGATGGTTGAGATCGAGCGACCCGATGCGCAAAGCGTCCCCGATCCGCGCCAGCACCGGCGCAGCTCCAGGCGTCGTTCGGATGAGTTCGACGTCGCATTGGGCGGAGACCAGCGCATCGAGCGCGTCGAGCAGGATGCCGATCGAGGCCGCGAGCCGCATCCGCTCTCCTGCCCTGCCGGACCGCTCGAGCAAAAGCGCGCGCGCCGATTGCAATTGCTCCGAAAGCGCGGACTGCTGGCGGATCGTCGCGCCATAGGCAGCGGCCAAATCCTGGTCCGGGTCGAAAATACCTGCAACTGCACGCAAGTAGATGGAGAATTCGCGGATCGTTTCGCTTGCGACCATGCGGCGAGCGCTGGCGTCGGTGAAAACCGTCGCTAAAAGCGCAAGGACGATGTAGGCGAGGCCCCCTCCGGCGAACACCATCTCGATTCGAAACGCGGCAGGAAGTGATTCGCGTGGGAATCCCAGGATGAAGACCATGGGAATCACGGCCTGCATGCCGACTGCCATCGCCCATCGCCCGAGCCCGGTGACGAGACCTCCGACGAAGCTTATGACGCCGATCATGATGAGCGCGGCGAGGGGCCACGGCAGCGCAAGCTGGATCGCGACGGTCGAAATCATCGCCAACGCAAAGCCGAAGAGAAGCGTACGCGCTTTCTCGCGCCAGGGCGCTGGAAGATCGGAAATGCTGGCGGATATCGCGCCCAGCGTCGCCGGCTGGCCCGCCGTGAAGCCGAAAATCATCGAGGCGACGAGCGCGACCACGATCACGCCCGCGCCGACGCTCACGCCGTTGATGATATGCTGACCGACAAGAAGCCGCAGGAGATTGGGAGGGCGCGGCCAGCGAAACATGAGCCCGTTAGAGTTCTTAAGCGGGCGTTGCAGTCTCTTTCAGCGACTGGACCGCGCGCGCCGCGACCGGGTTGAGGCCGGCATGGCCTTGATCAGCGAAAGCGATGATCTCGCGGATCATCTTCGGTGTCCAGTACATGCGCAGATGCGACGCCGCGCCGGCAGTGGCCTCGTGCTCAGGCATGGCGGCGTAGAAATCGGCGATTTGATTGGCCATGCGGACGAGTCTGTCGATCTTGTCGGTGTTCAAGCCGCCAATCCTCCGCCGGTCTCGTCCTTCCTTTCCTCAAAGCATAAAGCCTGGTCGCGGCGCGCGACAGCGATAATGCGAACGCCGAAACGCTGAGCCCGTTCGAGCGCGAGCGAGGTCGGCGCCGAGACCGACACCAGGGTTCCCGCGCCGAAGATCGCGACCTTGGCCACCATTTCGAACGAACAGCGGCTGGTGATGACAAAAAACCCGCTGTCCGGCGCGGTCGCTCCGCGTACGAGCGCTCCGATTGCCTTGTCGAGCGCATTGTGCCGCCCGACGTCCTCGCGGACCAAGACGATTGTCCCGTCGCGTCCGCACCATGCCGCGGCGTGAACGGCGCGGGTAGCCTGATTGAGGGGCTGGCGCGTCTCGAGCTCCTCGAGCGCCGCCCGGATGGCGGCAGGCGCGATCGGAGCCTGGGAATTGAGTTGCGGGCGGGGCGAAGGCATCTGGGAGAAATCCTCGATGCCGCACAGACCGCAACCGGTGCGTCCGCTCATCGCTCGGCCGCGCGCCAGATGCGCCTGCAACCGCTCCCCGGACAGAGCGATCTTGAGCCTCCATCCGTCCTCGGCGCGCTCGACCTCAACGCCCCGAACATCCTTGACCGTTTCGGCGATCTGTTCGGTCAGCGCAAAGCCGCAGGCGAAGTCCTCGAGGTCCTGCGGCGTCGCCATCATGACGGCGAAAGGCGCGCCTCCGATGACAATCTGAACCGGGGCCTCGACAGCGATCGCTCGCGTATGCTCAGGCCCGCTCGCGCCGGAATCGTAGGAAAAGGCCCTGACTGGAACGTCGATCGAGCCCGGGCCGTCACTCGGCCGCATCGGCCAAAGCTTTCTCGATCCGGCGCTCCGAGACCGCCTGCTCGCGATCGCGCACCTGCCAGTCGGAGAAATGGTTGGTCCGCCGCACCTGCACCGCCGTCACCTTGTATTCGGGGCAATTGGTCGCCCAGTCGGAATAGTCGGTGGTGACCACGTTAGCCCCGGTGACGGCGTGGTGGAAGGTCGTATAGACGACGCCCGGCTGCACGCGCTCGGTGATCTTAGCATGCAGCGAAATCTCGCCGGTGCGGCTCGTTAGCGCCACCAGATCGCTGTCGCGCACGCCGCGCTCATCGGCGTCGAAGGGATGAATCTCGAGCACGTCCTCGTCATGCCAGAGCTCGTTGTCGGTGCGCCTCGTCTGCGCGCCGACGTTATATTGCGACAGGATGCGGCCGGTCGTCAGCAGAAGCGGGAAGCGCGGTCCGACGCGCTCTTCGGTCGCGACAAATTCGGTCAGCATGAACTGGCCCTTGCCGCGCACGAAGCGGTCGACATGCATGACCGGCGTGCCCGTCGGGGCTGCATCGTTGCACGGCCACTGGATCGAGCCGAGTTCGTCGAGACGAGCATAGGACACGCCCTTAAAGGTGGGAGTTGTAGCCGCGACCTCGTCCATGATCTCGCTCGGATGCGTGTAGTTCATTGGCACGCCAATAGCGTTGGCGATGGCCATTGTCGCCTCCCAGTCCGCCAGGCCAGCAAGGGGAGGAATCGCTTGCCGCACGCGGCTGATGCGGCGCTCGGCGTTGGTGAATGTGCCGTCCTTCTCAAGAAACGAAGCGCCGGGCAAGAAGACATGCGCATAGCGCGCCGTCTCGTTGAGGAACAGATCCTGGACGACGACGCATTCCATCGCCCGAAGGCCGGAGGTGATGTGCTTGGTGTCTGGGTCAGACTGCGCGATATCCTCGCCCTGTACGTAGAGCCACTTGAAAGACCCATCGATCGCCTCGTCGATCATATTGGGAATGCGCAGGCCCGGCTCCTTGCTAAGCGGCACGCCCCACATGTGCTCGAACGTCTCGCGGACGGCGTCGGTCGACACATGGCGGTAGCCGGAAAATTCATGCGGGAAAGAGCCCATGTCGCACGAGCCCTGCACATTGTTCTGTCCGCGGAGCGGATTGACGCCAACGCCTTCCCGACCAATGTTTCCGGTCGCCATAGCGAGATTGGCGATCCCCATGACCGCCGTAGACCCCTGGCTATGCTCGGTGACGCCAAGCCCATAGTAAATCGCCCCGTTGCCGCCGGTCGCATAAAGACGCGCGGCTGCGCGCAACTCGCTTGGATCGATGCCGCTTGCTGACGCCGTCGCCTCTGGCGAATGTTTGGGATCAGCCACGAACCGCGCCCAGGACTCGAAATTGGCAAGGTCGCAACGGTCGCGAACGAACGCCTCGTTCACGAGGCCTTCGGTGACGATGACATGAGCCAACGCATTGAGGACGGCGACATTGGTCCCTGGCTTAAGGGCGAGATGGTAGTCGGCCTCAATGTGCGGGCTCTTGACCAAGTCGGTCCGGCGCGGATCGATGATAATGAGGCGCGCGCCTTCCCGCAGGCGCTTCTTCAGCCGGGAAGCGAAAACTGGATGGGCGTCGGTCGGGTTGGCGCCGATCACGACCACAACGTCGGCCTTATCAACGGACTTGAAATCCTGCGTGCCGGCCGAGGTCCCGTAAGTCTTGGAGAGGCCAAAGCCGGTCGGCGAGTGGCAAACGCGGGCGCAAGTGTCGATGTTATTATTGCCAAATCCCGCGCGAACCATCTTCTGGACGAGGAACACTTCTTCGTTGGTGCAACGCGAGGAACTGATAGCGCCGACCGAGTCGCGCCCGTACTTCGCCTGGATGCGCCTGAATTCATTCGCCGCATAGGCGATGGCGTCCTCCCACGAAACCTCGCGCCACGGGTCTTCGATCCGCTCGCGGATCATCGGCTTGAGGATACGGTCCTTATGCGTGGCGTAGCCATAGGCGAACCGGCCCTTGACGCAGGAGTGGCCCTCGTTAGCCTTCCCGGCCTTGTAGGGGACCATGCGCAGGACTTCGTCGCCCTTGAGTTCCGCCTTGAAGGAGCAGCCGACGCCGCAATAGGCGCAGGTCGTAACCACCGTGCGCTCGGGCGTTCCCTTCTCGATGACCGGCTTTTCGTTGAGCGTCGCTGTGGGGCAGGCCTGCACGCAGGCGCCGCAGGACACGCATTCCGACGACAGGAAATCGACGCCCCCCGTCCCCACCTTCGAGTCAAATCCACGACCGAGAATAGTCAGCGCGAACGTGCCTTGAACCTCCTCGCAGGCTCGCACACAGCGCGAGCAGACAATGCATTTCGAGGATTCGAAGGTGAAATAGGGATTGGACGCGTCGGTCGGCGCCTGCAAGTGGTTGGCGCCGGCATATCCGTAGCGGACATCACGCAGGCCAACATTTCCCGCCTGAGCTTGCAACTCGCAGTCATTGTTGGCGCTGCAGGTCAGGCAGTCTAAAGGATGGTCGGAAATGTAGAGCTCCATCACGCCCCGGCGCAGCCGCTCAAGGCGAGGCGTCTTGGTGCGGACGATCATCCCCGTTTCCCCTGGCGTCGTGCACGAGGCGGGCGTGCCCTTTCGGCCTTCGATTTCCACCAGACAGAGGCGGCAAGAACCGAAGGCCTCGACGCTGTCCGTCGCGCAGAGCTTCGGGATCGGATTGTCGATCAGGGCGGCGGCGGCCATGACCGACGTTCCCGGAGGCACGCTGACCTTGCGGCCGTCTATCGTCAGCGTCACGGTCGCTTCGCCGGTGCGGATCGGCGTGCCAGTGTCGAGTTCCTGCAAGAGCGCCATGGGCTCCTCTCCTATTCCGCCGCGACGCGCGCCGGCGTCTTGGCGAAATCCTCGCTGAAATGATTGAGCGCGCTTAAGACCGGTATGGGGGCGAGCCCGCCGAGCGCGCAGAGCGAGCCGTCGGTCATGACCTCACAAAGATCGCGCAACAGTTCCACGTTCTTTTGGCGGTCGCGGCCAGCAACGATCTTGTCAACCGTCTCCACCCCCCGGATCGAGCCGATCCGGCATGGCGTGCACTTGCCGCAGCTTTCCTTGGCGCAGAACTCGAAGGCGAAGCGGGCCTGGCGCGCCATGTCGACGCTATCGTCGAAGACGACGATCCCGCCATGGCCCAGCATGCCGCCGACGGCAGCCATGGACTCGTAGTCGAGCGGCGTATCGAGCAGCGATTCTGGCAGATAGGCGCCGAGCGGTCCGCCCACCTGAACCGCGCGGACCGGCCGGCCGGTGCGCGTTCCGCCGCCGAAGCCTTCGACGAGTTCCCGCAAGGTTGCGCCGAAAGCGAGCTCGACGAGCCCGCCGTAGCGGATATTGCCAGCAAGCTGGAACGGCTGCGAGCCAAGTGATCGCCCGACGCCGTAAGCTGCGTAGGCCTTCGCGCCATTCTCAAGGATCCATGGGCAGGAGGCGAAGCTCAGCACATTGTTGATGACCGTCGGCTTGCCAAACAGGCCCTTGATCGCGGGCAAGGGCGGCTTGGCGCGAATCTGCCCGCGCTTACCCTCCAGGCTCTCCAGCAGCGACGTTTCTTCGCCGCAGATATAGGCGCCGGCGCCGAGCCGCGCTTCGAGATCGAAGGCATGAGCCGAGCCAAGCACGCTCGGGCCGAGCAGTCCGCCCGCTCGCGCCCGCTCGATTGCGCGCTCAAACGTGGCGAACGCGTGTGGATATTCGGAGCGGATATAGACATAACCTTTGGTCGCCCCGACCGAGACGCCTGCGATGGCCATGCCCTCGATCAGGAGAAACGGGTCGCCTTCCATCAACATCCGGTCGGCGAAGGTGCCGCTGTCGCCCTCGTCGGCGTTGCAGACCACGTATTTCTGATCGGCGTCGATTCCGGCGGTCGTGCGCCATTTGATGCCAGTCGGAAACCCGGCGCCGCCACGACCGCGCAGACCTGAGGCCAAAACCTCCTCGACGGTGGCCTTTGGGCCAAGAGCCAACGCGCGCTCAAGGCCCCGAAGCCCGCCATGGCGGCGGTAGTCCTCCAGCGACAGGGGGTCAGTCACGCCGCAGCGGGCAAAGATCAGGCGCTGCTGCCTGGCGAGGTAGGGAATGTCGTCAATGCGGCCGAGCGCCTTGGGATGAGTCCCGCCGCTCAAGAAGCCGGCGTCGAACAGTTGAGCTGTGTCGCCCGGCCCGACCGGACCATAGCCAATGCGGCCGGAGGCGGTCTCGACCTCGACCAGCGGCTCCAGCCAAAAGAGGCCGCGCGATCCGGTGCGCACAAGCTCGATGTCGTGGTTGCGCCGGCGCGCTTCGTTGGCGATCGCGTCTGCGACAAGATCGGCGCCGACCGACAGCGCCGAAGAGTCCGCGGGGACGAAGACGCACGCGCTCATTGCGTCTTGCCCTGCGCGCCTGCGACAATCGCGTCGATCCGATCGCGGTCGAGGCGCCCGATCGTGGCGCCGTCAAGAAGCGCTGCCGGAGATAGGGCGCAATTGCCCAAGCAATAAACAGTTTCGACGTGCAGACCGGAATGATTCTCTTCGTCGTCGACCTTGACCCCGTGACGATGCTCAAGGTGCGACACGAGGTCTTCGCACCCCATCGACTGACAAGACTCGGCGCGGCAAAGCTTCAACACACGGCCATCGACCGGCCCGCGACGGAAGTCGTGATAAAAACTGATCACGCCCAGCGTTTCGGCGCGCGAGATATTCAGCGCGTCGGCTATCAGCGGGATAACGGCGTCATCGATGTAACCAAACTGCTCCTGCAGGTCGTGCAGGATGGGCAGCGTCGCGCCCAGAGCATCGCGCCTACGGTCGATCAGCGTTCGCGCCAAATCCAGATCAAAGGCCATTCGGCCAGACAAAATGTCCTCCCGAGTTTCTACAAAAGATGCGCTCGAGGAGGCTCAGGTTCAAATTGAACCTTTGGAATATGCGATAGGGAAATTCTATCGATCCGCGTTCCCCGGCTCCCCGCCGAGCCGGTTTGGCGGCTGGATTAGGGCCGCGATATCGTCGGGCAGCTGCATCGCGAACAGGTTTCGGGCGAGCGGCGACGGCGGCTCCCGGTCGCTCATCACAAGGCCTATGGTGCGTTCGGCGACAGGCTCGATAAGCTCGATCGCCCGCGTGCCCTCAGGCAGGCCGAAGAAGCGCAAAAGCTGGCGAGGGACGATCGCCGACCATTGACCCGCGCTCACGTGGGAAACGAGGTTGAAGATCGAGTTCGTCTCCACCGCCGGGACCGGCTTCGCGCCGACGGAGCGAAAGACGCCGTCGATGATCCGCCGATTCTGCATGTCGGGCGTCAGCAGGCACAATGGCGCATTCGCCGCCTCGCGCCACGTGACATGGGTGCGGTCGGTGAACGGGCCGGTTACCTGCGTTAGAAACAAGTATTCCTCAACGCAAACCGGTTTGGTCTTAACGTGCGCAATCGGTTCCGCGTCGAGATAGGTGAGGCCCACGTCGAGTTCGAACTCTTCAATCCCGCGATCGATCTCCTGGCTGTTCATGGAGATAACCGCCACCGTAACGCCCGGAAAGCGGGCGTAGAAGGGGCCGGTGAGCTGGGAAACGATCGGCAGCGCGGTCGGGATGACGCCTATCCGAAGGCGCCCCGTCAGGCCCTTGTCGATCTCCTCGAGCCCGCGCCGAAGATTCTCGACCTCGGCGAGAATCCGATGAGCGTGCTCCAAGGCCACTTGGCCCTGGGGGGTCAAACCCACATATCGATGGCCACGCTCGACGATCGGCGCGCCGAGATCCTCTTCGAGCAGGCGGATGGCGGCGGATAGGGTCGGCTGCGACACGTGGCAAGCGTCGGCGGCGCGGCCGAAATGCTTTTCGCGCGCGAGCGCCGCGAGATATTCGAGTTGACGGAGCACCATGACCCGTATCCCGGCGTTTGTCCTGGCGCCCTGCTGAAGGAAGGTCAATAGCAGGTTCCTATCGGGTTGACCCTCCGTCCGAAGATTGCCCAATTTCGGGGCTAATAGCCCGACGCCGAACGGAAGGTCCGATGCCCGAAGCTCAACCCAACAATGCGCCCCGATCGACGGCGTTCGTAGTCCGTGCTGTCGCGGCCGCGCTGGCTGTTCTCCTGCTGGGATTTGCGGCGTTCCTGTTGACCAGCCCGTCGAACAGGCCACGTGCGGCGCTGATCGGCGGAGCCTTCACTCTTAAGGACGGGGACGGCAAGACGGTCAGCGACCAGACGCTGCGAGGACGGCCGTTCCTCGTCTATTTCGGCTACACCCACTGCCCCGACGTCTGTCCGACCGAGCTCGCGAAGATCTCCGACATCCTGGGCAAAATGGGGGATAAGCCGGTCCCCGCGCTGTTCATCACGGTGGACCCCGAGCGCGACACGCCCAAGGTGATGCAAGACTATGTCTCAAGCTTCAATCCCGCCATCATTGGGCTGTCGGGCAGTCCTCAGGCGGTCGAAGCGACCGAGAAGACCTTTCGCGTGTTTGCCCGCAAAGGTGAGAAGCAGCCGGATGGCGACTATTCCATGGACCACAGTTCCGTCGTCTACCTGATGGATAAGAACGGCGCCTTCGTCGAGGCGTTCAACGTCGAGCGCCCGCCTGAGGAAGCGGCGAAGGACCTCGAGAAATATCTGTGAGGTCTTAAGGCCGTTGTCCCACGGGAACGCGCTTGCTAAAGCCTCAACGAGCAAAACGGCGCTGTCGGGCGAAAGCGCGGATAGAAGAAAGTTCCGAACGACATGGACAAGTTTACGACACTGACCGGGGTCGCCGCGCCGCTGCCGATCGACAATATCGACACCGACATGATCATCCCCAAGCAATATCTCAAGACGATCAAGCGGACCGGCCTTGGCGCGGGCCTCTTCTCGGAGATGCGCTATCGCGAGGATGGATCCGAGAATCCCGACTTCGTCCTCAACAAGCCGGCCTACCGGAAGGCTGCGATCATCGTCGCGGGCGACAATTTCGGCTGCGGCTCGTCACGCGAGCATGCGCCCTGGGCGCTCACCGACTTCGGCGTCCGCTGCGTCATCGCGACCGACTTCGCCGACATCTTTTACAACAATTGCTTCAAGAATGGCCTCCTGCCGATCAAGGTCTCGGCGCAAGATCTCGCCAAGCTGCATGACGACGCCGAGCGCGGCGCCAATGCGACGATCACCATCGATCTGCCGGCCCAGGAGATCCGCGGTCCCGACGGCGGGGTGGTCAAGTTCGACATCGATCCCTTCCGCAAGCAATGCCTCATCGAAGGACTGGACGACATCGGCCTCACCTTGGTCGAGGCGTCGGCGATCGAGGCGCATGAACAGAAGACCACCGCCGCCCACCCGTGGCGGTGAGGGCGCTCTGGGGCGGCCACGCGGTTAGGTCGACCCAGGATCGTCATCGCGAGCGTAAGCGAAGCGATCCAGGAGACGCCTCGCGCCCTGCGGCTCCTGGATCGCCACATCGGCATGGCCGGTCGAAGGACGGGCGTCGTTCGACGCCCTATCGCTCCTCCCGATGACGAGTTCCGCTTGAACGCGCCAGGCTCTAAGATCAGGCCAACGATTGCGGCCGCGCCGGCGTCGGGATTGGCCTCGCCGTAGCCCGATAGCCCCTCGTCCGTGTCAATCCTGACCAGCGTCGCTTTGCCGTGGTAAGCCGCAACGGCGGTTTTGACGTTCACGATCTTCATACATTCCTCCCGGCGCGCTTTGATCCCGCCCGGCCTTGTGCGTCAGTAGCGGCGTTTCTTCTCTTGCGGTCTCTCGAATCGAGACGGGCTTTGTCGTCGACGGTCGCTTCCCGTTTGCGAGCCGAGAACCGCCATCACGCTCGCCTCGAGCGAGAACGCGCAGGCTCTGCCGGTCGGTCTCACGAATTTCGTCTCCCAATACGGCGTCAACTCGGGCGCGATGTCGGCGGCTGGGGTCCTGATGGTGATCCCGACTCTGATTTTCGTTTGGTTCGCGCAGGGTCTCCTAGCGAAGGGGCTGGTGACTGATATGATGCAGGGCGCGACTAGAAGCGACGAGGAGACTCGGTTGGACGCTCTTCTGGATATCAAGGACATTTCGCGGCCGCCCCGCGCGCTCGTGGAGGCGCTCGCCAGGGTCGGCACGGCGACGCTGAGCAGCGAGCTCAACCGGCGGCTGGGCATGCGCGACCCGCAGATCCGCGGGCCACGCCGCTGGTGAAGGGCCGTACGATCGCAGGTCCTGCGCTGACCCTGCAATGCATGCCGAAGCGCGAGGACCTCTATGACGAGTCGCAATACGAGGATCCCGAGCGGCAGTTGCACCGGCATGTGCTCTATCCGACGCAGCCGGGCGACGTCGTCGTCGTCGACGCGCGCGGCGACCTTGCCAGCGGCATATTCGGCGAGATGATGCTGACCTTTTTCGCCGGCGCGGCGGCGCCGGCGTGGTAATCGACGGCTGCATCCGGGATTCGGCGGAAGCGGTCAAGCTCGATATCGGCATCTGGGTCCGGGACGTCACGCCGAACTACCATGCGCAGACGAACATCATTCCCTTCGCTGTCAACGTGCCGATCGCCTGCGCCAATGTGCTCGTCATCCCCGGCGACATCATCGTCGCTGACGACGACGGCGTCGTGCTCGTTCCGATCGGCCTTGCGCCGAAGCTCTTGGAGATCGCCGGCGAGCATGTCGAGTGGGAGGAGTTTTTCCCGCATGCGTCTCGCCCAAGGCGGCGACCTGCGCAAGTACTATCCGCTTAGCGCAGAGGGCGAGGCGGAATACAAGGAATGGCGCAAAGCTCAGCGGTGATGCCGGATCAACCCAAACTTTGCCGCAGCCGCCCGATGCGCGCCTTTTCCTCCGCTCGCGCCTTGAGCGCCGTCTCGAGGTCGACCTTGACGAAGCGCGCTGGCTGATGCGGTTGCAACTGGCCGACCAGGTCCATGTCCGCCGAGATGATTGTGCCTAGCATGAAATATCCGCCTCCCGACACTGCGTCTCGATGGAGGACGATGGGTTCGGTGCCGCCGGGGACCTGGATCGAGCCGTAGGGGTAGCAGCTGTCGACAATGTTCGACGGGTCGGAGCCCGCCCCGAACGGCTGCTTGCGCTGGACGAAGGCGAGCGGGCGCCCGCCGCGAAAGCGATAGCCGATTTGGTCGGCCTCAGGCGCGACCTTCCACGTATCCTCGAAGAAATGGACGCCTGCCTCGTTGGTGATGCGATGCCAATAGAGCCCGGTCACGGCGCGCAATTCGGCTGATTTGCCCGGGAGGCGGCGCAAGTCCGCCGCGACGCTCCGCCCAGATTTCTCGCCTGACGACGCCGCGCCAAGCGACAGCCTGTCGCCTGCTTTCAACGGCCTCCCCTCATGGCCGCCGAGCGCGCCGAGCGGATAGGTCGAGCGCGACCCGAGCACAACCGGAACATCGACGCCGCCGGAAAAAGCGATGTAGGCGCGGGCGCCGTGCTTGAGATAGCCGAAGGACAGGGTCTGCCCTGCCTTGACCGCAAAGGATGTCCAGCCTGGCTGTTCCGCGCCGTCGACCTTTGGCGGCATTTCGGCGCCCGTCACCGCGACCACGCAGTCGCGCGCAAAGCGCACCTCCGGTCCCTGAAAGACGGCTTCCAGCACCGCCGCGCCTTCTGGATTGCCGACAAGCAGATTCGCCGCGACAAGCGAATAGCGGTCCATTCCGCCGGATTCGGGAATGCCCAGGTGGTAATAACCCGGCCGGCCCAGGTCCTGGACTGTGGTCGAGAGGCCCGGCTTCACAAACTCAAGCCCCATGGAGCGCCCCCAGAATCTTGGCGTTGGTCGCGGCGGGATCGGCGTGGAACTCATCGAGAGAGAAACTTATCGGCCGGATAGGCGGGTCGAAGATTCCTTTGTCCACCTGTTCGACCGCCGCGTCATAACCGGAGCGGTCGACCGGTTTGAACTTTACGATATCTCCAGGATTGAAAAAGATCATGAAGTCGCGGAGATAGGACACCTGCTGCTTCGGATCGTAGATGGGCATCGGCGTGATGCCGAACATCTGGTAGCCGCCCGCGCCGCGCACGGAATAGATGCAGCCGAAACAGCCGCCGTGTCCGACCGTGAGCTTCGGCGTGTCGGTGCGCGGGCGGAGATATTTCGGGACCTCGATCTGCTTCGCCCGTTCGACCATCTGGTACAAGAAGGGCAGGCCGGCGACGAAGCCGACCATCGAGACGAACCACGGCGCCCCGGAATGCGCCGCAATGAAACTCTCGATATCGCCATAGCCGTTGATCTTCGCCGCATATTCGAGGTCGGTCGATTCCGGCGCTTGATGCCGCTCGCGGAAGCGCATCAGCGTCTCGCGCGTCCAGGGATCATTGTAGTAGACAGGGATTTCGACGATCCGCGTCTTGAGCGCCCCCTCGGACTTCTCTGCCCCCGATTCGAGCCGCTTGAGTTCGGCGAGCATGTCGCCCGGGCTGATGACGTCCGGATCGAAGCGGATCTGCAGCGAAGCATTGGCGGGGCAGATTTCCGTCACGCCCTTGATCCGGCTCTCGCGCACGGCGTTGGTCATCGACAGCGACTTGAAGAAGGCCTCGAGCGACATTTCTTCGTCGACCTCCACGAAAACATGCTCGTCGCCGCCGAACGAATATCGTGTCTTCATGGCCATGCCTGCCTCCGTCCTCTCAGGCGGCCGCGCCCGGCGTCAACGGGCGCGACGCCAGCCAACCCTCAAGCCAGCGCGTATGCACCGCGCCGGCCTTGACCTCGTCGCTTTCGAGCAGAGCGAGATGCAGCGCCCGCGTCGTCGGCACGCCCTCGATCGCGAGCGCGTCGAGCGCCGAGCGCATTCGCTCGAGCGCCTGAGGTCGCGTCTCGTCGCCGACGATCAGCTTGCCGAGCAGGCTATCGTAGAAAGGTGGCACGACATAACCTTCATAGAGCAGTGTGTCGAAGCGCACGCCCTCGCCTTGAGGCGTCGTGAGCGCGGTCACCTTGCCTGGGCCCGGCATGAAGTTCTTCGCCGGGTCTTCGGCGTTGATCCGCACTTCGACGGCGTGGCCGCGGATCACGATGTCGGACTGGCGGTAGGGCAGCGGCTCGCCGCCCGCGATACGCAGCATCGCCTGCACGAGATCCACGCCAGTGATCATTTCGGTCACCGGATGCTCGACCTGGATGCGCGTGTTCATCTCGATGAAGAAGAACTCGCCCGTCGTCTCGTCGTAGAGATATTCGAGCGTGCCTGCACCCCGATATCTGACGCTTTTCGCAAGCCGCACGGCGGAACCGCAAAGCGCCTCGCGCAAAGCCGGCGTCAGGCAGGCGGCGGGCGCCTCTTCCCAGACTTTCTGGCGCCGGCGCTGCAGCGAACATTCGCGCTCGTAAAGATGGACCACGTCCTTACCGTCGCCGAGCACCTGCACCTCGATATGCCGGGCGCGGGCGACGTAGCGCTCGAGATAGAGGCCATCGTCGCCGAATGCGGCGCGCGCTTCGGCGGCGGCTTCCGGAATTTGCTTTCGAAGTGCGTCCGGCGTCTCGGCGACGCGAATGCCGCGCCCTCCGCCGCCCGCCGCAGCCTTGATCATCAGCGGATAGCCGAGGCGACCGCCCGCTTCGAGCGCCGCGTCGACCCTGTCGATGCGCCCTTGCGATCCAGGGACGATGCGGACATCAGCGCGCGCCGCCATCTCGCGAGCGGTGGCCTTGTCGCCCATGGCGCGAATTGTCTCCGGTTTCGGGCCCACGAAGACCAGCCCCGCCCCCTCAACCTTCTCCGCGAAATCCGCATTCTCGGCGAGAAAGCCGTAGCCCGGATGAACCGCGTCGGCGCCGCTGGCTACGGCGGCCGCCACGACCGCATCCTTGTTAAGATAGGATTTGCTCGCCTGGGCCGGCCCAATCTCGACCGTCTCATCCGCAAGCCGAACGGACAGCATGTCCCTGTCCGCGGCGCTTGCCGCCTGTACGGTCTTGATTCCGAGCGCCTTGGCCGCACGAATGATCCGCACAGCGATCTCGCCGCGATTGGCGATGAAGAGCTTTTTGATCGCCATGAGACCCGATCAGGCCTCAATATCATAAAGCGGCTGGCCCGCCATGATCGGGTCTTCGTTCTCGACATGGAAGGCGACGAGCTTTCCTGCTTCCTCGGCTGTCACCGGCGTGAAGGTCTTCATCACCTCGATCAGACCGATCGTGTCGCCGACCGCCACCGCGTCGCCCTCTCCCTTGAATGGCGGCTGTTCTGGCGAAGGCCGGCGATAGAACGTGCCTGGTATCGGAGCGTCGATCGTCTTGATCGCCATCGGGCGAGTGTCCTTGCAGCGAAAATTTATTAGGCGGCGGCGCGCGCCGCGATGAAGCCTTCGTCGACCAGCCGATAGTGAACCGCCTTCGCGACGACGTCGGCGCCCGGCGTGTCGGAATGGACGCAGATCGTCTCGGCTGCGACGCGCACCTCCTTGCCGCCGATCGAGCGCACGAGGCCCTCCTTGAGGGCCCGCACCGCCCGGTCCGCCGCAATCTCCGGCGCGACGGGCTCGTGCTCGCGAGTTATGATGAGCCTTCCGTCGTCGGCGTAGTCGAGATCGACGTAGAACTCGCCGATGAAGCGATGGCCGCGGGCCTTATAGACGCGCTCGTGCTCCGTGTTGATCATGCCGAGAATGGGCGTCTTGAACACGTCCGCCGCATCGCAAACAGCGTTGGCGACCTCGGGATCGCGAGCGGCCATGCCATAGAGCGATCCATGCGGCTTGATATGGTGGAGCGTCATGCCCTCGGCTTCGAGAAAGCCCTTCAGTGCACCGATCTGGTAGATCAGGCAATTGGCGAGCTCCTCGCGACCGATCTTCATCTCCCGCCGGCCGAAGCCCTGGCGATCCGGCAAGGACGGGTGAGCGCCCACCTTGACGTCATGCCTCTTCGCGAGCTGGACGGTCGCGCGCATGTGATTGAAATCCGAGGCGTGGAAGCCGCAAGCGACATTGGCGATATGAATTGAGGGCATGATGCGCTGGTCATCGCCGAGGCGCCAGATTCCGTAGCTCTCGCCCATGTCGCAGTTCAGAAGCGTCGCGTTATTCGGCAACCTCACCGTTCTCTCCGTGTCGGTCAGCGGGCCATCGTGGCAAAGCCGCGCCATATTGTAAAACCGCGAATGTTCGCGCCCAATCTGGGAAAGATGGAGATCGGCGCCTGGAAAAGGCCGCCCGTAAGGAGCGGCGCATTCGGACGGCGCCCGGGCCTTAGTTTCCTTTTACCGTCGCGCCCTCGATTTTTCAGTGGCTTAGGACCCCTTTTAGTTCCGCGCTTTCGGTCAGCGTAAACTATCGGCTATTGGCCGCTAAGTTGCATGTTGGCATTGTCATATAATGCGGCGATCAAAAAGATGATCTCATGCCACGGAATAGTGATGCGCTTTCTGTTTCAGAACGAACGCCGAGAACGACCTCCGGATCGGGTCATCGTCGAGTCCCTTGCAGATGAAGACGATCCGGGTGCGGCGATCGCCGGTCGGCCAACCCGCGAGGTGGGTCGGCGGGTGGACAAGCTGCTGGACGCCATTCACCGCGACCGGGGCGCTTTCTCCGGCAATGGACAGGATTCCCTTCACCCGCAGAATTGCCTCTCCATGGCGGTTGAGCAGCAGCGACAGCCATAAGCCGAACGCCGTCCAGTCGATCGGCTCATCGAAGACGAAGGAAAAGGCGCGGATGTCGTCGCCGTGCCGGTTCGGATCGTGGGCGTGGGCGTGGGCATGCGGATGGCCGTGATCGTGGCCGCGCGCGTTGGGGTGATCGTCGTCATCGATCCCGAGCCCGGGCTCCTCCTCGAACCAACGCATCACCTCCCGGCTCTTGGTCGCGATATCGAAAAGGTCGCGCCCGATCAGCTCCTCGGGATCGAGGTCCTCGTCCGTCGCGAAGCGGAGGGGGGCGGTGGGATTGAGGCGCCGCAGCCGCCCCACGAGATCGGCCGTCGCGCGGGGATGGGCTATGTCGGTTTTGGTCACCACCAACCGGTCGGCGACCGCGGCTTGTTTCACGGATTCCGGCTGCCGGTCGAGATGGCCCATGCCGTTGACCGCGTCGACCGTCGTGACGACGAGGCCGAGCCGGTAGTGATGGCGCAGCGCCGGCTCCGCCGTGATGGTGGTGAGGATCGGCAGCGGATCGGCGAGGCCCGTGCTTTCGATCATGAGCCGCCGGTAAACCGGGATTTCGCCCCGAGCGCGCCCCGAGTGCAGCGACTTGATCGCGTCGGCGAGCTCGCCTCGGATCGTGCAACACAGGCAGCCCGACTGCAGCAGCACCGTGTTTTCGTCGATCCGCCCGATGAGTTCGTGGTCGAGGCCGACCTCGCCGAATTCGTTGATCAGGACCGCGGTGTCGGCAAGCGCGGGCGACGCCAGCATGCGCTTAAGCAGCGTCGTCTTGCCCGAGCCAAGGAAGCCCGAAATCAGGTTGACCGGCGTGAAGTCCGGGACCTGCCTCGCCAAGGACTCATGCATTCATCGCCTCGCGCCGGTCCAGGATTTTAGAATTGAGCGGGTCGAGCGGCCGACCGGCCAAGGCTTCGGCCGCCGGCCAGAGCGCAGCGAGGTTGGCGACCACCTCGGATTTCCCGGTCCGGCTGCGCAAGATATAAGAGTTTGCCCGCCAATCCTCGAGCCTGAGGCCGATGAGGCCGAGAATAGCATTGGCCTCGGAAATCCGCCGCCTTCGCTCGCGCCTGCGATCGGCCGGTTCCTCGCCGACAACATAGACGCCCGCCCGTTTTACGGGCGCCGTCCAATGCTCGTTGCCGCCAAGAACGCCGCATAAAGCGCACATGCGCCAACTCCTCGATGCGGCCGAGACCGGCGCAACCGGCCCCAATGAAGGACAGCGGCGGCGCCATTGCAAGTCCGGGGCGCCTGCGATAACGCCCGAAGTCCTCCGCGAATTGTTTTGGGTATGGCGTCCAAACGACAAAAGCTCGCCGCGTCCCTCCCCGCAATCCGCCGGCGGAGGAGCCTCAAGGTGCTCGGCACCTTCATCTCGCTCTTGGAGGCGGTGAGGGAGCGGGCGGCGGCCGACCTCGGCTTCGACCTCGAATTCGAAGTGCTCAATTTCCAAGATTGCCAGCGTAAGGCGGCGCTCCACCCCGAATCCTACCACGTCTACGACCAGACTTTTCATAATCTGGCGATCGTTTGGTACTGGAGCGCGCTCCAGCCGCTCGACACCGAGCGGATCGCCCGCTGGGGCTCGGTCGGGCCTCTGACGCGGCTCGGCGGCGTCGACAAATACGCGAGCCGCGGCGTCGGGGACGCGCCCGCGAACAGGCTCTACGTCCAGCCCGATAATTCGCTCGGCTCAGAGCCGACGAGGCATATCGCCATGCTGCCGACAGTCCACAATTTTGATTCCTTCGGCTACGACAAGCGCATTTTCGCCGGCGACCCGTGGCCGCGCGAAACCTGGGCCATGCTGTTCGATCCGCGCGCGAGAGGCCGGCTTGCGCTCGTGGACGAGCCTGCGATCGGACTCTTCGACGCGGCGCTCGCGGCCGAGGCGTCAGGCGCGGTGCGCTTCGAGAATATCGACAACATGACGCCCGCAGAACTCGCGGCCTTGTTCCGGTTCCTCCGCGCCCGGCTTGACGAAGGCTTCTTCGCGCGTTGCTGGACCACCAATGAGGAAGGCGCCAGCCTGCTGCGGCGGGGTGAGACGGCGATTCAGAGCATGTGGTCGCCGATCTACAACCAGCTCGGGCCGTTCTCGCCTTTTATACGCGAAGCCGCGCCCGAGGAAGGCTACCGCGCCTGGCATGGCGGCATGAGCATCGCGCGGCACGTCGCGGGAGCGCATCTGGACATGGCCTACGAATATCTCGACTGGTGGCTCTCGGGCTGGGCCGGCGCGACCATGGCGCGGCAAGGTTATTACATCTCGGCGCCCGATGCGATCCGAACCTATCTCACGCCCGCTGAATGGGCGTATTGGTATGACGGCAAGGAGGCCGCGACCGGCCTCGTCGGCGTCGACGGCAAGACCCTCGTTGTGCCGAAGGGCGCAAAGCGGTCCGGCGGCAGCTATTTGGAGCGCGCGCGCCGCATCGCCATGTGGAATACGGCGATGGACGAGTACAATTACGCTTCCCGGCTCTGGTCGCGCTTTGTGGCCGACGTGAACCGGAAGATGAGATGAATCCTCGCCGGGCCAGGGTCGAAACGTCGAAACGCTACGAGCTCGTCGCTGCGGCTTTGAGGGCAAATATCGCGGCGGGGCGCCTGCCTCCCGGCCTTGTCTTGCTGGAAGGGCCGATCGCCGGTCTGCTCGGGACAAGCCGCGCCCCCGTTCAGGCCGCGCTCCGCATCCTCGAGGAGGAGGACCTTGTCCGGCGTTTCGAAGGGCGCGGCTATCTGGTGGGCGGCCCCAGCTCCCCCGAGAAGCCCATTCGCACGGACCTTGCGAAGCTCGGGCTGCGCGTGTCCGACGAGATCGACAGCGCCTTGCAGAATTGCGGCCTTTGGGAGCGCGTCTATGAGGAGGTCGAGACGGCGGTCGCGGCATCGCTCGTTTTCGGCGACTTTCGCATCATCGAGTTGGAGCTCGGCGAATATTACGGGGTCAGCCGGACCGTCGTCCGCGACGTCCTTTCCCGCTTGCACGAGCGGGGTCTCATCGCCAAGACGGCCACTTCGCATTGGGTCGTCAACGCGCTTACCGCCCAGTCGGTGCGGGAGCGATTTAAGTTGCGCGAGATCCTTGAGCCCGAGGCGCTGCGGCTCGCCGCCGAGAACACGGAATACGACAGGATCGCCGAGTCGCTGCGGCGGGAACGCGAACGCAATCCGGCCGCGCAGGATGCTGGCGCATGGGCCGGACTCGACGACGCGCTCATGATTCATTGCATCATGCGTGCGCCGAACAGACATCTCGTCGAGCTCATCGAGCAGAACCGCCTGCCGCTAGCGGCCACCTCTCGGGCCCTCACGAAGCTGGGGCTTCCGGACGATGCTGTCGCGACGGGCGAGTATCTCATGCTTTTTGAGTTGATCGCAGGCCGAGCGACCGAGGCTGCGGCGACCTACTGGCGCAGTCATCTCGTGACGCTTGGCGAGAAGAATCTCGCAAGGCTGAAGATCGTGGCGGTCTTTCCCGACCCGCCCGTGGGCGTCCCCTATCTCACCCCGAGGGACGCCTGGGAGAAATGACTTTTGCGTACAACATTGGTTATGAATTGCCCGTCTGGTCAAGATGCAATCACGCATTGCGCAGAAAACAGGCGGCCTGCCTAAGGCACCGAGAATTTGGCCCCGAGCGAATGAATTCGGTTGCATACACTAGACATTTTTGCTTTGATCGATCCTGGCAAGAGACCCAACGGAACGAGAGCCGTCGATCGGTTTCGTCAAGTCCTGGGCCGCCACTCGAACAGAGCAAGAGGCAGTGGCCGAAGTTCCCGTCCTGAGACTGGAAGGCTTGAACAAACTTTTCGCCGGGCGCGCCGCGCTCGACTCCGTTTCCTTCTCGATCAATTCCGGAGAGTACGTTTCTCTGCTCGGGCCGAGCGGCTCGGGGAAAACGGTGCTCTTACGCGCGATCGCCGGATTCGAGCCATTGCAGGGCGGGCGCGTGCTACTGAAAGACGAGGACGTCAGCGACCGGCCCCCTTATCTCCGTGGCGTCGGTTTCGTGTTCCAGAACTTCGCGCTGTTCCCGCATCTTTCCGTCTTCGACAATGTCGCCTTCGGGTTGCGCAACGGAGCGCAGCCGGTCAGCGACAGCGAAGCTCGCTCGCGCACGCTCGACATGCTCGATCTCGTCGGCCTCAAGGGCCTCGAGGACCGCGGCGTTCACCAGATCTCTGGCGGTCAGAAGCAGCGCGTGGCGCTCGCGCGCACGCTGGTGATCAGGCCGAGGCTCGTGCTCCTTGACGAGCCTCTGGGCGCGCTCGACGCCAATCTGCGTCTCAGGATGCGCGTCGAACTCAGGCGCATTCGGGAGCAGCTCGCCATTCCGTTCCTTCACGTGACCGGAAGCGAGGCGGAGGCGCTGGCGATGGGCGACCGCCTGATCGTGCTCGACAAAGGGCGCGTCATCCAGTTCGGCAGGCCGAGCGAGATCTACGACCGTCCGGCGAACCCGCTCGTTGCGCGCTTCCTGAACTGCTACAATGTGTTCGACGGCGCAATCGAAGGCGAGGGATTCCGAACGCCTTACGGCAAGTTCTCACTCGGGCCGCGAGTGGCCTGTCCGCAGCCCGCCTATGCGGTGCGCTACGATCGGATTCGGCCGAACGGCGACGGGCCTGGCCTCTCGGCCGCCTATGTCGCAAGCGAATATCTCGGCTCGACGATCTTGCATTTCTTCGAGGCCCGAGATGGAAAGGTCGTCGAAGTGGAGCATCACTTGAGCAACGGCCCGCCCGATTCCTTTTCGCCCGGTGAGACCTATCGTCTGGCGTGGAGCGCCGACGACGGTATCGCATTCGGCTGAGAGCGTTCATGACAACGACCGACCTCCCCGCTTCGGCCGTCGAAACGGCGCCCTCGGAATCATCGAAGGCCGGTGGCGGTTATCTCCTGATCGCGCCGGCCGTCGTGTGGATGACTCTGTTCCTCGTCGTTCCGATGGCGATGATCGTCTACGTGTCGTTCTGGACGCAGACGACTTTCAAGATCGAGAGCACGCTGACGCTCGCGAGCTGGAGGACCTTCTTTTCTTCCGACACTTATCTGACCTCGCTCTGGACGACGATCCGGATCTGGCTGACGGTGCTGCTCACGACCTTCGTGGTCGGCTATCCGACCGCCCTGTTCGTCGGCCTGTTCGTGAAGAACAAGACGATGCAGACGACCCTCCTGGTCCTGTGCGTCATACCTTTCTGGACTTCGTTCCTGATCCGCGTTCTCGCCTGGCGCCCGATGCTTGGCAGGGAGGGGGCGATCAACATCCTGCTCATGAAGGCGGGGATCATCCACAATCCGATCGAGGCGCTATTGTTCACCGATCTCTCGGTCGTGATCGGCATGACGCAAATCTACGTCGTGTTCATGGTCGGGCCGATCGCATTCATGCTCGGCCGGATAGACCCGAACATCCTCGAAGCGGCGCGCGATCTCGGCGCCGATTTCTGGCGCGTGCTGCGCAAGATCATCTTCCCTCTCAGCCTGCCCGGCGTCGTGGTCGGGGCGATCTTCGTCAGCGTCATGGTGCTCGGCGAATTCGCGACCAGCGCCGCGCTCTCGGGCCGCAAAGTCAATCTGCTCGGCAACATTATCGTGACCGAGGTCGGCTCGCTGAAATGGGCGCTGGCCTCGGTTGTCGGCGTCATCCTGACCATCATCATGGCGATTGTGATCGCAGGGCTCCTGCGCATTGTCGACTTGAAGAAGGAGCTCTGAGAACCATGGAATCTCGGCTCCTCAAGCCCATTCTCGCCGTCTATGTGGGCCTCTTCCTTCTGTTCCTCTACGGGCCCTTCATCGTGCTCGGCATCCTGTCCTTCCAAAAGGGTCCGGAGGGCGGCCCGCAGTTCCCGATCGAGGCATGGTCGCTCTTCTGGTACAAGCACATTCTCGGCCTCGCCCCGCCATCGCGCGTGGCGCCATTGGCGCTCGGCGTTGCGCTGGCACGTTCGCTGACGCTGGCCTTCATGACGATGGTCACCTCGACCGTCCTTGGGGTCATGGCCGCGCAGGCCTTCCGGCGCAATTTTCGCGGCCGTGATTTTGTCTTCTATCTGATCGTGCTCGGAATGATCGTTCCCGGCGTGCTCGTCGGCCTTGGCTCCGCCCTCGTCGCCACGACCACCGGGATCGAGCGCCACTGGTACACGACGGCTTTCGCGACGCATGTCGTCTATACGCTGCCGTTCTGTTTCCTTGTCATGCTGGCGATCTTCAACCGGTTCGACGGTTCGGTTGAGGAGGCGGCGTGGTCGCTTGGCGTCTCGCCGGCGACCACCTTCCGAAAGATCACCTTCCCGCTGATCTTTCCCGGCGTGCTTTCGGCGATGCTGTTCGCCTTCACGCTCTCCTACGACGAATTCTCGCGCACCTTGTTCTCCTCCGGCCGCGAGCAGACGCTGCCGCTCGCGATCTATTCGACCTTTGCGGTGGAGATACACCCCAATCTCTTCGCCTTCGGCGTGCTCACGACTTTGTTTTCCTTCGCGCTCTTGGCGGTCTACGCGATCCTGATGTCGCTCAGCATGCGGCGCGCCCGCCGCATCGCGATCCAGGAGGCGGTGTGATGATGAGCGCCGTCGTCACTGGCGCGGGCTCGGGAATTGGGCGCGCGTGCGCTCTGCGTCTCGCCGCGGACGGCTATGGCGTCACGGTCAACGACCTGCGTTCCGAGGCGGCGCAGGCTGTCGCGGCCGAGATCAAGGCGGGCGGCGGAAAGGCGATTGCGGCGGGGGGCGATGTGTCGCGGGAAGGCGATGTCGATTCGATCGCCTCGGCCGCGCGAGCCGCTTTCGGCGACCCCACCCATCTCGTCAATAACGCCGGCTACGTGCACCAAGCCTTGTTTGTCGACCTGACGCCGGCCGACTTCGACCGCATGTTCGCCGTCCATGTCCGAGGCGTGTTCCTGATGACCAAGGCGTTTCTGCCCGCTATGCTCTTACGCAAGTCCGGCGTCATCGTGAACATGGCTTCACAGCTCGGGCAGATCGGCGGCGTCGAGCTCGTCCATTACAGCGCCGCGAAGGCCGCAATCATCGGCCTGACCAAGTCGCTTGCGCGCGAGGTGAGTGCGCTTGGCGTTCGTGTCAACGCCGTCGCGCCCGGCCCGATCAATACCCCGCTCGTGCGCGCGCTTTCGGAGGATTGGCGCAAGGCCAAGGCAAGGGAGCTGCCGCTCGGGCGCTTCGGCGAGCCGGAGGAGGTCGCCGCGGCGGTGGCTTTCCTTTGCTCTGATGAGGCGAGCCTGTTTGTTGGCCAGACCATCGGCCCCAATTCCGGAGATGTGATGCTGTGAGCAAGACTGTTCTCATCACCGGGGCGGGCATCGGAATTGGCCTTGCCACCGCCAAGGCCTTCGCGAAGGCTGGATATGCGGTCGTGGCTACCGACGTCCTTGAAAAGGAAGGCGCGGCGGTCGCCAACGAGATCGTACGCGAGGGCGGGAAGGCCGAGTTTCACAAGCTGGACGTCCGCTCGACAGAGGCCGCCGACGCCGTCGTCGCCGCGGCGGAAAAGAAGTATGGCGGCATCGACGCGATCATCGCCAACGCCGGCATCGCCCATCGCGTCCCACTCGCCAGGCTCGACGATGAGAAGTGGGACCACACGTTCGAGATCGACCTCAAGGGAATCTACCGCGTGGTCCGCCCCGCCGTCGCGGGCATGCGTGCGCGCAAGGGGGGCGCGATCGTGTGCCTCTCCTCCATCATGGGCGTCGCCTATGGATGGGACGAGCATGTCCACTACTCCTCGGCGAAGGCCGGCGTCGTCGGCCTCGTGCGCGGGCTCGCGGTCGAGCTCGCGAAGGACGGCGTCCGCGTGAACGGCGTCGCTCCCGGTTACATCCGCACCGCGCAACTCCTCAGCGAAGAGCACTCGCTCGGACCTCAGGGCGCCGAAGCGGCGGGCGCTTTCATTCCCATGGGCCGAATTGGTGAACCTGAAGAGATCGCGGACGTCATTGTGTTTCTGGCGTCAGACGGCGCCCGCTACATGACAGGACAGGTGGTGGTGGTGGACGGCGGATTGCTTGTCGGAAGGTACTGAATCCGAGGGCGTCGCCAGGAAGGTGAGGAGGAGGTGGCAATGGATAGATTTGAGGTATCGCGCCGCGCTTTCATGCAAGGCGCTGCAGGCGGGCTCGCAGTCTCGGCGATGGGCGCGCCGTTCGGAGCACAGCAGGCCTTCGCGGCAGGCCTTGCGGATGAGGAGCTGCGAACCGTCGGGCTTTCCGTGACGGTGCAGGAACGCATTCTCCAGGACTTCAAGCAGAGGTCTGGCGTGAAGGCGGTCTCGGGCAAGGGCGCGATCTTCCCGGACACACAGACGGAGCTGCTCTCCGGCTCGACGGCCTATGATTGTTGGGAGACGATCGGCGAGCGCCTGCCGGCGGTCATCGCCACCAACAAGATCGAGCCGATTCCGACCTCTGCGCTCAAGAACTGGACTGACATCCGCGACACTTTCACCAAGCCCTATGACAAGTGGCCGCGGAAGGCGCAGATCGTCGGCCAAATCTGGACGGACGACAAGGAAACCGCCCTCTGGATGGTCCCGACCGTCTACAACTACGACTCGGTTGGCTATCGTCCGGACCTCGTCTCCGCGGAAGAGGCCAACACCTGGACGGCGATCTTCGACGATAAGTTCAAAGGCAAGTCCGGCCTCAACGTCGACCCGCTGATCGCCTTCGGCCAGGCAGTGCTGGCGATGAATTCGCTCAAGCTCCTCGACGTGCCCAACCCGGGCAATCCGGACAAGAAGGCGATCGACGAAGCGTCGAAGTTCCTCGTCTCGAAGAAGAAGGGCGGCCAGTTCCGCGCGCTCTGGGGCGATTTCGGCGAGCTCGTCAACCTCTTGGCCTCGGGCGAAATGGTGATCGCGGACGCGTGGCAGCCCGCGGTCATGGCGGTCAAGGCGCAGGGCACGCCCTGCGCCTACGCGGTGCCGAAGGAGGGCTATCGCGCCTGGGCGATCGGCATCTCGGAGATCACCGGCACTCCGAACAAGGACGCCGTGACAGCCTATGCCGACTACTGGCTGTCCGGCCCGCCCGCGATCACGGTCTCCGAGCAGGGCTATTACTCGCCCACGGAGAACATCAAGAAGATCATGGATCCGGCGAGATATGCGTTCTGGTACGAGGGCAAGCCCTGGTCTCTACCGCCGGAACGAGGCATCAAGGACGGCGACCTGCGAGACGGCGGATCGCTCGCTACGCGCGCTGCGCATGTCGCCTACTGGCATCAATGGCCGGACGAATACGACTATCTGATGCAGAAGTGGGATGAGTTCCTCAGTGCATGAGTACTGAGTTCCGGGTCCCGGCTCCCCTACGCGACTTCGCGAAGCGGGGGAGCCGGAACGATCGGTAAGGCGAAAGTCGCGTGACCTACGACCTCGAGCTCATCAGCGTCGGTAAGGTCTATGAGGGCGGAACTCCCGCCGTCATAGACTTCAACCTGAGCGTCGCCAAGGGCGAGTTCATCGCCTTCCTGGGCCCCTCCGGCTGCGGCAAAACGACGACCTTGCGCATGATCGCCGGATTCGAGTCGATCACCTCTGGCGGCATCTTTATCCGCGGCAAGCAGGTCAACGATGTGCCGCCCGAGCGACGCCCGACCGCGATGATCTTTCAGAGCTACGCGCTCTTCCCGCACATGACGGTGCGGCAGAACGTGCGCTTCGGTCTCGACGTGAAGAAGATGGCGAAGCCCGAGCGTGACGCCAAGGTCGAGAGCATCCTCGAGAAGCTCGGGATTGCCGAGGTCGGCGACGTCCGTCCCGATCGCCTGTCAAGCGGCCAGAAGCAGCGCATCGCGCTCGCCCGGGCGCTCGTGGTCGAGCCCGACATCCTGTTGCTCGACGAGCCGCTCGGCGCGCTCGACGCCAATCTTCGCAAGAGCATTCAGAACGAGCTCAAGCTGCTCCAGCGGCGCCTCGGCGTCACTTTCGTCTTCGTGACGCACGCCCAGTCCGAGGCGCTGGCCCTCTCGGATCGCATCGTCGTGATGAACGCCGGCCGCGTCGAGCAGATCAGCGCGCCGTATGAACTCTACACACGGCCGAAGACCCTTTTTGTCGCTAAATTCATCGGGCGCAACGCGCTCATTCCCGGCCAAACGATCGCGGCCGTCGAAGGGGGCATGTTGCTCGACACGGCTTTCGGGCAGCTCGCCGGCGCATCCCTCGGAGAAAGCATCAGTGTCGGACAAAAGGCGAGTCTCGCGGTCCCCGCTGAAGCGATCGACGTGCTGCCGCTGACAACCTCGCTTCAGCAGATCATCGCCGGCTATGGCGGCAATCCGGTCCGGGCGAAGGTCGGAGCACTCCAGCAGGTCGGCCACATCGTCCAAATCGCCGCGACGATCGGGGCCTTCGAGCCGGTCCAGGTCGAGTTTCATGCGGACAAATACGCCGGCCGCTACGCATCCGGCGACGATGTGCTGCTAGCGTGGCGTCGCGATGCGGCGACGCTGATCTCGCATTGAGCGCGCGGATGCTTGCCGGGTCAAGGCCTACCGCGTCAAGGTTTGCCGCCACCGCCGCTCGGCTCGGCGCGGATTTGCACGCCGGAAAAATCGACGCCTGCGACTTGATCGAGGAGACGCTCGCCGCGATCGCCCGCTATCCGGACAAGGCGATCTTCATCGAAGTGACCGCGGAGCGCGCTCGACGCGAGGCGTTGGCCGCCAGCGGCCGCCTGAAGGCAGGAAAGCCGCTGAGTCCACTCGATGGCGTCCCATGCGCGTGGAAGGATCTGTTCGACGTTGAAGGCCGCGTAACCACCACGGGCTCGCGCGTGCTCGCGGGCGATCCGCCAGCCAAGGAGGATGCTGCGCTCATCAAGGCGGGCGGGCGCGCCGGCCTCGTGCTCGTCGGCCTCGTCAACATGACCGAGTTCGCCTATTCCGGCATCGGCCTCAATCCGCATTTCGGCACGCCGCGCAACCCGCGCGACCCTGACACAGCGCGCTCGCCGGGCGGATCGTCGTCCGGCTCCGGCGCGGCTGTCGCCGCGGGCCTGACGCCGCTCGCCATCGGCACCGACACCGGCGGCTCCGTGCGCGTGCCCGCGAGCTTCAACGGCGTCGTCGGCTATAAGTCATCCACCGGACATTTCCCGATGGAAGGCGTCTTCCCGCTGTCGCGCACGCTCGACACGCTCGGGCCGCTCGCGCGCACCGTCGAGGATTGCGTGCTCGCCGACGCGGCTTTGCGTGGCGAGGACCCCGCCAAAGCTCATGCTGCGTTGATTCGCGACCTCAAGATCTTCGTGCCGGAGACCATTGTCCTCGATGACTGCCAGGAGGCGGTGGTGGCGAATTTCGAAGCCGCGCTGGCGCGACTCGCAGCGAAGGGGGCGAAGATCGAGCGCGAGCCCATGCCAGAGCTTGCCGCGATTTCCGAGCTCATCGCGAAGCACGGAAACTTGCTCGGCCTCGAGGCGCTGCACGTTCACAAGGCGCGCATATACGGACCCGACTCCGAACGGATGGACAGGCGGGTCGTCGCCCGCATCCGTCTCGCGGAGTCGATGACGGCGCTCGACCTGGTTGAGATCTTGCAAACGCGGAAGCGGCTCATCGAGCAAGCGAACGCTCGCATTGGGGACCGCATCATCGCCTTTCCGACGACACCGCATGTCGCGATGCCGACCGCGCCGCTCGAGGCGGACGATGCTTTGTTCGTGCGCGAGAATCTCAAGACCTTGCGCAACACTTCGTTCGGCAATTTCCTCGACTGGTGCGGCGTCGCAATCCCAAGCGGCGTCGATGCAGACGGTATGCCGACGAGCTTTTTGCTTTCGGCGACGCATGGTCGAGACACGGCGCTCCTGTCAGCCGCCCTTTCCGCCGAACCGTTTATCCGCCCCGCCGTATAGAGCCATGTCGGAACCGTCTCCTGCTCTGTTCTCGCTGGCCCCTCTTGCAGGCTATGCGCTTGCGCGTCACGTCCGCTCTATCGCCCCGCACGACCGGGCGTCCTTTGACCGAGGACAAGTATCCGGTCACCGCTTGATGACGGGCTGGCCGGCCGTCGCGCGGGTGGACCGACAATGGCCAACAACCTGGTGAGGAGACGAAAATGGGCAAGACGATACTCTGTGGATTTGGCGTCGACGTTGACGCGGTTGCAGGCTGGCTCGGCTCCTATGGGGGCGAGGATAGCCCCGACGACATTTCGCGCGGCCTGTTCGCGGGCGAAGTCGGCTCGCCGCGCCTTGTCAAGCTATTCGACCGGCTGGGCGTCAAGACAACCTGGTTCATCCCCGGCCACTCGATTGAAACGTTCCCCGAGCAGATGAAACTGGTCGCCGACGCCGGCCATGAGATCGGCATTCACGGCTACAGCCACGAGAACCCGATCGAGATGACTCGCGAGCAGGAGAGCTACATTCTCGACAAATGCATCGAACTTGTCGGCAAGCTCTCCGGGAAGCCGCCGACCGGCTACGTCGCGCCGTGGTGGGAGTTTTCCAACGTCAGCAATGAGCTCCTGCTAGAGCGCGGCATCAAATACGACCACTCGCTGATGCATCATGACCATCAGCCCTATTACGTGCGCGTCGGCGATAGCTGGACAAAGATCGACTATTCCAAGCATCCCTCCGCCTGGATGACGCCGCTCAAGCGCGGTCACGAGACAGATCTGATCGAGATTCCGGCGAGCTGGTATCTCGACGACCTGCCGCCGATGATGTTCATCAAAAAGGCGCCGAACAGCCACGGATTCGTGAATCCGCGCGACATCGAGCAGATGTGGAAGGACCAGTTCGACTGGGTCTATCGTGAATACGATTACGCCGTGTTCCCGATGACGATCCATCCCGACGTGTCGGGCCGCCCGCACGTGTTGATGATCCTCGAGCGGCTTTACCACCACATGATCGCGCAGCCCGGCGTCAAGTTCGTCACGATGAACGAAATGGCGGACGACTTCGCCAAGCGTTTCCCTCGCAAGAAGTAAGTTGAGCCGCGCCGGCTGACAGGCCGGCTGAAGAAGAATCCGAAGAGACGTCTTGCAATCCGCGCGGCCCGCCTCGCGCGGAAACGGGAGTGTGTTGCCAAGGAGACAACGACGATGAACCGCATTATCGATCTTTCGCTGCTGATCGAAGACAACATGCCCGCACACAAGCTTTTCCACCGACCCATGTATCTCGAGCATCTGACGCACGAGAGCTCGAAAACGCAGAATCTTGGCGTGCCTGGCGATCCGATGACGTTTCAGACGAACTTCATCGGCATGCTCGACCATGTCGGCACGCATGTCGAAGCTTTCCGCCACGTCAATCCCAAAGGACTCTCGGTCGACCAGATGCCGCTCGATCTCTTCATGGGCAAGGCGGTCTGCTTCGACCTGCGGCACATTCCCGATCTCGGCGACATCTCGGCCGCCGACATGGAGGCGGCGGAAGCGAAGGCGAAGGTCAATGTGGACGGCCACATCGTCCTCATGTGCACCGGCTTCCACAAGCGCAACTACCCCACGCTCGACAGCGTGTGGAAGAATCCGTTGCTCACCGTCGAGGCGACGCGCTGGCTCCACGAGCGGGGCTCGCGCATGCATGGCGTCGAAGGGCCGTCCACCGACAAGCCGACCGACAATATTTTCGCCCAGCACCGTCTCTGCCGCGACCTCGGCATCTCGCACTGGGAATGCTCGTCAATCTCGAAGAGTTGCTCGACAGAGGCGAGTTCCGGTTCTTCGGCGTTCCGCTGAAGTTCAAGGGGGGCTCAGGCTCTCCAGTGCGCGCCTTCGCCGTCGTCAGCGATTAACCCAGTGGCGGGCAAGTCCGGCGCTCTGAGCACGCGCGAGACGGCAAGGCTCATCAGGCGCAAGGAGCTGTCGCCGGTCGAGGTCGTTCGCGGCGCGCTCGATCGCGCCGAGGCGACGCAACCGACGCTCAACGCCTTCACTGTGCTTCGCCGGCAGGGGGCGCTCAAAGAGGCGGCCGCCGCCGAAGAGGCGGTGATGCGTGGAGAGCCGCTTGGAACGCTGCACGGCCTACCCATCTCCACAAAGGACGTGATCTCGGTCGCTGGCCTGCCTTACGCTTCCGGCTCGCGGGCGATGGAGGGCAATATCGGCAAGGTCGATGCGCCCTTGGTCGAGCGCGCCCGGACGGCGGGCGCGATCCTGATCGGCAAGACGACGACAAGCGAGTTTGGCTGCGAGCCGGTCGGCGATTCGCCGCTGACCGGCGTCACCCGCAATCCGCTCGACCTCTCGCTGACGCCGGGCGGCTCGAGCGCGGGCTGCGCCGCATCCGTCGCGGCCGGGATCGCGCCTTTCGGCCTCGGCACGGACGGGGCTGCTCGATCCGCGTTCCCGCAGCCTTCACCGGAACCTTCGGCTTCAAAGCGAATTTCGGCCGCGTGCTGGTATGGCCCGCCTCCGCGACGCCGTCCTTCTGCTTCACGCCGTTGCGGGCTACGACCCGCGCGATCCCGCCGCCATGCGGCGCCTGTCCCCGATTTCCTCGCAGCCTGCGAAGCGCCGCTCGGGGGCCTCAGGATCGCCTGGAGCCCGACGCTAGGCTACGCAAAGCCCGACTCCGAGGTCGTGGAGATCTGCGGCCGCGCCGCGCATCTCCTCGAGCGCGCGGGCTGCATGGTCGAGGAAGTCAAGCGCGTCTTCGCCGCCGACCCGGAAGATTTGTGGGCCGCGGAGTTCTACGCTGGCGTCGGCGCGCGGCTGAGGCCTATCCTCGAAACGCCGCGGGAGCTGCTCGATCCTGCGGTCGCGGACATTCTCGAGGCGGCGTTGAAGCAGGAGATGCGCGCCTACTACGACACGGTCTTCCGACGCTACGCGCTGCGCGACGAGATGGCAGCCTTCTTCAGCCGCTACGACGCGCTGCTGAGCCCCACTCTGCCCGTCTCGGCGCTCGAGACGGGGCGCAACATCCCGGACGAACTCGAGGACCGAAGCCTCGTGTCCTGGGTTTACTACACCTATCCGTTCAACCTCACCGGCGAGCCCGCGGCGTCTCTGCCCGCTGGGCTTTCCGCCCGCGGCCTGCAGATCGTCACGCCGCGCAACGATGAGGAGCGGGCGCTCCGGATCGCCGCTTGGCTCGAGCGCGAACTCGCCAATTCGCCAGTCGAGTGAGGTTGCCGCCGCGCATGAAGTTGGTCTCGCTAAATCAGTCCCGCTTTGTCCGCCACCGCGGCCGCCTGTACGCGATTGGCCACGTTCAGCGCTTTGAAGATGGCGGTCACGTGAACTTTGACGGTCTTTTGGGAGACCCCGAGCGTCCGACCGATTTCCTTGTTCGAACGCCCCTCGCAAAGCAACCGCAGCACATCGATTTGTCGACTGGTTAAGCTCACACCGCTTTTCGGGAAACCATGGTCGGCAGCCTGGTCCCGCGTGGACGCCGTATCCTGGGCCAATAGGGTCGGTACATAAACATTGCCGGCGAGCACGAACTGCACCGCCGCGAGGATGGTTCGCGGCGGTGCGGATTTGGGGATATAGCCAAGGGCGCCGGACGCTAGCGCGCGGCGCACGTCGCGCGGGTCTTCGGACGAGGAAAGAACGACGACCGGAAGCTGAGGCTGGAGCCTGCCGAATTCATGAAGCGCCGCGAATCCGTCGCTCCCCGGCATCGCCAGATCGAGAAGAACGACGTCGAGATCGGGATGAACATCGGCTAGGCCCAGCCCTTTCGAGGCGCCGTCGGCCAGCAACACAGTGACCTCCGGCCCCAACTGCCGCAGCAACGCGGCGAGGCCGTCCCGCACGACCGGATGGTCATCAATGATCAACAGCTTCATGGGCCGATTGTCGACCACGATCTCCTCGCCGCACAAGATTGCCCTGAGGGCCTAGGTCCCGTCTTAGGCCTTCAGGTCAATCGACGGAATGCGGCCTGCCCCAAAAGTTTCAACTGCCGGCGCGCGTGCTATAGATAGCTTACGCCTCCCTGCCCAGGAACTACCCGCGCCGAACGCTGCCGCGGTCGAACAGCCTTGCTGATCACTGGCGATACCGCCTCGGATCGCCTCCAGGAGGCGCAAGACAGCGGTCTCGTCCCTGCTGCACAAACCAGTCGCGGAGATCAAGCTCAGGGCGACGGTCGGCAACCTGATGCGCGCCCGCGCCTCGTGAGGTGATTGGCGGGGTCCCGTGTCGCGTGGCCGGTGCTTCTTTGGACTAACCATTCACTCGTCGCGCATAGGTCAGAGCGTGCTTTCTCTGAGCACGCCAGCCGCCATAGCCAAGCCCCCAAATCCGGCGAGCAACATCGCCCAGGTCGACGGTTCGGGGCCAGCGTTAAGATTGGCGCTCACCAGAAGCGGCCCACCGCCAACGACGGTGAAGATCGGGTCGGCGAAGGCGGTCTGGTCAACGCCAGAGGCGCCGGGAGTTCACACAGAATGGCTGGTGGGGGAGGTAGTCAGGCCGAACCTCTCTCCGCGCGTCGAATTCCCGACTAATCGGGAAAACGAAAGGATGGCCGCGGAGCTTGGCGGTTGGGCCTAATCGGTTCTTCGGCGGGTCGGCGAATTGGATGCCGTTGTCGGTGAGCACGATCTCGATCCTGTAGGGCACGGCGGCGACAAGGGCCTCCAAGAAGGCTCGCGCGGTCTGCGAATTGGCCTTGTCGACGAGCTGAACGACTGCGAACCTGGAGGCGCGGTCGATCGCGACGAAGAGATAGAGCTTGCCTTGCGCGGTCTGCACTTCGGCGATGTCGACGTGGAAGAAGCCGATCGCATAGGCCTTGAACTTGCGCTTGGGCGAAGCTTCGCCCTCGACCTGCCGCAGCCGCGAGATTCCATGACGCTTAAGGCAACGAGGAAGGGACGAGCGCGTCTGGCGCGGAATGGTCGGCTGCAGAGCGTAGAGGCAATCGTCGAGCGGCAGCAGCGTATGCCTTCGGAAGGCGACGACCACGGCCTCTTCCTCGACGGACAGGGCCGTTGATCGGGGCTCCCTCGGCCCAGTCGGCAGATCGGAGACCGACGACTGCGCCCTCCACTTGGCGATGGTCTTCGGATTGACGCCGTAGCGCCTGGACAGCGCCCCTCAAGCTCTCTTGATTACGCTGTATCGCTCGACGGACCGCCTCTGTCGTCGTGGCGCTCCCATGTAGAACTTGGCCCAAGCGCATCCTTCGAATCACTCGATAAGGATGCTCCATCAAAAGCTGGGACCAAAGCCCTAGGGCGGGAGCCACCGCGCCATGCGCCGCGTCGCTTCGGCGATCTGCTCGGGATCGCGGGCGAAGCAAATGCGCAGATGGCCCTCGCCGCCAGGGCCGAAGGCGCCGCCGGGCGCGGCGCCGACTCCGGCTTCGTCGATGAGCCTGAGTGCGAGCGCGCGGGAATCGGAAAAGCCGTCGATCGAGAAGAAGAGATAGAATGCGGCCTCGGGCTTGAAGAAGCGAACGCGTCCGGTCTTGGCGAGCCCTTGGCACAAGATGTCGCGCGAGCGGCGGCAGCGCTCGATCTGCCAGGCGAGAAACGCTTCGCCCTGTTGGAGCGCCGCTGTGGCGGCGCGCTGGTTGAACACGGGCACGCCCGACGTCGTGTACTGGACCAGGTTCTCGATCACATCGGCGAGCTCCCGCGGGGCCTCGAGCCAGCCGACGCGGAAACCGGTCATCGCCCAATTTTTGGAGAGCGTCTGGACAAACAGGATCTTGTCGTCGGGCGCCATAACATCGTGGAAGGAAGGCGCTCGGACGCCGTCGTAGGTGAGGCGGCCGTAGATCTCGTCGGCGATGATCCAAAGACCATGCCGGCGCGCAATGGCGAGCGTCTCGACGATCTCCTCGCGCGTCGCGACGAAGCCAGTCGGGTTGGCTGGAGTGTTGAAAAAGATGAGGCGGGTTGAGGGCGTCAGCGCCTTCTCGAGCTTCGCCGGATCGAGGCTCCAGCGGGTTCCTTTGTCGAGGCGCACGGGCACGGGGCGGGCGCCTGAAATTTCCAGCGCGCCCACGAAATTGGGCCAAGCCGGCGTGGGGATGAGCGCCTCGTCGCCCGGCCCGACGATGAGCCGGGTTGCGATCTCGATCGCGTGCATTCCCCCAATGGTGACGAAGAAATTCTGCGGCGAGAAAGGGCCGCCTCCAGGCGCCGCGCCATAGACTTGCGTCATGTAGGCGGCGATCGCGTCACGCAGCTCCGGGACGCCGTTTTGCCAGGTGTAAAAAGTCTCGCCGCGGTCGAGAGAGGTCTTCGCCGCTTCGCTAATGAAGGGTGGCGTCGGCAGGTCGCCTTCGCCCACCCACAAGGGGATGAGCCCCTGCCGCCCCCGGCCGTAATTGAACACTTCGACAATGCCGCTCGTCGCGACGTCGCGCATCGCGGGGCGGATGGCATTGGGCCAATTGGTGGTGCGAGCGGGGGAGCCGACGTTCATTTCGGCCTCATGGACCAGCGGTCGCGCGTGGACAAGGGGTTTCTGCAGGCTCCGACCCCGACAGAGTTACGCCAACTTTCATATGATAAAGTGATCCGAGCCAGCGGCCCAAAAAAGGCGCACCGCGGTTATCAGGGAGGAAAGCATGGTTCAATCAATCAAAACAGCGGCCGACGCAGTACTCAACAAGGCCGTCAGCTCCAACCCTGGAGTACCGGGCGTCGTCGCGGTCGCAACGGACCGCAACGCCAATATCTACGAGGGCGCTTTCGGCGTGCGCCAGGCCGGCGCCAATACGCCGATGACCGCCGATAGCGTCTTCGCTATCTTCTCGACCACCAAGGCGATTACCGGCACAGCGTGCCTTCAGTTGGTGGAAGACGGCAAGCTGAACCTCGACGCGCCGGCGAAGACCTACGCCCCGGAGATCGGCAAGCTCCAGGTCTTGGACGGCTTCGATGACGCTGGAAAACCAAAGCTTCGCGCGCCGAAGCGCGACATAACCACGCGGATGCTCCTGCTTCATACCGCGGGCTTTGGCTACGACTTCTTCAATGAGACCTACAACCGGCTTGCGCAGGATCACAAGCAGCCGAGCGTCATCACCGCCTCGCACGCTTCGATTTCGAACCCCGCTGCTGTTCGATCCCGGCGAAAAATGGGAATACGGCTCGAACATGGACTGGGCCGGACAGGTCGTCGAGGGGATAGCCGGCAAGCGACTCGGCGAAGTGATGAAGGAGCGGATTTTCAAGCCGCTCGGCATGGAAGACACCGCGTTTTCGATGAATGAATCGATGCGCGAGCGCATGGTGACGATGCATCAGCGGGACGAAATGGGAAAGCTGACGGCGCTCCCCGACTTTACGCTGCCGTCTGACCCTGAGGTGCACATGGGCGGCCACGGGCTTTACGCGACAGTGCTCGACTACGCGAAGTTCATCCGAATGTGGTTGAACGACGGCCAGGGACCGGGGGGACGCGTCCTCAAGAAGGAAACGGTCGAGATGGCGGCCAAGAACGGTCTCCCGGGCGACATGAAAATCAAGGGACTGCCCGGCGTCATTCCGAGCCTTTCCAACTACGCCGAGTTCTTCCCCGGAATGCCCAAGTCCTGGGCCCTGACGTTCATGATCAACGACCACGACGCTCCAACGGGCCGGCCGGCCGGCGCGCTCGCTTGGGCCGGGCTCGCCAATCTCTACTTCTGGATTGATCGCAAGAATGGGATCGGCGGCTTCTGGGCCACTCAGATCTTGCCCTTTGCGGACCCAGCTTCGGTAGGCGGATACATTGATTTCGAGAGCGCCGTGTATAACACGAGGACAAAAGCGGCGGCCTGACGCTGTTGCGGGCTCCTGCGGTGAGGCCAAAGGAGCCCGCTGAACTCTCGCCTAGCTGAGCGCACCCCCCGCGGCCTTTCTCAAACCTTCAATGGAACGCACACATCAAAACCGCCTGCGCCTGTTCGCGGATCGAACTCGGGTCCATAGCGCTCGAAAAGCGGCGCCTCGGCGGGTTGGCGGCCAGACGTCGGCAACCAGTCCGAAAAGATCGCCCTCATGATCGCGTGGATATCGGTGACGTGACCGTCATGATGAAAGATCGCGTAGCGGTTGGGCGGCACTTCAAGCGCGACAAACTCGTGAGGCGCATCGGACGCTGACCGCACCTCAACGCCGGAGAGATAGTCGAAGGAGTCGCCGTCCTGGTTATAGCAGACGCCGTAGGCTGTGCCCGGAACCTCGCCAGGAATGGAGCCGATATGCTGGCCGAAGCTTTGCCATAAGGCTGGAATTCCCGCCGTGTTCTGCACCGAGAACCGGCGATTGAATCCAACGACCTTGAAGGCTTTGCGGTCTTCGAAGCGTGGAGAAAGCGTCGGGTGTGCGGGATCGTTGCTCATGTCGATGGCCTCCGTTAGCGAAAGCGGACGACGCCCATCGCGCGCCTCGACAGGCGTAAGCCCGAAGTGGCCGCGAAAGGCGCGCGAGAAGGCCTCATGCGACGCGTAGCCGACCGACAGCGCGACGTCGAGAATGCATGGCGCGCCCTTCTGCAGCGATTTGGCGGCCTCGCTCAGGCGCCGCGCCCGTGCGTAAGCGAGCACCGTGCGTCCCGTTGCGGCGAAAAAGGCGCGCGTCAACGCAAATTTCGAAAGACCTGCGATCTTGGCGGTATCGCCGAGCGACACCGCCCTGTTCAGGTGACTTTCGACGTACCAAACTGTCCTGTCGATCGGTCGCATGAGCTCCTCACCGGAAAATTCCTGCATAAAATGACCAGGCCCGCTTGATCGGAATTGCGCAGGCGTCCAATGTCGCGGCGTCATCAGCGCGCGAGGTCATCGAGGATCGGGCAGTCGGGCCGATCGTCGCCATGGCATGCCGCGACCAGCTCGCGAAGCGTGTTCGCCATCGCCTGCATTTCGGCGACGCGCGACTGAAGATCGCCGATGTGCGCCTCGGCGATGCGTTTGACCTCGCGGCTCGGTCGGCCGCGATCGCGCCATAAGGCCAAGAGTTCGCCGATTTCGGGAATCGAAAAGCCGAGCCTCCGGGCGCGCCGGATGAATTTGAGCTCGTGGATATCGCGGTCGCCATAATCGCGATAATCGTTCGCTCGGCGCTCGGCCGGGCGCAACAGGCCGATCGCCTCGTAATGGCGGATCATCTTGGCGGTGACACCGCTCGCGGCCGCAGCAGCTCCGATGTTCATGTCGCGAAACCGCTTGACCTTCCTATGGTGGGAAGGTTTATGCCTCCCCCTCATGGAACACAAGCACCAATTGCCGATGACCTCTGCCGAAAGCGGAACCGCTCTCGCGAAAGATCCCGTTTGCGGCATGTTCGTCGATCCCGCAACGGCCAAGCATAAGGCGGAGCACGCGGGCGAGACTTCTTTCTTTTGCTCAGGCGGGTGCCGCGAAAAATTCATCGCCGACCCCGCGCGCTACCTTGGCGGAGCCAACGGGCGCACCGGCGAGCGCCGTGCATAACCACGCTCACGGCCTCAGCGCGTCACCCTCGCCAGCACTGGCTCCCTCGGGCACGATCCACACCTGCCCAATGCATCCGGAGATCCGCCAGGACCATCCCAGCGCCTGCCCGATCTGCGGCATGGCGTTGGAGCCGGAGGTCGCCACGGAGGCGACCGGCCCGAGCGCCGAACTCGTCGACATGACCCGGCGCTTCTGGATCGCGCTCGCGCTTTCCGTTCCCGTCTTCGCGCTCGAAATGGGCGGGCATCTCACGGGCCAGCATCGGTTCCTGCCCGAGGGCGTTTCCAACTGGATTCAGCTTGCGCTCGCCACTCCGGTCGCACTCTGGGCAGGCTGGCCGTTCTTCGAGCGTGGCTCAGCGTCGCTGAAGACGCGCAATCTCAACATGTTCACGCTGATCGCCCTCGGCGTCGGCGTGGCCTGGGTCTACAGCGTCGTCGCCACCGTCGCGCCCGAGTGGTTTCCGCCGGCGTTCCGCGGCGACCATGGCGTGGCGGTCTATTTTGAAGCAGCGGCAGTCATCACGACCCTTGTTCTGTTGGGGCAGGTGCTTGAACTCAGAGCGCGCGAACAGACGGGCGGCGCGATCCGCGCACTGCTCGACCTCACGCCAAAGACCGCGAGGCTTGTCCGTGGCGATGGCGCGGATGAGGACGTCGCGCTCGACGCGGTCAAAATCGGCGATCGGCTCCGCGTGCGTCCGGGCGAGAAGGTCCCGGTCGATGGCCAGATCGTCGAGGGGCGAAGCGCGATCGATGAATCCATGCTGACCGGAGAGTCAATGCCGGTCGGCAAGAGCGCGGGCGACCGGGTCATCGGCGGCACGATGAACCAGAGCGGCGCCTTCGTGATGCGCGCTGAAAGAATTGGCCGCGACACCGTGCTGGCGCAGATCGTGCAGATGGTCGCACAAGCGCAGCGCAGCCGCGCGCCAATCCAGCGCCTTGCGGATCAGGTTTCCAGCTGGTTCGTGCCGCTGGTCATCGCGGTCGCCGCCGCCGCCTTCATGGCCTGGGCGATCTGGGGCCCTGAGCCGCGCATGGCCTACGGCCTGGTCGCAGCAGTCTCGGTGCTGATCATTGCCTGCCCATGCGCGCTGGGTTTGGCGACACCGATGTCGATCATGGTCGGCGTGGGGCGGGGCGCTCAGGCGGGAGTTCTTGATCAGGAACGCGGAAGCGCTGGAGCGGCTCGAAAAGGTCGACACTGTGGTCGTCGACAAGACGGGCACGTTGACAGTGGGCAAGCCGACCGTTGTGGCGCTGAAGCCGGCGCCCGGGGTTAACGAGGAAACGCTACTCAAGTTTGCAGCCAGCCTCGAGCGCGAAAGCGAGCATCCCCTTGCCGCGGCGATGGTGCGTGCTGCGGCGGACCGCGGTTTCGCGCTCGCCAAGGTCGAGGGGTTCGAGAGCGTCTCGGGGAAGGGGGTGACCGGAAGCATCGACGGCCGCAACGTCGCGCTCGGCAATCGAGCCCTGATGCAGGCGGTGGGAATTGACGTCAGCCTGCTCGAAACGGAGGCAGACGAATTGCGCCGCGACGGCGCGACCGCGATCTTCGCGGCGATCGATGGCAAGGCGGCCGGCGTGATTGCTGTCGCCGATCCGATCAAAGCGACGACGCCCGACGCTGTCCGCACGCTCAGGCAAGCGGGCGTCCGGGTCGTGATGCTCACCGGCGACAATCGAGCGACGGCGGAGGCGGTGGCGCGGAAGCTCGGCATCGCCGAAATCGAGGCGGAAGTCCTGCCTGAGGGCAAGGGCAAGGTCGTTGAACGTTTGCGGAAGGAAGGGCGGATCGTCGCCATGGCCGGCGATGGCGTCAATGACGCTCCGGCGCTCGCCGCCGCCGATGTCGGGATTGCAATGGGAACAGGGACCGATGTCGCGATCGAATCCGCAGGCGTCACCCTGCTTGGAGGCGATCTCAGCGGCATCGTCGCGGCGCGCCGACTCTCGCAAGCGACGATGCGCAACATCCGACAGAACCTCATCTTCGCCTTCATCTACAACGCCGCGGGCGTGCCTATCGCAGCCGGTGTCCTCTATCCGGCCTTCGGCCTTACGCTGTCGCCCGTGGTCGCCGCAGCTGCGATGGCGCTTTCGTCGGTGAGCGTCGTTGGCAACGCGCTAAGATTGCGCAGTTTCCGGCCGCATCATTCGGATGCGCAGACCGCGACCTGATTGGCCGGGACGGAGGCGCGCGGAGATTATTGCTGGTCCGAATTGTCCTCTTCGTCTTCAGGCCCATGCTCGTCCGACCCATGGCCCATGCCCTCCATCCTGTCGGACTCCCCGCCCATCATGCCCTCGTGGCCCGTTGCCCTATGGCCCATCATCCCCATGCCGTGCATCATCTCCGCGCCGGGGTGACCGTGGCCCATCATGAACAGCGCGTGGCCAAGCATGACGAAGCGTCTCTTCTGGGAATCGTCGAGGCTCGCGTACAGCGGCTTGCCGGCGTCGGCGACTTTTTCAATCGCGGCGCCGCGCGCGGACATGCGCTGCCCCATGGTCTCGAGTTCGATCGATGGGAGAGACAGCTTCGTCAGGCTCGCCTTGCATCATCGTGTCGTGCATCTTCCGCATGCGCTCCATCATCGACTTCATCTGCTCCATGTGCAGCTTAGCAGCGTCGCGAATCGCCGCTTCAAACGGCGGCCAGAGCTTCTCCTGATCCGAAGTCAGCCTAAGGCCCGCCCTGAGACCGGCTAGCTTGGCGTCGAGCATCGCCTCGTGGTCGTCAGCCCAATGCTGCATCCTCTCCATGGCCGGCGTCGACGATTGATCCTCGGCGGCCCGGGCGGCGGGAGCGAATGTCCAAACAGCGAGCGCTGCGCAGGCGAGAAGAATGTGTCGCGTCATGGGTTCGTTCCTCCGGAGGCTCATCTGAGCCAATCCATTTGCGTGGGCCGTTCGGTCGCCGCCCAGGCGAACGCGCGGCGCTCCATCGATCGAACAATCGATCATAGGCTGCGCAAGCTAGCGCTGGAATGCGACGGTTTGAAGCCGTTGAGGAGCGCCTGTTGAGGACGCAGGAGCCTGGCAGTCATGAAGTCGGGCTCGGGTTTTGGCCAGTTCGCGGATAGTTGACATACAACATTTTTGTACGTCATGTATTCTGCGTCCCATGTCTCTTACTCCAAAAGACGCCCGCGCCCGGCTAGCGCCTCTCGTCGCCCACGTGGCGCGCGAGTGGAGACGTGCGGTCGACGGGCGGTTGCAGCCTTACGGTTTGACGGAAGCAACCTGGCTGCCCTTGCTCCGGATAGCACGCTCCGAAATGCCCATGCGGCAGAACGAGTTGGCGGCTTCTTTGTCTCTCGATTGCTCCTCGGTCGTCCGTCTGATCGATGCGCTTGAAGATTCGGGCCTGATCGAACGATGCGAGGACCGCAGCGACCGGCGGGCGAAGAGTCTCGTGCTGACGTCGCGTGGCCGTCGGACCGTCGATCAGGTCGAGCTTGTATCCCAGGACATTCGCGACCTCGTCCTCGGCGAGGTGTCGGAGGAGGATTTGGCGCGCTCGCTCCGCCTGCTCGAAACGGTGAGGGATCGGCTCCTGAACCTCGCGGATGAGGCCTCCACCGCCACCGAAGGCAAACGGACAGCGGGCCGATGAAACTCATTCGGCGACGCCCGGTTCCTCCGCTTTGGCTCCTTGGGTTGCTGACGTTCAGCGGTCCGGTCGGCATGCACATATTCGTGCCCGCCCTGCCGGCTGCGGCCGAGAATCTTCATGCAACGCCCGCCGCCCTCGAGCTGACCATCAGTCTCTACATCCTGGGCTTGGCTGTTGGTCAGTTGGTCTATGGACCCTTATCGGATCGCTTTGGCCGCCGTCCGGCGCTGCTTGCCGGCCTCTCCATATTCACGATCGCAAGCGTCGCCGGGCTTTTTGCAGCTGATCTCCGTACGCTTGTTCTCGCGCGCTTTTTCCAGGCTGTCGGCGGATGCTCAGGGTTGGTGCTGGCGCGCGCCATCATACGCGACACGTCGCAGGCGCACGAGGCCGCCCGGCGCCTCGCGCTGACAAATTTGCTTGTGACCGCAGGCCCCGCCGTCGCTCCGCTGATCGGCTCCGGGCTCAGCAGCCTCTGGGGGTGGCGAACGATCCTGATGGGGCTCAGCGCCCTGGGCGTCGCCAATTTCTTGCTCGCATGGCGCGTTCTGGCGGAAACGCGGCCGGAGGCGCTTTTCGTCAGCGCCTCGAGATACGCATGCGATTACGTCGGCCTCCTGCGCTCCCGGCAGTTTCTTGGCTACGCGGTCGGCGGCGCGTGCGCGACGACCTCTTTCTACGCATTCATCGCCTGCGCGCCATTCATCTTCGTCGATCGGCTGCACGTCGCGAGCGCGAACGTCGGACTGTACCTTGCTCTCCTCGTCTCTGGGCTTTGGCTGGGCAGCCTGATCGCAAGCCGGTTGATCGCGCGCTTTTCCTTGACTTGGTTTGTGGTCGTGGCCAACGCGGTCAGCATCGTGGCGGCGGCTTCGTTCCTCGCCCTCCTGATATTCGACCGGGCGACCCTCACTGGAACGATCGCGACAATGTTTATGTTCGGCGTCGGGGTGGGCGCCGCCGCGCCCGCCGCCCTTGTCAAAGCTATCAGTGTGAACCCTCGCGTCACCGGCGCGGCATCTGGACTTTATGGTTCGATCCAGATGGCTGTCGGAGCCGGGCTGGTGGCGCTGGCCGGGCTGGGCGCAAACCCCGCGCTCGCCTCTGCGGTCGTGCTCGTCGCCGCCGGCGTCGTGGCGCAGGCGTCATTCTGGGTTGCAAGGAACCAGACCTCGGCCGTTGTCGAGCTGGAAGGCGAATCTGAGGTCTGAAGCGCTGGCCGCGGCCGAGTAAGATTTGCCAGAGGCCGCTAAGCGCCGCGTCGCGCGAGCTGGTCGCGGATCTCGGTCAGGAGAACGACCTCCTGGGTCGGGGGCGCCGGCGGAGGGGGCTCTTTGGCCGCCTTCCGGGTCATCACATTGATCCCCTTGATCACGATGAACAGCGCGACCGCGACGATGACGAAATTGATCACCACGCTGATGAAGTCGCCGTAGGCGAGAACGCCGCCCTGTTTTCGCGCATCTTCGAGATTGCCCGCCGTCACTGCGCTCGAAAGCGGAACGTAATAGTTGGTGAAGTCCGCCTTTCCTGCGATGCCGATGATCGGCATGATGATGTCGTTGACCAAAGCGTCGACAATCTTGCCGAACGCGGCGCCGATGATGACGCCGATGGCGAGGCTCAGCGCATTGCCTTTGAGCGCGAATTCCTTGAATTCATTCCACATGGGCTATCGTCCTCGCGAGGCGAAGCTGGTTGCGGCGGGGGATCCGACCTCCGCGCAAGCTAGCCGAGCCGTCTTGAGAGATAAAGTCTCCCGGCCGGGCCTACGCGGGAGAAACTAGGTGGACCGCGCCGGCCCGCCTCGTCGGCGTTCGCCCTCTTCCGCTGAAGGCTGATCGAAAATCACAGCCCAGAGCCGCCCTTCGCCCATGGCCAGGCTCAAATTCCTCAGGCCGAAAAACGGGATCAGCGCGATAAAAAGAATGGCGGTGATGCTCAACAATCCCGCGAGGCCGCCGCCGCCGATCGCCGGCATGCTGTCGGCGACTGTCTTGCCGTGAAGCAGACCCTCGATCGTCTTTTCTAGCACATGGGCGACGAGAAAGAGGACCGTCAGAAGCAGAGTCTCATAGAGGATAGGATAGATGAGCGGCCTCTTGCGTAGCCAGCGCCCGGGATCGAAGACCTCGAACAGCATCATGACTTTGGCGAAGACGAGGGCGTTGATGAAGGCGAAGCCCTGCATGGCGAAATCGAACCCGTGCTCCCGCAGGACGACGCCTTGGTTCAGCACGAAAACGCCGAACAGAATCCAAAGATAAAAAAAGAGAACGAGGAATTTGCGGAACTCATCGGCGGCTTTCGCCGTCAGGGACTTCGAGGCGTGGGCGTTGGGTCCGGGCGCGGCGCCCGCGCCGACATCAGACGAATTTTGCGTCATTGGCTCACCTCGCTCTCACCCTGGATTAGCGCACGAACGCGGCTCAAGGCTGCTTGGCGCTTTTCCGCGACTTCGCCTTTTTACCCTTTTCGCTCGTCGTCTTGGAAGCGGTTGCGGGGCTAAGCTCATCGAGCCTCGTCTGCAAAAGCGCGGTTCGCGCCTCTGTCAAGCGCAACGCGCAATAGCCGTGGAGGCTCTCCTTAGCGTAATCGCGGCATAGCTCGTCGCGCTGCGCGGCGAAACCGTTCTGATCGCGTACGAGGTCCGCCGCCTGCGCTGTTGTTCTCGGCGCGGTCCTCGATCGCGCGGACGAGCTTACCCATCGACTTTTCCGCTTCTGCCCGTTCCTTCACGATCTTGGCCGCGTCCCCGACCAGCGGAGCCTCCCTCCGGTCCCCAGAGGCCACCCGGCGTGGTCTGGCAATCGGCGGCCTTGAACACGCAGGCGGAGATTTGGGTCGGCACGAGAACCGCGCCATCAAGAACGTCGAACGAGATCGGGCAGGCGGGAACTTTGACCTCGAACCGCTCGAGCCCGTCTGGACGGCCAACGTTTTTCGCCTCGATCGGCGTCTCGCCGACGATGTCGACGACGCAGCGCTGCGATGAGTTCTGAAACGCCCTCCCCGGCGAGCTGAAGCTTCTCGACGGTGATCGCCTTGTCATCGCCGGAAATCTGCAGGAGTCCGGACTTGCCGTTGAGCATGAGCGGCCGCCCGACGAGGCTCAGCCACCCCCGCCTCGGCGGTCGGCTTGCCCGGCCTAGCGTCGCTCGCCTTGCCGCCCGACCTCGCCTTGTGGGCGCTCTTCGGCTTGGGACGGGTCGTGGCTCCCTCCGGAGCCGCCGGAGCCGCGCCCGGCAGCGTCAATTGACCGACGGATGGACCTGGACAGAACGCCAAGCTGAGGAGGCCAAAAAGCGAGAGGACGAAAAGCCGAGTTCATCGAGCGAAGTGTAGAGGCGCTGGCGAGAAAGGGGAAGCGCGCCCTGCGCCTGCGGCGACGTGCGTAAACTCGAAAAATCCACGACTTCCGCGCCTTGCGCCGCTAAAACGCCCCACCTATATACGCCCCGACTGGCCGGTTTGGGCGCACGACGCGCTGAATCGACGGAAATCTGGATGAAAGATGGGGATCGGAAGACGTCAGCCGTCGGCTACGAAGCGATCGGTGGAACGCCTCTCTTAGGCCTTGCCGCTTTGGGGCTCGGCGGTCCCGCAAAAGAACAGGGGTGAGTAATGGCGAAAGTAATTGGCATCGATCTTGGCACAACCAACTCGTGCGTCGCTGTCATGGAGGGCTCAGCGCCCAAGGTGATTGAGAATTCGGAGGGCGCGCGGACGACGCCCTCTATCGTAGCGTTCACCGACGACGGCGAACGCCTGGTCGGCCAGCCCGCGAAGCGGCAGGCGGTGACCAATCCTGAACGGACCTTTTTTGCGATCAAGCGCCTCATCGGGCGGACGTTCGATGATCCCATGACCAAGAAGGACATGGGCCTCGTCCCGTACAAGATCATTCGCGGACCGAATGGCGACGCTTGGGTCACGGCGGACGGCAAGCAATATTCGCCTTCGCAAATTTCCGCCTTCGTTCTGCAGAAAATGAAGGAGACGGCCGAGGCGCATCTTGGCGGGCCGGTCACCCAGGCGGTGATCACGGTTCCCGCTTACTTCAATGACGCCCAGCGGCAGGCGACCAAGGACGCCGGCAAGATCGCCGGGCTTGAAGTGCTGCGCATCATCAATGAGCCGACTGCGGCGGCGCTCGCTTACGGCCTCGACAAGAAGAAGGCTGGCACCATCGCGGTCTACGACCTTGGCGGCGGCACGTTCGACATTTCGGTCCTCGAGATCGGCGATGGCGTGTTCGAGGTGAAGTCGACGAACGGCGACACGTTCCTTGGCGGCGAAGACTTCGACATGCGGCTGGTCGAGTATCTGTCCGGCGAGTTCAAGAAGGAGCAGGGCATCGACCTGACCAAGGACAAGCTTGCCCTGCAGCGCCTGAAAGAGGCGGCCGAGAAGGCGAAGATCGAGCTTTCGTCCGCGACCCAGACCGAAATCAATCTGCCTTACATCACCGCTGATGCGAGCGGGCCGAAGCACATGGCCCTCAAGCTCACCCGGGCGAAGTTCGAGGCGCTGGTCGACGACCTCATCCAGCGGACGGTCGAGCCGTGCCGCAAGGCGCTTGAAGGACGCCGGCTTGTCGGCCGGTCAGATCGACGAGGTGGTTCTGGTCGGCGGCATGACGCGCATGCCCAAGGTGCAGGAAGTCGTCAAGCAATTCTTCGGCAAGGAGCCGCATAAGGGCGTCAACCCGGACGAGGTGGTCGCGATAGGCGCCGCCATTCAGGCGGGCGTGCTGCAGGGCGACGTCAAGGACGTGCTGCTGCTCGACGTTACTCCGCTCTCCCTCGGCATCGAGACGCTGGGCGGCGTGTTCACCCGGCTGATCGAGCGCAACACGACCATCCCGACCAAGAAGAGCCAGGTGTTCTCGACCGCCGAGGACAATCAGACCGCGGTCACCATCCGCGTCTTCCAGGGCGAGCGCGAGATGGCCGCGGACAACAAGGCGCTCGGCCAGTTCGATCTCGTCGGGATTCCGGCCGCGCCACGCGGCGTGCCGCAGATCGAGGTGACGTTCGACATCGACGCCAACGGCATCGTCAACGTGACCGCCAAGGACAAGGCGACGAACAAGGAGCAGCAGATTCGCATCCAGGCGTCGGGCGGCCTGAGCGAAGCCGATATCAACAAGATGGTGAAGGACGCGGAAGCTCATGCCGCCGAGGACAAGAAGCGGCGCGAGATGGTCGACGCCAAGAATAGCGGCGAGTTGTTGGCGCATGACGCGGAGAAGGCGCTGAAGGAGTACGGCGACAAGGTCTCCCAGTCCGATCGCAGCGCGGTCGAAGTCTGCGGTCGCTTCCCTGCGCACGGCGCTGCAGGGAGAGGACGTCGAGGCGATCAAGGCGCGCACCAACGACCTGATGCAGGCGCAGATGAAGCTGGGCGAGGCCATGTACAAGGCCCAACAGGCCGAGCGGCGCGCCGGGCGAGGGCGCCGAAGCTGGCGGGCAGGCAAAGGACGACGTCATCGATGCGGAGTTCCGTGAAGTCGACGACGACAAAAAGAAGCCTTAACGAAATGAAGTCGGCCGCGTGAAGCGGCCGGCTATGCCTTTTAGGGAACGCCGCGATGGCGGGGGGAGATTGGGCTGACCGCGAGCCGGCGTTCAAGACGCGGGCTTCCGCGTGAGGAACAGGTCAGAGCCTCTTGAAACGCGGCGTAGCGTGAGTAGGTCTAGGCATGCATAGGCTGCGGGCGCGCTGAAGATGGCCAAGCGCGATTTTTACGAAACCCTGGGCGTTTCCAAATCGGCTAGCGACGCCGAATTGAAGTCCGCCTTCCGCAAGGCGGCGATGCAGTGTCATCCCGACCGGCATCCCGGCGACAAGCAGGCCGAGGCGCGGTTCAAGGAGCTCAACGAAGCTTATCAGCATCTGTCGGACGCTCAGAAGCGCGCGGCTTACGATCGTTACGGTCACGCCGCTTTCGACCAGAGCGGCATGAGCGACGGCTTTGCGGCCTCGATGTCCGATATCTTCGACGATCTGTTCGGCGACATGATGGGCGGCCGGCGCGGACGGCAGTCCGGGGGCCGGGAGCGCGGCGCCGACCTTCGCTATAATCTCGAGATCACGCTCGAAGAGGCGTTTCACGGCAAGACCGCCTCGATCCGCATGCCGACTTCAGTCGCATGCGAAGGCTGCGCGGGCTCCGGGGCGCGCGCCGGTTCGAAGCCCGTGACCTGCAAGACCTGCGGCGGACACGGACGCGTGCGCGCGCAGCAGGGCTTTTTCGCGATCGAGCGTACCTGCCCTTCCTGCCATGGCCGCGGACAGACCATCGAGAACCCATGCGACAAATGCGCCGGCTCCGGCCGGGTGACGCGAGAGCGCACGCTGTCGGTCAATGTCCCCGCCGGCGTCGAGGACGGAACGCGCATTCGGCTGACCGGCGAGGGCGAAGCGGGAATGCGCGGCGGCCCGGCGGGTGACCTCTATATTTTCCTCACCGTCAAGCCGCATGCGTTCTTCCAGCGTGACGGCGCCGACCTTTATTGCCGGGTGCCGATCTCGATGGTGCAGGCGGCGCTCGGCGGTGAGTTCAACGTTCGGACGCTGGATGGAACCGAGTCCAGGGTCAGCGTCCCGGAAGGCGCCCAATCGGGCCGTCAATTGAGGCTGCGCGCTAAGGGCATGCCGGTGCTGCGCTCACGCGACTCGGGCGACCTGTTCGTTCAACTCGTTGTCGAGACGCCGCAAAACCTGACTCGTCGGCAACGCGAGCTCTTGGCGGAGTTCGCCTCTGAGTTGTCAAACACGACCCACCCGGAAAGCGCCGGCTTCTTCGCCAAGATGAAGGAGTTTTTCGAGGGTCGCGGGTAGGGCGGCGACGCTTCGATCTTTGGCTCGCCTTTACCAGACGGGACTTCCCTCGATATAAGCGCGCGACGCCGCATGAGACGACGTTCGCGGAGCGAAAATGCAGGGGCAAACGCTGGACAAACAGGTCGGCGAGGGCTCGGTGACAGCGCGCGTTTCCTTAAATCTCTCGTTGCTTCGCCGCGGCTGACCGGCGCTGTCGCGCCGTCTGGGCGCGCTTTGGCGCGCAGAATGGCGGCGGCGGTCGGCTCGCCGGCCCATGGCCTCGTCGTCGAGCTTGGGCCGGGCACCGGCCCCGTCACCCGATCGCTGATCGAAGCAGGCCTGCCTCCTGAACGGCTCGTTCTGGTCGAGTACGATGCGGCGTTCTGTCGGCTTCTGAAGCAGCGTTTCGCGCACGCCTCTGTCGTCCAGGGCGACGCCTATGACCTTCCGCGTACGCTCGAACCGTTCGCGGGCCAGCCGATCGCCGGCGTCGTCTCCAGCTTGCCCCTGCTCAATCAGCCGCCTCCCCGCCGGACGAAACTCATCACTGACGCCTTCGCGCTGATGGGGTCTTCGGGAGTGTTCGTCCAGTTCACCTACGGCCTCATGTCCCCAATTCCTCGCGAGGCCTCCTCCAATCTTTATTCGGCGGTTCGCTCAAGGCCGATTTTGCTGAATTTGCCGCCGGCCTTCGTATGGACCTATCGGCTCGACAGGAGGCCTTCGGATGCAGCGAATGGTCGCTGAGATGAGCCGGCTTGCGCCGCGCGATCGTCTGATTGTGGCGCTCGACGTCCCTGAGGTGAGCGACGCGAGACGCCTGGTCGAACGGATCGGCGACAGCGCAGTTTTCTATAAGGTCGGCATGGAGCTCGCCTATGGCGGTGGCTTGCCGCTTGTCTCGGAGCTCGCCTCGGTGGGCAAGCAGGTCTTTCTCGACCTCAAGCTGCATGACATTCCCAATACTGTCGAGCGCGCGACCGCGCAGGCGGCCAAATTGGGGCCGAAGTTCCTCACCGTCCACGCCTATCCGCAGACGATGCGCGCGGCGGTCGCTGGCGCGAAAGGCTCGGGAATGCAGATCCTCGCCGTTACAGTCCTGACCTCCTACGACGACGCCGACCTTTTCGACGCGGTCTACCGCTTCGGTGTGGTCGAGACGGTGCGGCGGCGCGCCGAGCAGGCGCGCGAGCTCGGCGTCGATGGCTTGGTGGCGAGCGCCACGGAAGCGGCGATGGTTCGGCAGACGGTCGGCCCGGACTTGGCTCTCGTCACGCCCGGCATTCGACCCGCGGGCGGGACGGTCGGCGACCAGAAGCGCGTCGCCACGCCCGCTGAGGCCATCCGCAACGGCGCCGACTACCTCGTTGTCGGCCGCCCGGTGATGCAGGCGCCCGATCCCCGCGCCGCCGCGGAGGCGGTTGTCGCGGAGGTCGAAGTCTGCGCTGACTTGATTGCCGGCAAAGCCCAGGTAGGCTTGTCTACTCGCTACTGGAGGAGCTGTCATGCCCAAGGGTTATGTCATTGCGCGCGTCGATGTCGTGAACCCGGAGGCCTATGCGCGCTATGCCGCGGCCGCGATCAAGGCGATCGCCGAGCATGGCGGCAACGTGCTCGCGCGCGGCGGCCGCAGCGAAGCGCTCGAGGGCAAGGCGCGAGCGCGCAACGTGGTGCTCGAATTTGAGAGCTATGACGCCGCGCGCCGCCATTTCTATTCTGAGCAATACCAAGCGGCGCGGACTCTGCGTGAAGGCGCGGCGGAAATCGAAATGGTCCTAGTCGAGGGAGTTTGACGATGCCTAAGGGATACTGGATCGCACATGTCGACGTGCACGATCCGGAAGGCTACCAGAAATATGTCAAAGCCAACGCGGCCGCGTTTGCCAAATACGGGGCGCGCTTCCTGGTTCGCGGCGGCAAGCATGTTGTGACTCGCGGCAAAGCGCCGGAGCGCAACGTCGTGATTGAGTTTCGCGACTACGAGACCGCGGTCGCGTGCCACGATTTAGAGGAATATCGGGAAGCGGCGAAGCTTCGCGACGCCGCCAGCGTCGCGGATATCGTGATCGTCGAAGGCTACGACGGCCCGCAGCCGGGCTGACGGCCGATCGGGAGAAGCCGTGAAATGGGCGACCTTAGGCTGATCGTGAGCGGCGCCGCCGGCCGCATGGGGCGCATGGTCGTCCGGACGATCCATGAGTTGGATGGGTTCAAGCTCACCGGCGCGCTCGAGCGCGAAGATTCGCCGTGGCTCGGCCAGGATCCGGCGATGCTCGCGGGTTGTCCGGCGAAGGGCCTTCAGATCGTGGCCGACCCGCTGCCGTTGTTGCTCGACGCCGACGCGATCATCGACTTTTCCTTGCCCGCCGCGAGCGTTGCTCTCGCCGGGCTTGCCGCCCAGGCGCGCATCGCCGACGTGATCGGCACGACGGGCTTGAGCGACGAGGATCTCGACAAGATCAAGGCGGCGGCGCGCCACGCCCCGATCGTGCGCTCTGGCAACATGAGCGTCGGCGTCAATCTTGTCGCGGCGCTGGCGCGGCGAGCGGCGTCCGCGTTGGGCGATGATTTCGACATCGAAATTGTCGAGATGCATCATCGCATGAAGGTCGACGCCCCGTCCGGCACGGCGCTTCTGCTCGGCGAAGCGGCGGCTCAAGGCCGCGGCGTCTCGCTCGAGGGCCATTCGGCGCGCAGCCGTGACGGCCTGACCGGCGCGCGGCGAGCGGGCGATATTGGCTTTGCGTCGCTGCGGGGCGGCACGGTGGTCGGCGATCACAGCGTCATCTTCGCCGGCGAGGGCGAGCGCGTGGTCTTGAGCCACCATGCCGAAGATCGCGCGCTCTTCGCCCGAGGCGCGCTCAAAGCCGTCACGTGGGCGAAAGACCGGAAACCGGGGCTTTATTCGATGGCGGAGGTGCTGGGGCTCAGCGAGGACTGATCCGGAATTCGCCTTGATCGCTTCTCCGTCGCAACCGCGAGCCGGCGCCGAGCCACTCCCGTCGCCGACCGCGTCATTTCGGAGCGACGGTCTCTGTACAGTGGAAATCAAGTTTCGCCGACTTTTCCGTTTTGCCGGCGTGGACCTGGATGGCGAGCGGCATACAAGTTGCGGCCTCCAGGAACACCGCCTTGTGCTCAATCCCGTCGGGGCCAAAGACGAAGTTGGTGAATGCTCTGTGGGTGGTGATCGGCTGACCGGAACGGCCCGTCTGCGTCAAGTCGATGACCGCCGTCGCATATTTCGGCGAGGCGTTCGCGTCGCCCTCGAAGGTGAAGTCGATGAGCAGGCCGGTCGCTGTGTCGCCGCCGAGCGCGCCGCCCTTGGGAGCGTCAACGAGGCTCTGCCCGCTGCTCACAAGATCATCGGACAGTTTGCCCGCGTGCTCCAGGAACGCATAGGCTTTGACGTCGATGATCTTGAGTTGCGCCGCCGCAGCGCCTTGAGCCAGCGCGAACGAGACAACCGACGCTACGGCGCCAACGCGAAGCCCAACCATTTCCTCGCCCAAATCGGAAATACGACTTAAACAAAAAAATCCCCCGGCTTGCGACTATGCCAGCCAGGGGAAGAGCTTAAATCGTTAGATTGACGATCCTATGTCAGTTGTTCCGCTGCGACCCCGTCAGCATCAGGATGGCCTGGAACATATTGATGAAGTCGAGGTAGAGGCGCAGCGCGCCGTGAATCGACTTCTTGTGCAGCACCTCGTAGCTGTCGCCAGCGAAGTACATCTGCTTGATCGCCTGCGTGTCCCAGGCGGTGAGGCCGGCGAAGATTACGACCGCGAGGAGGGAGATGCCGAACTGCAAGCCCGTGCTGTGCAGGAACAAGTTCAGCAGGCTCGCCACGATGAGGCCGATGACGCCCATCATCATGAACGATCCCATCGCGGACAGGCTGCGCTGGGTCGTGTAGCCGTAGAGGCTGAGGCTGGCGAACGCCGCCGCGGCGGCGAAAAACGCCCGTCCAATCGAAGCGCCGGTGTAGACCACCAGCAGCGCCGACATCGACAGGCCGATCAGCGCCGCGAAGGCGATGAAGGCGTTGCGGGCGGTCGCCACCGACATCGAATTGATGCGGGCGGAGAGCCAGAACACCAAAGCGAGCGGCGATAGCACGATCAGCCAGCGCAGCGGCGAGACATAGATCGCGTGGCCGAAATCGGTCAGGGCCAAGCGGCCGTTGCCCACATCGACCGTGCCAAGCGCGAAGGCGGCATAGGCCACCAGTCCGGTCACGCCGAGCCCGAGGGTCATATAGTTGTAAACGCCGATCATATAGGCCCGGAGGCCCTGATCGACGGCGACGCCGGACCGTGCGAGCCCCGCGCCGTAACGCGTATTGGCGTAGCGGTCATAGTCGGACATGAGAGAAACCTCATATTAAGGGTGCGGCGTTCGCCCAGTATTTACCCGAGCGAGCGCCTGACGCGCATAATATGGCCGCAGGGCGCCCCTCCGCAAGAGCGATCGACAGGCGCAGACTTGCTGCTTCATTACCGATTGGTAATCAAGGCTGGCGCTCCGCTCCGGCCGGCCGGTGAACGCTGAGTCGATCCGGGTCTTCTGGCAGCCTGGCTGTTCCGCCTGCGTCAAGGTGAAGGAGTTTCTGACCGGCCTCGGCGTGCCGTTCGAATCGGTCGACGTCCTCAACGACGCGGAAGGGGCGGCCGACCTTCGGCGTCTTGGCGCGAGATCGCTGCCGGTCGTGTCGCGCGGACGCGAGTTCGTCTTCGCGCAATCGCTCGATCAGGTGGCGAGCTTCGTCGGCGTCAAAGCCAAGAGCGCTGAGCGTTTGCCGCCTGCCGAGCTTGTCGCACGCTGGCTGGAGGTGCTCGCAATCGAGAGGTCGCTCGTCGCGCAGATCCCGGTCGACAAGCTCGGCCACCGCCCCATCCCGAACCGCGGCCGCACGCTCAGGGATCTCGCCTACCACACCTATCAGGTCCCCGCCGTCTTCGTGCGCAACGTCGAAGGTGAATTCGAGGACTGGGCGCATTACGTCAATCTGCCGACGCCCCCGGAGATCAGGACGAGCGCCGAGATCATCGCCTTCGGCGATCAGGCTGCGGCGGACCTCGCAAAATGGTGGCAGGGGGTCGACGACCGCAAGCTCATCTGGACGGTGAAGCCCCACTATGGCGAGCGGCCCGCCTGGGAGTTGCTCGAACGCCAGACCTGGCATTCAGCCCAGCACATGCGCCAGTTGCAAGCGGTGCTGGAGGAGCTTGACGTTCCCCTGCCGCGCAAGGCGGACGCAGCGCTCTACGCGGGTCTGCCGCTGCCGGCCGGCCTCTGGGAATAATCCTCCGCCGCTCCGAGACGGCCCCGATAGCCGCCGCTCGTCGCGCCGGCGCGGTCGACGATGGCAAATCTTTCCTGGCGATCCGGAACGCACCCGCGGCGAAGCGCGATTGCTGCGCCGTCATGGGCCATGCTAGACGATTTTCAATGGCGCCGGAGACGTCTTGGGAGCCGGGAGGAGGTAAGGTGAACCAAGCGGCCAGCGTGCAAGTCGTCGAGAGCGGCTTCCAGAATATCGTTCGCCTCGAGGGCGTGCAGAAGTTCTTTGGCCCGGTCCAGGCGCTGCGCGACATTGACCTCGCGATCGGCAAGAACGAGATCGTCGGCCTGATCGGCGACAACGGGGCCGGCAAGTCGACGCTGATCAAGATCATGACCGGAGTGTTGCCGCCTTCGTCGGGCCGCATTTTCGTCCGCGACAGGGAGCTCAGTCTCGCCGACTATTCGGTCCGCATGGCCCATGACCTCTCGATCGAGACGGTCTATCAGGACCGTTCATTGGCCGACAAGCAACCGCTGTGGCGCAATTTCTTCGTCGGGCGCCAGATCACCAACCGATTCGGCTTCATCGACATCAAGCGCGAGAAGGAGATCGCCCAAAAGATCCTGATCGACGTCATCGGCTTCCGAGGCGTCGGAATCACCGTCGATTTGACCGTCGCCAATTTGTCGGGCGGCGAGCGTCAAGGCATCGCCATCGGCCGAGCCATGCACTACAACGCCGACCTCATCGTGCTCGACGAGCCGACGGCGGCGCTCGGAGTCGCCGAAGTGCGTAAGGTGGTCGAATTCGTGCGGCGGATCAAACAGTCCGGGCGCGCCTGCATCTATATCGAGCACAATCTCGCGCACGTGCATGAAGTGGCGGATCGCTTGGTCGTGCTCGACCGCGGGCGGGTGGTCTCCGAGATATCGCCGAAGGATATGACGGTGCCTGAACTCACCGAATATCTCATCGCGCTGCAGCACCAGGCGTAAGGGACGAACGAGATGGCTCAGCGGTCAGGCGAGTCGATCTTGCAGCGCTTCGAGGCGCTACCGATCATCATCGTTTTCGTCCTGCTGCTCCTGCTCTTTATGTATCGGGCGCCGGAGGTTTTCCTCGCGCCCTACATCTACACGACCTTCCTTTCCACCTTGCCGCCGCTCATCCTTCTTGCGACCGGGCTCACTTTCGTCATCGGCGCAGGCGAAATCGACCTTTCCTTTCCTTCGATCATCGCCTTTTCCGGCTTCGTCTTTGCGGTTCTGTTCAAGGAATACGACCTCGGCTGGATCGCGGTCATCGCCGGTCTTGCCTCGGGGGTTTTGGTCGGTTTCGTCAACGGGCTTCATCATCGCTAAGATCGGCATTCCGTCGTTCATGACGACGCTCGGCACGCAGTTCTTCTGGGCAGGCATGGCGACAGTGCTGTCAGGCGGCAAGTCCTACGCCTTGCGTGGGGCCGAAGAGAGCTCGGTGTGGCAATGGATCGTCGGGCGTCCGTTCGCGGGCTCGACCGATATCGTTTGGCTTCAGCAGCTGTCGATCCAGGGGCTTTGGACGGCGGTCATCGTCGGCTTGCTCTGGCTCGTCCTCACCCGCCACCGCTTCGGAGAGCACGCCTTGTTCATCGGCGATTCGAATGACGTGTCGCGGGTCGTCGGCATCGACGTCGATCGCGAGAAGATCAAGATCTTCACGCTTATGGGCTTTCTCGCCGCTTGCGCAGCGATCATCCTGACGCTGGAGAACAAGAACTTCTTCGGCAATCAGGGCCAGGGCTATCTGTTGACCGCCATCGCCTCCGTGCTGATCGGCGGCACGTCGATCTTTGGCGGTCAGGCGACCATCTTCGGGACGGTGTTCGGCTGCTTCATCATCGGCATGGTCGAGGCGGGCCTGGTCGCTGCCGGGCTCACCGGCGCATGGGTGAGAACCGTGCAGGGGCTCATCTTCCTGGTTTCGATCATCTTCTACATGTACGCGACGAACCGCAGCGGCGGCGCGCGCTTGTTCGCCAATCTGCGGTCGTTCGGAAGATTTAGCGGCATACAGGACTTCTGAAGAAGGAGGGGTTCGCCGATAGAGGCGGCCCGAACACGTGAAGGGAGAAACGAACATGCGTTTGGCTCATTTTCTGCTGGCCGGCGTCGCTGCGGCCGGGATCGCGGTCGCCGTAGCGCCAGCGTCGGCCGATCCGATCGGCAAAGGGCTTGTGATGTACATGCAGATGGGCGGCAACCCCGGCGATGGCGCGACGCTCGCCCGCCAGACCGGGGCGAAGGAAGCCGCCGAGGCGCTTGGCGTCGACTCAAAGTCGCAATTCTCGGCCTGGGCGCCGGAGACGATGATCAACCAGTTCAAGGAAGCGGTGGCGGCCAAGCCGAATTGCATCGAGATCATGGGCCACCCCGGCTCGACCGCCTTCCACGACCTTGTCAAACAGGCCGTCGAAGAGGGCATCGTCGTCACCTCCGGCAATTCGCCGCTGACCGATCTTCAGAACGAGTTTGGGCCGAAGGGCTTCGGCTATGCGGGCGTCGATCTCTATGCGGGCGGGGTTCTCACCGCCAAGGCGATGCTGGCGCAGGGCTTGAAAGCCGGCGACCAGGCGATGGTCTATGGCGTCTTCAGCCAGGCCGAACGCGGCCAGTCGGAGAAGGGCCTCGCCGACACGCTCGAGAAGGCCGGGCTCAAGGTGGACCGGCTCGAAATCACCCAGGAGGTCAACAGCGATACGTCGCTCGGCGTTCCGGTGCTCGTCGCCTACATTCAGGCGCATCCGAACCTCAAGGCGATCGGGACCCAGCACGGCGGCGTGACGGGCATCATGGATGAAGTGCTGAGCAAGGCCGGCAAGAAGCCGGGCGACATCATCGTCGGCGGCATCGATCTCGCGCCCTCGACAATCAGCGGCCTCAAGTCCGGCGCCGTCAGCGCGACGCTCGACCAGCTGCTCTACATGCAGGGCTTCTTCCCGGTCGTGCAATGCGTGATGTCCGCCAAATACAAGATGCCGGGACTGACGCTCAACACCGGAGCCGGCACCGTCACGCCAAAGACAATCGACGCGCTGACGAAGCTCATCGACGCCGGCATCCGCTGATTTCGGAGCGGGACTTATACGCGACGGCTCAGCCGGGCTTCAGAGGGCGTTCCACAGGACGCCCTCTACCTGGCTCTTGCCGAAGCGCGGGCCGCCATGCGGACACTATCCTTCGTTCAGTGGCCGCCTCCGCCCGCTCCCGCGGCGACCGGGCGGCGCATCACCGCGGCGAGGCCGACGCAGGCCAGGAATACGAAGGTGAGCACCAAAAACACGTCCGCGAGCGCCATCACCTCGGCCTGCCGCCGCACGATCAGCGCCAACTGGCGGGTCGCCGCGAGCTCTGCGTCCGACCCCCGCGCCGCCAGCGCCGCCGTCATGCTGGCCAGCGTGTCCGTCGCAACTTGGCGTCCCCAATTGACCGATTCGCGCAGCATTTCGAGATGCAGGTCCATGCGCTTGTCGAGGAGCGTGTTGATGAGCGCGAGTCCGACCGCGCCGCCAAGGTTGCGCATCAGGTTGAAGAGGCCCGAAGCGTTCTTGATCTTCTGCGGCGGCATGGTGCCGAGCGCCAGATTGTTGATCGGCACCATCGACAACATCAGCCCAACGCCGCGGAAGACCTGCGGCCAGAGCAATTCCCAAAAGTCCCAGTCGACGGTGACATACGAGGCCTGAAAGGTGCCGATGGCGAAGAAGATGAACCCGACCGCGATCATGATGCGCGGGTCGACCCGGGTCATCAGCCGGCCGGCGAAGGGCGCGGTCAGAAACATGCACAAGCCCGTCACGAACATTGTCTTGCCGATCATCAGCGACGAATAGCCGCGCACCACCGCCAGATAGACCGGATAGATGTAGGTGAGGCCGTAGAGCCCGATGCCGAGCACGAAGGCGAACATCGAGCCAGTCCAGAAATTGCGGTCTCGGAATGCGGTGAGGTCGACGATCGGCTGGCGGCGCCGTCGCCATGCGCCAGAAGAAAGCGACACAGCTCACCGCCGAGACGACGATCGCGATCGTGACCGGCTGGCTCTCGAACCAGTCCTTCGACGGCCCCTCTTCGAGGGCGTATTCCAGCGCCCCGAGAAAGCCGGCCATCGTGAGGAGGCCGACGTAGTCGAAGTGGGTCAGAAGCGAATAGTCAGGCTCGTCGAAGTCGATCAAGAGCCAAGCGGCGATGGTGACGATGATTCCGGGGCCGAGATTGACCAGGAACAGCCAGTGCCAGGAAAACCAGTCGGTGAGATAGCCGCCGACCGTGGGCCCGATCGTGGGCGCAAGGGTCGCCACAAGACCAATGATCGGCGCGATGAGTGGCTGCTTGTCGCGCGGAAAGATCGTGAAGGCGGAAGCGAACACCGTCGGGATCATGCCGCCGCCGATGAAGCCCTGCAGCGCCCGCCACAGGATCATCTCCTCGATCGAGTTGGCGTGGGCGCACATGAAGCTCATGAGCGTGAAGCCGCCGGCCGAAATGGTGAAGATGACGCGCGTCGACACCACCCGCGACAGGAAGCCCGACAGCGGAATGATGATGACTTCAGCGACCAGATAGCTGGTCTGCACCCAGGTGACTTCGTCGGACGAAGCCGAGAGCCCAGCCTGGATCTGCGAAAGAGATGCTGAGACGATCTGGATGTCCAGGATCGCCATGAACATGCCAAACACCATGAAGATGAAGGCCGCGACCCGCCGCGGCGAGAAACTGCGCTGCGCAACCGCCGCCGGCGCGATGATAAGGTCGGTGGCCGGCGACGCCCCGCCGGGCCGTATCGCGACGGCCGCGCTGGTCACGGCTTGACGCTGCGGCCGGCGAAAGCCTCGAGTCCGAGCGCGCCGAGCAGCGTCGGCTTTGGCAGCGCGGGGTCGCGAGTATGGACGGTCGCGACGACCGAGAGCCCCGGGCGGAGCGCAACCTCCTTCAACACCTCCTTGGGGAAGTTGATGCGCACGGCGACCCGCTGCACGACCTTGGTGAAGTTGCCGGTCGCATTGTCCGGGGGCAGAAGCGAAAACTCCGCGCCCGAGGCCGGGGAAATCGAAGACACCACGCCTTCGACCACCTTGCTGTCGAGCGCGTCGATGGAGACATCCACTTTCTGTCCCGGCTTGACATCCGCGAGCTGGGTTTCCTTGAAGTTCGCGTCGACGTAGGAGGCGTTGAGCGGCACGAGCGCCATCAGCCGGGTTCCCGCCTGCACGAAGTTTCCGACCTCAGCCCCCTTGTTGCCGATGGTTCCGTCGAACGGAGCGAGGACGCGGGTGAAGGAAAGATTGCGTTCCGCCATCTCCAGGGCCGTCACCAGCTCGTTGCGCTGGCGCGCGGCCTCGTCCTTCTGCGCCTTGAGCACATCGAGATTGGCCTTTGCGCCGTCGAGGGCCGCGACAGCCGACGCCTGGCTCGCCTTGGCGGCGGCCAAGCCGGCGATGGTGCGGTCACGGTCAGCTCTCGCCTGCTCGAGACGCTGCTGCGAGCCGAAGTTGGTCTGCGCGAGCTTGAACGAGCGGTCATATTCGAGAGCGGCCCGCTCGACCTCGGCCTCGGCGCTCTTCTCCTGAGCCGCCGCCGAATTGACCTGGGCCCCGGCCTGCGCGATGATCGCCGCCTGGGCGTCAATCTGCCGGCCGAAGCGGGCGATGGTCGCGTCCTGAGTGCCGATGCGAGCCCGGGCCGCGTCAACTGCGTTCTGATAGTCGCCGTCATCGATCGCAGCGAGCAGGTCGCCCTTGTGGACGATCTGGTTGTCAACCACCGGAACCGCGGTGAGATGGCCCATGGCCTTGGCCGCGATGATCGCGGTGTCCGCGCCGACATAGGCGTCGTCGGTCGAGACGAGGAAGCGACCCTCGACGAAATAGTCGTAGGCCGTTTTGCCGCCATAGGCGAGCGCGGCCAGAATTAGAACCGGGACGATGAACCGGCGCAGGCTCGCTTTGTTGGCCGGAGCAGCCTTAACGACGGAGTGGCCGCCGTCGGGCGCCACCGGCGCTCCCATCGCCGGCGCAGGGGCGAGAGCGCCAAGCGAACTGGCCGCGGGGGAAGGCAGGTTAGCCGAAGAGTGACCGTCCGCCGGAGACACGCTCCCCATTGCGGGCTCTAGGCCCTTGACGTCATCGACCATGGTGAAGCCCGCTCTGCCCGACCGAACGGTTCGGTCATTTCTCATTGACTTAGCGCAAGCGAAAGCGTATTGCAACAAAAATCGAACCGAACGGTTCGGTCATCACGGCGAGCCGGAAGGGTAGATTATGGAATTGGAGGCGTTGGAGCGGGAAGCTGCGGCCAATGACGGCAGCGCGAAGCGACGCCAGATCATGGACGGGGCGCGACAGGTGTTCTTAAGCGCCGGCTTCGATGGGGCGAGCATGAACGACATCGCCCGCGCCGCTGGGGTTTCCAAAGGCACGCTCTATGCCTATTTCGACTCCAAGGACCGCTTGTTCGAGGCGATCATTCGCGCCGAAAAGGCCCAGGCGGCGGAGCGGCTCTGCGCTTTCCGGCGCGAGGGCGACGCGCGCGAGATGCTGACGGATTTCGGCGTGCGCCTGATGCATCGGATATGCGAGCCCGGAACCCTCGCGCTCGCCCGGGTCGTCATCGCCGCGGCGGAGAAATTCCCCAATGTCGGCCGCGCCTTCTATGAGGCCGGCCCCCTCTATGGCGCGACCCGGCTCGCCGAGGAACTCGAAAACCTGGAAAAGTCAGGCGTGCTGAAGGTCCCAGACCCCGAGCGCGCCGCTTGGCAATTCCTCGACCTTTGCCAGAGCTACGTATTCAAGCGCCTGATATTCGGCGTCGTCGACTCGATTAGCGGCGAGGACATCGAAGCCTCGGTCAAGGCCGGCGTCGATGTCTTTCTCAAGGCTTATGGCGCTTAAGGCTTAGGCGGGCAGCGCGGGGAAGACCGGGAGCCGCCTCCTCGGAGATGCGGCCGACCAACGTCGCCTGATCAGGCGCGGGTGCATGAGATCGTTCAGAGCGCGTGTGACGAAGTCTGGCCCCCGATTGTCGACTATCTCCAAAAATGCGCAGGGCTCTTATAGCGTTAGTTGTTGGTATGGGCCGATTCCGATGGCGCTCTTGATCCAATTTTGTGGCGTGATTTGTCGATCCCAGGCTTCGAGGGCGCGTCGCCAGCCCAGATAGTTCGGCAGGTTCTTGCGGCGATCCTGGCGATGATCCCGCTGTCGGAGAGCGCATTCTGGGGTCCGATGGCCTTCACGATCATGGGCGGCCTCTCGGTCGCGACGTTCCTGACGCTGTTCCTGCTGCCGGCCATCTATGCCCTGTGGCATCGCCGCTCGCTAGGGTCGAAGAGCGAACACGCCCCCGATCGCCGCCCGGTCTTCGGTTTACCGGTCGGGTCGGCGGCGCCGGCGGAGTAGTCGCTCTCACCCTTCGCGAGAGACGGTCGGTTTACAGGTCTCACGACTGGCGCCTTCCGGCCTCGCTTCGCCTCGGGAACGCCGAAGCGACCTCATCAACCGAATCACGCATCATTTCGCTTCTTCGCCCACGCCGAGCGGATGGATCATGTCCTCGGGGCGGACCCATTCGTCAAACTCCTCGGCGGTGACGAAGCCGAGCGCGAGCGACGCGTCCTTAAGGCTTGTGTCCTCGCGATGGGCTTTGATCGCGATCTGGGCCGCCTTTTCGTAGCCGATATGCGGGTTGAGCGCCGTCACCAGCATGAGCGAATTGTCGAGATGCTCCTTGATGCGCTTTTCGTTCGGCTCGATGCCGGAGGCGCAATGTTCGTCGAACGAGAGGCACCCATCCGCTAGAAGCTGCACCGACTCGAGCACGTTGTGCAGGATGACCGGCTTGAACACGTTGAGCTGGAAGTGACCTTGCGCTCCGGCCATGCCAACGGACACGTCATTGCCGAACACCTGCACGGCGACCATTGTCAAGGCTTCGGATTGGGTGGGGTTGATCTTCCCCGGCATGATCGAGGAGCCGGGCTCGTTTTCGGGGATCCTCAGTTCGCCGATGCCGGCTCGGGGTCCGCTGACATAGAGGCGGATGTCGTTGGCCATCTTCATGCATGCGCCGGCCAAAGTGCGGAGCGCAGCGCTCGTGTTGACCATGGCGTCGTCCGCTGACAGGGCGGCGAACTTGTTGGGCGCCGAGGTGAACGGATTGCCCGTTTCCCGGGCGAGAATCCTCGCGACCGTCTCGCCGAAACGTGGGTCTGCATTGAGGCCAGTGCCGACCGCCGTTCCGCCGATCGCCAGCGGCATCAGCCCTTGGCAGGCCCGCTCAACGCCTGCGATCGCCTGGTCGAGCTGGGCCGCCCAGCCCGAAATCACTTGCCCGAGAGTGAGCGGCGTCGCGTCCTGCATATGTGTCCGGCCGACCATAATGATGTTGGAGAAGGCCTTCGCCTTGGCGTCGAGCGTGTCGCGCAACTGAGAGACCGCCGGTAAGAGCGCCTCCCTGATCCGCATGACGGCGGCGATATGCATGACGGTCGGAAATACGTCGTTCGACGACTGACTGTGATTGACGTCGTCGTTCGGATGGATCGGCTTTTTCGACCCCGTCACCCCGCCGGCGATCTGAATGGCCCGGTTGGCGATCACCTCGTTGGCGTTCATGTTGGACTGGGTGCCGGACCCGGTCTGAAACACGACCAGCGGAAACTCTTGGTCGAGCTTGCCGTCGATGACGTCCTGAGACGCCCGGACGATGAGATCGACCTTTTCCTTCGACAATTGCTTAAGTTCGAGATTGGCCAGCGCCGCGCATTTCTTTAGGAGACCGAAGGCGCGGATGACCGGCCGCCCCCAGCGGTGCCGCTCGACGCCTATGACAAAATTGAGACGTGAGCGCTCGGTCTGCGCGCCCCATAGATGCTCGGCCGGCACCCGTACTTCGCCGAGCGCATCCTTCTCGATACGCCAATTCTCAGTCTTCGCCGACGCGCTCGTCATGATGGTCCTGTCTCCCGGACAAGCATTTGCGAGGATGCGCCCGCAAAAGCAAGGCGCGCACTTGCCCCGAGCAGGCTCCTTCTCTATAAGCCGGCGCTTCGCGCCGGTTCCGACACCCCTGGAGGCAGGGCGCGAAGACTTAAATAAAGGACATCATCATGGCAGCGATCAAGCAACTCGCGGCCGTGACGCGCAGCGGGATAGGCAAGGGGGCCGCCCGCTCCGTTCGTCGCGAAGGCCGCGTTCCAGCCGTCATCTATGGCGGCGGCGCCAAACCCGAGCCGATCTCGGTCGACTACAAGGACGTCAACAAGTTCATCTACGCCGGCCACTTCCTGACCTCGATCTTCGAGCTCGAAATCGAGGGGCGCAAGGAGCGGGTTCTGCCGCGCGACTACCAGCTCGACGTCGTCACCGACCGGCCGGTTCATGTCGATTTCCTCAGGCTTGCCCCGGGATCGCGCGTGCGCATCGGCATCCCCGTGCACGTCGCCAATCGCGAGGCGTCGCCGGGTCTGAAGAAGGGCGGGGCGGTCAATCTGGTGCTGCACACGGTCGAGGTCATGGCGCCGGCCGACGACATTCCAGAATCGATCACCATCGACCTTGCGGGCATGGATTTCCACGATTCGGTGCATGTGTCGGCGCTCAAGCTGCCGGAAGGCTGCCGGCCGCTGAGCGGTACGGCTGACCTGACCGTGGTGACGATTGTGCCTCCGACGGTCATGGTCGAAGAGACGCCCGCGGCTGCGGCGACGCCGGCCGCGCCCGCAGCTGGGGCTGCAGCGGCGCCTGCGGCTGGAGCCGCGCCTGCGGCGGCAGGCGGCAAGGGTGCAGCCGCGCCAGCGAAAGGCGCAGCGGCGCCGGCCGCCGCGAAGCCCGCTGCCAAGAAGTAAGGGCCCAAGCGCTCTCTCGCGGCGCTGCCGCCTCGCCGGCGCCTTTAGCTTCTGCGCCAGACGAATGGCTGAGCCTGATCGATCGGGGACCCCATGCTGGTCATCGCGGGGCTCGGCAATCCGGGCGCGGAATATGCGCGCAACCGGCACAACATCGGCTTCATGGCGGTTGACGCGATCGCCGAGCGGGGCCGATTTGGCCCGTTTCGCGGCCGCCATCAGGGGCTGACGGCGGAGGGGCTCATCGGCGACGAGCGGGTGATGCTGCTCAAGCCGCAGACCTACATGAACGAGTCCGGGCGCAGCGTCGGCGCGGCGCTGCGTTACCTAAAGCTCGACCGCGAAGCGCTCGTCGTGATCCACGACGAGCTCGATCTCGCGCCCGGCAAGGTCAGGGTCAAGGTCGGTGGCGGCGACGCCGGCCACAATGGCTTGCGCTCGATCACTGCCCATCTCGGCCCCGGCTACAAGCGGGTGCGGATTGGCATCGGCCATCCGGGCGACAAGGCGCTGGTCTATAATTATGTCCTGAATGACTTCGCGAAATCCGAGGCCGGCTGGGTCGAGGCCGTGTGTCGCGCCATCGCCGAGGCCGCGCCCCTCTTGGCTACGGGCCAGGACGCGAGCTTCCAGAACGAGACCCATCTCGCCATCGAGGCGACGGGCCTCTGCGAGAAGTCCAGCGCCTGACTTGACGCCGTCTGGATTCCCGCTTGCGCGGGAATGACACATCGTGTTCCGGCGCTTCAACTCGAGCGCGGGTTGCTGTCTCTCGGGGCGCCGCGGCATTTCCGGCGGTTGAGGCGACACAAGAGAAAATCCTATAAGCGATCGAGCGCTAAAGCCGCGCGGCGGGCGAAACGCGAAGTCTGTTCGACGCCGGCCGACGGTTGAGGGACGCCATGGACAGCTGGTTGGGTCGGGACGGCCATCCGGCGACGCGCTACGAGCTGCACTATGGCGCCCGGATGATCCGTTGCTTCGTCGAGCGGCCCGGAAGCGTGCACGAGATGCTGGCGAACGCGGTCGCGCGGCGCGCGCAAGGGCTGGCGCTCATCTGCGGCGAAGAGAGACTGAGCTATGCCGAGCTCGACGCTCTGGTGGGTGAGGCCGCGGGGGCCTTAAGGGCGCTCGGGGTCGAGAAAGGCGATCGCGTCGCCATGGTGCTCGGCAACAGCGTCGAGTTTGTCGTCGTGCTCTTCGCCATAGCGCGGCTCGGCGCGGTGTCGGTTCCGCTCAACATCCGCCATACGCTGGCCGAGAACAGCCATATCATAGGGGACTGCGCGGCGAAGGTCGTCGTTCATGAATCCGACCTCGCCGATCGTGTTGCCGCGCCGAGCGCCCTCGCCAGTCTGAAGCACGCTGTCGCGATCCGGTGCGAAGGCGGACCGGTGCTCGCCGAGTTCAGCGGCGCGGCGCCGGTTCGAGAGGCCCAGCCGGTCGGGGAGGAAGAGACCGCCACGATTCTCTATACGTCCGGCACGACCGGCCGTCCGAAAGGCGCGATGCTCACGCATCTCAGCATCGCCCATTCCGTCATCCACTATCGCGTGACGATGGGGCTCAGCGAAGACGACATTGGTCTCATCGCCGTTCCCATGAGCCATGTGACCGGTCTCATCGCCCTTGTGCACGCCATGGTCCATTGCGCCGGGACGCTCATCGTCATGCCGGCGTTCAAGGCGAGCGATTTCATCGATCTCGCCGCGCGCCATCGTATCACCTATTCGCTCATCGTGCCGGCGATGTTCAATCTTTGCCTGCTCGCGCCCAATTTCGTAACGGCTGACCTCTCCTCTTGGCGCGTCGCGGGCTACGGCGGGGCGATCATGCCGGAGGCGACGCTCGAGCGCATCGCCGAAAAGCTGCCAAAACTGAAATTGCTCAACTGCTATGGCGCGACCGAAACCACTTCGCCGGCGGCGATCATGCCTCCGGATGAGACGGTTAAGCGGAAGGAATTCGTCGGCCTCGCCGTATCGTGTGGCGACATTCTTGTGATGAACGCTGACGGCGTCGACGCTCCTCATGGGCAGCCCGGCGAGATTTACATCGCGGCGCCATGGTCGTACCGGGCTACTTCAACAACACGCAAGCCACCGAGCGCGAGTTCGTCGCTGGATACTGGAAGTCCGGCGATCTCGGGATCATGGACGAGCGTGGCTACCTGCGGGTGATCGATCGCATCAAGGACGTGATCAACCGCGGCGGGTTCAAGATCTACGCCTCCGAGGTTGAGAACGTCCTGCTCGAACATCCAGCCGTCGTCGAGGTCGCGGTGGTGGCGAAGCCCTGTCCCGTGCTCGGTGAGCGCGTTCACGCCTTCGTCGTGCTGCGCTATGCGGTCGAAGAAGCGGAGCTTCAACGCCATTGCGCTGACGTCCTCTCCGACTACAAGGTCCCCGAGACAGTCCGCAGCCTCCAGGGAACGTTACCCCGCAACGCCAACGGCAAGGTTCTCAAGCGAAGCTTGCGCGCGATTCTCGTGGCGTGAGGCCTGGCGCGCCGAAGCGCCGCGTCAAGCGGCGTGCGCGCGCTGGCGCCGTCGCATCCGGCGCAGGCGCCGCTCCGGCGCCTCGGAGGTCGATTCTGAAGTCAGCGCCGGCAGCGTGTCCATCACCCGTTCTGGCGGGAAGATGACGATCACTTCGGTTCCGAGCCGTACGGTCGAGTTCAGACGGAATTCTCCGCCGTGTAATTCGACCAGCCCCTTGACGATCGGCAGCCCGAGGCCCGTCCCTTCTTCCGCATTTTTCTGCGCCAGCGTGCCCCGGCCGAAAGACGACAGCACGATCGGAATCTCCTCGGGTGGAATGCCGGGCCCGGTGTCGGCGATGGCGAGATATTGTCCGCCCTTCCGCGTCCAGCCGACCTTGATGGTGATCGCGCCGCCTTGAGGCGTAAACTTGATGGCGTTGCTGAGCAGGTTGAGCGTCACCTGACGCACCGCGCGCTCGTCCGCCCAGATGCGCGGCAATCCCGCTTCCATCGCTTCGGTGACGACGAGACGGCGCCGCTCGATCCTGAGCCACAGGAGACGAAGGCATTCCTCGACCACTGCGGTGAGCGAAACTGGCTCTTCCTTGAGTTCGTACCGCCCCGCCTCTACCCGCGACAGGTCGAGAATTTCGTTGATCAGCATCAATAGGTGCTGGCCGCTCGCGTGGATGTCGGTGGAATATTCCTTGTACGCAGGCAGCGAGTGAGGACCGAACAGTTCGCCTTTCATCACCTCCGAGAATCCGAGGATCGCGTTGAGCGGCGTGCGAAGTTCATGGCTCATGGTCGCGAGAAAGCGCGACTTGGCCAGGTTGGCGCTTTCAGCCCGGCGGCGGGCCTCGTCGGAATTGAGCTTCGCCTGCTCGAGCTCGGCGATGAGCGAGTCCTTCTCCGCCTGAAATGAGATGTTCTCCGAGGCCGTGGCGTGCAGGCGCCGCGCAACGATGAGGAAATAGCCGACGACGCCGACCGCCAGCGCCGCCGTCGGCAAGGCGGCTCCGTGTAGGCGCGGGGCGTAAAGGAGGATCACGCCGAAGATCATTGGCAGCATGCCGGCGACAAAAGCCGCTGGAATGGCCGCCGCCAAGAGCGACATGACCGTCGAGACGAGCAACATCACGATAATTGCGAACGCATGCGCGTTCGGATCATTTTTTTCGAGCAGCGCAACAATGAGATAGGCCCAGGCCGACCCGCTGAGCGCGGTGGAAAAAACGAATTTGCGCCGCCACGCGCCGGCCGTTTTTTCCTTGTCGCTCGAGTCGAGAAAAGCGATCGGCAGCGAATAGCCAATCGCGATGGCGCAGGAGATGAAGGTGATCCAGGTCGTCAGCGGTCCGGCGTCGATAAAGGCCAACGCCGTCGCGCAGACGCCAAGCGCGATGATGCCGAGCATCGGGGTGGCGCTGCGGTTGATTTCCGCAAACAGGCGCACCATTGCGGTCGAATGCGTTGGGATGGCGTCGGGCTCGGAGAGGGACCGCCGCGCCTCTCTGAGTTGGAGGGTCATCTTCCGCCGGCGCGCGGCGGCTTCGGAATCGGCGGTGCCGCCGCTCCCGCTCCCGCCCAGGTCCGCCCCGACATCACGCATAGCCGCCTGACACGCACGCACTTACTCGCGTCAATCATGCGGCTCAATTGATTAACGAGCTGCTGATGCAATGGTTTGGAATTGAGAGATTTTTGAGGATAATTTGATTAAGGTTGCTCCGTCCGCCGCGATCAATTCGCCTCGGCCGGCGTCGAGATTTAGATCTTTTAGCTTGTGGGAGGCGTTTTCGGGGGTCGCGAGCCAGCGATAGCGGCATGAAGCTCTACAATTCCGATCGGGCGCCGAACCCGCGCCGCGTACGTATTTTTCTCGCTGAGAAGGGCGTCTCGATCCCGCGCGTCGAGGTCGATCTCGCCAAGCTCGAGCACAAGACGCCGAAATTCTCGGCGCTCAATCCATTTGAGACCATTCCCATCCTCGAGCTCGACGACGGGACAAGGATCGCCGAGACGATCGCAATCTGCCGTTACATCGAGGCGCTATGGCCGGAGCCGAATCTGTTCGGCTCAACCGCGCTCGAGCAGGCGACGATCGAGATGTGGCAGCGCCAGCTCGAATTGCGTCTCCTCCTGCCGATCGCGCAGGTCGTGCGTCACAGCCATCCGAAGATGGCGGAGATGGAAAATCCGCAGGTTCCCGCCTGGGCGGCGGTCAATCGGCCGAAGGCGCTTCATGCGATGGAGATTGTCGACCAGGCCTTGCGCGATCGGCCATTCATCGCGGGCGACCGGTTCACTGTCGCCGACATCACTGGACTGGTTGCGCTTGATTTTGCCAAGTCCGCGCGCATCGCGATCCCGCCCGAACTCGTTCACCTCAACCGCTGGCGCGACGCATTGACGGCCAGGCCCAGCGCGGCTGCATGAGGCGCCAGCCGCTCAAGGCTAGCGCCTCACGCTCTTTTACGCGCTTGCTCGCTTAATTGCAGACGCGCACGCCGTGACGCCACCAGCAGTGGCGGCCGCCGTATGGGTGGGCATAGGGGTGCGCATAGACGCCGCCGTTTGGCCTGCATCCGCCATTCGGTCCCCGATGAAAGCCGGCGCCGCAGCCGCCCGCTGTGAGCGTGAAGGCGGAGGGCGCTTTGTCGGCTGGAGCGAACGGCATCGCCTGGGACGGCGCCGCGGCTGACAGGCCGACGAGGGCAAAGGCAGACGCAATCAAGATCTTTCGCATAAGTTCGCCTTTCGATTTGCAGCGCCGCGAGGCTTAAAGAGGCGTCCTTGAACATGGGCTGAATAGATTGAGGCGGCCGCCTCAATCGTTTACGGCAGGTTTACACCCGTCGCGCCGTTTCAGGGGAAGTGCGCCCAACCGGCCAATAAAGGCCCTCGACAGCCCCCGGCAAACCTGCGACTCCGGCGCATGGCCAAGTTTCGTTCTTCTTATGTCTGCCAGAATTGCGGCGCCATCACCCAGCGCTGGCAGGGCAAGTGCGAATCCTGCGGCGAGTGGAACACGATTATCGAAGAAGCGGCGGCGCTCGGCGTCGGCGGCGCGGCCGCGCGGCGGGGAGCGGCGGGCCGGCCGTTTGCGCTTGAAGACCTGTCGGGCGCGACGAAGTCCGAGCCTCGGCTTGTCACCGGCATCGGCGAACTCGATCGGGTCGCAGGCGGCGGGTTCGTGCCCGGTTCAGCCACGTTGATCGGCGGCGAGCCGGGCATCGGCAAGTCGACCCTTCTGATCCAGGCCTGCGCGGCGGTTGCGCGGTCGGGCGGCCGTGTCGTCTATGTCTCCGGCGAGGAATCGACCGCGCAGGTTCGCCTGCGCGCGGCCAGGCTTGGGCTCGCCGAGGCGCCCGTCCAGCTCGCGGCGCAAACGTTCGTCGAGGATATCGTGGCGACGCTCGGCTCGGGCGATCCGCCGAAATTCGTGGTCATCGATTCGATCCAGACGATGTGGAGCGATGCGATCGAATCGGCGCCCGGGACGGTCAGCCAGGTGCGCGGCTCGGCGCAGGCTTTGATCCGCTTCGCCAAGGCGAGCGGCGCGGCTTTGCTGCTGGTTGGACACGTGACCAAGGACGGCCAGATAGCGGGCCCGCGCGTGGTCGAGCATATGGTCGACGCGGTCTTCTCCTTCGAGGGTGATGGCGCGCACGCCTTCCGGCTCATGCGCGCGGCCAAGAACCGGTTCGGCGCGACCGACGAGGTCGGCGTATTCGAAATGACCGGCGGCGGCCTCGCCGAGGTGCCGAACCCTTCGGCTCTGTTCCTGGCGGACCGTGACGGGGCCGCCCATCCCGGCGCCGCGGTCTTCGCGGGGGTCGAAGGGGCGCGGCCGCTTCTGGTCGAGATTCAGGCTTTGGTGGCACCGACCACGCTCGGCACCCCGCGACGCGCCGTCGTCGGGTGGGAGCAAAGTCGCTTGGCCATGGTGCTTGCGGTGCTCGAGGCACACGGGGGCATGAAGCTCGGTCAGTATGACGTCTACCTCAACGTCGCCGGAGGCTTGAGGATCATGGAGCCTGCGGCCGACCTTGCCGCGGCGGCCGCGCTCATTTCCTCGCTCACCGGCGCGAGCTTGCCGCGCGACGCTGTCTATTTCGGCGAAATCGGGTTGTCAGGCTCCGTGCGCGCGGTCGCGCATGCCGGCTTGAGGGTTAAGGAGGCGGCCAAGCTTGGTTTTATGCGCGCGTTCGCGCCGCAGTCGCCGCGTGCCGGCAGGGAGCCCGTCAATATCGCCACACAGGCGATCGATAATGTGGCGGCGCTGGTCGCGCTGATCGCCGCAAGCGCAGTGGAAAGAAAGGCCGGATCTGTGAGGGCGCCGGCGACGGTGGGGTGACGAACCGAGGCGGCTTGGCTATAAGGCGCGCGCGTCGGCCGTTAAACGGCGCATGAGATGTTAGGCCGTCGTGCGACAAGGTTCGTTTCGCTTATGCCATCTTATCTCGATCTAGCGGTTCTCGGCATCGTTCTTGTTTCGGCGCTATTGTCCATGATGCGGGGGTTCACCCGTGAAGTTCTCGCCATCGCCTCATGGGCGGCGGCCGCCGCGGCAGCCTATTATTTCTACCCCATGGTGATGCCTTACCTCACTCCCTATATCCATAAGGAGGTCATCGCCCAGGCGGCCGCCGCGGCCATTGTATTCTTCGTTACGCTGATCGTTGTGTCCCTGTTCACGGTTCGGCTATCCGACGCGATCCTCGACAGCAAGATTGGCGCCCTTGACCGGTCGCTGGGCTTCGTGTTCGGCGTCGCCAGAGGGTTTCTCCTTGCGGTCGTCGCCTTCGCCATCTTCAACTGGTTGGTCTCGGAGAAGCAGCAACCGGAATGGGTCAAGAACGCGAGGACACGGCCGGTCCTCACCGAGACGGCCGATCGAATCGTCGCCATGCTGCCGACGGATGCGGCCCAGACGATCAACGGCTGGATCGAGTCGCACGCAACCGCGGCGACGAACGACTTGACAAACAACGCCGCTTCCCACCCCAAGACCGACGACGATCAACCGATCGCTGTGCCTTCGACTCCAGCCCCAGCTCCGAAAAAAGCCGATTCGAACCCGGGGTCGAGCGGCGGGTCGTCGCTGGACAAGCAGAAGCTCGACGCCTTGATCAACAAGAACGCTCCCTTCGCTCCGGCTCCAAGGCAGTGATGCAGACAGCGTCGGGATTAGCCTTAAATTCGTCCAACGAGGCCGACTTCGACCCTGACGGCGACCGACTGCGCGAAGAGTGCGGCGTCTTCGGCATTTTTGACCATCCTGACGCCGCCGCGATCACCGCGCTTGGCCTGCATGCGTTGCAACATCGCGGCCAGGAAGCCGCAGGCATCGTCGCTTACGACGGCGTGCGGTTTCACTCGGAGCGCAGGCAAGGGCTGGTCGGCGACCACTTCTCCAACGCCGCGACTATCGATCGCCTGCCGGGACGCTCGGCGATCGGCCATGTGCGCTATTCGACAACGGGCGAAACGGTGCTGCGCAACGTCCAGCCTTTGTTCGCCGAGCTCGAGGCTGGCGGCCTCGCGGTCGCTCACAACGGCAACCTGACCAATGGATTGACGCTCAGGCGCGAGCTCATCCGTGGCGGCGCCATCTGCCAGTCGACCACCGATACGGAGGTCGTGCTGCTGCTAGCGGCCCGCTCGCGCCGGCCCAAGATCGTCGATCGTTTTGTCGAGGCTCTGGCCGAGATCGAGGGCGCCTATGCGCTCGTGGCGCTGACCAACAAGAAACTCATCGGCGCCCGTGATCCGCTCGGCATCCGCCCGCTGGTGCTCGGCGAGTTTGAGGGCAGCCCGATTCTCTGCTCGGAGACTTGCGCGCTCGATATCATTGGCGCGAAATTCGTTCGCGACGTCGAGAACGGCGAGGTGGTGGTCATCGACGGCGACGGGGTGAAGAGCTTCTTCCCGTTGCCCAGGCAGCCGGCCCGGCCCTGCATCTTCGAATACATTTATTTCGCGCGGCCCGACTCGATCGTTCATGGCCGAAGCGTCTACGGCGCCCGCAAGGCGATGGGCGCGGAGCTGGCGCGCGAGGCCCCCGCCGACGCCGACGTGGTCGTGCCGGTTCCCGACTCCGGCGTCCCGGCCGCGATCGGCTATGCGCAAGCCTGCGGCCTGCCGTTTGAACTCGGCATCATCCGCAACCATTATGTCGGTCGCACCTTCATTCAGCCGACCCAGTCGATCCGCGAGCTCGGCGTCCGGATGAAGCACAACGCCAATCGCGCCGTCGTCGAGGGCAAGCGCATCGTGCTCATCGACAATTCGATCGTGCGCGGCACGACCAGCGTCAAGATCACGCAAATGCTGCGGGAAGCCGGCGCGCGCGAGATTCATTTCCGCATCTCGTCGCCGCCGATCGCCTATCCCGACTTCTACGGCATCGACACGCCCGAGCGCGACAAGCTGCTCGCCGCCCGCATGGGCCTCGATGAGATGCGCCGGTTTGTCGGCACCGATTCGCTCGCGTTCCTCTCCGTGGACGGAATCTATCGCGCCATGGGCTATCCCGGGCGCAACCCGAGACAGCCGCAATTCACCGACCATTGCTTCACCGGCGACTATCCAACCCGTCTCGTCGACCAGTTTGGCGATCCCGGACGCCAGCAATTGTCGCTATTGGCTGAGGCGAGTTGAGCGAGCTGAGGTACAAGTGACTAGGGCCGTCCTGCCAGATTGACCTTATTGGATTCGCTGTTAAGATCGTGCTGTTTATTTAATTAGTAAAAGGGCAACCGCGGCGGCGGGGCGCGCCATGATTGGAAGAAAAGTATTTTGGCGAGCGCGAGCGGCGGTTATAGCGGCCCTAGTTCTGACTGCCTTCGCGAGCTTCGCGCCGGGCCGCGCCGCAGGCCTCGATCCGGCGCAGATGAACATCGACGAAATCAAGGCGCTTGAGCACCGGCTCACTGACGCGGGCTGCTACAACGGCGCGATCGACGGGGTAGCGAGCAGCGCGCTCGACGCGGCGATCAAGGCCTGCCCCGACCAACGGCCGTTCCTCCGCATCGAGATCGGCATGCACACGGCGCCGCCGATCTGGGCTATCAGTGCCGATGCGGCCTGCAGGATGCTCACAACGGGGGCCGCCGACAACACCGTGCGGGTGTGGTCGCTGCCCGACGGCAAGCTTCAGCGGGTCATACGTCTGCCGATTGGCGACGGCGACGCCGGCCGGATCTATGCGACGGCGCTGTCGCCCGATGGACGTTGGCTTGCCGCTGGCGGTTCGGATGCAGCCTTGGAAAAACTAGGGAAGCACAGCGTCACGATCGTCGACCTCAGCGACGGCGCGCTCCGGCGCTTTGGCGCATTTGAGGATGCGATCAGCAGAGTCACGTTTTCCCCGGACGGGCGACGCCTTGCAGTCGGGCTTGACGGGACGAGCGGCCTGCGCGTGCTCGACAGAGCAACTGGCGCGGAACTGCTTGCGGATTACGATTACGGCGGCGGTGTTCATGGGCTCGCCCAGATCTCGTCCCCGATTTCCCGCTTGCGCTTGCGCTCGCGCGGCGGTGACGGCTTGTGGCAACTCGTCGGACTTGGTCAGGGAGAAACCGCCAAATCGAACGCGCGGTCGACGCAAACGGAACCAGGAAGATTGTCGCCCTTTGGGGAGTGATCTTGCTTGCGGTCGCGCCGGTTTACGCGGAAACGAGCCTCGGTTGGCCGGCCATGATCGACCTGCTCGCGCAACAGCGCACGCAGGCCGAAACCTGCGCGGCCACGCTCAAGTCCAGCAGCGACAAAGGGGCGATCGCCACCGGCCGGCTCACCTACGGCGCCGCCAAGTCGCAAGCCGACGGCGTCATCGCTGGCTTGATTGTCGCGCTGGTTCAGGGCGGCGAGCCGAGCGCGCTCCCCACGGCCCTGACCAGTCTCAGGAACGCGGGCAACGGGCTGCAAGAGGTCTGCAATGCGGCGCTGACCGCAGCCTCGGCCGCGGGATCTAAGGGCCTGGTCGAAGACGTCCTGAAAGCGCCAATCGAACCAATCGTAAACGCCATTTCGTCGGGCCTCAGCGCGCTATGGACGGGTCACGTCGAGAAGGACAAGCTCGAATTGGAGACGATCAAGGGACAGCTTGAGGCGGCGAAGTGGCCGGATTTTTAGCCGGCTTTGCGCCGCGAGAAGCCCGTGCGAAAAATGAGCACGGGCGCGAGTTGCGATTGGATTGAGGCGGCCGAAGAGGATCGGCTCTGACGACAATTTCTTGCAGAGAATCAGAAACCAAATTAAGCTTGCCCCGATGAACAATCCTTCGCTCTCCGCATGGCCTCGACTAGCCCCGCCCGTCGAGGCGCTTCCAACAGACGGAAAAGGGGCTGCGAAAATTATTATCGCGAGAGAATCCAATAGATCCGAACATCGGTTTTTGCGGCGAAACGGCGACCAGCCAAGAAAATCCAAACGGATTGGCCGCCACTAGCCCGTGCAACTCCGGTGGCGGCCTTAAGCGGTCGCGAATGGCTCCGGCTGGCGGGCTCGCTCCGCCCATCGCGCCAAGTCCCGCTCCGCCCGCGCGGACAGCGCGCGCTTGCGGGCGAGGCCCGCGCTCCGGGCCCGACAGGCGTTTTCCCTCTTCGTCGAAGCGCGGCTCGGCGATCGGGGGAAAGAGGCCGAAATTGACGTTCATCGGCTGGAAGGAGCGCGGGCCGGCGTCGATCAATTCGATATGGCCGCCGGTGATGTGGTTCAAGAGCGCGCCGATCGCTGTCGTTGGCGGCGGGGCCTCTAGCTCCAGCCCGAGCCGCTCGGCGGCGGCGAGCCGGCCGGCGATAAGGCCGACCGCGGCGCTTTCGACATAGCCCTCGCAGCCGGTGATCTGGCCGGCGAAGCGCAAGCGTGGGCTCGCTTTCAGGCGCAGACGCGCGTCGAGCAGGCGAGGCGAATTGAGATAGGTGTTGCGGTGCATGCCGCCGAGCCGGGCGAACTCCGCCGCTTCCAACCCCGGAATCATGCGGAAGATGCGGCTCTGCTCGCCATATTTGAGCTTGGTCTGGAAGCCGACAATGTTGAACAGCGTGCCAAGCGCATTGTCCTGCCTGAGCTGGACCACGGCATAGGGTTTGACCTTCGGATCATGCGCGTTGGTGAGCCCGAACGGCTTCATCGGCCCGTGGCGCAGGGTCTCGCGGCCGCGCTCGGCCATGACTTCGATCGGCAGGCAGCCGTCGAAATAGGGCGTGCCCTCGAATTCGCGGAACTCGGTCTTTTCCGCTTGGAGAAGCGCGTCGATGAAGGCCTCGTATTGGTCGCGGCTCATCGGGCAATTGACGTAAGCCTCGGCGTCCCCTCCCGGCCCCACCTTGTCGTAGCGCGACTGCATCCACGCCACGTCCATATTGATCGAATGGCGGTGCACGATCGGCGCGATCGCGTCGAAAAAGGCGAGCGCGCCTTCGCCGGTCAATTCGCCGATCGCCTCGGCCAGCGCCGGCGAGGTGAGCGGCCCGGTTGCGACAATCACATTGTCCCAGTCCTCCGGCGGCAGGCCCGCGACCTCGCCCCGGTCGAGCGTTATGAGAGGATGGCTCGAGAAGCGCGGCTTCGACGGCTTGCGAGAAGCCGTCGCGATCGACGGCGAGCGCGCCTCCGGCCGGCACCTGATGCGCGTCAGCCGCTTGTAGGACGATCGAGCCCAGCGCGCGCATCTCGCGATGCAGGATCCCGACCGCGTTGGTCGAGGCGTCGTCGGATCGGAAGGAATTCGAGCACACGAGCTCGGCCAGATGGGGAGTGCGGTGCGCAGCCGTCGTGCGGATCGGCCGCATTTCGTGCAGAACCACCGGGACCCCGGAATTCGCCGCCTGCCATGCGGCTTCCGAGCCGGCCAGACCTCCGCCGATGATGTGGATCGGACGCATGGGCGCGCTTGTCACAAAGCTTCACGCCAGCGTCAACGCGTTTTGTTGGCTTTTATCGAGAGGTCGCCCGCCTCGAAGCCCGTCCTGGGGCCGACGCGCCGCCTAAAGCGGCGCGTCTCGGCTTTATCAGGGTTTCGGAATTAGGCCGAAGCCTGGGCCGCCACCGAACGGCGCACGATGAATTCGATATCGCCGCGGCGAATGCCGATATCGTCCAGTTCGCGATCGGAAAGCTGGGACAATTCACGCACCGCCTCGCGATATCGGCGCCAAGCGGCAAGCTTCTCCGAAATCGTCTTGAGAGGGATCATAATTACTCCTTTTCCGGCAGGCCTCGGCCTACCGCGCTGCAACATAATCACCCTTCTCGGCTCGCAGTAGGAGCGGCACGGGAAACACTGCCATGCATTTATGGCATTGCTTATACCGCCGGACTTGCCTAAGATGGACCGAGAAGGCCTTTGATTCGCCAGATTTGTCCTCAGGTTGGCCGTATTTCAGGCGAAATCGCTCGCCGACGATTATTAATCGGCGTTTACCATATGTGAAGAACTCATGACGACGCGGGATGTGCGGTGCGGCAAAAGCAGCCAACACACAGACGCGCGGCTTGCCGCGCCCAAATCCGGCCTCTCCATTTCCAGACGGGACGCTGAGGAAGTGCTATGGTCGAAATGGCGCTTTGATTTCGGCCCCGCAAGCGCGAAACAACCGATTGAGCGGGCCTTTTTCCGCGCGGTCATGGAGCGTGAAATGGACAATTTGATAGCGCGCGTCGCGACCGCCGCGGAGTTGAGCCCGGATGTCGCGCGCAAGGCCGTCGCCCTGATTGGCGATTTCATCCAGCGCGAGGCGCCGGAGGAAGCCGTCACGGAACTGTTCGAGAAGGCGCCGGCTTTTCCGTCCATCATCGCCTCGAGCACGAAGACTGGCGGAGAGGGCATGGGCGGAGATTTGAAGGGCTTGATGGGCGTGGCGAGCGGATCCATGGGCGGGGGCGGGCTGATGGCGCTGGGTTCGGAATTGTTGGCTCTCGGCCTCGGCATGGAGCAGATCCAGACGCTCGGAAAGGAAGTCTTCGGCTATGCGCGCGAAAAAGCGGGCGATCAGGTGGTGGGGGAAATCTCGGCGTCGATCCCCGGGCTTTCCCAATTCATCTAGCGAGAGGCGGCGTTGGGCGCGGTCGCAAGCCTTTTTCCTGAGCTACACCCAGGCCGATTGGCGCAGAGCCGCCGAAGCCGCGCTCAAAGGCGCAAGCCTCGAGACGCTCACGTGGAAGACCGCGGATGGTCTTCGCGTCGAACCCGTCTATCCGCCAGCGGAAGGCCCCAGGGCTACTCGACCCGGCGGTCCTTGGCGGATCATCGCGCGCCTCGATCACCCAAACGCCGACGAGGCCAACGCCCAGGCGCTCGACGACCTCGCCAATGGAGCGGACGGTCTCCAGGTCGTCTTCTCCGGCGCGCTCGGGGCTTATGGTTTTGGCCTCAGACGGTTCGATTCCGCTGGGCTTCACAAGGCTTTCGATGGGGTCCGTTTCGATGCGGGGGCCAGTTTCGAACTCGATCTTGGGCCTGAAGGCCCCGATCAGGCGCTTCATTTTGGCGCCCTGATCGAGCGCTCCGGTGCAAGACCCGAGGATTGCCGGGTCGCGTTTGGGCTCGACCTTTTCTCGGGCTCGGCCCGCGGACGGTTTCCAACCGACTGGAGTCGCTCAAGCGAGGCGCACGGTCGAGACCGCGCTCGCATTGCGAGAGCAAGGGTTTCGCGGGGCCGTTCCTGGTCGCCGATTCGCGCGCCGTTCATGCCGCCGGTGGCAGTCCGGCGCAGGAGCTCGCCTTTGCGCTCGCCGCCGCCGTCAGCGTGCTGCGGCTGCTTGAAGAGACGGGGACGCCGCTTGGCGAAGCCCGCGGGCTGATTGCGTTCCGTCTCGCGGCCGACGCCGACGAACTGGCGACAATCGCGAAATTTCGCGCCTTGCGCATCGCCTGGTCGAGGGTGGAGGAGGCCTGCGGCCTTGAGCCTCGCGGGGCTTATGTCCAGGCGGACAGCGCCTGGCGCATGATGACGGCGCGCGATCCTTATGTGAATGTGATGCGCGGCGCGGCGGCGGCGTTCTCGGCAGGCCTCGGCGGCGCCGACAGCGTCAGCGTTCTGCCGCACACTCTGGCCGCCGGCCTTCCTGACAGCCTCGCGCGGCGTCTCGCCCGCAACGCCCAGCTCATTCTCCTGCGCGAATCCAATCTCGGATTTGTCGCCGATCCCGCCGCCGGCGCGGGCGCGTTCGAGGCGATGACCCACGCGCTTTGCGACAAGGCCTGGCGCGTTCTTTCAGGAGATCGAGGGACAGGGCGGCTTGCCGTCGGCGCTCGCGAGCGGCGCGTTTCAACTTGAGGTCGCCGCGAGCGCGGCGGCGCTGGCGCGAAACGTCGCTTGCCTGAAGACGCCGATCACCGGCGTGAGCGTACACCCCGATCTCGCCGAGCGGCCGGTCGAGATTGCGGTTGGAGCGCCTGAGCGCGAGACTTTTCCGCCGGTCGAAGGCGCGCTTGCGCCGATTCAGCCTCGCCGAGCCGTTCGAACGTTTGCGCGATCTTTCCGACGCCTTGCTTCGGAGCCAAGGCGCGCGGCCGAAAGTTTATCTCGCCGCGTTGGGGCCTGAGAGCCAACATCGCCGCCGGGTGCGGTTCGTGCGCGAGTGGCTCGAGGCAGGCGGTTTCGAAGCCGTCTACGATAGCGAGACCGCAACGGCCGACGACGCCGTGGCGCGGCTTAAAGCGAGCGGCGCGCGGCTCGTCTGCCTGTGCGGAACTGACGACGCCTATGCCGAAGAGGCGGAAGCCTTCGCGAAAGCGTTAAAGGCTTCGGGGGCGAATGGCGTCGCGCTCGCGGGTCGGCCGGGAGAATCCGAGCGCGCATGGCGCGCAGCAGGCATCGACGAGTTCCTTTTCGCCGGCGGTGACGCCGTCGCGACGCCTTGCAGAGGCTTTACCAGCGCATCGGGGTCCGATTAGAAGATCAGCGATCGCGTCTTGAGGAAGGCCCGGCTGGTCCGGTCCGGAGGGCGTCCGGAAAGGCCGCCCTCCGTCAGACGAGCTATGGACCGCCTCAACAAGTCCCATTCCACGGAATTGCAATCTGCTCGAAAAGGCGCAGGAATGGCGGCGTCATGAGCCAAATTCCGGACTTCTCCAAGGTTTCATTTGCGGCCCCGTCGAGGCCGGCCGCTTTGGCGCAGAGCGAATCTGGGCGACGCCCGAAGGCATTGAGAGTCAAGTCGTTCTACGGACCGCAAGATCGCAACGGCATTGATCTCTCGAGCGAGTGGCCAGGCCTTCCGCCGTTTTTGCGGGGGCCGTATCCGACCATGTATCTCACCCAGCCCTGGACGGTGAGACAATACGCCGGCTTCTCGACCGCGGAGGAATCGAACGCCTTTTACCGCGCCAACCTCGTCGGGGGCCAGAAAGGTCTGTCTGTCGCGTTCGATCTCGCGACGCATCGCGGCTACGACTCGGACCATCCGCGTGTCGCCGGCGACGTCGGCATGGCGGGCGTCGCCATCGATTCCATCTATGACATGCGCACGCTATTTTCCGGCATCCCGCTCGATTCGATGAGCGTGTCGATGACGATGAATGGCGCTGTCCTGCCGGTGATGGCGTTGTTCATTGTCGCCGCCGAGGAGCAAGGCGTGCCGATGGCGGCGCTTTCGGGCACCATTCAGAACGACATCCTGAAGGAGTTCATGGTCCGCAACACTTATATCTATCCGCCCGCCGCCTCGATGCGGATCGTCGCCGACATTTTCGCTTTCACCGCGGCGAATATGCCGAAGTTTAACTCGATCTCGATCTCCGGCTATCACATGCAGGAGGCCGGAGCGACGCAGGATCTCGAGCTCGCCTACACGCTGGCCGATGGCCTCGAATATGCGCGCGCCGGCGTCGCTGCAGGTCTGAGCATCGACGCATTTGCTCCGCGGCTGTCGTTCTTCTGGGCGATCGGCATGAATTTCTTCATGGAGGTCGCGAAGCTCCGGGCCGCGCGCAAGCTCTGGGCGGGCGTCATCAAGGGCTTCGGACCGAAATCGGACAAATCGCTCGCGTTGCGCGCGCATTGTCAGACCTCCGGCTGGTCGCTGACCGCGCAAGACCCCTTCAACAATATCGTCCGCACGAGATCGAGGCGATGGCCGCGACGCAGGGGCATACGCAGTCGCTGCACACCAACGCGCTCGATGAGGCGCTTGGCGCTGCCGACGCCTTTCTCCGCTCGCATCGCCCGCAACACCCAGCTTTTCCTGATCGAGGAGACCGGAACGACAAAGGTCATCGACGCCTGGGGCGGCTCTTACTATGTTGAGCGCCTTACCGCCGAACTGGCAGCGCGGACGCAAGGCCATATCGACGAGGTCGAACGTCTCGGCGGAATGGCGAAGGCGATCGAGAGCGGGCTGCCCAAGCGCCGCATCGAAGAGGCGGCGGCGCGAACGCAGGCGCGCATAGATTCCGGCCGCCAGACGGTGATCGGCGTCAATACCTTCGCTCCGACCATTGAGCGAGAGCTTAACGTGCTGAAGGTCGACGCCGCGGCGGTGCGCGCGCATCAAATCGAAAAGCTTGAGCGCCTCCGCGCCGAGCGGGACGAACAGGCGACGCAAGCCGCGCTCGCGGCGCTGACCGAAGGCGCGCAAGCGGCGGGCCAATCTCTTGCAACTGTCCGTCGAAGCGGCGCGGGCCAAGGCCACGGTCGGAGAAATCTCCTTGGCCCTGGAGAAGGCTTTCGGCCGTCATGTTGCGGAAGCCCGCGCTGTCTCCGGCGTTTATCTCTCGGAGGCTGGACCGGGCGCTGAGGCCCATGAACGGGTGATCGCGATGACTCGCGCGTTCGCCGAGAACGAGGGCCGCGCCCCGAAGATTCTAGTCGCCAAGATGGGACAGGACGGCCACGATCGCGGACAGAAGATCATCGCCTCGGCGTTCGCGGATCTTGGATTCGACGTGGAAATCGGACCTTTGTTCGCAACGCCGCAGGAAGTGGCGGCGCTTGCCGCTAAGGGGAGCGCTCACATCGTTGGCGTCTCGTCGCTCGCCGCGGGCCATCTCGCGCTCGTGCCGGCTTTGAAGAAAGCGCTAGGCCGAGCGCGGGCTTGACCAGACCCTGATCGTGGTCGGCGGCGTCATCCCCGCGCAAGACTTCGCCCCCCTCCGAGACGCGGGCGCGGACGCGATATTCCCGCCTGGCACCGTCGTCGTCGGGGCCGCGCAAGATCTGCTTGAGCGGCTTAACGAGCGGCTTGGTTACAGGCAGCGCGTTCCCACGTGAAGGAAATCGCGGTTTGGCTATCGCGCTTTTGCGCGATTTGGACGAGCCCGTCCCGCAATCCCAAATTGAAGCGCGCGACCTGTCGCGGTCGCCCAACGCCTTTGAATGCCGTTGCGTCGCTCTGCGCCAAATCGGGACGATCCCGCCATGACGTCAACGGCGCCGCCTTTGCCATTGTCTATCCCAGGTTTGTTATCGCCGACGGAAGGGCCGCGGGCGCCGCGATGGACCGCTTCATTGATCAAATCGTGCGCCGGTCGATCCGCCACGCGCAACTCATATTGAGGCAAGGCTCTTACAATTGGCCGGTGGCGCGCCTAGCCTTACGGAAGATTCTGAGCGACCTGGAGGCGAGAGCGCCGGAGGATCCTAGCGTGACGCGGCTTCGCGCCTTCATCGCCTGCGAAGGATCGCGAATGGCTGCGTGAGAAGCGGTAGCATCTGTCGACGATTGCTCAAAAATGTGCCGAGAGCCACAAGGCCTCGACGGTTTGTTGATCGCTTGACTTGTCCGAAGGAGTGCTGAAGGTTTACGCCTTTGTACGGCGGAACAAGATCATCTTTGCTGCCCCGGTTCCTCTCGCCAATGTTTCGTTGACGATGAGGGCAGCGATCGGAGCGCGGGCCGCAAGAGCCGGGCGCTGCGCGCGCAAAGCGACGCCATGTGTTCTCGCGCTTGTCAGGGAGGGAAGATTTGAAGGCGGCGGCCGCGAACGGGCGGAACGCGCGCGTGCGAAAGTTCACCACGCGCGGCGGTGTGGAGTTGCAATTCAGCGAGCTCGGTTTCGGCGGAGCGCCGCTCGGCAATCTCTATCGACCGATGACTGAGAAAGAAGCGCGCATGACGCTGGAGACCGTCTGGGCGGCGGGCTGCCGATATTTCGACACCGCGCCGCTCTACGGGCTCGGACTTTCTGAGACCCGGCTGAACGGATTCCTGCGTCCGAAGCCGCGCGACTCCTACTTGATTTCCACCAAGGTCGGGCGGCTGCTTGATCTTTGTGAGGCGGAGAAACGTTCGGGGCAGGGCGCTTTCTTTGAAACGCCGTCGCGGCGCGAGCGCTTCGATTATTCGTATGACGGCGTGATGCGCTCGCTCGAATTCTCGCTTGAACGTCTCGGTCTCGACCACGTAGACATCGTTTACTGCCACGATGTCGACGTCTACACCCACGGGAGCAAGCAAGCCGCCGACGCGCGCATCAAGGAGTTTATGACCGGGGGCTATCGCGCTTTGGATCGATTACGCGCGTCAGGAGCGGTCAAGGCAATCGGAGCCGGGATCAATGAATGGGAGATTGCGGAGAAGTTGGCGCGCGCGGCCGACTTCGACATTTTCCTTCTTGCCGGCCGCTACACCCTTCTCGAACAAGACGCGCTGACGAGTTTCTTGCCACTCTGCGAGGAAAAGAACATCGCAGTCGTGATCGGCGGCCCGTTCAATTCGGGCATTCTGGCGACGGGCGTGAAGGCTGACGCCCACTACAACTACGGTCCGGCGCCGGATGAGGTGAAGGATCGGGTGCGCCGAATCCAGCAGATATGCAAGAGCTTCAAAGTCGGATTGCCGGAAGCAGCCCTCCGCTTCCCGCTTGGCCATCCCGCGGTTGTCAGCGTCATAGCCGGCGCGCAACGCGCGAGCGAAGTCAGACGGAACGCTGCAATGATGGCCGGGAAGCTGCCGACAGGGCTATGGCGCGCGCTAAAAGCAGAGAAGCTGTTGCGCGAGGACGCGCCGACGCCGCATTGAGCGCGTCCTTATGCGCCGCCCTTAAGTAAGACCGTCGATCTCGCCATTGACAACGCGAATCCGCTCAGCAGCGGGACTGCGCGGCAATCCCGGCATCGTTTGGATGTCTCCCATCAGCACGACGACAAAACCTGCGCCCGCGCGGAGACGAATGTCGCGGATCCTTGGGACGTGGCCGCTGGGCGCGCCCATAAGGGAAGGATCGTCCGAGAACGAATATTGGGTTTTGGCGACGCATATCGGCAGGCGGCCCCAGCCCGCGGCTTCGAGCTCATCAAATTTCGCTCGCACGGACGCCTCCGCCGCGATGTCGGCGGCGCCATAAACCTCTCGCGCGATCGTTAGCGTCTTCTCCCATAAGCTCATCTCATCCAGATACAGCGGCCGAAACTTCGCCTCGCTCGCATCCGCGAGAGCTGCGACGACGCGGGCGAGATCTTCTGCTCCGGCTCCGCCTCGCGCCCAGTGATCGCACACCACCGTCTTGACCGCGAATTCGCGCGCCACCGTGTTCTCGACAAATTCGAGTTCGGCCTTCGTGTCGCTGTCAAACCGATTGATTGCGACGACGACCGGCAACCCGAACTTCCGCAGATTGACGATATGCCGAGCGAGGTTCGCAAGGCCTGCTTCGAGCGCTGGAAGGTTTTCCGCGCCCAACGCATCCTTGGCGACTCCGCCATGCATTTTAAGCGCGCGCACGGTCGCGACGAGCACTGTCGCCGCCGGCTTGAAGCCGGCCTTGCGGCACTTGATGTCGAAGAATTTCTCGGCGCCGAGATCCGCGCCGAAGCCGGCTTCGGTGACCACGTATGTCGGCGAGTTTCAGCGCCGCCCGCGTCGCCATCACGGAATTGCAGCCGTGGGCGATGTTGGCGAACGGACCGCCATGCACCAGCGCGGGCGAAGCTTCGAGCGTTTGCACAAGATTGGGCTTGAGCGCTTCCTTGAGCAGCGCAGTCATAGCGCCGGGCGCTTTGAGATCGGAGGCGGCGATCGGCCGCTTGTTCCTGGCCCAAGCGACGACCATCCGGCCGAGCTGCTCTTCAAGCTCCTCAAGGCTCGTTGCAAGGCAGAACGCCGCCATAACCTCCGAGGCAACGGTAATGTCGAAACCGTCCTCGCGTGGAAAGCCGTTGCCCGAGCCGAGCCCGACAACAGTCTCGCGAAGCGCGCGGTCGTTCATATCGAGCGCGCGCCGCCAGGCGACGCGCCGCTGATCGAGACGGAGAGCGTTGCCCCAGTACATGTGATTGTCGACCATCGCTGCGAGCAGATTGTGCGCCGATGTGATGGCGTGGAAATCGCCGGTAAAATGGAGGTTGATCTCGTCCATGGGCGCAACCTGGGCGTAGCCGCCGCCCGTCGCGCCCCCCTTCACTCCGAAGCAGGGCCCGAGCGACGGCTCGCGCAAACAGATCATTGTCCTCCTGCCGATGCGGTTGAGCGCGTCGCCGAGGCCAATGGTGGTTGTCGTCTTGCCCTCGCCTGCCGGGGTTGGGCTGATCGCCGTGACAAGAATGAGCTTGCCCTCCGGGCGGTTCGAGAGACTGTCAAGAAAATCATACTCGAGCTTGGCGATGAAACGGCCGAACGGACGCAAGGCGGATCCGGGCGCGCCGATCTTCTCGGCGATCTCTGTGATCGGCTTGAGCCGCGCAGCGCGCGCAATTTCGATGTCAGACCTCATGAACCAATGCCTTCCCCTGGACCCGCCGCTTGGCCGCCACAAACGTCGGGCAACAAATCATCTGCTCCGTTTGTTTTGGCAAGCGTGAATCGTGGTGATGAACAGCGCATACGTGTAGGCTGCGCGTCTCATCGTCGCCGCGGGGCGCGAAGCCAAGCGAGTCGCGAGGGATGGGCAATGACGAACCCGCGGCTGGCCGTCTTCACGGTTTTGAGCATCATTGCCTATCTGGGGCTGGCTATTGTCGGCGCAGGGGGCTCCAGCCGGTTCTTTTCGTATCCGCCCCTGATCGCGATCAGCGTTGTCACGATCGCGCTCGGAATTGTGTCGCTGTTCAGCGAGGGCCATGTCGGCTCGGGCGTCAAGGAGGATCGATCCAATCGTTGGGTGATCGCAGCTCTCGGCCTGCTGGGTCTCCTCGGCGCCTACCTGCCGGCCTATACCGATCGGATTGATTTTTTAACCTTCGGCGGCGAGGGGATTCGTCGGCTCGGCGCCGTTCTTTACACAGTGGGCGGGATTCTTCGCATCGCGCCGGTCTTTATCCTGGGGCGGCGGTTCAGCGGCCTGGTTGCGATCCAACCCGAACACCGACTGGTCACCGGCGGGCTCTACGGGATTATTCGCCATCCGAGCTACCTCGGTCTCTTTGTGCTTTCGCTTGGCTGGGCGCTTTCCTTCCGTTCCGGCGTCGGCGTTATTCTCGCCGTGTTGACGCTCGTCGTTGTGCTGGCGCGCATCGAATTTGAGGAGCGGTTGCTCAGCGAGACCTTCGGCGCCGAATACGACGCCTACCGGACCCGCACCTGGCGCCTCTTGCCGTACATCTACTGAGGCGCCGTGCGGGTTGCCTCGACGCTGGGCCTTCCATAAACCTCTGCCCGCTCTTCTCGCCCGATGGACGAAGTTCAATGATCCGTTCTGCTTTGATGACCGTGATGACGAGCGCTGCAATCAAGGCCGGCCGGGCGCTCAAGCGCGATTTTGGCGAGGTCAGCGAACTGCAAGTGTCGATGAAGGGACCGGGCGACTTTGTCAGTCTTGCGGACAAGCGCGCGGAAAAGAGCCTCTATGAGGAGCTCGCTAAGGCGCGTCCAGGCTACGGCTTCGTCCTCGAGGAGAGCGGCCGGGTCGAGGGAACAGACAAGAGCCACACTTGGCATATCGATCCCTTGGATGCGACGACCAACTTCCTGCATGCGATTCCCTTGTTCGCGATTTCAATCGCGCTCGAACGCGAAGGCCAGATTGTCGCTGGCGTCATCTACAATCCCGCGGACGACGACATGTACGTGACCGAGAAGGGTCAGGGGGCGTATGGCCGCAATCGCCGGCTGCGAGTCGCAGGGCGCAGCGATCTGTCGCAGGCGATCTTCGGCTGCGGCATTCCGCACCTTGGAAAGGCGGCTCAGCATCCGCGATTCAAGGCGGAGCTCGCGGCCGTGATGACGCGAGTCGTCAATGTGCGCCGGATGGGATGCGCCGCGCTCGATCTCGCCTACGTTGCCGCCGGACGGTTCGACGCCTTCTGGGAGCGCGGCCTGAACTCTTGGGACATTGCGGCGGGTTCGCTCCTCATCCGCGAAGCCGGAGGCTTCGTGACCGGCGCCGACGGCGAGGCCAACTTCCTGGAGACGGGCTCGATCTGCTGCGGCAACGAAATCATGCATCGCGAACTGCTCGGACTGTTGCGCGGGGCTGCGTGACCCTTGGAGGCTGCGCCTCGCGGTTCGCGATGGCCCGCTTCCGCGTTACGAATTCGCCTCGCAGAGGGCGGCTGCTAGACATGACGCCACCGCTCTGACGAGCGGAAGGACCTCAGAAGAAGGCGCGAAAACACGTGGCTTATCCAGGGATCGCAGGAAAAGTGGCCATCGTGACGGGGGCCGCGGGAGGAATCGGAAAAGCCCTTGTCGCTGCCTTCGTCAAGCAAGGCCTGCGGGTGGCGGCGCTGGATATCGACGAGAAGGGGGTCCGCGCGCTCCAGGACAGTCACGGGGACGCGAATGTCCTGGGTCTCCGGATTGACGTCTCGGACCCAGAGGATTGCCACCGACAAGTCGCAGCGGTCGCGGAGCGCCTGGGAACCGTACACATGCTCGTCAACAATGCAGCGCTCGGCATGAACGCCGTCGCGGATGATTACGACGAAGAGCATTTGCAGATCGAAGACGTGCCCGAGGACCTCTGGCGACGCTTCTTTGCGGTGAACGTGAACGGCGCATTCTTCATGACGCGATCGGTGGTGCCGATCTTCCGCAAGCAGAAGTGGGGGCGGGTCATCAACGTCTCGACCAGCATCCTGACAATGATGCGCAAAGGCTTCGTTCCCTACGGGCCTACGAAGGCGGCGCTGGAGGCCTGGTCGCTGATCCTGTCGCGTCAGCTCGAGGGAAGCGGCATCACTGTCAACGTTGTTCTGCCTGGCGGGCCGGTGGACACGGCCATGGTGCTCGGCGACGACCGCAGCGCGCTCATTTCTCCCGATGTCATGTCCGCGCCGATGCTTGGTCTATTCACGGAAGCTGGCGGGGCAGTCACCGGACAGCGCTTTATCGCAGTCGAGTGGGACGACAGTGTGGGGACAGACCCGGCGGCTCAGCCGCATGCGCCGGCCGCCTGGCCGCAGCTCGCCAAGCCATTCTCGAAGATGCAGGCGCGCACATAGAGACATCGCCGGCGGCGGCTCCTGAGGGGTCCTGGCTGGGCTTGTTCCGGCCGCCAACGTGTTTGGCTCGCAAAATGTCGCAAAGCGCGCAGCAAGCACGGAAAGCTTTGCTCGTGCCGGTTTTTGACGCCAGCAGCGACGATCTCTGCCCCTTCATTGAGGGCGCTTCGTGGATGGTCGGGACAAGCTCAGCCACGATGATCAAGGCTCGGACGCGCAGGCGACGTTGGCTGCATTCGCCCTTCGGTGACCCCAAACCACGGAAATCGTCCCGAAGGCCAGATCGCGGGCTTCCCAAGGCGGGCGCCAAAGCCAGCGTGTGAGACTCAAGACGTGAAAAAGTTGTATTTTTTAGTAACTCCCAAGCTGTTGGCTAGGGGGCGAGGGTGAGGTGATCTTGGGCGCCCGATGAAGTCACGGCCTTTGTCGAGCGAGCACCCGGCCGTCGGCGCGAATCGTCCCATTGACGGTGAACACGTCATGGATTGGAGCCTCGCGCATCGCCTTCATCACGGCCCCGGCGTCGTCAGTTCCAGCCTTGGCGACGGCTTCGAGATAGTGGCGAACAGAAGAATAGACGGCGACCTGGTTGTCGTTGGGCATGCGGCCCCGCCGGGCGTAGAAGCGCTTGGCGAATGCACGCGTCTTGTCGTCAAGGTCCCCAATACCAGGACTGCATAAAGGTGAGGCCATGCGCGACGTCGAGGCCGGCGGCGTTGACGTCGCTCAAATAGGTGATCGGAGTCACCAGATATTGCCCCTCCGCGAGGTTGAACTCGCATGCCTGTTTCAGCGCGTTGGAGAGATCGGCGCCGGTGATCGCGAATACGATCACCTTGGCCTTCGAGGCTGGGCGGCAATGAGAAACGAGCTGAAATCGGCGGTGTCGTCCTTTTCTACTTCCAGCCGGCACGACTCGATCCGAGCGAACAGGCGATCTTCGCATGGCTCGTCTTCATCACCACCCTGCTCGGGCGCCCGATCGGGGCGCTCGCATTCGGCGTTGTGGCTGACAGTTTCGGGCGGCGAATGGCATCCATCACGTCGGTCGCCCGTTTCGGCCTCATCACACTCATGATTGCGTTCATTCCCAGCTATCGCGAGATCGGCATCGCCTCCTATTGGCTCCTGGTGATCTTGCGGTTTCTCGACGGCATTTGCCTCGGCGGCGGCTACACCGGCGCTCATCCTCTGGCGATCGAATATTCTGCGAAGGAGCAGCGCGGCTTCACCGGCGCCCTGATCCTCTCAGCCTTCCCTGCGGCTTACGTCGCAATCACTCTCGTCGCGATGCTGATGTTCGCACTCTTTCCCCTCGACGGGATCGATTCACGCTATGCCCGATGGGGCTGGCGCATCCCCTTCGTCATCGGGTCGCTGCTAGCCTTCGTCCTTATGTTCTATTACATCTTCAAAGTGTCGGAATCGGAGGTCTGGCAGACCGACACCGAGAGGAAACGGGAGAAGACGCCGCTTAGCGAGCTCTTCACCGCCCCGAGCGCGCGCAATCTCTTGCAGGTCCTCATCATGATGACCGGGTTCTGGCTCACCCAGAATATGATCACCATTTTCATTCCGACGACGCTGCTCCTGCATACTCTCAAATTGTCGAAATAAGCGCTGACCTCGACTCTCCTCATCAGCTATACCGCGCTTTTCTTCAGCTACATCGCCTCCGGCATGATCGAACAGCGGATCGGCCGCCGGACGTTTTTCGTCGTCGTCGGCCCTCTGATCGCGGTGATCGGCTCTGCGATTCTCTACTACCTGATCCGCACGCCGGACCTGTCGTTGGGGGCGATCATGGCTCTCGTCTGCGTGCTCTCGATCCTTGTCACTTCGCCCTGGGGGGTGATCGTGACCTATATCAACGAGCGCTTCATCACGGATGTCCGCGCGACGGGCTTCGGCATCGGTTTCAGCCTTTCGGTGATCATTCCGTCCTTCTACGCCTTCTACATGAACTGGCTGGGCGCGGTGATGCTGTTCGAACTCACGCCGGTCTTCTTGCTGGCGGTTGGCGCGATCATTGGCACGATCGGGGCGGCCATGGGCCCCGAAACGAAGGACGTGGACTTCCACTGACCCGCCGGTCGGGCCTCACCCGGCAGCAAAGCTTCGCGGCGCCGCGCTGATCACCTTGGCGGCGGCGTCCGCGATCTCCATGACCGCCAAGCCCCGCTCATTGGTTCCGTCGGCGCGGAAGCGGAAGACGCCGTCGGCGCCGTTGAAGCCGGATATATTGGTCAGCGCCGCCTGATTGAACGGATCTGGCCCGCCATTGCGGGCGAGGGCGGCGGCAAGCGTCACAGCGTCATAGGCGAGCGTCGCCAAGCGCGCCGGATCGCTGGTGAATTTGGCCTTGTAGCGCTGCGCAAAGGCGTCGAAGCCGGAATTGTCAGGGGCGGAAAACCATGCCCCTTGCATCTGCGGCAGTTTGAGAACCCGCGCGTCGTTCCAGACCCCGGTGCCCAGAAACTTGGTCTTAACGCCGGCGGTTCCGAGAGCGCTTGCGACTGCCGGCATGGCGTCGGCCTGCTCTGGAATGAAAAGAGCGTCAATCTGACCCTGAACGGCTGCAACCTGCTGAGCAGCGGTGGCCATCTGGGCGGACGAGTAGCGAGCGGTCACGATCACCTGCGCGTTGAGGCTTCCCGCCTGATCTTGGAACCGCTGGGCGGCGACATTGCCGTAGTCGTTTTGCGGGGCCATGATCCCGAACGACTTCTTGCCGCTCGACACGGCGTATTGAAGAACCCGGTCGACATAGCCCTGAATGAGGAAGGACAAAAGATAAACGCCCGGGGCGGCGACGGTGACGTCGGTCGAGAACGCGATCATCGGCCGGCCCGCAGACTTCATCGCGGCCGACGCGGACCGCACATCGTTGGCGAACACCGGCCCCAGGATGAGTTCTGCCCCGGCGCCGAGCTCCGCTTGGGCCGCCTGGGCCGCGGTGTCGGCGCTCGAATGGTCGTCCTCGATCATCAGCGTGATGTAAGGACCGCCAAAACCATCGATCGCCAGTTGCGCCGCATTGCGCATCGAAACGCCGATCGGGCTTGGGCTGCCGTTTTGGGTCAACGGCACGATCATTCCGACCCGAACGGGGCCCGTGCCCAGCGTTTCGCCGACCAGCGGGCCGCCGCCGGGCGGAGCGGTGGCGGATGCCGGGGCGCCGCCACCGTCGTTCGGCATCTCGATGCCAGCCGAATTGCAACCCGCAAGCGTGAAGATGAGCCCGCCGCCAAGCATGGCGCGTCTTGTCACGCATCGACTTGGTGCCGGCCGCTCAGCGGCAAACCTCATACTCACCTCTCGCAAGAGCGTCGGCGCGGACCACCGCATTGCGTCCTTTGATCGCTTGTCGGCGCGCGACAGAGGCGATTTGCCGCCTGTCGACGGAAATTGTGGCATTTTCACCTGCGCTTGGCTATGCGTCGATCATTGAGCCAGCCACACGATTGGCGGATGAAAGGGCAATGACTGCGGCAAAAACTCCCCAGTCGGACAGGGTCAAGACTGTTCGCTCGAGCCAAACATTTCACATTGGCGGCGCAACTCTGCCGGCGGCGACGCTCGGTCCCGGTCTTTACGTCGTGGCCACGCCGATTGGCAACCTCGCCGACGTGACGCTGCGGGCTCTGGCGATCCTGGCCGGCGCGGACGGTATCCTGGCCGAGGACACCCGCGTGTCGCGCGCCCTGCTTGCGCGTTACGGCATTGAGAGGCCGCTCTCGCCTTATCATGAGCACAATGCTCCCGAGGCTCGCCCGCGCGCGCTCAAACGCATAGCTGAGGGCCAAGCTCTGGCGCTTATCTGCGACGCCGGGACGCCGCTCATTTCCGATCCCGGCTATAAACTTGTCGCAGAGGCGATCGAACTCGGCTTTGCCGTCGCCGTCGCCCCGGGCCCCTCCGCAGCGCTCGCGGCGCTTTGCGTGGCCGGCCTTCCCACCGACCGGTTTTATTTCGAGGGATTCCTCCCACCCCGGCGGTCCGCGCGGCGGGCGCGCATCAATGCGCTGGCCACTGTTCCCGGAACGCTTATTTTCTACGAAGCCGCGGGGCGGCTCGCCGAAACGCTTGCGGATCTCGCCGTCGAACTTGGTCCTCGTCCAGCGGCGGTGGCGCGCGAATTGACCAAGCTGCATGAGGAGGTGAGGCGCGGCGCGCTGGATACGCTCGCCGCCGAATATGCGGGCGGAGAGCCGCCGAGGGGCGAGATTGTCGTCGTCGTCGGCGCCGCGGAAGAGCGGCCCGCGGTCTCCGAAGCCGCGCTCGACCGAGAGATCGCCGAGCAGCTCGCGAACCTGTCGGTCAAGGACGCCGCCGCGGCGATCGCCGCCAAGCATGGGCTGCCGAGACGGCAGGTTTATGCGCGGGCGCTGGCGCTCGCCGGCGCGCAGCGGTGAGGGGCGAGGCCAGCGAGCGGACGGAGCGCCGGCGCGACGCCCATCTTATGGCCTCAAGGCCGAATCCATTGCGGCGCTCCTTCTGCGCCTCAAAGGCTATACGATCCTCGCCAGGCGGTTCGTCGTCTCCGGCGGCGAGATCGACCTGATCGCGCGCCGAGGCAGCTCGATCGCCTTCGTCGAGGTCAAGGCGCGGACGGATCTCGAAGTTGCGGCGATTGCGATCAGCGCGACCAAAAGGCGGCGTATCGCTCGCGCGGCGCGCGTGTGGCTCACGCGAAACCCATGGGCGGCGGGGATGACATATCGCGGCGACGCCGTCTTCGTCGCGCGACGCCGCCTTCCCCGCCACGCGCCGGACGCGTATAGGCTCGAAATCGACTGATTCCCCGAACGCGCCTCTTGTCCTCGACCGGAAGCCCATGCCCCTGACCGTCGCCGCGCAGATGGACCCGATCGAGCGCATCCGCATAGCCGGCAACTCGACGTTCGCGCTCCTTCTCGAGGCCCAGGCGCGCGGCCACCGCATTCTGCATTACACGCCCGACCGGTTGCGGCTCGACGGCAGCCGCGTCGAGGCGATGGCAGAGCCGCTTTCGGTCAAGGACGTCCAGGGCGAACATGCGCGCCTCGGCGAGGCGAAGCTCATCGATCTTTCGACCGTCGACGTGGTGCTGCTGCGGCAAGATCCGCCGTTTGATCTCGCCTATATCGCGACGACTTATTTTCTCGAGCGCATCCACCCGCGAACGCTGGTCGTCAACGATCCTCGCGGCGTGCGCGATTCGCCCGAAAAACTTTTCGTGATGGATTTCCCAGAGCTTATGCCTCCGACCCTCATCACTCGCGACAAGGCGGCGATCGAGGCGTTCCGCGCCGAGCATGGCGAAGTGGTGATGAAGCCGCTTTACGGCTTCGGCGGCGCGTCGGTGTTTAAGGTCGCCGTCCAGGACCCGAATTTCGGCTCGCTGTTCGACCTGTTCACGACCAGCCTCCGCGAACCGTGGGTCATCCAGAAGTTCCTGCCGGCGGTGGCGCGCGGCGACAAACGGATCATTCTGGTCGATGGAGAAGCGAGAGGCGTGGTCAATCGCGTGCCCACCGGCGACGACATCCGTTCGAACATGGTGCGCGGCGGTGCGGCAAGGGGAACGGAGCTGACCGAGAAGGAACGGCTGATCTGCTCGACCATCGGGCTGGAACTGAGGCGGCGCGGTCTTCTGTTTGTCGGCATCGACGTCATCGACGGCTATCTGACCGAGATCAACGTCACTTCGCCGACCGGCATTCGCGCGATCAAGAAGCTTGGCGGACCCGATCTGGCCGTGACGATCTGGGACGCGATCGAGGCCAAAGTCGACAAAGCTTAAACATTTCTGTCGCAACCCGGCTGGCCTTGCGATTGCCGGGTCGAGGTAGGATATACCTCCAATGTCAGACGCTGAGGTTCCTGCGGCCGAACGCCGCTTTCGCGCCGCCCCGCCGCTGAAGGGCGTCGAGCAAGCCAAGCTTCTCGATCAACTCGCTTCCCTCCACGAGCTGCATCCGGGCGACCCGACGGCGTTGCGCCGCGCCGCCGTTGAGATCTTGCGGGCGGCGCTTGACGCGGGACGAAACGAGGCGCGCGCCGCTCTAGAAGCTGGCGGAACCGGCCGGGCGTGCGCGGAGACGCTAACCTACGAGACGGACGAACTCATGCGTGTCGGACTCGAAATGTCTGCGCGCTGGCTGGCCCCGGCGCAATCAAGTGGGACATTGCCGACGATTGTCGCGGTGGGCGGCTATGGGCGCGGCATGCTCGCGCCCTTTTCGGACGTCGATGTCCTGTTTCTCCTTCCCGACAAGTCGCCGCCCGGCGTGGAGAAGGTGGTCGAGACGCTGCTCTATGTGCTGTGGGACCTCAAGCTCAAGGTTGGCCACGCGACGCGAACGATCGACGAGTGCCTGAAACAGGCTCGCGCGGACATGACCATCCGCACGACGCTCGTCGAGGCGCGGTTGATTAGCGGCGACAAGGCGTTGTTCGAGACGCTCAGAACCCGGTTCGACAAGGAAATCGTCGCCAAGACAGCGCCCGAATTCGTCGCCGCCAAGCTCGCTGAACGTGAAACCCGAGTCCGGAAGGCCGGGGCCTCGCGCTATCTTGTCGAGCCCAATGTCAAGGAAGGCAAAGGGGGGCTGCGCGACCTCAATACGCTGTTTTGGATCTCCAAATACGTCTACCGCGTTCACAACCCTCGCGAGCTTGTCGACGCGGGTTTGTTCTCGCCGCGCGAGTTCGCGCTGTTTCGCCGCTGCGAGGAATTCCTCTGGAGCGTGCGGTGCCGGCTGCACTTTCTCGCCGGTCGGGCCGAGGAGCGCCTGAGTTTCGACGTCCAACGCCCGATCGCTCGTCAGCTTGGCTATTCCACTCGCGCGGGGCTGATCGACGTCGAGCGGTTCATGAAGCACTATTTCCTTATCGCCAAGGATGTCGGCGATTTGACCGCGATCGTGTGCGCGGCGCTCGAGGAGCGACACGCCAAAACAACCCCTGCGTTCGGCCGCCTGGTCGGGCGCCTGCGGCGGCGAACCCGGGTGATCGCGGAGGCCAAGGATTTCAAGGTCGATAATGACCGTGTCAATGTCGTCCGCGACGACGTCTTCGAGCGCGATCCGGTTAACCTCATCCGGCTATTCTGGATCGCCGACCGATCGAACCTGCCGATTCATCCGGACGCGACAAGGCTTGTCACACAGTCCTTGAAGCGCATCGACGCTCGCTTGCGCGACGACAAGGAGGCGAACCGCCTTTTTCTCGAAACCCTCACCTCACGCAATGCGCCAGAAATCGCGCTGCAGGCGGATGAACGAAGCCGGCGTGCTCGGCCGGTTCATTCCCGATTTCGGCCGCGTCGTCGGGATGATGCAATTCTCGATGTACCACCATTACACCGTTGACGAGCATCTCATTCGCGCGGTTGGCGAACTAAGCGCGATCGAAGCTGGCCGGCTTACCGAGGGACTGCCGCTCGCCACGAAAATCATGCCGCAGATCACGCATCGCACGGAGCTTTATCTCGCGACGTTTCTGCATGACATCGCCAAGGGACGCGGAGGTCGATCATTCGCAGGCGGGCGTCGAGGTGGCGCGGATGCTCAGCCTGCGCCTCGGGCTCACCGCAGCGAATGCAGACCGCGTAGCTTGGCTGGTTGAGCAGCACCTGGTCATGTCCAACATGGCACAGGGCCGGGATCTGTTCGATCCGAAAACGGCGGAAGCGCTGTCGGCTATCGTGCAGACGCAAGAACGCCTGAAGATGCTGTTGACGCTGACCGTCGCCGACATTCGCGCCGTGGGGCCAGGGGTGTGGAACGGTTGGAAGGGTCAGCTTCTGCGCACGCTCTACTGGGAGACCGAGGTCACGCTTGGCGGCGGTCATTCGGTCATCGACCGCGATGGGCGCGTCAAAGCAGCTCAGGAGGCGGTCCGCAAGTTGCTCCCGGGCTGGTCCGATCCGGAATTCGACGCCTACGCCCAGCGGCACTATCCGGCCTACTGGCTGAAAGTGGAGTCTCGCCCGGGCGGCGGCTCACGCGAAATTGCTCCACGCGATGGCGGCCGACACGCGTTCGCTCGCGACGGAGGTCTCGACCGACGCGTTTCATGGCGTCACCGCCGTGACCGTGGTCGCGCCCGACCACCCGAGGCTCTTGACCGGCATCGCCGGCGCCTGCGCCGCCGCCGGGGCCAACATCGTCGATGCGCAGATATTCACCACCACCGACGGCCTTGCGCTCGACACCATTTTCGTCTCGCGCGCATTCGACCTCGACCAGGACGAATTGCGGCGCGGTCAGCGCATCGCCTCCAACATAGAGAAGACGCTGCGGGGCGAGGTCCGGCTGGCCGAAATGACGCCGCCCAAGCAGATACGGGACGAACGCCACAACGCGTTCGCGATTGAGCCGGAAGTGACGGTCGACAACAATCTTTCCCGCCGCTACACGGTAGTCGAGGTTTCCGGTCTCGATCGGCCTGGCCTGCTCAGGGATCTGACCGCCTCGTTGTCGAGCCTTAATCTCAACATCGGCTCGGCCCATATCGTGACCTTCGGCGAGAAGGCGGTGGACTTGTTCTACGTCACCGATTTAACCGGACAGAAAATCACCGCGCCGGCGCGGCAGGCGGCGATTAAACGGCGATTGCTGGCCGACTTCGCCAGCGATTGACGGCGGGAGCCGAGGATTTACAGGTCCCGGCGCGCTTGATTTTTGGCCCGTCAGCCCTGATATGCGTCGCAAATTCTTATGGGGCTCAATGAAACGATGAGTAATAACAATGCCGAATGGGACGCGGCAGCGCAGGGCGGCGCTGGTCCGGCCGAGGGCGCCCAGCCCGAGGCTGGCGAACCGAACGCCCTTGCCGTCGTCGAGGCGCTGAACGCCGAAAACAGCCAGTTGAAAGATCGCGTGCTGCGCAGTCTGGCGGAGATGGAGAATCTGCGCCGCCGCACCGAGCGCGAGGTCTCGGACGCGAAGACTTACGGCGTGACGAGCTTTGCGCGCGACATGTTGACCGTGGTCGACAACCTTTCGCGCGCGCTCGAGCATTTGCCGGCGGAGGCCCGGGCGAGCGCCGATCCCGCCATTCGCTCGCTGATCGAGGGCGTCGAACTCACGGCCCGGGACCTGGAAGCCGTGCTTGGCCGCCACGGGGTGAAGAAGCTCGACCCGAAGGGGCAGAAGTTCGATCCCAACTTTCATCAGGCGATCTTCGAGGCGCCCGACGAGAGCGTTCCCTCGGGCACGGTCTCGCAGGTGGTCCAGAGCGGATGGACGATCGGGGATCGGGTCCTCCGCCCGGCTATGGTCGGCGTCTCCAAGGGCGGCCCGAAGGCCGCGCCCAGGCAAGAGCCGGCGTCAAGCGGCGAATAGCCAGCGCTTACGCGCTCGCCTTCGTCACCCGTCGAAGCGTCAAATTGATCCTGCCGCCCTGAGGCAGAAGGGTCGAAGAGGCGGCGATGATGCGGTCGACGCCGTGGAACGCGAGACGGCTCTCGCCTGCAAGCGACATCACGTCGCCGGAAGCGAGCCGGAACGAGCGGGTCGGCGCGTTGCGTTGAAGCCCGCCGACTCGGAAAAGCGCCGTGTCTCCGAGTGAGAATGACATCACGGGAGCGGCAAGCTCCTCCTCGTCGCGGTCCTGGTGCAGGCCCATACGCGCGTCGGATTTATAAAGGTTGATCAGGCATGCCTCCGGCGCAGGCGCGTCCGGAGCGATCGCGGCGAAGGCTGAGACGAGCCGCGACGGGATCGCCGGCCAGGGGCGACCGGTTTCGGGATGTGTCGTCTGGTAACGATAGCCGCGTTCGTCGGAGACCCAACCCAGCGCGCCGCAATTGCTCATCATGACCGAAAACGGCTTGCCGGTGCGGGGCATGCGCGGGCGGAACGGCGGGGCGACCTGGAGGATCGCCAGCACCTCGTCCCGCAGCGCTTCTTGAGCGGCGCGGTCGAGAAAGCCCGGGAAATAATCTACCCCGGGCGTGATCGAAACGGCGGCGTGTGGCATGCAACGCTATGGTTTGCTCAAGTTGTGTGTCACTCGGGACGACTTTGCTCTGACGGCCTCGGGGTTGACTATAGCGGGCCTTCCGCAAGTCTTCCCTACGCGTCTTCCCTACGCGCCGACCCCGGCGTATACGGGGCGCCAATTTTCACCCATCCCGCGCAATTGAAGGGTCAACCGAGGCGAATATGGCCGGCCATAGTCAGTTCAAGAACATCATGCACAAGAAGGGCAAGCAGGACGCGATCCGCTCCAAGCTCTTCTCCAAGCTCGCGCGCGAAATCACCGTCGCGGCCAAGCTCGGCTTGCCCGACCCGGCGATGAACGCGCGGCTCAGGGCCGCGGTGATCGCGGCGAGAGCCGAGAACATGCCCAAGGACAATATCGAGCGGGCGATCAAGAAGGCCTCGGCGGCGGACACTGAGACCTACGACGAAGTGCGCTACGAGGGCTACGCGCCGGGCGGAGTGGCGGTGATCGTTGAGGCCTTGACCGACAACCGCAATCGCACGGCGGGCGAGGTGCGCTCCTATTTCGCCAAGGCTGGCGGTTCGCTCGCCGAAACTGGGGCCGTCTCATTCATGTTCGATCGCGTTGGGCTCATCGTCTTCGACCGCAAGGTCGCCGACGAGGACGCGATGCTGGAGGCGGCGATCGAGGCGGGCGCGGACGATGTCGCGTCGGGCCTGGAAGAGCACGAGGTGATCACCTCGGTCGCGGCGTTGAGCGACGCGCAAAAAGCCTTGGAGGCGAAATTCGGCGAGCCGCGCAAGGCCTCGATTGTCTGGCGGCCCCAGAACACGATCACCGTCGATGACGAGGCGGGCGAAAAGATCCTACGTCTCATCGGCGCGCTCGAAGATAACGACGACGTTCAGACCGTCACCGCGAACTTCGAGGTTTCCGAGGCGCTATTGGAGAAGATGGAGGCTTAAGCGCCGCGCTTCCACGCGACGCTAAAGCTCGGCGGCCCTTAGACCCACCCGCACCGGCGGAAGCCCCATGGGGTCCACCAGCAGCGGTAGCCTCCTCACCCAGCCATAGTACCGGGGACCCCAACCGTAGCCCCAACGATGCCACCCGCCTCCCCAGCCCCAACGATGCCAGCCGCCATGCCAGCCCCATCCACGATGCCATCCACCGTGCCAGCCCCCATGGCCAATAGACTGGCTCAACGTTTCCCGCGACGACTGGCGTCTCGAGCGATGGCGCGGAGAGCGTGAAGGCGGCCGAGGGCGCGCTCGAGGCGGCGAGCATCGCCGCGCCGGCGAGAGCGGCGATCGCGCCGCGTGACAGGATGCGAAAGACCATGGTTTCCTCCAGGTTTCCCAGCACGCCACGATTATGGTCTTATCATCTGAATTTAGCGTGAATGGTTCGTGGCGAATTGGGGCGTTTCCTTTACCGGATTGTGGGTATCGGCCGTCCGCACCTGAAGGGGCCCGCATGGCTGTCGCGTTCGCGCAAGCCGGACTGAATCTCTTCATCGCCGCTTGCCTCGGCGCGTCGATTGGACTCGAACGCCAGTGGCGCCAGCATCTCGCGGGCCTGAGGACCAATACGCTGGTCGCGCTCGGGGCGGCGATTTTCATCACCTACGGCCGCGCGGCCTCGGATGCGGACGGCGCGACCCGGATTGCAGCCCAGGTCGTGACTGGCATCGGCTTTCTCGGCGCGGGCGTGATCTTCAAGGAGGGCCTGAACGTGCGCGGCCTCAACACCGCGGCGACCCTCTGGTGCTCGGCGGCGGTTGGCCTGCTAGCCGGCGAGGGACTGGCGCTCCACGGCCTTGTCGCGGCGGTTTTGGTGATTGCCGCCAACGTCGGCTTGAGGCCGCTTGTCCGCGTGATCAACCGTCAGCCGATCGAGATGGGCGAAGAGGAGCAGCATTATATCGTCTCGATTGAGTGCCGCCCCGCGCATGCGTCTGATATCCGCGCTGAGCTCGTCAAGGAGGTCGGGGCGGTGCCGGAGCTCATGTTCAGCCAACTGGACAGCGCGTTCGTTGGCGATGCTGGCCGGGTCGAAGTGACCGCGACCGTGACTTCGCCCAAGCGACGGGAGTTAGCCTTGAGGCGATCGTCGGGCGCTTCGCCGATAGGGACGGCGTCACGCGCGCGTCCTGGCGGCTGAACCCGCAAGGCTCCTGAGGAGACGCCGATGATCTCGTCCTCGCGCCTGAGCTTCGGCATCGAGGACGCGCCGAGCGACGCAATGGCCGGGCCATCAGCAATGGTGGGCGCCCGCCGTATTCGCCCGCGATGGGATAAGCATCGTCGCTGGGCTCGCGGGCGAAACGTATTCCGGCTGGCTCTTCATCCCCTATCTGTGGGTCAGCGACGCGCTGCGTGGCCAGGGGATCGGGCGCAAGCTGTTGGGCGACGCCGAAACGAGAGCGCTCGAGCGCGGCTGTCATTCGGCCTGGGTCGACACGTTCAGCTTCCAGGCTCCGGGCTTCTATCCCAAGCTCGGCTACGAGGTCTTTGGCGAACTGGACTATCCGCCCGGACACAAGCGGATCTCCCTGCAGAAGCGGCTTGGGGCAGTGCTCAGCGCACAACCTTACGCTCGCCAATGATTTCAATGACTTGAATGCGCTTTCGCGCAACCTTTTCGCGTCCGCGCAGCTCAGCCTGAGGCGCGTTAGGGCGTGGATGAATGCGAAATGAAAGGTTTCAAAGTTGTGCGAAAGCGCACTCAAGCCGCTGATATCATAATGCGCGTAAACTTGTGCGGATCCACCCCGCCTGCTCCGGACAACGTGCTTATGCAGTGACCCAGGCGCGGCAGGCTCGAGCAAAAACAAAGCGCCCGCACCGCCGCTGGGAGGAGGACGGGCGGTCGTTACGGGTGAAAACTTCGGGAGCCCTGTCCCGCGTTTAGTTCAGCACGTTCTTGATGAAGTCGCCGTCCTTCATCACAAGCGGGATGTAACGCCCATCCTCATCGAGCGCCGAGAGATCCTTGAGCGGATCCTTCTCGACGACGATGAGATCGGCGTATGCGCCGACCGCGACGGTCCCAACTTTTCCGCTCATCCTGATGAGCTCGGCCGCGTTCAAGGTGGCCGAGCGGATCACGTCGATCGCCGGCAGCGTGCGGCCGCGAATTACAAACTCGTGGCCCTGGTACTTGTGCAGGAAGCCGAGCAGATCGGTGCCGTAGGCCATCTTGACGCCGGCCTTGTGCATGATCTCGAGCGATTCCGGGCTCTTCTTGATCACGTAGTCGAGCCGCGAAGAGAAGCCAGGATCGAGGTGCAAGGCCTTCTCTTCGGTCTTCTGCGATTTGTAAGCGATGATCGTCGGGGTGACGATGACGTCCTTCTCCGCCATCAGCTTCGCGGTGGCCGGCTCGACGAGCGTCGCATGCTCGACCGACTGGAAGCCGATTTCGACGGCGCGTCGCACCGCCTCGTCTGAATAGAGATGACCGCAGACGTAGGTCTGCGCCTTGTCGGCTTCCTCGACGAACGTCGCCAACTCGTCCCGCGAAAAGCCAAGCCGTTTGATGGGGAACTTGCCCGAGGCCGCGCCGCCGGCCGCCATAACCTTGATGTACTGGGCGCCGTTGCGTAGCTCTTCGCGCACGGCGAAGCGGACGGACTCGACGCCATCGACGACGCGGCTGACCGAGCCTAGGCGGCGATTGAGCGTTTCGACGTCGCTCCCGTCAAAGGCCTGACGAACGTCGGTATGACCGCCGGTCTGGACGAACGCCTTGCCACAGATGAAGAGACGCGGTCCTTCGATGATCTTCTGATCGACCGCGCGCTGGAAGCCAATGTCGGCGCCGCCGAGGTCACGGATCGAGGTGAACCCGCGCAGAAGCATCTGCTTCATGATCCGCGCGGCGTGCAAAGCGATCAGCGAATTGGGCAGCCGCGCGTTATCAGCAGGGTCGGGGAGCGGCGACACGATATGGGTGTGACAGTCGATGAGGCCTGGCATAAGGGTCTTGCCACGCAGATCGATGCGGTGGGCGGAGGAGTCCTTTATCGGCTTGTCCGAAATCTCCTTGATGAGGCCGTCCGCCACACGGACAAAGCGGTCATGCTCGCCCTCGTCGCTCGAGCCGTCGAGAATGCGCGCGTTTTCGAAGATCGCCGATTGCATGGCTCCTCAGGCTCCTCGTAGGTCTTGCCGTACGCCATAGCGCGGCGGCCGTCGTTCATTCTGGTCCAGCGGCGCGGCGGAATCTATCGCTCGCGCGCAAATCTCAAAGACGTAATTCGGCATGTGCTCCTCGCGATTGGCGACGCAAATCGGCCGGGGCCAACGCCTCAGTCGTTCTCGCGTCCATACCGGTTGACGAATGCGTCGATTTCGTCGCGGTGGGACAAGGTGTAGTCGAGTTCGTCGAAGCCGCTCATCACGCAATATTTGGCGAATGGGTCGATTTCGAAGGCGTGCGTTGAGCCATCGGGCAGCGTAACGGTCTGCGCTTCGAGGTTGACCCGGATCGCGAGATCCGGAGCTTTGCCGATGCGCGCCAAGAGGTCGGTGACGACCGCCTCCGGGAGCTGGACCGGCAGAAGACCGTTCTTGAGGCAGTTGTTATAGAAGATGTCGCCAAAACTCGGGGCGATGATAACTTCGACGCCATAGTCATGCAGCGCCCAGACGGCATTCTCGCGCGACGAGCCGCAACCAAAATTGACATTGGCGACGACGACGCGCGCGCCGCGATGGCAGGGCTGGTTCAGAACGAACTCGGGTCGTTCGGCTCCATCTGGGTCGAACCGCTGGTCGTGAAAGAGATACTGGCCGAAGCCGCCGCTGCGAGGTTTCGGCAGAAAGCGGGCGGGAATGATCTGGTCTGTGTCGATGTTTGGCTGAAAAAATGGGGCCGCCGACGATTTCAGATTCTTAAACGCTCTCACCTCATCCCCCAGGAAGCATCTTGCGCACGTCGGCCAGATGGCCTGCGACCGCCGCTGCAGCGGCCATCTGGGGGCTCAGCAAATGGGTGCGGGCATTCCTTCCCTGCCGGCCGACGAAATTGCGGTTCGAGGTCGAGGCGCATCGTTCGAACTCGCCAACCGTTTCGCCATTCGTGCCGAGACACATCGAGCAGCCGGCCTCGACGCCACTCGAATCCGGCCTGTTTGAATATTGCGTCGAGGCCCTCCGCCTCGGCCTGCGCTTTCACCAGCCCCGATCCTGGAACGACCCAACCGCGCACGTTGTCGCTCACCTTGCGGCCCGCCACGACCAGTCGCCGCGGCGCGCAAGTCCTCGATCCGCCCGTTCGTGCACGAGCCGATGAAGACCCGATCGACAGCGACGGAGTCGAGCCTGTCGCCCGGCTTGAGGTCCATGTATTTGAGCGCGCGCTCCATGCTTTCGCGCCGCTCGGGATTGGGCGCGCCGGCGGGATCAGGAACCACGCCATCGATCGGAGCGACATCCTGCGGGCTCGTGCCCCATGTCACCATCGGGGCGATTTCGGATCCGTCGAGGCTGACCTCGCTATCGAACTTGGCCTCGGAGTCGCTCGGCAGCTTGCGCCAACGGACAAGCGCCCGGTCCCATTCCTCGCCTTTGGGCGCATAGGGACGGCCCGCGAGATAAGAAAAGGTGGCGTCGTCTGGCGCAACCATGCCGGCGCGCGCGCCAGCTTCGATCGACATGTTGCAGACGGTGAGACGACCTTCCATGGTCAAGCCGGAGATTGCCGAACCTGCATATTCGATGACATGTCCGGTCGCGCCGGCCGTGCCGATGCGGCCAATGATGGCGAGAATGACGTCTTTGGCGCTGACGCCGGGCGCGAGCGGCCCGTCGACCGATATGCGCATGGTCTTTGGCATACGCTGCCAAAGCGTCTGAGTCGCCAGGATGTGATTCGCTTCGGTCATTCCAAGCCCGAACGCGAGCGCGCCGACCGCGCCATGCGTGGATGTGTGGCTATCGGCGCAGACCACGATCATCCCGGGCTGGCTGATGCCCTGTTCGGGACCGACGACGTGGACGATTCCATGCCGCTGATCCTTCAGGCCGAACATCTGAACGCCAAAATCCGAGGTGTACTGGGCGAGAGACTCGACCATGTACCGCCGTTCGGCGTCAGGAATTTGCGAAGCCTCGCGCGTATCGGTCGGCACGTAGTGGTCGGGCGTCGCAAAAATCTGGGACGGCGCGTGCGGCTTGAGACCACGCGCCGTCAAAAATTCGAAGGCTGGCGCATAGCCGTCGTGAATGAGATGACGATCGATATAAAGCAACGTCTGGCCGTCCGACCGCTCGAGGATGCGGTGCCGGGTCCAAATCTTCTCGAACATCGTCCGAGCCGTCACGGCTGTCACGAGGATTCTCCCTTCTCAATAGCCGGTCGGCGTGCAATTCATATAGGAGCCCGGTAACGACGGCCGAAATCGTACTTGGACAACCTATCATCGCGTTTCGCGACGCATCTCAACGCCGCGTCGTCCGCAACGCCATATCTAACAAATACTTAATGCTGCGGACACGCTTTTGTAGCGGGGTCTTTGGATGTAAGGTGCTAGTTGTCAAGCGATCCACCCCCGAAGGCGCGCGGCGATCTGCGGGCCATCCGGGCCGCCTTAGCGGTTATTGTCAGAATGTCTGCTGATGCGTTTTGATCTGTTATCTTTGAAGTTGTTCGTCGCGGTCTGCGAAAGCAAAAGCATTTCTCGCGCGGCGGCTCGTGAGCACATTGCAGCTTCCGCCGTCAGCAAGCGAATTTCTGACCTTGAAGACCTTGTGAAGGCGCCGCTCTTTCACCGGACGACCAAAGGTCTCGAGCCGACCGCTTCCGCGCAGGCGCTCTTACGGCACGCGCGGGTTATCATGCGCGACCTGCAACAGATGGAATCCGAACTCGCAGAGCATGCGACCGGTCTTTGCGGCAGCGTGCGAATTCACGCGAGCGTATCGACGATATTGCAGCATCTTCCCCGCGACCTCGCCAACTTCCTAGCTATCCACACGGCGATCCGCGTCGACCTCGAGGAGGGCACAAGCCAGCAGGTCGTTCGCTCGGTCGCCGAGAATGCGGCTGACATCGGCATTTTCGGCGGCTATCTTCCGGCCGCCGGGCTTGAGGTCCTTCCCTACCGGTCCGATAAGCTTGTCGCGATCATGCCGGTCGGACATCCCCTCGCCGAGCGCAAGAAGATCAAATTCGCAGAGCTTGCAGAATTCGACCTCGTCGGCCCGCAGAAAGGCAGCTTTCTCGATTCTCTGGTCATGAAAGCGGTCAGCGAGCGCAATCTGGCGCTCAAGATGCGGATACGCGTCAACGGTTTCGAGACGGTCTGCAACATGGTCGAGGCCAGCCTCGGCGTTGGTCTCGTTCCCGAGCGTTGCGCCAGACGCTATGTCGCGGGAGGACAGGTCACAGCAGTGCCGCTTGATGAGGAATGGGCGACGCGCAATTGGAAAATATGCGTGCGCGATCCGGCCTCGCAGCCGCCTCCGGTCCGCATGCTCGTGGAGCATCTCAGTTCAAAGACTCCGACCGCCCCATGCGGGTGGTAAACTTCGCCGGCGCCGCAACGCGTTCGCGCGGCGGATAGGCGCCGCCGGATTCAAGCGCTCGCCCGCACTGCCTTCGCCACCGCTTGGCCCATCGCGTCAGTGCCAACCTTCTTGCCGCCCTCTTGCATGATGTCGGCGGTTCTATAGCCTTGCGCGAGCACCTCTCGGACGGCGTTTTCGATCCTCTTCGCATGCTCCTCCATGTCGAAGGAGTGACGAAGCATCATCGCGGCGGACAGGATCGCAGCGAGCGGGTTGGCGATATTCTTGCCTGCTATGTCAGGCGCCGTTCCATGGACTGGCTCGTAGAGGCCCTTCTTATCGTCGCCCAGGGACGCCGAGGGGAGCATCCCGATCGAACCGGTCAGCATCGCGGCGGCGTCGGAGAGAATGTCGCCGAACACATTGCCCATCACCATGACATCGAACTGCCGGGGATCGCGCACGAGGTGCATGACAGCCGCGTCGACATAGAGGTGCGTGAGCTCGACGTCGGGATAGGACTTTCCGACGCGCGTCGCGACCTCTCGCCAGAGCGCCATCGTTTCGAGCACATTCGATTTGTCGACCGAGCAAACCTTGCGGCGTCTTCGGCGCGCCTCGCGAAACGCGACATGCATGATGCGTTCGATTTCCGACTCGGAATAGCGCATCGTATTGACGCCTTCGCGCTCGCCCGCGGCGTTTGTCTTGATCCCGCGTGGCTCGCCGAAATAGAGGTCGCCGTTGAGTTCCCGCAGCATGAGAATGTCGACGCCGCTCACCACCGACCGCTTGAGCGACGAAGCCTCCTCAAGCTCCGGAAAGAGGAAGATCGGCCGATAGTTGGCGAACAGCGTCAAGGCCTTGCGCAAGCGCAAGAGCCCATTTCCCGCCCCTTCGCTTGGCGGCCTCTTTTCATCCTCGACGAGGCCCGTGCCTCCAAGGAGGATCGCGTCCGAGGCTTGCGCCAGTTTCAGAGTTTCCGGCGGCAACGCATCGCCGACGGCTTCCTGCCCGGCTCCGCCAATCGGCGCTTCCTTGAGTTCATACGAAACGGAGTTGCCCAGAGTCGCTTCCAGAACTCTAACGGCTTGCGCGGTGACCTCCTTGCCGATTCCGTCGCCAGGAAGGACTGCGATCTTCATTCTTGTCATCCACTCGTTTGGTCGGACTGATTTCGTCGCGCAGTCAAAAAGTCCACAGACGCGTTCGTCGGGGCAATGCAACCGACGTTATAAAGGGTCAAGCGTTGTCGCTAAGTCGCAATTCAGAACAGGCGCATCGCAGATCGCGACGACCCCTCCCTGGCTTCGCTAAGCCGCCTTCGCCCCCGCGAGCTCCTGGTAAACCGTCCGTTCAAACGTCCGGTAAGCCTTCAAGATTGTAGGATCCGCAAAGGGGATCACCTGCGTCATCATGAGGCCGCCAATCTTCGCTGTCGGATCGATCCAGAAATAGGTGTTCGCGAGGCCGCCCCAGCTCAGGCTGCCCAGACTGCGCCCTTCGGGCGAGCGCTCGAGATTGATAAGGAAACTCAGGCCCCATCCCTGGCGCTGTCCGGGAAAGAAATCGACATCGTGCGACAGATTGGGCATCACGATCTTGATCACTCCCGCTTCAAGCGGAGCAATATGGTTCTCTCCCATGAGGGCGACCGTCTCCGGCTTCAGCACGGCGGTTCCGCTCCTAGATTTGCCGTCGGCAAGCATCATCTGCACGAACGCGGCGTAGTCGCCCGGCACGCCGCAGAGGCCGCCGCCGCCCATGAAGAATTCGGGATCCTGCGCGACCTCGTGGTCGGCGATTGGAGCAATCGTTCCGTCCGGATCCTTCTGGTGCACCGTCGCGCGACGCTCCTTCTGCTTAGCCGTCTGGATGAAGTCGGTGTCGTCCATTCCCAGCGGGTCGAACAGGTTCTTGCGCAGGTAGTCGCGTAGCGATCGGCCGCTGACCGCTTCGATCAACTGCCCGATCCAGTCGATGCTGATGCCATATTCCCATCGATCGCCGGGGTCGGCGAGCAGCGGCTGATCGAGGGAACGCCGCTTGCAGTGAATGAGATCGGGAAGGTTGTATTTTTCCAGATAACGGAGGATGACGCCGTTCGCCCAGTTGTATCCAAAGCCAGCGGTGTGCGTCAGCAGTTGGCGCGGCGTGATCGGCCGCTTGGCAGGCCTCAGCTTCGGCGCCCGTCGCTTCGAAGCCGTCGAGCACCTGTACTGACGAAAGCCCCGGCAGGATGTTGCTTGCCGGTTCATCAAGCTTAAGGCGTCCCTGTTCGATCAGCTGCATGGCGCCAGTGGCGACCAGCGCCTTCGTCATCGAGGCGTACCAGAAGATGGTGTCGAGCGTCATGGGCTCTCCGCGGCCCACGCCCTTCGTCCCGGCGGCGCCCTGATAGAGGGGACCCTGGTCGTTGACGACGATCGCCGCCACGCCGGGCGCAGCGCCGGATTTGACCAGATCGTCAAGAACGCGATCGATGCGCTCGCTAATGCCCATGGGTCGCTCTCCCTGCCGGACCGTCATTGCGCGCACTGCCGAACGCGAGCTCAGCTCTGCGCCGCAGGTCGCGCGGTCACGTCACTTCCGCCAAGATGGGCGAACTCGCCGGCGACATCCTCGATCTGCTCGCCCCCGGCCATGAGCGAGAGGACCTCGACACTGCTCTTCTCCCCACGCCGGAAACGAGCGGCGACCCGTCCCTGAATCAGCACGACAAAATTGTCGCCTGCAGACATGGCGTGATGCGCGTTGTGCGTGATGAAGACGACGCCCACACCCTGGTTCTTGGCGTGATTGATAAATCGCAAGACCGTCGACGCCTCTTTGACCTCGAGGGCCGAGGTTGGCTCATCGAGAATCAGCACTTTCGCGCCGAAATACATCGCTCTGCCGATCGCGACGACTTGGCGCTCGCCGCCGGACAATGTGCCAACCAACTCCTCGCCGTCGCGGACTCGCGTGATGCCGAATTTCCGTATCTGCTCGAGCGCGATGCTATTGCACCGTTCGGTGTCCAGCCAACGAAACGGCGGGCGTCCCTTTTTCAGCTCCGCGCCGAGAAAGAAATTGCGGCCCACGCTCATAAGCGGGATTGTTCCCACCTCCTGATGGACGGTGGCGATGCCGCGCGAACGGGCGTCGCGCGGGTCGGCGAAGCGGGTCTCCTGGCCGTCGAGGTAGATCGATCCGCTGCTCGGCGGATGAAACCCCGACAGGATCTTGATCAGCGTCGACTTGCCCGCGCCATTGTCTCCGAGCAAACACACGACCTCGCCCGGATGCACGGCGATCGAAACGTCGGTCAGCGCCCGGACCCCGGCGAAGTGTTTGCTGACGTTGCGCAGTTCGATGAGAGGTTCGGTCATCGGCGAGGGCTCCTATCGAGCGCTCATGGCGAAGCGGCGGAAGTAGCTATTGGTCAGCACCGCGCAAAGCAAGAGAACGCCAAGGAAAAGCTGCACCCAGTCGGTGCTCCATCCGGTGTAGAAGATGCCGACGTTGATAATCCCGTAAATCATGGTGCCGAGGAAGACCCCGAACGCCGAGCCATATCCGCCGCCGAGAAGAACGCCGCCAACGACCGCGACGATGATCGACTGGAACACGTAGCCAAGGCCGGCGGTGGCGTTGCCGGAATGATATTCGACACCCTGGATGACACCGACAAAGGCAGCCGCTACGCCGGTCGCTATGAACAAGATGATCTTGACCAGATTGGTCGGCACGCCGGCGCCTCGCGCGGCGACGGGATCGCCGCCCGTCGCATAGATCCAGTTGCCGAAGGCTGTGCGGGACAGGACGATGCCCGCCGCCGCTGTCACGGCGATCCACCAAAGGATCGAGACGTTGGCCTGCCCCCAGGCTGAGCCGAACAGCAGATGCACGTCGGGCGGCGGGTTGACTGAGATGTTCGTCGTATTCGTAAGCAAGCGCGCCAGACCGGTCGCGCCGCCGGCGACGCAAAAGCTGGCCGCGAGCGATACGATGAAGGATGGAAGGCCGGTGCGAACCGTAATGATCCCATTGAAGAGCCCGACGCACGCGCCCGCGAGGAGCACAATGGCGATCATCAGCCAGAAGGGCACGTTAAAGATCGTGGTGCCAATCGCGAGAAAGACAGCCGACGCGCCAACGATAGAGCCCACCGAAAGGTCAAACTCGCCGGCTATCATGAGAACGCCGACGGGTATTGCGATAATGCCGAGTTCGGCGGATGTGTCGAGCCAACCCGCGGTTCCGTCGATCGAGACGAAACCCGCGCCTTGCGTCGTTATGGCGAAAAATAGATAGACGAGCATGGTCGCGACGACAGCGCCGAATTCCGGGCGTCGGGCCATCCCTTTCAATGACCATCGACCGCGTCCGGACGTGTCGTGGACTCCCTGCGGCGCTGAGTCCACTACCGAAGCCATGACGCATCCCTGAGAAATCGAAGTTCGTTTTTGCATATTCAAAAAAGCTTGGACGCTCCCCGCCGAGGATGCGTCCAAGCCGATTTTCTTGCGTCAGGAAGCGCCACGTACTCCCGGGAACTTCTTGTTGATGTCCAGGACCTTGTCGACATTGTCCTTGGTCAGGATCTGCGCGCCGGTCCAGATCTCTCCGGCCGGCAGCATCCCGTATTTCGCGTATTGATAGCCCTCGACGACGGCGTAATAGCCGTCGAGATAGGGCTGCAAATCGGCGATGAACAGGATCTTGCCGTCGCGCAGCGCCTGGAGCGCATTAACCGACAGACCAAGCGACCCGTTGACGATCTTGTCCCGCTTGCCGAGTTGCTCGATCGCCGCGGCGGCGGCGAGCCCCTGCTCGGCGCCCATCGTATAAACCGCGTCGATCGCCTGGTCGGCCTGGAGCTGCCCCTTGATCGCCTGCGTCACAAATGTCGGATTGTAGGCGTCGGAGAACTGGATCATCTGCAGCTTCGCGCTGCCGCCGACCTCCTTGAACGCATCTTGGTAGCCCTTGCACTCATTCTCAAGAGTGACGTTCCCCGGGACGTGGTTCACGCAAAGCCCGTGCTTGGCGCCCGCTTTCATTGGCAGACCCGCAATCCGTTTGCCGAGAGCGTAGGAGTTGAAGCCGATATAGCCGATCGCGCCGTCCTCCTTCCACGAAGCGCCGCCGTCGTGGAAAATGAAGACAGGCTCGCCCGCGGCGGTGATGTCCTTGATGATCGGATCGAGGGCGTGCGGAAAGTAGTTGCCGATGATCAGCGCCGACGGGTGACGACTTGCCGACTGTTTGACAAGCTTGGCGTAGTCAGTGTCGAAATTGGCTGTGTCGGTGCTGGTGACCCATTGAAAGTCGACGCCGAGGTCCTTCGCCGCGTCCTCTCCGCCTTTCTTCATCGCGCCGAAAAACGGATCCCAGAGCGGACCGCCATCCATGATGATGTTGATCTTATCCTCGGCTCGCGCCGGAGCGAGGCCAACGCCACTCGCCACAGCGCTCAAACATGCAAGAGCCGTAGCTGCCTTCAATAACTTTCGGAACGTCATTTTTATCCTCCCTCTCCGCTCCCAGCCTCACTGGCGCCAGCGAAAACAACATTGTTCCGAACGGTATACTGCGTCCGGGCGCCGCAAGAAGTCGTCACTTGGAAAGGGTTCATCGCGTTTCGCGACGAGGGCGCGAGCTCGCCAGCTTTTCATCTCATAAATGGTCTAGGCGCGCTCCGCGTCACGGCATCGAAGCGATCCCAGTCGGATTGCCCTCGTCTTTACGACGCCAGATTGTGGATCACGTAGTCTGGCAACGCCTCGCGCCGCCCGATTTCGACGGCAAGCTCTTTATCGGAGAGGCCGGCCAGAATGCCCGTCCTCACGAGGGCGGCGAAGGCGCCGAACCGATTGGCGCCGGCAATGTCGTGTTCGACGCTATCGCCAACACAGAGAATGTCGCGCGGGTTCTGAACCTGGGACAATTCCGCCGCCGCCCGATAGATCTCACGGAAAGGCTTGCCGACCCATGTCACGGCGCCGCCCAATTCCTCATAAATCTCGGCAATGCGTCCCGCGCCGGGCGCGTTGCCCGACGCGGTCAGCATAAGCTTGTCCGGATTGACGCAGATACAGGGCGTTCCGCGCTGAGCCGCCGGCGTGAGCGACGCGCGGTAATCATCGAGCGACACCTTGTCCGCTTGGCTGCCGGCAATGACGACGAGATCGGCCTCGTCGCTATGAGCGGTCGGGACGACGCCGAGCGCGGAAGCGAATTCGTCATCTCCGTCGGTCGAAACGACGAAGCAACGAGCTCCGGGAGCAAGCAGTGCTGGAAAGCGTCCGCACTTTAGCAGAGTCCCCGCCACATCGCCCGAAGTCACGAGGAAATCGTAAAGCTCTGGCTCAAAGCCTAATGACGCCATCCGCTCCGCGTTTGCAGCGCCCGTGCGTCCGGAGTTTGAGAGGACGACGACTTTAACGCCGCGCGACTTCAGCGTCGCGAGAGCGTCCTCCGCGCCGGGATAAGGGTTTCGTCCATCGTGCAGCACGCCGTATTGGTCGAAGAACACCGCCTTAAAGGAAGACGCGATCGCGACAAAGCGAGACAAAGCTCTCACCCGGACTTGCGAAGGCTTTGCAACGCGAGACGAGCTACTCCTGCACAGGCGTCTTGCGACTCGGCATGTTTGAAGGGCCCTCCCAACTTACGCTCCCTAATCTTCGTCCAGGCGGAGTTTGCGGCGCCGCCACCGACCGTGCGGACAGAGCAGAGCGGCGGCGCTCCGAGTTCTGCCAGTTTCCGGTAGGCGAGCGCTTCGACCTCAGCGACGCCTTCAAGGATGGCCTGAAGAAATGTCGCGTCGTCCTTGGGCCGGGGCTCGAGCCGTGGCGGAAGCTTGGGATCGTTGATCGGGAAGCGTTCGCCTGGCTTTGGAAGCGGGTAATAGTTCAGTCCAGTGGGCATCTCCGGATTCAACCCGGCAGACAGCTCCGCAAGACGGTCGCGCGGAAAGAACTGTTCGATGACTTTGCCGCCTGTATTGGAGGCTCCGCCCGCGAGCCAGGTCGAGCCAATGCGATGGCTGTAGATGCCAAACTCTGGAGCGAACATCGGGTGGTCGCTCAGAAGCTTGACGACGAGGGTTGATCCTAGCGCGGTCACTCCGTCACCCGCCTCCGAAGCGCCGGTCGCAAGAAACGAGGCGCAGCCATCCGTCGTTCCGGCGTGCACGATCGCCGAGGCAGGCAGGCCAAGACCCACGGCCTCTGCGCTGACTTGACCAATGGCAGCGCCGGGCTCCAGAACGACGGGCAATTTTCCGAGATCCGCGCCAGTTCGTTCGATCCAGTCGGGCCATCGGGTGGCGACCGGGTCGTAGCCTGTCTTCAGCGCGTTGTTCCAGTCACTGCGGTCGAACCTTCCGCTCAGCTTTCCGCTGATCCAGTCGGCCTGGTGCAGCATGTAGTGAACGCGTGGCTGGCCTTGCATCATCAAAACTCGCGCAAGCGCGGACGTAGCTCCCCGAGCTGCGCTCTCAGCCGGCGCATGCTCCGCGATCGCTCGGATCACCGTTTCATCCTTGCACGGCTCGTCGTACATGCGCGCCGGCCCTACCGGCGCTCCGAACCGGTCCACGGCCAGCATTGTGCCGGACGTCCCGTCGACGGCGAGCGCGCGCACCTGGCTCAAGTCGCACGATGTACCCAGTTCGGAGATGACTGCGCCAACGCAATTCCACCATGTCGTGGGAGCAGTTGGGTCGCCGAAAGTCGTCATTGCGACTGCCGCTGAACCGACAGTCGCGCCGTCATCTGCAAGTGCGGCCGCGCGCACGCCCGACGTGCCGATATCAATTCCGATCACGCGCGCGCCCATCAAGCTCACTACCCCTATCTTCCGATAGACTGGCGATAGGTTTCCGCTTCCCAGTTCATGAGTTCCTGCTCTTCGCCGACAGTCAGCACGCGTACCGGCGCCTCTTCGGGAATGCGGGCGGCAACATCCGCAAGACACCGCGCCATCGCTTCCGCGTTCTTTGATGTTGAACGATGGAGAACCACGCCGAGACCCGGCAGCGCCATCATCAACGGAGGCCGATGCGCGCGATCGCGAGACTTTTCGGATCGAGCGCGACAGCGTGGACAGCGGGGTCGTGCGGCAAGCGATAGTCTGTGCCTTCAACGATTGAGGCAAGCTTGTCTATATCGGCTTGTGGCGCTGCGCGCGACGGCGCGGAAAGCGCTGCGCATACGCGCTGAATGCGATCGCCGATTTCTGCGACCGTCTCGCCGGTAACGACGAGGCCATGATTGGCGAGAATGAAAGTGTTCGTGTGCTTCGTCAGCCGTTCGGCGATCGCATGAGCGAGCGGCAAGCCCGGCTTGCGATAGGGCGCCCAGGCGAGTGCGACGTCCGCATGCGGCCTCAGGCGTTCGCGCACAAGAGCTTCGCCATCACGTCGAACGGCGAGCGCGATCGTGTTCACGCAATGGATATGGAAGACGACCGGCGAGGGGATGATCGCGTGCACGCTGGTCTCAATCGAAGGTCGTAGGCCGCTTGGATTGGCGCCAGAATCCACAAAATCGATCGCAGCGGCGGCGCGGGGATTGCCATCGACAATAGCTTTTCGTAAGGGCTCCAGGCGCACCGGGGTCATGATGTCGTGAGCGAGCGCGTCGGCGAGCCATGTTCCCGACGCCTTGATCCACATGACGCCGTCTCGTTTGATCGACGTATTGCCGCCAGCGCCTTGAGTTCGCAACGGATCATCGCCCAGCGCGGCGGACAGCTCGCGCAGGGCGCGAAACTCGCTGTCATCGATATGCGGGGAAGTCATCAGACCGGCTGCGGCGTCAGCATTTGAAACCAAGCTGCAAAATCTGCGCGCTCATCATGCGTGAGATGGAGGCCATGTTTCGTTCGCCGCTCGAGGATATCTTCGGCATCAATCGCCCATTCTTCCTGTGAAAGGAATTGTGCCTCGCGCTCGTAAAGCGTTCCACCGAACGGCCGCCCGAGGTCGCTGATCGACTTGGCACCGTTCAGCAAGCTCTCGACTCTCGTCCCATATCGTCGGGCATAGCCGCGCGCGACGTCCTGCGGCAGCCAGGGGCGCCGTCGGCGCAGTTCCCCGAGAAAGAGAGAGAAGTCGGCGTCAAGAATATCTCCTCCCGGCAACGCGGCGCGCTCCGTCCACGCGCCCGACATCCCCGGAAGATAAGGAGAAAGCTTCTCCAGCGCATGCTCGGCAAGTCTGCGGTAAGTGGTGATCTTGCCGCCAAAGACGGAGAGCATCGGGGCTTGGCCCGCCGGTGCCTCGACATCGAAGACATAATCGCGCGTGACCGCGCTCGGATTGGTTGATTTGTCGTCAAACAGGGGCCGTACACCGGAAAACGAGTTCGACGACCTCGCCAATCTTGGGCGCGCTCGTGAAGTAACGGTCGACGACGGAGACGAGATACTCGACTTCGCTCTTCTCGATGCGCACGTCCTCAGGCCTCCCCTCGAACGGAATGTCGGTGGTTCCGATCAAGGCGAGGTCGCCTTCATAGGGATTGACGAAAATCACCCGCTTGTCGCTGTTCTGAAGAAGATAGGCTTGATCGCCACTCCAGAATTTACGTGTGACAATATGACTGCCCTTGACGAGCCGGACACGACTTGCTGGCGTTGCGGCCTGCCCGATGCAGAACCTCCTCGACCCAGGGGCCTGCGGCGTTGATAAGAATCTTTCCGGTCGCCTGGAGAGTGTCTCCGTCATTCGCGCTTCGCAAATCGACACGCCATTTGTCGGCGACGCGCCCCGCTGACGTGAGCGGCGTCCTCGTCAACACCGCGCCGCCACGTTTGCGAACGTCCATGGCGTTGAGGATGACCAGTCGCGCGTCGTCCACCCAGCAGTCTGAATATTCAAACGCGCGGCTGAAATCCTTGCGCAGGGGCTCGCCCTCAGGCGCCTTTGACAGGTCAAGGCTTCGGGTCGGGGCTAAGATTTTGCGCCCACCTAAGTGATCGTAAAGAAACAGGCCTGCTCGCACCATCCAGGCCGGACGTTGCTCGGGGCTGTGAGGCAGAACGAACCGCATCGGCCAAATGATGTGCGGCGCCGCGCGGAGCAGGACCTCGCGCTCGATCAGCGCCTCACGGACGAGGCGAAATTCGTAGTATTCAAGGTAGCGCAAGCCGCCGTGAACAAGCTTGCCCGACCGAGACGAGGTCCCTTGCGCGAGATCGTCCTTCTCGCATAACAGCACCGACAGGCCGCGGCCCACGGCGTCGCGCGCAATGCCGGCGCCGTTGACGCCGCCGCCAACGACAATCAGGTCGAACTGGCCAAGGTCTCGGGTCATTCGATGCGGGAGCGGCTCAACAAGGATTAAGGGCACCTTCCCCTGCGAGGTATCGGCGGACTTCCTCAGCGGCAGCTGCGGCGGCGACCTTTACCGTCTTGACGGACGCGCCGGCGATATGAGGAGTCGAAAGTGACGTTATCGAGCTGAAGCAACTCCAAATTGGGGGGCGCTGGCTCGACCGCGAAGGTTTCCAGGGCGGCGCCGCGCAAATGCCGTGTCTTGAGCGCCTCGGTGAGCGCATCGTAGTCGACCATTGGCCCTCGCGCCGTGTTCACAAAGTAGGCGCCGCGTTTCATCTGTTCGAATTGTTCTTTGCCGATGAACCCGCGCGTCTCCTCCGTCACGCGCGCATGCAACGTTACGACGTCGCTCTCGCGCAAAAGCCGGTCGAGCGAGACTTGAACGACCCCGTCGCGCAAGTCGTCGGCCGAAAGCTGAACGTAAGGGTCGCAGACGAGAATGTGGCAGCCGAACGCCTTGAGGATGCGCACGACCTTGGTCCCTATATGCCCATACCCGATCACGCCGACCGTCATTTCCGACAATTCTTCGCCGGTGAGATCGGCGCGATAGAGATCGCCCCGCCACTCGCCGCGACGCAGGCTTTCGTGCCCTCTAGTAATGAGCCGGGTCTCGGCGAGGATAGCGCCGATCGCGAACTCGGCGACCGCGGACGCGTTCCGGCCCGGCGTGTTGACGACCCGAATCTTCCGCTTGCGCGCCGCGGCCATGTCGATATTGACCGGACCTCCGCGAGAGACGGCGATCAGCTTCAACTGAGGCAGCCGTTCCAGCACTCCGGCGGAAAAGGGCGCGAGATGGGTGACGGCGATCTCCGCGCCGTCCATATGCGCCACCACCTCGTCGGCCGTCCCCTGATATTCCTTGAGCCCCTCCATTCCCGGCTCGGCATAGCCATGCTCCATAGGTTCGTCCGGCCAGGGCATCTCGTACGATCTGATCTCGAGCGTCTCTCCGCACTTCTCGCGGATCGCCTTCTCGAACATGGACGGCAGCATGAAACGGTCGCCCATGATCGATACGATCGGCCTTCGGCGCGCGAAGTCCTGACTCACGCCGCGTACTCCTGTCTGAGCCGGCCCAAATGATCCCAAGCCGGCGACATGGCGGCTCTGATGGTTCGGTAGATCGGGTAAAGCTTGGCGTAATAGTCGCTCAGCTGCGGATCTGGGACGGTCACCTTGTCGAGAAACGGAGCGACCCATGCGTCTGCGCACGCATTCATGTTCGGATAGACGCCGATGTTGACCGCTGCCATCATTGCGGCGCCCGAGGCGCCAAGCTCCTCCCGCGTCAGCGTCCGCACGTTCGCGTTGAGCACCGCGGCGAGAATGGCGCGCATCGCTTTCGACCGCGCGGCTCCTCCGCCTAGCCTGACTTCGCTTGGGATCGAGCCGGAAGCGAGGTAGCAGTCTTGCGTCGCGAAGGCGAGGCCTTCGAAAACCGCGCGCGCCAGGCCGGCGAAACTCGTCTGCGTCGAAAGGCCGCTGAACTGCGCCCGCGCGTCAGGATTTAGGAAAGGACCGCGCTCGCCAGCCTCGAAAATATAGGGATGGTAGACGGCCTGGCCAGGGTCGGTCCCAAGCACTCTCGCGTCGAGGCCAGAGAGAAGCGCCGCGCGGCTCGTCTTGGCGCCAGCCATCTCCGCGGCTTCGCGCGCCATGTCCATCAGCCAATCGATGTTGAGAGTGGCCGCCATGTTGGACTGCATCGAAGCGCAGGCGAGCCCGATCGGGAGACACATCGTGTAACCGGAGCGGTCCTCGTTAAGCCTAACGTCGTCGGGCGTCGGAGCATAACGCATGTGCATTCCGGTCGAGCCGAGAACCGAGACGCCGACCTCCGCGACGGGATCGCAAAGTCCGCCGCCGAGCGCCGTGCACACGACGTCAAGATAAGCGAGCGATACAGGCAGGCCCTGGGGCAGCAGCGTCTCGGTCGCCGCCGGGGCGGAAAGCTTGCCGCTCTCGTTGACGCCGTCGATCATTGGCGGCAGCAGGCGCGCGCAGTCGGCGATTCCCATGCCCTCGAGAATTGACGGCTCGTATTCTCGGGTGCGGTAGTTGCCGAACGTGAAATTGCCTTCGGCGAGATCGGTCACACGAGCGCCGGTCAGTTTGAAATAAAGCCAGTCCTTGCAGTGAAAGCAGGTGGCGGCTTGGGCGATACGGTCCGGCTGCCAGCGCTTCATCCATGCAAGCTGGGCTGAAGCCATGCAGGCATTGAGACCAGAGCCAGTGCGGGCATAGTGCTCTCGATAGGCGTCGGTCTTTAGGTAGTCCGACGCCAGGCTGGCCGCGCGGGAATCCAGCCACAGCAAGCCTCCGCCAACGGGCTCGCCGTCCGCGTCAATCAGCCATGACCCGTCGCCCTGCGCGGTCACAGCGAGAGCGGCAACCCGGCGCGCGAGGCCCGGAACGCGGTCGGCGAGTTCCCGCAATGTCGCGGCGCAATCGGCCCAGGTCCGATGCATGTCCTGCTCGACCTGGCCCCCGCCAAGCGTCTGATAAACATTGGTCTTGGCGGCGAACGCGATCTGCTCTCCTCCAAGCGAAAACGCGACCGACTTGATGACGGAGGTGCCAGCGTCGATTCCGATCATGATATCGCGATTCATAAGCCGGACTTCGCGTTTGCGGCTCGCGCGGCGGACTTCATGCGGCGTCCAGCCCATGCGACAAAGCCGCCGATGTGCCGACATCGAACACGTGGAGATCCGAGGCGGAAACGCCAAACTGCAGTCGTTCCCCGACTTGGGCCGGAATTGGCGCATGAGAAACCACGACCATGAGCTTGCCCGCCACTTCCATCGCCAAATGGCTCTGGTCGCCCAGCCATTGATTGGAGACGATGCGGGCCTCGCCCGACCCGGCGCCCAGCCGAACGGCGTGGGGGCGAACCCCGATCACGACTTTCTCGCGTTGTCCGATTGCTGCGCGAACGCTCCGGGGAATATCGCTATCGGCAAAATCGAAGGTCGGGCCGCCATCGATCGCGAAGCGAACCCGATCGCTGTTCACGACCTTGGATTCGAACACGTTCATCGGCGGCTCCCCTACAAACGTGGCGACAAACAGATTGGCTGGCCTCTCGCGCAAATCCTTCTGGCTGGCGAATTGATGGAGCACCCCTCCTTCCATGACGGCTACGCGGTCAGCGAGCGCGTTGGCCTCGGTCTGGTCGTGAGTGACAAAGATCGCGGTCATGCGACGATCGACCAAAAGGCTCTTAAGCCGGCCTCGCAAGACGGCGCGTAGCCTGGGCTCAAGTTGCCCCATGGGTTCGTCGAGCAAATAGAGGTCCGCCTGGCGCACGAGGGCGCGAGCGAGACTGGCGCGCTGCTGCTCTCCACCAGAAATGGAGCTTGGATATCGATCGAGGACAGGCTCGATCTCCAAGATGTGCGCGACATCCGCAACTGATCGCAGCGCATCCTTTGCGGACATCCGCGCGCTTTTCAACGCAAACGCAATATTGTCGCGGACAGTCAGAGGCGGATAGAGCGAATAGCCTTCAAACGCCATCGCGACTTTTCGACGCGAGGGAGGGAGCTGATTAACGCGCCGGCCCTCGAGGACGATATCCCCGCGGGTGACCTCCTCAAAGCCCGCGATCATCCGCAAGGTGGAGGTCTTGCCGCACCCGGATGACCCGAGCAGCGCGACGATCTCGCCTCGTTGCACATCCATGTCGAGGCTCTTCACCGCATGGACTGGACCTTTCCCGCGTCCTGCATAGATCTTGTCGACGCTTTTGATCGAGAGAGCAGCCTCGGACATGGCTCTCACGCCGACTGAGGAACGATGCGACGACCGCTTGTGGGGTCGAAGAGGAGAACGGCTTCGGGGTCAAATCGAGCAAAAGCCGGCCCATGCCTGCGCGGAGCTTCGTTAGTTCCCGCTTCAGACGCCAGAATTTCGCGACCGTCATCGGCGCGAAGAAGAAGGAGGGTTCTTTCGTTCAGCGGCGTCACCGCGACCACCGTCAACCGGAACGCTTTCTGGCGAGACCGTGTCTTCGACGACAATGTTCTCCGCCCGCAGCCCGAGAACGCATGTCTTCCCCGTCATGTGGCCATATCCGGGGGGCAGCGACAACGCGGCGCCTCCGATACCGATCTTCGGACCGGTGGATGAAGCGAGCGGCTCGACAGGCATCAGATTGATCGTCGGATCGCCGAAGAGGCTCGCGACATTGATCGTCGCGGGTCTTCCATAAATCTCCGCAGGCCGAGCGATCTGTGTGAACTCGTGGTCTGACAGCACCGCGATCCTATCGCCGAGCGCCATCGCTTCCTTATAATCCTGTGTGACATAGAGAACGGTCGACCCGGACGCCTTGAGCAGAGAAGGCAGTTCGAGCCGCATTTCATAACGCAATTTGGCGTCGACGTTGCGCAGCGGATCATCGAGGAGCAGGATCTTGGGTTCGGCCACCAGGGCCCGAGCGAGCGCGGTGCGTTGCTTCTGTCCATTGGACAGTTCGCGCGGCGCGTGCCCAAGAACGTGCCCAATCTTCAGAAGCGCGGCGACCTTCTCCACCTTCCCCCGGATTATGTCTCGGGGCGCGTTGTGGGCCGTCAGCGCGCTCGCGATATTGTCGAACGCGGACATATGGGGAAAGAGCGCGAAGTTTTGAAACGCCATTCCCACGCCCCGTGCCTCGGGCGCCTGGTCGGTGACGTCGCGGCCGCCAAGCAAGATGCTGCCCTCGTCCGGTTGCTCGACGCCGGCGATGAGCCGGAGAAGCACGGTCTTGCCCGACCCCGACGGCCCGAAAACCGCGACAATCTCGCCATTCTCAGCCGCAAGTGAAATGCGGTCGAGCACCTTGCCCGTCTTGAATTCCTTGCTGAGTGACCGGATCTCGAGATTGGCCATGACCTAGCCCTTCAACGCGCCGAGGGACAGACCCTCGACGAGATAGCGTTGGGCATAAAGCGCCAGCGCAAGAGTCGGGGCCACGGAGAGCACGATTGCCGCGGCGATCTGTCCATATTGAATGCCGGAAGCGGTCACAAAGGCGAGTGCGCCGACCGTGACGGGCTGCTTCTCAGCGGACGCCAAAATGAGCGCAAAGACGAAGTTGTTCCAGCAGAAAATGAAAGCCAACAGCCCAGCCGCGGCGATTCCAGGCCCCGCCAGCGGAATAGCGATGCGGGTGAACGTGCGCCACCACGAATGACCCGCGACGCGATAGGCGTATTCAATGTCTGGGGAAAGATCCTCGAAATAGCCGCGCACGATCCAGAGGATGAGCGGCAGCGCGATGAGCTGATAGACCCATATGAGGCCGACATAGGTATCGGTCAGGCCCAGCTGCTGGAAATAAAGCGAGAGGGGCAGCAGCACGAGCAGCGGCGGCGCGAAGCGGAACGACAAGAGGGTGAAGGCGATGTCCTCGCCCAGACGAAACTTGAAGCGCGCGAATGCATAGGCCGCGGGAACGCCAAGAATGAGCGCGACCACCACGGACGCCGTCGAGAGAAGCACGCTGTTCCAAAGATTGTTCATGAACGCGATATCGAGCGTTCCCGCGGCCGACACGAGCTTGCCGGTGATCAACGCCGAGTAATTGGAGAGCGTCGGCGTGAAGAAGAGGCTAGGCGGGATGCGAAGGATGTCCTCATTGGTCTGAAACGACATGAGGAAGATCCAGAAGATCGGAAACAGGAAGAAGAGGACGATGAGGGCGATCAGGACGCCCCGCACCACGCGCTCCAGAAGAGACATATGCTCCACAGCCGCCTCCTCCTACGCCGTCCCGCGGGCGCGTTCGCGCAGTTTCAACCATTGTTTGATGAAGACGTTCGACAGCGCATAGGTCACCGCCCACAGGATGATCAGAAGCGCGGCGGACTTGCCCACGTTCGTATATTGGTAGAATTCGAGATAGGCGCGGACCTGGAAGACAAGCAGCGTATTACCGGGTCCACCCTGGGTCATCGGATAGATGATGTCGAATTGCTGGATCGAATCGAGCATCCGAAACAGCGCGGCTGTGATGATATAGGGGGTCAGCATCGGAAGCGTGATCCGAAAGAAGACGAACCGCATTGGAACGCCGTCAAGCGCCGCGGCTTCGAACGGCTGCGTCGGCAGGGAGCGCAAACCGGCCAGGAGCAAAATCATGATGAAGGGCGTGTAGACCCAGACGTCGACGAGGACGACGGTGAACAACGCGGTGCTCGGGTCGGATGCCCATTTGAAATTGCTAACCCCGAGAAGCTGCACGAAATAAGAGAGAATGCCGAAGTTCGGGTTGGTCATCAGTTTCCACATGAGCGCAGCGATCGCCGGCGCCGTCATGAGGGGCAGAAGAAGCAGGATCGAGACGATGTAGTTGATCCGCGTTTGCTTCTGCAAGAGCATCGCGATGGCCAGGCCGAACACGAGCTCAATCCCTACTGTCAGCACGGTATATTCGAGCGACACCTGCACGGTGTGCCAAAATTCGCTGTCCGTTAAAAAGTCAATGTAGTTCTGAAACCAGATGAACCCCCGCATCATCGGCAAGTTCAGACGATAACGCTGAAGCGAATAATAGACGGCGGTGACGAACGGAATCAGGATCCCGATGCAGACGATGAGCGCCGGGAGGCTGAGCAGGTACGGCAGATAATTGATCCGTCGACGCGGTCGCGCCTCGACGCGCTTGACTGCGGTGTCAGTCACGAAACGAACCTGAGCTCACAATTCCTCTGGCGATCCTTGAGGCTAAACGGACAAGCCGGCGCGGCGTGCGGGACATTCGAACTTAAGACCCGCGCGCCGCGCATGAAGGCTCCGCTCAGCCGAGCCCCGCGTCCTTGAGCTGCTTATCAATCGATGCAGCCAACTGATCGAGCCCTTCGTCGATGGGCGTTTCCTTGGCGACCATCTTCTGCAACGTCTCCGCCCATTGGGTGGTGACGTCGAAGAACAAGGGTTGCGGCGTGAAGTAGATGCGGGCGCCCGGCGACGAGGCCTCGTATTGCGCAAGGTAGCCGCTATAGGACTTGTCGATCCGATTGCGGAACTCCTCGTCCTTCCAGACCGACGAGCGAACAGGATTGACGAAGTCCATCTTGCGCGCGCCGAACAGGTCGTGCTCGGTCGATGACGCCCACTGCATCCAATACCAGGCGGCGTCCTTCTGTTTGCCCGCGCTGTTCAGAGCCAGCGACCAGATCCAGACGTTGGGGGTCGGGGCCTTGGCGGCAGGGTTGGCGGCGAAAGCGTGGAAGCCGAGATTGCCCTTCTCCTTGTTGTCGCCGCCGTCCATGAAATAGCCGAGGATGTCGGCATCGTAGATAGTGGCTGATGCGCCGGCGCCGAGATCGGTTCCGACCTGATACCAGGTGTAGGTCGACCAATTTTTTGGCCCCGAGTCCTGGATCATCTGGACCCACATCTTATGGAACGCCTTGGATTCGGCCGTGTTCATCGCGGCCTTCAACTTGCCGTCCGTGACCGTGAAGTCCCGCTGTCCGTAGTTAGAATAGCCGGACAGGAAGCCGGGATGGATGGTCGCCCAGGAGCGTGAGCCGCGCACCCCAATGCCGTATGGCCCACCCAGATCCTTGGTGAGCTTGGCGGTCGTTTCGAGGAGTTCCGGAAGGTTGTTCGCCGGCTTGACGCCGACCTTGTCGTACATGGGGCGATTGTAGGCGGTCGAGTTGAGCTCGAAGCCCCACGGTATGCACCATTGCTTGGCGTCCGCCGATCCAAGCGCCGCTCCCGGCACGCCGTTCCACGCGGTGGACGCCCGCAATCCAGGCAACACGTCTTCCCAATCGTATTTTGGATTGGTCTTGGCGGGATCCTTGATCCACGTGTTGAGGTCTTCGATCCAGCCGGCCGGCCCATATGTCCAGGTCATGTAGGCGCCGGTCATGAACGCATCGTACTGGCTCGACTTCGACGAGAGAGCGGCCGTCACCTTGTCGAAGTACACGTCCTCAGGGAAGATGTCGTAAGTGACGTCCATGCCCGTCAGACCCTTGAAGTTGTCGAGGTCCGCAATCATCGCGTCGGCGTATGGGTGCTTGTTCAAAAGAAGGTGCAGCTTCGTGCCCTTAAATTTCTTCCAGTCGAAATCCGCCGCCAGCGCCTGAGTCGCCGCGGCGTTAAGTAGGAAATTGGCGGTCGCGACGCTGACGCCCAGCTTGGCCGCGCCGCTCATCAACTCACGCCTGCTTATCTGGCCGGCCTTAAAGGCCGCAAAGAACTCTTTCGCTTTGTCGTGCATCGCTTCCTCCTTGGTTTCCTTCCTCATCACGTCTGCGATAATGGTTCTTCCACGAGACTCCTCGCGGTGTTCTCGTCGGTGATCAGGCCGCGCAGCAATCCGCTTGCGAGCACGCCTCTGATAGCGTCAATCTTGGTTTTTCCCCCCGCGACGGCGATCGTCGCGCGCCCCTGAATATCAGCGGTGGACATGGAGAGAGCCCGCCCGGAGACGCCGCTGTCAATCAAGTCGCCGCGCGAGGAAAAGAGATGGCCGAGCAACTCGCCGACTGCGCCGAGAGCGCGCGCTTCGTCGAACTCATGTCTCTCAACCAAGCCGGTCGAAAGAATTGAAGCGTGATCGTCAATCGCGCCGATTCCAACCAGGCGCAGGGTCGACTCCACGCCAAGCTCGAACACGTCCCCGACGCCCCGCTGCTCAAGCAAAACCTTGCGATCCTCCGGCGTGTTGGCCAGAAAGGGGAGCGGCAATACATAAGCCGCAGCGTTGGTCTTCTCGGCCAGACGATGGATCACGTCGAAAGGCGTCGTCACATAGCGCCGCGTCATTCCGCCAAGAAGAGACACCAGCTTCAGATCCGGAACGTCCATGCGCGGCAGATGATTGACGCAAGACGCAAGCGTGCGGCCGTGACCCACGCCGATCACTTGATGCGCGCCGCTTTCGATCGCCAATTGGAGAAACCGGCCGCCTGACAGACCCAATGACCTGAGCGGCAGGGGGCCGTCGTCGAGCTCAGGCGCGACCACGCACTGTTCCAACCCGAATTTTCTCTGCAGTTCGGTTTCGAGATGGACGCAAGCGGCGACTGGGGCGTCGATCGAGACGTGAATGAATCCGAGCCGATTTGCCCGCGCAATCAGGCGGTGCGCTTTGACGCTCGGAACTCCGAGGCGCCTGGCGACTTCGCCCTGGGTAAGGCCGGCGCCGTGATAGAGCCATGCTGCCCGAGCGCAGAGCTCCTGGTCACGTTCGTCTAGCGCTGGCGATGCGGCGTCTCGCATTTCGCTCCCTGATATTTTTTTCTTGGCATGAGATTTTTTTCATGATGCTATCGCCGAGTCAAGACGCAAAGTGTCGCGAGCCTTGACGACAAGGCGCTCGGCAGCGCAGCCAGCGATCGCGAGCTGCCTGGACACAGGCGCTAAGAGGGTGGATCAATGACCAGGGAAGAAAGGGCGCTGCGCGCGAATATCGTGGCGAAAGCCCGTTGGATGAACGCGTCGGGGCTCAATCAAGGCACGTCCGGAAACATCTCCGCCCGCTACAAGGACGTCCTGCTCATCACCCCGTCTGCGACCCCCTACGATGCGATGACGCCTGAGTCGATCGCCGCAATGCCGCTTGACGGAGAGTACGGCTCGTGGAGCGGGCCGTTGAAACCCTCGACCGAATGGCGGTTTCACTTCGACATCACGAAGTCGCGGCCGGACGTCGGCGCGATCGTGCATACACATTCCACTTACGCGACCGTGCTGGCCATAGCCCGCAAAGAGATACCGGCGTGTCACTACATGATGGCCGCCTTCGGCGGGACCACGATCCGCTGCGCCGGCTACGCGCGTTACGGAACGAAAGAACTGTCGGATCTTGCGCTTAAGGCGCTCGAGGGGCGAAACGGCTGCCTCCTCGCCAATCACGGCATGATTGCGCTCGGGGCCAACCTGGACAAGGCGATGTGGCTCGCAGTCGAGCTCGAGACGATCGCCAAGCAATATTACCTCTCGCTCGCGCTCGGCAATCCGGTCATCCTGTCCGATGAGCAGATCGCGGAAACCGCCGGCGGCTTCGCGACCTACGGCCTGCAGGACCCGCCGCGGGTCAAAGCTGCGGCGAAACGCAGGGCGAGCGAATAGCTGGTCAAGGGCGGTTTCCCGGAAAAATTGGCACTTCCGTCGCGTCAAGCTGAAATGCGTATTCGTGACAAAAAGCCTGTGGATAAAGCGTCGCTGGCGATTTACTCCGCATTAACCATCGCCGATCACTGTCCTCTCCGCGTCGCGTGGACTAACCTGCTGATTCGCGACGCGAAATCAGTCGCGGGAGTCTCGCCCATGCTGTCGGCAGACCTATCCGAAGGCTTCTCAGGCCTCAAGCAATGGTCCGAGCCTGTCATCTTCGACCGGCTCATCGCCGCCTATCACAAGCTTATCGAAGACCGCGAGCTGGCGCGTGGCCTATCCCGTCTCCACGCGCGCGTCTGGCGCGCGCTCATCGCCGGCGACATGGAGGGCTTCGAGGAGATGCGCGAGATGCTGGTCGGCGCGCTCGAGCCCTGTGATCTCACGCTCGATCATCTGGCGGAGGTCGATGGCGACATCATGACCGAACTGCTCGATGTGGTGATGGCGCGCTATAATCGCTCGCACCGAACCGCCAGGGCCTATCATCTCGCGCTGATGGAGCTGGCTGGACGATTGCCGCCGGTGCGGCTGGCCGCGTAACCGCCGAAGGTATCCCTCTAAAGCTGCTCGCGCAGCCGTTTGCCTCTGATCTCGCGGTAGAAGGGGCGCGGGCGGCGCTTGTCGAGACCGCCTTCGAGCGCTTGGGCGAGGTCGTCGAGCGCCGCGTGAGTGATCGCAGGGAGATCGAGGTTTCGCGCCTCATCGAGCGGCGTCCAAACGAGTTCGACCAATTCAGCCTCAGAATGAACGGCGCCATCGACGCGCATGGCGATGAAGCGCGCATCGACGACGAGGAAGCGGGCGTCGAACCGCCTCGGGCGTCCCGGAGGGGTGATCGCACGGGCGAGGAAATCAATGGCGTCGAGCGAAGGATGGACACCCGTCGCCGCGAAGCGGGTCCAGGCGCCCGGCGGCGCATTTTCTGGCGCGCTCGAGCCGAGCACGCCGATGGCGAGACCGGTTTCTTCGAAGGTCTCGCGAATAGCGGCGAGCGCGAGAGCCCGCGCGAAGTTCGGCGAGGGCCGACGCACGCGCGCGTTAAGTTTCTCCTCGACACGCGCGTCGAGCGCGCCCGCGGCGGGCATGCGCCGGTCCTCCGGCTCGACCCGGCCCCCAGGAAAGACGAACTTGCCCGGCATGAACCTGTGGCCCGCGTGCCGTTTGCCCATCAGCACCCGCGCGCGTCCGCGCTCCGAGCCTTCAACCAGAATGAGCGTCGCCGCGTCGCGCGGGCGCAGCGCGCGTTCCCGCGGGGCGGAGTTGGTCACGTTTTGTTGCCGATATGGGCTCCGAACCCATGCATGCCGAGGGCCCATTGCTGACCGACAATCGCGCCCTTCGCCCGAGGCAAGATGACGAGACTCGCGATCGCTGTGACCGCCAGCCAAAACACGGCGACCCAAAGCATCGACGAATGCGGCCAGACCTCATCCGACAGCAAGATGCCCGCGCCGACCGCGTGGGCGACGATCAAGAGCGTTATGTAAGCCGGCGCATCGTCCGCACGGTGGCCGCTAAGCGGCTCGCCGCAGACCTCGCAGGTATTGACGACCTTAAGATAGGAGCGGAACAGGCGGCCTCGGCCGCAGGCCGGACACCGGCCAAAAAAGCCGCGCGTCATCGCTTCACGCAGCGAGCGATCAGGCGGCGGGGTCGGAATGCGCCAAATGCGGGACATGTCGTTCATCGACGCTTGCCCTTGTAAGCAGCCTTGCGCGCCGCGGGAACGTTCAGCTTCCGCGACTCGGACCCCGGGCGCACTATCTCGAACCTGAGCGCGCCGGCGAACGGGGCGGCCTCGACGAGACGGACCTGGACGGCGCCGCCCAGTCGAAACGTTTCCTTCGTCCGCGTCCCGACCATGGCCCGGCTCGCCTCCTCGAAGCGGAAATATTCATCGCCCAAGGTTTCCGCCGGTATAAACCCGTCAGCCCCGGTTTCGTTCAGTTTGACGAACAGGCCGACGCGAGTCACCCCCGCGATGCGGCCAGCGAAGACGGCGCCAACGCGATCGGCCAGATGCGCGGCGATCACACGATCGACGGTTTCCCGTTCGGCCGCCATGGCGCGCCGTTCGGCTCCGGAAATGTGCTCGGCGATCTGCGCCAACTCTCCCGCGCGCATGTCGTTGAGGCCGCCGGGACCGAGGTTGAACGCTCGGACGAGGGCGCGATGGACGATGAGATCGGCGTAGCGCCGGATGGGCGAAGTGAAATGCGCGTATCGGCGCAAGTTGAGGCCGAAATGGCCGTAGTTCTCGTGGCTGTACTCGGCCTGCGCTTGGGCGCGCAAGACCACTTCGTTGACCAAAGCCTCGACCGCCTGTCCGCGCACCCGGCTCAAGACGCCGTTAAAATGCGACGGGCGCACCCGCTCGCCCTTTGACAGCTTGACGCCGATGGTGCGCAGGAACTCGATCAGATCGTCGAGCTTCTCGGCGCTAGGCGCATCGTGGGCGCGATAGAGCAAGGGCGAATGCGCGGCTTCGAGCGACTCGGCGGCGGCGATATTGGCGAGGATCATGAACTCTTCGATCAGCCGATGCGCCTCGAGCCTCTCCGGCCACCGCACGTCCTTGAGGCGACCCTCGGAATCGAGAACAAGCTTGCGTTCGGGCAGATCGAGATCGAGCGGATCGCGCCGCTCGCGCTCGATTCTGATGACCGAATGGGCGGCGTAGAGCGGCTTGAGCACGCTATCGATAAGGGGCTTCGTCGCTTCGTCAGGCCGACCGTCGATCGCCGCCTGGGCCTGCTCATAGGAAAGCTTGGCCGCGGAGCGCATCATGATCCGGTGGAACTTGTGCGACCGCTTGCGCCCGTCGGCGCTAAGCACCATCCGCACCGCGAGCGCCGGCCGGTCCACCTGCGCGCGCAGCGAGCAAAGGTCGTTGGAGATGCGCTCCGGAAGCATCGGCACGACGCGGTCGGGGAAATAGACCGAATTGCCGCGCTCAAGCGCCTCTCGATCCATCGCCATGCCAGGCTGAACGTAGGCGGCGACGTCGGCAATGGCGACGGTGAGGATGAACCCGCCCGGGTTCTTGGGGTCGGGATCGAGTTCAGCGTGGACGGCGTCGTCGTGATCCTTGGCGTCAGGCGGATCGATCGTCACGAGCGGCAGTTCGCGCCAGTCCTCGCGCGGGGCGCTCAGCCTGACCGGCCGCGCGTCTTCGGCCTCTTTCAGGGCCGCGGGTGAAAAGACATGTGGAATATGGTGCGTCTCGAGCGCGATGAGGCTGACCGCCCGCTCGGATTTCACCGAACCTATAGTCTCGACGACGCGCGCGGGCGGAAAGCCAAGCCGTCCCTCGCGCAAAGGCTCGATGGCGACGAGGTCGCCGTCCTTGGCTTCCCCGGCCATGCCAGCAGGCACGACAAATTCACGGCCCGCGGCCTTCTTGTCGACCGGAACCGCACGTCCCGATCCATCCGCCGCGCTGCGATAGACGGCGAAGGCGCGGGCCTTCATCTTGTCGAGAATCTTGACCACGCGGCCGGAATAGGCGGCCGCCTTGGGGCCGGCGTCGGGATCGAACTCGACCCGCATCAAGACCCGCGCCCCGACGCTCGGAGCGGGGCTACGGTCGCGCTTCGCGTGGGAGCGCCGCACGAGAATGCGCGGCGCGGGCTCGTCGCTGTCCCATTCCACGGGCTTCGCGATCAGTTCGCCGTCGCGGTCGCGCTCGGAGATGTCGGCGACGACGAGGGAGGGCAGGCGGCCCTGGACGGTCAGCGCCTTACGGCCGCGGGCGACAGCGCCTTCGGCCTGCAGATCCTTGATGAGGAGCTTCAATTCCGTTTTCGCTTCGCCTTTCACGCCGAAGGCGCGGGCAATATCGCGCTTGGTGACTCGGGCAGGCGCGTGCTCGCCATTGGGCGCGGGCGCGCCGCCGATGAAGGCGATCACCTCCTCGCGCGAAGGCAGCGCGGCGACTTTCGCCTCCACGGCGCCGTGAACGGCGCTTGTCGAGCGCCGACGTATTTTTTGATTTTGCAAGGGTTCCAATTTCTCAAGGGCCGCAAAAGGCGCGCCGATGTGCCAAGGTAAGTTCGATGGTTCAAGGAAACAAGCGGTGCTTGCTGGCGCTGCCTTTGGCCCCACGTTCCCAGGCGCCTCCAGCCGAAGCACGAGTTTCAACGCTCTACGATCGCCATGAGAATGGCGTCCCCAAACACGCTGTCGATCAGGGTCGCATCGCGGACAATCCCTTCTCGGACCAAACGCGCCTTTTCATAAGAGGGCGATGGCGCGTGGGTTGTCGGCGTGTACATCGAGCTCGATACGTTTGAAGCCCGAGCCCGCGCCTGGGCTACGTGGCCTCGAGCAGACGCCGCCCGACGCCACGACCGCGCCATTCCAGCAACAGGCCCATGCCGAGCGTTCCTCTGTGCGCCCGCGAAGGGAAGAACTCGCGGCGAACGTCGCACCAGCCGATGACCTTGCCGCCAGCAACGGCCACCATCATCGGGTTCCCATTTTCGAGGTTGCTCTTGACGAACCGCAGCGTATCCCGGTTCGGGCTGAGCTTCGAGCATCGTCAAATATTTGCGTTCGCGCAACGACATCGAGGGCACGTCGATACCCCTCCACGTGATCGAGAAGTCATCGGCTCGATCCGGACCGACGTCGCGTTCAACGCTAACTGGCCTTCTCGATCCTCAATAGCGTGAACAGTTTCATCGGCGGAAGCTCGCTACGCTCGACAACGCGCGCGTCGGGGTGAGACGCGATCCAGTTTCCGACGGCGGAATAGGGAAAGTTCGGATGCCAGCCGAGCCAGGCGGCGGCCGTTTCCATCCGCCGCTCGACGCTGGCGCGAAGCCCGTCCGAGGCGGCGAAGTAATTCATGACGATCAGGGTCCCGCCCGGCCTTAAGACCCGCCAAGCCTCGGCGAGCGCCCGATCCGGACTGGGAACGACACTCATCACATAAGGCGCGAGCGCGACGTCAAACGCCGCGTCGGGAAATTCGAGCTGGGCGGCGTCCATCATATGGAGCCCCTTGACCTGCGCCAATCCTTTGCGCTCGACCCGCGCCCGCGCCGCACGCAGCATCGGCGCCGAGATGTCGATGCCCGTCACCAGCACATTGCCCGGGAGGAGCGGCAGTTCGAGCCCGGTGCCCACGCCGACAACGAGGATCTCCCCGCCAGGTCCTGCAGCGGTGGCCGCCGCGCGCGCGGCCGCCGCCCGCCCTGGATGAAAGGGTAGATCGAAGATGAGGTCATAGATCGGCGCCCAGCGGCTGTAGGCCGCTTCCGCCGTATGCCCTGCATAGGCTTGCGTCGCGTTGATCGGATTCATCGTCCTGCCCTCGCGACAGGCTCTCGCCCGCTTGCCCCTCGCCGAGACTGGCTCAACGCACTATAGCACGTCATTGATCCCCCGCGACGAGCCATCCCGCCAAGGGTCGGAGCCCTGTAAGAGGTCCACTCATGATTGACCATATCGGCATTGCAGTTAAGGATATGGATCGCGCGAAAACTTTCTATATGGGGGCGCTCAACCCGCTGGGCATCGGCGTCATCATGGAAGTGACAGCGGAGCAGACGGGAGCGGACGCCCACGCCGGATTCGGCAAGGACGGCAAGGCGTTCTTCTGGATCGGCACGGGAAACAAGCCGAGGGGCGGCGCGCATGTGGCGTTCACCGCACAAACGCGCGCCGAAGTCGATTTGTTTTACCGCGCCGCTTTGGCCGCCGGCGGCCGGGACAATGGCGCGCCGGGCCGAAGGCCCCACTATCATGAGCACTATTACGGCGCCTTCGTCCTCGATCCCGATGGCAATAACATCGAGGCGGTGTGCCACCGGCCGGAGTGAGACGAGCGGGGCCTCATGACTATCCGCGCTTGCCGGAGGCGGCGGACTTTGGCTTGGCCGGAGGCGCCTTCTTGGCCGACGCCTTCTTCGCACTGGCCGGTTTCGCTCTGGCGCCCGCGCTCTCGGCGGGCTTGGTCTTGGCCGGCGGTTTTGCTGGCTGAGCCTTGCCCTTTGTCGGCGGCTTTGCCCCCTTGCGCGGCCGGGCAACGGGCTTGCCCTCGCGCTCGGCGAGCAATTCCAGCGCCTGGGCGAGCGTAACCGAGTTCGGGCGCGGTTCCCTTTGAGATGGTGGCGTTGACCTTGGCCCAATTGACATAAGCGCCGAAACGCCCGTCGCGCACTGTGACCGGCCCGCCGTCCGGGTGCTCGCCCACCAGACGGCCGATCACGCCGCCGCCCGCCGCCTTGGCTTTGAGCAGTTCCACTGCGTCATCGAGGGTGAGGCTCGCGGGGTCGGTGCCCTTGGGAAGCGTGGCGTTGATCTTGCCGTGATTGACATAAGGCCCGAAGCGCCCCTGCTTGACGCTGACCGAGCCGCCTTCCGAATGATCGCCGAGAACGCGGGCCGGGCCGCCGCCAAACCGCGAGCCGCCAGCCCCGCTCTCCTTCGCGACGATGAGATCGATCGCCCGGTTGCCGCCGATCTCCAGCACATCGTCTTCGCGGCCGAGGTTGGCGTAGGTCTTGCCATGCTGCACGTAGGCGCCGTAGCGGCCGATGCCGGCGAGGATCGCCTCGCCGCTCGTCGGATGGCGCGCCACCTCCCGCGGCAAGGCGAGCAGGTTGAGCGCCTTCTCGAGCGTCAGGTCGTCGGCGCTCAATCCCTTGGGCAGTGAGGATCGCTTGGGCTTCTCGCCCTCGCCCTGTTGCACGTATTCGCCAAAGCGCCCGTTGCGCAAAGTGATCTCTTCGCCCGTCGCGGGGTCCTCGCCGAGCACGCGCACGCCCGGACGATCGCCCTCGGAACTCTCCGCGCCGGAGGGGGCCAAAACGCGTGAGTACTTGCACTCGGGGTAGCGCGAGCAGCCGACGAAGGCGCCAAACTTGCCGAGCTTCAGCGACAATTGACCTTCGCTGCACAGCGGGCAAAGGCGTGGGTCGACCCCGTCGCCGCGGGTAGGAAAGATATGCGGGCCCAAAAGCTCGTTTAAGGAATCGAGCACTTGCCGGGTGCCGAGGTCCTTGATGTCGCCGATGGCCCCCGAGAAATCATTCCAGAAATCGCGCAACAGCGCCTTCCAGTCGATCTCGCTGTTCGAAACCTTGTCGAGCTTCTCCTCAAGATCGGCGGTGAAATCGTAGCCGACATATTTGGCGAAGAACGATTCGAGGAAGGCCGTCACAAGCCGGCCTTTGTCCTCCGGATAGAGCCGCTTCTTGTCGAGCCGCACGTAGTCGCGATCCTTGAGGACCGCGATGGTCGAGGCGTAGGTCGAGGGCCGGCCGATGCCGAGCTCCTCCATCCGCTTGACCAGCGTCGCCTCGGTGTAGCGCGGCGGCGGCTCGGTGAAATGTTGGCTTGCGTCGATCCGCTCCTTGGCGAGTTTCTCGCCTTGGCGCATCGCCGGCAAACGGCCCGAGTCCTCGTCCTCCTCATCATCCCGGCCCTCCTGGTAGAGAGCGAGGAAACCGGGGAAGCGCACCACTTGGCCGGTCGCGCGAAATTCAAGCTTCCGCGCGCCAGCCTGGGCCAGAATGTCGACCGTCGTGCGCTCAAGCTCCGCGCTCTCCATCTGACAGGCGATGGTGCGCGTCCAGATAAGCTCGTAGAGCTTCGCCTGCTCGGGTTCGAGATGACGGGCGACGTCGCGGGAGCGCTTCGTCATATCGGTCGGACGGATCGCTTCATGCGCTTCTTGCGCGTTTTTGGCCTTGGCCGTGTACTTGCGGGGCGCGGACGGCACGTAATTTTCGCCGAAATCCCTGGCGATGACGCGTCGCGCCGACGCGACCGCCTCGGGCGCAAGGTCGACGCCGTCAGTGCGCATATAGGTGATGAGGCCGGCCGCACCATCGCCGACGTCGACGCCTTCGTAGAGGCGCTGGGCAATCTGCATGGTGCGCGCCGGGGCGAGGCCGAGCTTGCGCGACGCCTCCTGCTGCAACGTAGAAGTGGTGAAGGGCGGATAAGGGTGGCGCTTGACGGGCTTCGATTCGATTCCCGCGACCGAGAAGAGCGCCTGCTCAAGCGCCGTCTTGAAGGCTTCGGCTTCGGCGCCCGAGCCGATGTCGAGCCGGTTGATCTTCTTGCCGTCCGCGCCAACCAGACGCGCGGTGAAGGGCGCCTTCGCTTCGGTCAGCAAATGGGCGACGATCGACCAATATTCGCGCGCAACGAACTTTTCGATCTCAAGCTCCCGGTCGCAGACGATGCGTAACGCGACCGACTGCACCCGGCCTGCCGAGCGCGCGCCGGGCAGCTTTCGCCATAGGACCGGCGACAGGTTGAAGCCGACCAAATAGTCGAGCGCGCGGCGCGCCCGGTAGGCGTCGACCAGGGCCTCGTCGATCTCGCGCGGATTGCGCATCGCCTCCTGGACTGCGTCCTTGGTCACCGCGTTGAACACCACGCGATCGACGCGCTTGTCCTTGAGCAGCTTCTTGTTCTTCAAAATTTCATGGATGTGCCAGGAGATGGCCTCGCCTTCCCGGTCCGGGTCGGTCGCGAGGATTACGCGATCGGCGGTCTTCACCGCCCCGCTGATATCGCTCAGCCGCTTGGCGGCCTTCGCGTCGACTTCCCACCGCATCGCGAAATCGTCGTCCGGGTCGACCGAGCCGTCCTTCGCCGCCAGGTCCCGGACGTGACCGAACGAGGCGTAGACGCCGTAGTCCTTGCCCAGATACTTGTTGATTGTCTTGGCCTTAGCTGGCGACTCGACGATCACGACTTTCATTCAGGAAGTATCCTTCAGCGGCCGGCGACGCCCTCTAAATCCTCGGCCGTTCGGCGGCGGGATATGGAGAGCCTGAGGCCGCCTGTCAAATGAGGGCGTGCAAAATGCACCCGCCGCTCAGGACGCGGTGGCGATGTCCGTCTTCGAGAAATCGTCGCCGTTGTACAGAAGCGAACCGCCGCCGGCCTTGGCCTGAGCGTAGATGAAACAGTCCCCAAGATTGAGGCGCGCCACGTGTCCTCTTCCCTTGCCGTAACGACCGAACGCTTCGAGCGCGACATGGGCGGTCTCTGGCTGGATTGGCTCGACGAAGATGCTGGCGGCGCTTAAAAAGTCTCTGACATGCGTTTCCGCCCCGCGACGGACCATTGCCGCTTCTGCGACACGCCGAGCACGGCTTCACAAATTGCAATCGCAGTTGTCTCAGCACGATCGGCGGTCGCCAGCGCCGCCACAAGCATATCCGCTTCCGGCTCGCCGGTAAGCATCGCGATAATCGCGGAAGCGTCGACGACGATCACAGATCGCCGCTGAGATCGTCGAAGAACGCCTTGTCCGGCTCAAGGTCCGGTGGCCGGGCGGCTCATGACGCGAGCTTGAATCGGTTTTATGCGCTCCGTGAGCGTCTTCGCGGGGTCCGTTGCAGCTTTATCCCGTTCGATCCGCGCAAACTCGTTCTCCAGCGCTTGGAGTACGGCGTCCGTTTTGGTAGTCCGCCCGAATAGCGGCCAGCTTCGCCGCCAGTTCGACGACACGACGGTTTCGAATCCGGAGCATGGAGACTTCGGTCTTCATCTGTATTGAACATAAGAGCGTCGCATCAATACAGCAAGCGTTGCATTCTCGAGGGGCGGCGTGCCAACATCAGGGCCTCCCCAACACCCAACCGTGCGAGGCCGCCATGGCGGACGCCCACTCTAAACCCGTATGGTTCATCACCGGCTGCTCGACCGGATTCGGTCGTGAGCTTTGCGTCATTCTTCTCAAGCGCGGCTACCGCGTCGTCGTGACCGCGCGCGACAAGGCGAAAGTCGACGACATTGTCGAGGCCCATGAAAAGAACGGCCTTGCGCTTAAGCTCGACGTCGACAAACAGGATCAGATCGACGCCGCGGTCAAGGCCGCCGAGGCCCGGTTCGGGCGGATCGACGTCCTCATCAACAATGCAGGCTACGGCTATCTCGCGGCCGTCGAGGAAGGCGACGATTCCGACGTGCGCGCGATGTTCGACACCAATTTCTTTGGCCTCGCCGCCATGACGCGCGCGGTGCTGCCGCTCATGCGCGCCCAGAAGTCGGGCGCGATCGTCAACATCTCTTCGATAGGCGGCTTCATCGGGTTCCCCGGATCGGGCTATTACGCGGCGACGAAATTCGCCGTCGAGGGACTCTCCGAGGCGCTGTCGAAGGAAGTCGGGCCGCTCGGAATCAAGGTCATCATCGTCGAGCCCGGCCCCTTCCGCACCGACTGGGCCGGCCGGTCCTTGAAGACGCCAAAGAAGCCGGTCGACGCCTATGCGGAAACCGCGATCGGGCGCCGGCGCCAGATCCAGAGCTACAGCGGGAATCAGCCGGGCGATCCCGTCCGCGCGTCTGAGGCGATCATCACCGCCGTTGAACAGGCGCATCCGCCGCTCCGGCTGCCGCTTGGCGCCTTCGCCTACGAGTCGATGGGGGCGGAGATCGCGGCCGTCAAGAAGGAACATGATTCGCTTGAGGCGATCGCGCGCGGTGCGGACTATCCGAAGGCGAACTAGAGCAGGCTACTTAGTGAGGGAATTGGCGGCGCGGCGAGCCAAAGTGCGTCGAAGTACTGCGTATTGGAGGCCGCGCGACGGCTTAGGAGGCACGGATAGCGGATCCGTTCAATCTCGAACGTTTCGTCGACGCACAGGCACCCGTCTACGACGAGGTTCGTCGGGAGCTGAAGGTCGGGCGGAAGCAAAGCCACTGGATGTGGTTCATCTTTCCCCAGATCGCCGGCCTAGGACAGAGCCCGATGTCGATCCGTTTCGCGATCGGTTCGCTCAACGAGGCGAAAGCCTATCTCGCGCACCCGGTCCTTGGCGCGAGGCTTAAGGAGAGTGCGCGGCTCGCGCTCGATGTCGAAGGGAAAACCGCGCACGAGATATTTGGGTCGATCGACGAGGTGAAATTCCGCTCCTCCATGACCCTGTTCGCCCGCGCCGCGCCGGACGAAGACATCTTTCAGCGCTGCATCGACAAATATTTTGCCAGCATCTCCGATCCGGCCACCAGCGCGCGGATTTAACGGGCTCATCTTGGCAGCCGGTCATACGAAACTCGCGACGGACAGCGTAGAGTTGCAGGTTGGCGCGTCGCGGCATCGGTTTCGCGGCGCTCCGGCCGGAAATTTCTTTCTGTCGGTCATCGTGATCGAGGAGTTGGAAATCGGCGTGCTGCTCGCTGAACGGGGCGATCGCGTCAAAGGCGCGCTTCTCAGCACCTGGCTCGACGAGCATGTCCTTCCCCCTTTCGCTGATCGCACTCTGCCCGTCGACCACCGCCGTGGCGCGGCGCAGCGCCTTCCTCAACGTTCCCGATCCTCGGCCGATGCGCGATGGGGTAATCGCTGCAACGGCTCTCGTTCACGACATGGTCGTCGTTGCCCACAACGTTGCGGGTTTCGAACCGACTGGCGCACGAGTGCTCGATCTTTGGTCAATCGCAGGGACCTCTCGAAGAGCCGACATCTGTTCATGCCTGCGTGCGCCCGTTGTCCTGCGACCGCGCGACGCCATGTGGGCGATCATCGGGAAGCTTTTCGGCTGAGGGAAAGCACACGACATCCTATTGCGATAATCAGAGTTTCGAGCTATTGATTTCACAGTCGCCGGTTCATCCCGTTGCCTTCCTCAGCAGCGGGGTTGAAGAAGCGATGTGGGGTTTGAGCAACAGTGTGACAGGGGGAAGGAGATTTTCTTATTTTCATCGGCTGTAACCCTTTGAAAAGTCTCAATTCGGAAAAATAAACGCTAGTAAACGCTAGCTGTTTTACTAGCGCTTACTAGCGTCTAATAGCGTTTACAGGCGCTTATGCGCGCTTAGTTGGCTTGTTCGGCCAGCTCACGCAGGACTCGATCGGAACGCTGCGGCTTGTCGAGACGATGGCGATCCCACAGGATTGAAACGCCTCTCGTTTTGGCTCAATCACTGGCATCCGGAATCGCGCCCTCAACGATGAACGTAAAGTCCCCGCCCGCCTTCTCCCAGCGCCATCTGCTCGGCATCGAGCACCTGTCGCGAGACGAGATCGTGGCCTTGCTCGATCTGGCCGACGAAGCGGTGACAATCTCTCGGCAGGTCGAGAAGAAACGCGTCACCTTGCGTGGACGCACCCAGATCAATTTGTTCTTCGAGGCGTCGACCCGCACGCAGTCGTCGTTCGAGCTGGCAGGCAAGCGGCTTGGCGCAGACGTGATGAACATGGCGGTCGCGGCGTCGAGCGTCAAAAAGGGCGAGACGCTGATCGACACCGCCATGACGCTCAACGCCATGCGGCCCGACATTCTCGTGGTGAGGCATCATCACGCGGGCGCGGTGCATTTTCTGGCTCGCAAGGTCGACTGCTCCGTCGTCAACGCGGGCGACGGCGCGCATGAGCATCCAACCCAGGCGCTCCTCGACGCGCTGACGATCCGTCGCAATCTCGGCCGCATCGAGGGCCTCACGGTTGCGATATGCGGCGATATTCTCCACTCGCGCGTGGCGCGCTCAAACATCCTGCTGCTCGGCAAACTTGGCGCCTATGTGCAAGTCGTCGGGCCCTCGACGCTCCTTCCCGCGGGCGTTGAGCGCATGGGCGTCGAGGTCGCCCGCGACATGCGTTCGGGGCTCAAGGACGCCGACATCGTGATGATGTTGCGGTTGCAGCGCGAGCGCATGAGCGGCGCCTTCGTGCCGTCGGCGCGCGAATACTTCCGCTATTTCGGGCTCGACCAGGAAAAGCTCAGCTACGCCAAGCCGGGCGCCCTCGTCATGCATCCTGGGCCGATGAACCGCGGGGTCGAGATCGATACGCTGGTCGCCGATAGCCCGCAGTCGCTCATCCGCGAACAGGTGGAGATGGGCGTCGCGGTGCGCATGGCGGTGCTGGAAGCGCTGGCGCGCAACATCCCGAACGCATGAACTCATCCACCCGCCTTGTGGCGTCGCGGCTCTCCGCCGAGCACGAATCGCGAGAACCCCAAGGCCTGTCGCGCGGCCTCATCCATCTGGGCTTCGTCAGCGTTGTCGCTGAGATCGCGCCAAACCTTGATGTCGGCGCCGACCTGGCCACCCATCTTAACGAACGGCTCCATGACGACCGCGCCGGAATATGCGATCTCGCGCAAAGCCGTCCCGATTTCGTGCCAGGGCAGGGCGCCTTTGCCGGGAACGCGCCGATTGTTCTCGCCGGTATGGAAATGACCGAGGAGGGGGCCGACCGTACGGATCGCCTTGCCGAAACTATCCTCTTCGATGTTCATATGGAACGTATCGAGCATGACCTTGACGTTGGGCTTGCCGACGTCCCTGACGAAAGCGACGCCCTCCTCGGCGGTGTTCAGCACGTGATTCTCGAACCGGTTGAGCACTTCGAGGCACAGATTGACGCCGCGATCGGCGGCAAAATCGGCGAGGCTCGCGATGCCCTGCAGGCCGCGAGCCCTGTCCCCCGCCTTGTCGACCGGCTTCGAATAGTCGATCGGCCAGTAGGAGTGGAGCGCTCCGCCAATGACGTGGATATCGAGTTTGGCGAGGTTGGTCAGCGTCTCTTCGAAAAAGGCCCGCCCAGCTTTTCTGATTGCCGGGTCGGCGGAAGACAGGTTCCTGTGTGCGGACGGACCCAGTCCGGCGGTGATCGTGATCCCGTTGTCGCGAGCGGAACGGGCGACTTCGGCGATATGCGCGGAGCTGTAGGCGTTCAGATGATGCGCCGCGATTTCGATCACATCGAAACCGAGCTTGGCGACTTTCTCGACATATTTCAGGCAGTCGGCGCTCCACTCCTGTTCCCAGTACGAGTAATAAATGCCGAATTTCAATTGCGTCTCCATGTCTGAAGGGTCATCGCCCTTCGCTTTTAGAAAGCCGCCTTCCGAACGCGCGCCAAACAGATCATGCGTGTCCCTTCTCAAGCCGCTCGTCCATCGCGCCGACGATATGGGCGACGACGGCGTTCATGCTGGTGTCGCGGGTCGCATCGTCCGCAATGACCTGACCCTGGCGCAAGACGACGATGCGGTCGCAGACCGAGAACACGTCGGTCAAGCGGTGGCTGATCAAGATGACGGAGATGCCGTCTCTCTTGAGAGCGCGGATAAGGTCGAGCACATGCTCGACCTCGCGCACCGCAAGCGCCGCGGTCGGCTCATCCATGATGACGAGCTTGGGGTTGAACGTGAGCGCGCGGGCGATTGCAACCGACTGTTGCTGGCCACCGGACAGCTGGCCGGTCATCTGTGTGACTGAGGGAATGCGCGCGCCGAGACGCGCGACCATCGTTTCGGCCTCGTTGCGCATGCGGCCCACGTCGATGAACCTCACGCCGAGGACGGAGCGCGTGAGCTCACGACCGAGAAAAATGTTCGAGGCGACGTCGCGCATGCGGGCGAGCGCGAGGTCCTGGTAGATCATCTCGATGCCGGCCTCGCGGATCTCGCCGGGATCCTTGCCGACGATGGAGACGTTGTCGAAGCGGATCTCGCCAGCGTCGGGACGATGGACGCCGGTGATCGTCTTCATCAGTGTCGATTTGCCCGCGCCATTGTCGCCAACGAGAGCAACCGCGCTGCCCGCTTGAACCGAAAAGGTAACGCCGCGCAAAGCTTCGATGGCGCCGAAGGTCTTGCGGACGTCCTTGAGCTTAAGGAGGCTCATCGGCGCCAGCCTTGCCTGCTGTTGATGCGGTCGAGCCAGACGGCGAGGATCAAGACCGCGCCGATGGCGATCTGTTGGTAGAAGGGCCGAACGGCTGTCAGATTGAGGCCGTTCTGCAATACGCCCATGATCAGCGCGCCGATCAGCGTGCCAACCACGCTGCCCCGGCCGCCGAACAGGTTCGTGCCGCCGAGAATGGTCGCGGTGATGGCAGTGAGTTCGTAGCTGAGACCCGCGGTCGGCTCGCCCGAATTGATGCGGGCGGCGAACAATAGACCGGCAAGGCCGGAGAGGAGTCCGGAAAGCGTGTAGAGCCGCACGTTCATCCGCTCGACGCGCACGCCCATCGCGCGCGCCGCGCCCTCGTTGTCGCCAATGACCTGGGCGTAGACGCCGAAGCGTGTGTGGGCGAGCAGCACGTGTGCGACAAGCGCGGCAAGCAGGAGGACGATGACCGGGGTCGGCACGCCGAACGGCCGGCCCTGGCCGAGCCAGACGATCTCCGGGGGCAAGCCATAAATCGAAACGCCGTTGCTGAGCACCAACGCGAACCCGCGCGCCACACCAAGCATGCCCAGCGTGACGATGAACGGCGGAATCGCGCCCTTGGTGATGAGGAAGCCGTTGAGAGCGCCGGTGAACGCGCCCATCGCGAGGCAGCCGAGGATGCCGATCCACCACGGTAGATCAAGGTCAGAGGTCAGCATTGCGCCAACGACGCCCGACAGCGCGAGGATCGATCCGACCGAGAGGTCGATGCCGGCCGAGGAGATAACGAACGTCATGCGATCGCCAAAACGCCGAACACCGAGGTCGAGAGCAGAATGTTGAGAATGTTGGACACGGAGAGGAAGGCGTTCGACAGCATCGCCATCGCCACGCAGAGAACCGCAAGGACGATGAGCAATTCGAGCCGAACTGCCGCTCCGCCGGCAAAGCACGCGCGCCATGAGGCGGGCGCGGCTGGGGTTGAGGCCGAACTCATCGGGCCATCCTCAAATCAAGCGACAACGCCCGCCCAACCAAACGGCAGGCGCCGGTGAAGCCCATTTGACGTATTGCAGCATCGGATCCTTGTTCGCCTCGATGACCTCTTTGGTTAGAATAAGGGTTGGAACGTAAGTCATCTCCTGCACTTTGTCGCCAGCGAGCAGCTTCTTCACGCCCTCGACCGCCTGCATGCCGACGAGATACGGCAGTTGCGCGACAGAGGCGTTGAGCCGGCCGGCCTTGATCGATTTGACCGCATTGCTGTTGCCGTCGACGCCGATGACGATGAGCTTGTCCTTGCCCGCCGAGCGCGCCGCTTCGACCGCGCCGAGCGCCATGTCATCGTTAGCGGCGAAGATGGCGACCAAGTCCGGGGTCCGTTGCAGCGTGTCATTGGTGATGTTGGCGGCCTTTAGACTGTCCCAGTCGCCAGGCAGCGAGGCGGCGATGTTGAGGCCCGGCGCCTGCTTCTTGAGTTCTTCAGCGAAGCCATGCGCGCGTTTCTCTCCGGTGATGTTGCCTGAGAGGCCCTCGATCACCAGCACCGGACCCTTGGCGTCCTTGCCGAGTACGCTGACCAGATAGTCTGCGCCCTTGGCGCCTGCCGCCTCGTTGTCCGACCCGATATGGAAGGCGACGTCGACGCCGGCTTTCTTGGTGATGGCGGAGTCGAGGTTGTTGTCCAGGTCGACAACCGGAATCTTCATTTCGTTCGCCTGCTTGAGGCAGGGCAGAAGGATCGTCGAATTGATCGCCGCGGTGATCATGGCGGCCGGTTTCTTCTGCAGCATGGTGTTGCAGGCGTTGAGCTGTGGTTCGGCTGCTTGGTCGGATTCGACCGCGTCCAGGAAGATGTCGACGCCGGCGTTCTTGGCGCCCACGTCGACGCCTTTCTCCATCGCGCCCCAAAAGGGGTTGGAGAGCGTCTTCATCAACACGCCGTAGACCGGCTTATCGGCAGCGAATGCGGCCGACGCCGCGAGGCCGAGCGCGAGCACAGAAACCGAGGCGCACAAGGTCAAACGTTTCAACATGGCTCACTCCCTTAACGTTGTTCGTGATTCAGCGGACCTCCGCGACGGCCGTAAGCCAGGGGCGGGGGGGCCCGGTCGATTCCCGCACCTTGAGCGTGCAGGGAAGTTCGATGCGTTCGACGTCGGCCTCCGCATCGCCTTTGAGGCGTCGCATCAGGAGGCGCCAGGCGGCAGAAGCGAAATCGTCGACCGGCTGCGCGACGGTCGTGAGATAGGGCCTCAGCGCCGACATCCAGTCGAAGTCGTCAAAGCCGACGATTGAGACGTCCGCTGGAATTTCAAGGCCGAGACTTCGCGCGGCCTTGATCGAGGCCAGCGCGCAAACGTTGGTGAGGGCGAAGATCGCGGTCAGCCGATGATCGCGGCGCAACTCGACCTCGATCGCGCCGCGCAAGGTTTCAAGGTCCTGTCCGCCGTAGACGACGCGGTCGCGCCCGTCGAAGCCGGCCTCGCCAAGAGCGCGGCGACAGCCGGCGATGCGCTGTTCGATATTGTCGAGACCCTCTGGAATGGGTGAGAACGAGGATGTCACGGTGTCCCAGGTCAATGAGATGGCGCGCGGCGGCGTAGCCGCCGGCGAAGCAATCGGCGCGCACGGTGTCGAATCCGGGCGCCTGGGCCCCGCGGTCGATAAGCACCGCCGGGGGCAAGCGTGAGCCGTCCACCTCGCCCTTGAGCGCGGCCATAAAATCGTCGCTCGCCGGCACGACGATTAGCCCGTCGATACGCCGCCCGACTAGCGCCTCGACGCGGCGGCGCTCATTCGCGGCGTCCTCGCTGGTGGAAACGATGAGGAGATCATAGCCGTCGCGTTCGGCAAGCGCTTCGACGCCGTGCACGAGGCTGGCGAAGAAGACATTGGTGATGTCGGGGACGACCATGCCGACTAAGCGGGTGGACCGGCCGCGAAGGGCGCTAGCTGCACGGTCGAGCCGATAGTCGAGCGCCGCGATCGCTTCGAGCACCTTGCGGCGGCTCGCCTCCCCGACCGGGCGGGCGCCGTTGACGACATTGGAGGCCGTCGCGACCGAGACCCCGGCGCGCAACGCGACGTCTCGGATGGTTGGCGCTCTCCCCATCGGCCGTTCGCCTCCCGGTGTCTCCGATGTTCGAGCCGGCTCGTCTTCGGCTTCTCTATAACGTTTTAGGTTTACGTCACGCTCTAGTTCGACGTCAAGCCGCCGTCAGGTGCGCTCGATCGGCTTTGACCTCGAACGGGCCACCGTCTCGCGCTGAGCGCGCCGGCAGGAGAGCGGCGGCAACCCGCGCAGTATCAGTCCGGCGTCGGCCACCGTCTGCCGGCCGATCTCAAAAAGCGGATCGGTCATCGCGCCGGCGCGATGAGGCGACAGCAATAGGCCCTCGACCTTGCGCGCAGGATCGTCGGGCGGCGCGGGCTCCTGAGGAAAGACGTCGGTTGCGGCGCGAAACCGCCCGCTCTCGGCCTGCCGCAGGAATTCAGGGAAGTCGACCACGCCCGCGCAACTCATTAGCAGGAAGGCCGAGCCAGGCGTGATCATCTCGAACTCGCGCTTGCTTAAGAAACCCTGGTTTTCGCTGGTCACGGCGGCGAACACGACGATGACCTGGCTCGTCTTCAACACCTCCTCGAGCGATGCGGCGGCGACGCCGAAACCGGCCATGAAATGATCGGACACCCACGGATCATAAGCCTTGACCGGGCAGCCGAACGGCTGGAGCAGGGGAACAAACGCGCGGGCGAGATCGCCGAAGCCGACGAGCCCAACGCGCGATCCGTACAGCGAAAAGCAGCCTTCCGCGCCCTCGAGCAGCCATTTCTCTGTCCCGGCGCGCATGGCGCGGTCGGCCGCGGTCACGCCGCGGCAAAGGTCGATCGCCATTCCGAGCGCCATTTCGGCAACCGGCTTGGCGAAAGCGGAGCCCGGCGCCAGCACGTGGATTCCGCGTTCGAAGCAGACGTCATAGTCGACGTTCTGCAAGAAATTGGTCTCGATGTTGATGATGGCGCGAAGGTTCGGGGCGCGGTCGAGGCGGCCTTTCGGCATGTCGCTCTGCCCGATCAGGAGCTCCATCTCGGCGAGATAGGATTCGAAGCGCTCGGCCGGCATGCGGCCCGACCCTTCGTGGACCGCGAGTTCGCCGAGCTCCTTGAGCCTCGCCCAGATCATCGGCTCGAAGGTCTCCTTGAGCGACCGCGGCTCAGGGTCGATCACGATCAGGGGTCTGGCCACCAATCTCCTTCCAGAAGCTTCCCGCCCCGCGATGCGATGGCGGCATGATCCCAACCGGCCGGGCCCGCGCGTTAAACGCCTATAAAAGCCAATGAACGCCAGTTAAACGGCCCTAAACGCTAGTAAAAGGGCTAGCGTTTACTAGCGTTTATTTTTCGGAATCTAGACTTTTCAATAGGTTACGGTCAATGTAAGTAAGGAAATCCGTCCATTCCCCAAAATCAGTCTGAACCACCGATCTTTTCTGCGCTTCGACCCGCCAGTGCGGGCTTGGTCCGGTCAATGGAAAAATTATGACCCAAAATTCTGAATTTGTCGATTCATTGTCGCAGAGCGCCGCCTATTTCTTCGCCTGCATGAAGTCGCTGACCAAGGCCGCAATCTCATCCGCTTTGGTGTCGAGCGCGAAATGGCCGGCGTCGAGGACGTGGACCTCGGCGTCGGGAAGGTCTTTGCGATAGCGGCGCGGCTCACCAATGTCGAACGACGGGTCGTGCTTGCCCCAGACCACCAACAATCGCGGCTTTCTCTCGCGCATCCAGGCTTGCCACCTGGGATAGGAGTCGACGTTGGTTCGATAGTCGTAAAAGAGCTCGGTCTGGATGTCGGCTTGGCCCGGCGCGTTCAGGAAGGCGAATTCGTCCGTCCAAAGATCCGGGTCGTAGAGCTCAGGATTGGGATCGTCGCCGAGATGGCGGGCGCGCGTCGCAGCGAGCGAAAGGAAACTGGCGCGGAAGGCGGCTTCGTTGGCGGCGCGATCCGCCCAAAAGGCGCGGCGCGGCTTCCAAATCGCGCCCAAGCCTTCGTTATGCGCGACGGCATTCTGGACGATAAGCGCGTCGATCCGTTCGGCATGCTGAAGCGCCATTCGGAAACCCGCCGGGCCTCCATAATCCTGCATATAGAGCGTGTAGCGCGACAACCCGATCGATTGCGTGAAGTCGTCGATCACGGACGCGATGTGGTCGAAAGTGTAGTCGAACGCTTTAGGATCCGGCCAGTCGCTATGCCCGAATCCCGGGTAGTCGGGGGCGACCAAATGGTAGCGGCCGGAAAGCCTGGCGAAAAGCGGCTCGAACATTCGCGATGACGAAGGAAACCCGTGCAGCAAGAGGAGGGTCGGCGCATCGCTCGGTCCGGCCTCCCGGTAGAAGATGGAGAGCCCGTCGACCTTTATGGTGCGATAAGCAGTCGGGTGCTTCACGAGGTCGTCCCCCCGGGCTGGCGCTTGCAATAAGGCAAGAGCCATGAAGGCCGCGAACGCCATAGAGCAGGCCAGCCAGAACTGATCCAAACGGCGCAACGACAAACTCGCCATCACTCACCCCGCGTCTGCCCATGGCGACACCCCGTATCGATCGGACATGGGCTCGCCGGTTAGCTGACGCTCATATGGCGAATTTGCGGCTAGAGGCGCGAGATCATGCCGTTTGAAGCAATCGCAAGCCCGTCGTGACCGATGACGGCGGCTGCACGCGTCAATTTCGGTTTCGGTCACGTTCGGCGAGGAAGCGGCGAATGCGATCCAACACGAGTTGGTGGTCATATGGCTTTCGTATCGGCGGCTCTTCCTCACATAGATCGCCAGCTCTCCGCGCCGCAGCGGCAATAGTTCCCGCCAAAAGAACCTTCACCCCCGGTTTGTTTTGCCGCATCCAGGCCGCGAACGCGAATCCATCGCCGCCAAGCGTTTGGATATCCGCAAGCACTATGTCGATCGTTTGAGAACCTTCGGAAAGGAGTCTTTGCGCCTCGTTTGAGTTGATCGCCTCCAGCACGCGATATCCGCACTCCCTGAGATACTGGGCGAGCGGCGTCCGCACTAGCTCCTCGGCGTCCACGAGAAGAACGCAGGTCTCGTTCATCTCACCCCCTTCTGCAGGAGTACCGCCACCAGAGCGACAGCCTGTCTCAAGTCATAAGGCTTCGGAAGGAAGGCGTCGGCTTCGTGTACGCCTGGGGAATGTCCCGAGGTCAGCACGGTCGGCAGACTTGGAGCTTGAGCGCGGAGACGCCGTATGAGATCGACCCCGTTCAGCGCGCCAGGCAACTGGATGTCCGAAACGACCAAATCCACTTGAACCCCAGCTTGAAAATACGACAAGGCCTCTTCTGCGGTTGCAGCCTCGATTACGGAGAAGCCCTCGGCCCGCAATTCGTCCGCAATCAGGACGCGGATCAAAATTTCGTCTTCGACGACCAACACAGTCGCCGCCGATTTCTGATCCTCCGGCGCTGGCACCATCCTCTAAAGCCTCTTATCCCGCGGTAGTCCCGATTAGCCTAACATAGGTGGCGACGGGGGGGTTCCAGATGCCGGCGCGCTCGGGCAAACTTTCCCCAGGGTGTGACCGATCCGCCGTGCCGCCTCGTTTCGGAGATTGGCCCGCCGGCCGATGCGCCAAGCGGGCGCTGCTTCGGCGATAGGCCACATTAACGGCTCGCCGCCGGCGGCATAGGTCGACAGGGGGCCTGCACTACCCCGGGCTCTTCAGCCGAGTGCAGCAGATTGCCGAGCTGCCGGCCGCGGAGCGCGCGCTTGTGCTGGACGCCTATCGCGCCGGGCTGTCCGGCGCCTTCACCGTTGGGGCCGTGATCGCCGGACTCGTTTTCCTGACAGTGCTTTTCCTGCCGGAGCGTCCGCTGCGCGGCGCCGGCGCGTAGCGAGTTCCCAAGACCAGAATGGACATCACAGACGTTCTATCGTCGCATCGACGAGCGCGAATTTGGTCGCTCGACCCCACTGCGACAACGCCATTGGCGACAATTGAGGCCGCCTTCCCTATATGAGCGCCATGTCTCGACCCTATGAAGCGCGTTTTTCCGTGGCGCCGATGATGGACTGGACCGACCGGCGCTGCCGGGCGTTCCATCGCATCCTTACGCGCCGCGCGCGGCTCTATACCGAGATGGTGACGGCGGATGCGGTCGTGTTCGGCCCGCGCGAGCGGCTGATCGGTTTCGACCCGAGCGAGCATGCCGTGGCTCTGCAACTCGGCGGAGCCGAGCCGGAACGCCTCGCCGAGGCGGCCCGCATCGGCGCCGCGTTCGGCTATGACGAGATCAATCTCAATTGCGGCTGCCCGTCCGACCGAGTGCAAAGCGGCCGGTTCGGCGCCTGCCTTATGCGCGAGCCGCAGCTCGTCGCGGAATGCGTGGCCGCGATGGTCGCGGCGGTCGACGTTCCGGTTACCGTCAAATGCCGGATCGGCATCGACGAGCAGGAGCCGCGCGCCGCTCTCTTCGCCTTCGCGGACAAGGTGAAGGCGGCGGGCGCGGCGGCGCTCATCGTCCATGCGCGCAAAGCCTGGCTGGAAGGCCTGAGCCCCAAGGACAACCGGTCAATCCCGCCGCTCGACTACGGGCTCGTCCACGCGCTGAAATGCGCCCATCCCGATTGGCCAATCATTCTCAACGGCGGGCTTGCCGACCTCGACGCGGCGCGCGCGCATCTTCAGGAACTCGATGGGATCATGCTCGGGCGCGCGGCTTATCAGAATCCGGAGCTCTTGATCGGCGTCGACCCGGAGCTGTTCGACGAGCCTGCGCCGGTCGCCGATGGGTTTGAGGCGATCGAAGTTTTCATGGCCGTTATCGCGCGCGGTCTTGAGCGCGGCGAGCGCTTGCACGACTACACCCGGCACCTGCATGGGCTGTTCGCCGGCCGGCCCGGGGCGCGGGCGTTCCGCCAGGTTCTCGCAACCGAGGCGGTGAAGCGGGGCGCAGGGCTCGAGGTCTTGCGCGACGCGGTTTCCCGCGTGGAAGGAAGCCGAGACTGCCTCATAGGGTGCGGAGTAGCGCTGCTTACCGCGCGACCATGACAAGCCGATCGCGTTCGACCGTGTAGCTCTTGAGCCGCTCAAGGAAACTCACGCCGAGCAGGCTCTCGTCCAAGGCGCCGCGGCGCGCGACCATCGCGGGCACGTTGCGCATGACGATCGGCCCGACGGCGATCTGATCGAGCCGAGTCTCCGCCGCCATCGCCGCGCCATTGGCGGTGGAGACGGGAACGTCGAAGGTAAGGCGGCTTGCGTCCACGCCCGCCCGCCGCGCGTCGTCGGCGGTCAGAACTACCGCGGAGGCGCCGGTGTCGAACAGGAAGGTCACGCGCGCATTGTTGACCCGTCCAGAAATCGCGAATTCGCCGCTGAGACGCCGATTGACAATGACTTCCCCGCCTCGCCCCACCTGCGGTTCCGACGGAAGGAATTCGCCGGTGACGCGCTCGACAATATCGGAGGCTTCAAAGCGGTAGGCGTAGACGCCAGTCACCGCGATCAAGAGAAGCGCCCAGGTCATGGCCGCGGTGGCGAGGCGCGCAAGGTCGCTTGGCCGCGCCGAACGCAGGTAGGAAAGGATGAGCCAGAGCAGGATTGCGGCGCCGATCGCGGCGCTGGCGAAGCGCTGATGGTCAAGCCCGAACAGGATAGCCGGCGGCGGAGTCATGATCAGCGCCGCGAACGCGACCGCCAGGACTGCAACGGGCAGGATGAAGCGCATCAGTTTCGCCTGCGGGACGCAACCTGCCCGCCGCGCGCCGAGCGGGATCGCGCCTCGGTAAGGCGCTGGGTAAGACCGGCCATGACCGCGACCCGTTCGGTCTCGCTCATCGTCGCCCAGGCGGCGATCTCCGCGGTTGTCCGGCCGCAGCCGATGCATAAGGCTGACATGGGATCGAGGACGCAGACGTTGACGCAGGGGGTCGAGACGGTAGGCACGGCCCTCACTTAAGTAGGCGCATGTCCGATGAGAAGTCCGCACCAGGCGGCGATCTCGCCGAATTGTTGCGCCGCGCCCGCCACGTCGCCGGTCTGTCCGCCAATCGCGCGGCGCGCCAACGCGGTCATGAACAGAACGCCACCGCCGCTCATGAGCGCCGCGAGGAGCGCGTGGGCGAGGCCAAGCGCGACGAGGCCGAGCGCGACGGCAATGACGAAGGCCGAACCCCAGGCGGCGGCGAGCGCGCTCGGATCGAGCCGTCCGGCCGCGGCGCCCGCGCCGTCGGCGCGAGCTGGCGGCAGAAGCGCGAGCGGCGTCAGCGCGCCTGCGCGGGAGAGCGCGGCGACCAGCATCAGGCTGAGCGCCGCACGCCAGAACCCGCCGTCGAGCGCCGCTGTCAGCGCGCCAACGCGTAGGATTAGCGCGAGCGCGAGCGCGATCGCGCCATAGGCGCCGACGCGGCTGTCCCGCATGATTTCGAGCTTCCTCGCCCGCGTGGAGCCGCCGCCGAAACCATCGGCGACGTCGGCGAGCCCGTCCTCGTGCAAGGCGCCGGTCAAGGCGACGAGCGCCACCGTCGTGAGCCCGGCGCGGAGGATGAGGGGCAGGCCGAGCAGCGCGGCGAGCGCAAGGACGATCGAGCCCACGAACCCGACGAAGACGCCGGCGATCGGCGCCGCCCAAGACATCCGGCCGACGTCGAGCGACGCGCTTGGCTCCGGCGCGCCCACGCTGAGACGGGTGAAGAAGCGCAGCGCGTCGGCGATGTCGTGCGCCGCGGAGCGGCGGGAGGAGCCAAGCCCCATGAAGCGCCGCTCAGTGGGCCCAAAGAAATATGAGGACCGCCACCACCCCGATCGCTGTCAGTCCCGATTCGACGATGCCCCATTGGCGAACGAGAGCGCGCGCCGCAGCCACCTCGCCGCCGCGCAGCGAGCGGATCTGGTTGTCGAGCGGCGACATAACGAAGAATGCGTAAAGCCAGCTTGCAATGATGACGAGCGCGCCGAACGCCCAGCGCACGTCCTGGCTTTCGAAATAGGCGATGAAGCCGGCGATCGCGGCCACGAGCGCAATGCTCGCGAGAAGCGAGACGCCTCGGCTGTCGCTCGGCCCCCATTCGCTGAGCAGCGCTTCCTCGTCGAGCTTAAGTCGGGCCGGCTGCTCGACCCAATTGACATAGAACGAGGCGCCGGTGAAGGCGGCTGCTAAAGCCAACGCAAACGTTCCCCAGATCATGACGGCTCCCTGTCGGAGGGGCCCATCTAGCATGAAGCAGCGCGGAAAGCGCCTGGCGCCGCTTGACAAGGCGTAAGCGCAAGACCACGCTCGCGGCAGGGCGATGGGGTTCGCCTTTAACCGCCCTCAGGGCTGATGACTCCTGTCCGGCCATTTTGGCAGACGGAGAGTCGTGCTTTGATCGTTCGCAACATCACCCTTCCGCAGGCCCAAATCCTCACGGCGCTCCTTCTGTCATGGGGAGCCTTCCTGACTGCGCTCAGGGTTCCGATTCGCTTTGACCGCCAGTTCGGCCCGACATTGGCGCATTAGCGGAGACGCATTATGTGGACTTATGTCGCGATTGCGATTGGCGGCACGCTCGGATGCTGGGCGAGATACGCGCAGAGCAACCTAGTGCAAGCGGTGTTCGGTCGCAATTTTCCGTTCGCCACGCTTAGCATCAACGTGATCGGAAGCTTCCTGATGGGCTTCTTGTTCATCGTAACACTGGAACGCCTGATGATCCCGCCGAGCGTCCGGGTCGGCGTTCTGACTGGCGTTCTCGGCGGATATACGACCTTCTCGACCTTCGAGATGGAGACTCTCCTCCTTGCCGAAAGCGGAGAGTTCTTGAAGGCGGGGCTCTATGTGGCCCTGTCCGTTGTCATCGGTTTTGCGGCTGCTTTTGTCGGCGCCTACATCGCACGAAATTTGTGAGTCGGAGCAAGTGATGTCGACTGACGTCCTCATGGTTCGAGTTTATCTCAGTGAAGCGGATCACGGACGGCGCACAACTTTGATGCGGGAGATCCTGTCAATTTTGCACGACCGGCACGCCGTGAAAGGGGTCACGGTCTTCAGAGGCGTAGCCGGGTTTGGCGCAAGCGGGGAGGTCCACGCCAATGATATCCTACGGCTCAATGTCGATCTTCCCTTGGTGATCGAATTCTTCGATGAGCCGGAGGCTGCGGAGGCCGCCATCCGTTTCCTTGAGCCTATGGTTGCTCAAGGACACATCGTATCCTGGCCGGCTAAACGCGACGGCGCCGCCGTTCCGCCTCCGGGTTAGGCGAAGCTCAACGCCTGGCGCGCCAGATCAATGCTGCACGCTTCTGCGCGCGCGGCGCGCATGTTCCGCGGTTGAGCGCGCTCTTTGTCGGTTGAGCGTGTTGCGGTGACGCGTCCGAGCCGCGCTCGACCCCGCGCCCGCTCAGGTCCTTGGGATGGCTGCGGCCGAGGCAGCTCCTGGCGGCGGATTGCTCTGCGCCGAGGCGGGCGGAGGCGCGAGCGCCAGCATGAGGGCGACGCCGATTGAGGCGAAGACTGCGTTGCGCATTGTCACATTCCCACTTCGTTTACCGGCGACGGTACCCCGGATCGCGCGACTGCCTCTATACCTCGGCGCCCGACCGGGCGCACCGAGCCGCTTAAGTCAAGCCGAGACCGGCGCTCGTCTTGTCCGAGCGGTTCATTGACGTGCGCGACTCGGCGATCCTGTGGATGACGAGACGGATGTCGCGGTTGTCTTGCATGAAGCGGTCGAAATCGACCTTTCTCAGAACGAGAAGCCGGCAATAGGTCATGGCGACGACGTCGGCCTGCCGCGTCATGCCGGTGAGAAGCGCCATCTCGCCGAACAGATCGCCGCTGCCAAGCGGGATACGGCGGCCGGGAAAGACCACCTCGGCGGCACCGGAGGCGATGAAATAGCAGGCGTCGCCCTCTTCCCCCTCGCGCACGATCCGTTCGCGCGGCACGGCGAACCTGGGTCTCAGCAGCTTCTGCACGCGTTCGAGCTGTTGGTCGGTAAGATCAGCGAAGAGGTCGAGACGACCGATCAGCTCGCGCGTATCGAGTCCGAGATCAAACCGAGGCCGCGCCTCTCTCTTTCTGTCCTCGACGCTGCCCTTGAGATCCTCGTAGACCTCGGCCGCGATAAGACCTTCTTGAAACAACGTGTCGTAGCGTCCCATCTCCCGGCGCATTGCAGACTGGCGCAGGAACCGCGCCTCGAGAGCCGCGGCGTATTGCGGATATTGCCGGCGGAGCGCGTCGAGGGCGGCCGTCGTGCGCTTTAGGCGAACCTGGAGAATGGCGTCGATGAGCTCGACGACCCGCTCGCCGAAAATCGAGCGCGACCGCACGGCGTGCGCGCCCATGAGTTCCTGGATCAACAGACGCGTAACGAGCAGCATCTCGAACCGGTCGCCGAGCCGATCGGCGAGAAAGCGGACGATTCCAAATCGGCGATAGAAGAAATAGGCGACGCGGAAAGAGAACGGAAACGCGAGCGCAGCTTCGGCGCTGCGCTGATAGCCGACACGCCCGCCGCTTCTCGCGCCTTCGCCCAGAGCTTCGGCGTTGCGCAGCAGCGCCTGCACCGCGACGGGCGAGGCCGCGCGCTCCGCCATAATCTCAAGCGCCAGCATCCGTTCCTGGTTTCCCAGCGCCACCAGGCCGATCGCGAGGCGTTGATGATCCGTGAGCCCCGCTTCCGCGTCGCCGGGCGATTTTGCCGCCGCCATTCCGGCCTCATAAGGAGCAAGCGCGCTGGTGACGGCTGTAGCAGAGATCTCATGCTCGTTCGCCATCGTTCGGATGGTCTCGCCGATCTCCGTATAGGAGAGCGCCAGCACCCGGTCGCGCAACGCCTGGTCAACCGGCGACAGGCGATCGAGACGCAGGAGGCGGATGACGAAGCGCAAGGTCGTGCCGTTGACGAGCAGCGTGAACAGCACGAGGCCCGTTGCAAGCACCGCGACGAACCTTTGGATCTCCGGCTTCAGCGCCGGGTTTTCCGTAACGGCCAAGGCCAGCACCAGGGTCAAGGCGCCGCGCAACCCGCCCCAAGTAATGGCGAGTTTATAGGCAGTGCTGATCGGCTCGGTGAGTTTGGTCAGACTCAAGAGCGGGAGGAGGAGGAAGAGGACGATGAGGCGCGCCGCGAACACGGCCACGATGAGCGCCGCCAGCAGCATCACATCGTGGAACTGCGTATCGATCAACAGCTTCGGCACCAGAATCGAAGCCAGCACGAACACGAGCGAATGCGCCCAGAAAGCAATCTGCGCCCAAAGATCTGTGATGAACGACCAATTGTAGGGGGTGATCCGTGATCGCCCAAAAGCACTGACGGTCAATCCAGCGCAGAGCACCGCAACGACGCCGGACACGTGCACGACGTGTTCGGCCACGATGAAGACAAGATAGGGAAGCGCGACCGTCAGCGTCGCTTCGGCCAATCGATCGTCGCGCGTCCAGGGGACGAGCTGTAGCAACGCCCGCCCGCCCAGGAGGCCCAGAGCTGCGCCGCCGAAGAAGGAAACCAGGAACTGCTCCTCGCCAACGAGGAGGTTCGGCTGCTGTCCGGAGACGATGACCCCAAGCAGGACCGTGAACATCACGATCGCCGCGGCGTCATTCAGAAGCGCCTCGCCCTCGACGAGGCGAGTCAACCGCGCCGCGGCGCCGACATCGCGGAACACCGCGATGACCGCCGCCGGATCGGTGGTCGCAACCACCGAGCCGAGCAGCAGGCAGACGACAAGCGGCAGGCCCGCGATCGGCCAAAGCGCGAAGCCGACGACTGCGGTGCAGACCACGGTGGCGACGACCGCCAGCATCAGAATCGGGGCGGCGTCCTCGAGCATCCGTCGCACGTCGACGGTGATCGCGCCCTCGAACACGAGCAGCGGGAGAAAGACGTAAATGAAGGTCTCGGCGCCGACAGGCAGGTTGGCGAACAGCCCCGCCAAGTCGCCGTAGCGGGCGGAAAGGGGCGTGTGCACTAGGACGATCGACACCGCGCCGATGGCCACCCCGATGACGGCCAGGAGCACCACCGGCGCGACCTTCAGACGGACCGCCACCGGCTGGGAGACGGCGACGACCACGAGCAAGGTCGCAAGGACGGCGAGGAGCAGGACGATATCGAGCATAGAGGTAGAAGCCTATCCGGTCGCCGGCTTCACGGGCAAGTTGCGCCCGGCGTTCCGGCGCGAACGATTGGCGTCCACCTGCGGACGACGCGCCGATTCAGCTGCGCCTGTGGACGCGGGCAATTCCTGAGGGTCAGCCGCCGCCCGACAGATTCTTTGGCTCGTAGGGGCAAAGATCGATGAGCACGCAAACGCCGCACAAGGGTTTGCGCGCCATACAGACGTAGCGCCCGTGCAGGATCAGCCAATGATGGGCGTGCAGCAAGAACCGGTCCGGCACGACGCGCATCAGCCCGTCTTCGACCTCGCGCGGCGTTTTGCCAGGCGCGATGGCGAGGCGGTTGGCGACACGGAAGACGTGGGTGTCGACAGCCAGCGTCGGCTCACCGAAGACAGTATTTAGCACAACATTGGCGGTCTTGCGGCCAACGCCGGGCAGGGCCTCCAGTTCCTCGCGGTTGCGGGGCGTCTCGCCGCCGTGGCGTTCAACGATCGCGCGCGAAAGCGCGAGGATGTTCTTGGCCTTGGTCCGGTACAGTCCAATGGACTTGATCTTCTCGGCGAGCCGCTCTTCGCCGAGCGCCGCCATCTTCTCCGGCGTGTCGGCGATGGCGAATAGCGCGGGCGTCGCTTTGTTCACCCCCGCGTCGGTCGCTTGCGCCGACAGCACCACCGCCACTAGCAGCGTGAAGGGATTGATGTATTGGAGCTCGCCCTTTGGCGTCGGATTGGCGGCCGCCAGGCGCTCGAAGATCGCCTCGGTCCTCGCCGCCCTAGCCTGTCGGGACTCTTTTCGCGCCATCAGTGAGTTATAGGCGTGCGCGCCGGGCGCCGCCAAGCGCGGCCCCTCGACTAAAGCGTAAGTTGCCACATGCTGCGGCGGCAAGCATTATGCGCGCATGAGGCTATGGAATTGGCGGCGCGTCACCGCACGAACCGTGGATTTGGGAGGAATGGAATGAAATCGCTCAGATGGATGTTGATGCTCGCCGGCGCGCTTTCCGCGTCGCTGGCCGGGGGCGCGGCCTTGGCTGCGGAGAACAAGGTCGTCATCGGCGACATCGACGACATGTCGGGACCCTATGCCGACGTCATCGGCGCCGCCGGAATTGAGTCGATCAAAATGGCGATCGCCGATTTTGGCGGATCGGTGCTTGGCCAGCCGATCCAGGTCCTGACCTTCGACCACCAGAACAAGCCGGCTCTCGGGGCGGAGAAGGTCCGCGAATGGGCCGACACGGACGGCATGACGATGCTGCTCGGCGGCTCGAACACCGGCGTCAGCTTAGCCATGTCCGCCGCAGCCAAAGAGAAGAAGGTTCCGTTTTTCGCCATCGGCGCCGCCGGCGCGTCGCTGACCGGCAAGGACTGCACGCCCTATACCATGCACTACGGCTACGACACGACCGCCCTTTCCAACGGCACCGCCAAGACGATTCTCGAAGAGGGCGGCAAGAGCTGGTTCTTCATCACCGCGGACTACGCCTTCGGGAAGCAATTGGAGGCGGGAGCCACGGAGGTCGTCAAGGCCGGCGGGGGAACCGTGATCGGCAACGTTCGGGTGCCCCTCGGGACGTCGGACTTTTCCTCCTATCTCCTCCAGGCGCAGAGCTCCGGCGCGCAGGTGCTGGCCCTCGCCAACGCAGGCACGGACACGTCGAACTCGCTGAAGGCCGCCGCGGAATTTGGCCTCACGAAGACGATGAGGCCGGCGGCCCTGCTCGTCTTCCTTTCCGACGTCCACGCCCTTGGCCTCGAAACCGCCCAGGGCCTCGTGCTGACGACCTCGTGGTACTGGAACATGGACGACACAACCCGGGCGTTCGCCAACCGGTTCTTCGAAAAGACTAAGAAGATGCCGACCTTCCCACAGGCCGCTTACTATTCGGCGACGCTCACCTATCTCAACGCCGTCAAGGCGGTTGGCTCGACCGACCCGGATAAGGTCATGGAGCAGCTGAAGAAGACGAAGATCAATGACATGTTCGTTACTGACGGCGTGATCCGCCCCGACGGTCTCCTGGAGAAGGACATGTACATCGTGCAGGTGAAGAAGCCCGCCGAATTGAAGGGAGACTGGGACTTCTACAAGATCCTCAAAACGATGAAGGGCGACGAGGCGTATGGCAAGCTCGCCGATTCAACCTGCCCCCTGGTCAAGAAATAATCGCAACGGGAAGCCGGCGCGCCGCCCCAACAGGGGCGACGCGCTGCGCTCACGAACACCCAATCAGACTTAAGCCGATGCGCGCATCGGCGCTGGCGAGTGCAGCGCCACCCGGTAAGTCGCCTCGGTCTTGGCGGCGATTTCGTCCAAAGTAACGCCGGGCGCAAGTTCAATGAGCGCCATGCCGCGCAGCCCATGCTTGTCGATCGTGAACACCCCGAGCTCGGTGATGACGAGGTCGACGACCTTCGCGCCGGTTAGGGGCAGGGTGCAATGATGCAGCAGCTTCGGCCCGTCCTTGGCTGAGTGCTCCATCACCACGACGATGCGCTTGACGCCGGCGACGAGGTCCATGGCGCCGCCCATGCCCTTCACCATCTTGCCGGGAATCATCCAATTGGCGAGGTCGCCATTCTCGGCGACCTGCATTGCGCCCAGGATGGCGAGGTCGATGTGCCCTCCGCGGATCATGGCGAACGAATTGGCGCTCGAGAAGAAGCTGGTCGTGGGCAATTGCGTGACGGTCTGCTTGCCCGCATTGATGAGGTCCGGGTCCTCCTCGCCCTCGAAGGGAAACGGCCCCATCCCCAGCATACCGTTCTCGCTCTGCAACTGGACGCTCATTCCCTTAGGGATGTAGTTCGACACCAGCGTCGGAATGCCGATGCCGAGATTGACGTAGAAGCCGTCCTTGAGCTCCTTGGCGGCGCGCGCCGCCATTTCGTCCCGGGTCCAAGCCATTTCAGTCTGCCTCCGAACTTTTCAGGCTGCGTCGCGCTTGCGGGTCGTGCGCTGCTCGATGCGCTTGAGCTCATTGGGCACATGAACGATCCGTTGAACATAAATCCCGGGAGTGACGATGTGGTCGCCGTCGATCTCGCCAGGCTTAACCAGATGCTCGACTTGGGCGATCGTCAGACGGCCCGCTGTGGCCATCATCGGATTGAAGTTGCGCGCCGTCTTCCGGTAGACGAGATTGCCTTCCGTGTCGCCCTTCCAGGCGTGGACGAGGGAGATGTCGGCGACGAGCCCGGTCTCCATCACATAGGCCTCGCCGTTGAAGTCGCGGATTTCCTTGCCCTCGGCGACGATCGTGCCGACGCCCGTGCGGGTAAAGAAGGCGGGAATCCCTGCGCCGCCGGCGCGGATGCGCTCGGCCATCGTGCCCTGCGGATTGAATTCGAGCTCAAGCTTGCCCGCCAGATACAAACTGGCGAAGATCTTGTTCTCGCCGACGTAGCTCGAGATCATCTTCTTGATTTGGCCGCTTTCAAGCAGAATGCCCAGGCCGATTCCGTCGACGCCGGCGTTGTTGGAGACGAAAGTCAGATCCTTCGCGCCTGATTTGCGCACCGCCTCGATCAGTGTCTCGGGAACGCCGCAAAGCCCGAATCCACCAGCCATCAAGATCATGCCGTCCTTGATCTGGCCGGCGAGCGCCTCGTCAGCGTTGGCGTAGACTTTTCTCATCGGGTTTTGAGGTTCCTCTCGAAAGGGCCGCAGCGTCCTAGCCCTCTCCAAGCCCCGCTGCAAGACGCGGACCGCGGCCGCGGAATCCTACGCGCTGCCGCGCAAGCCCAGCGCGATCGCGATCCAGGCGAGGCCATAGAAAATGAGATCGATGCCAAGAAGGAGGCCGATCACCCACAACCCGGACGCCGGCCATTGCGCCAAGACCAGCAAGCCGAGAACGAATGTGATGACGCCGTCCACAGCGCTCCATCCCCAGCCGGGCAACCCGATCCACGCTGAGCCAATGAGCTGGAACAGCCCGCCGATCAGGAAGAACAAGGCCATCAACAGAGTAAGGACTTCGGCCGTGATCAGTGGCCTGAACACCATGATGAACCCGGCCACAAGGAACAGGATCGCGCCGAACAGATGCTGAAAGAAGCCCGCCCAGTGCCCCACCGCGACGGCTTGAACGACTTCGATCGCCCCCGCCAACACCAGAAGCCAGCCGAAGAACACCATCGACACGACGGTCGCAGTGACCGCCCGCGCCACCGCGGCGACGCCGAGCGCCAACAGACCTACTCCGAGCGCGAAGAACCATCCCCAATATTGGACCAGGTCGTGGGAGAATTGAACCTCTAGGTTCTGAATTTCAGCTCCCGGCATGTTCCCTCCCGTCGCGAAAGCCAATCGTCGTGCGCTTCGATCGTAACGCCGCGCGGCCGCTATATTATCGTGTCAGTCGCCGCTGTCGGCGGAGGATCCGAGCGCGCCCGCTCCGCTCATTCGATTTTTTCGTCGGGGTACACGCCCCACAATTTGTCCTGCTCAATATATCCCTTGAACCCATCTCCGTCGACAAGACACCAGGCGCCGTCGCAACGGCGGATATTGACGATCACCCCAGACTGAAGGGTTGCGGCCAAGTCGGCGGATGCGGATCCGAGGGTGTAGAGCTTCGAATTCTCGCCCTTTTTGTTCGGCGTAACCAACGCCGTTCGCCGCCCGGAGAGCAACGAATGCAGCACCCAGCCCTCGACGCCTTCGGAATCGCGTACCTTGCGCCAGATTTCGAACTCGGCGGTGATTTCGACCGGAAGCCCGGCGCGTTCATAGACCCATTTGGTCGCATGGTCCTTGGATGGACCCTCTCGCAGGTTGACCCGGTCTGTTTTCAAGCTGGCGTAACGCGGCAGCGGCAGTTTGGTGACCGGCCCGACGGGATCGGCGTTCGCCGCGCCGGGCCCGAGGAGCAAGGCGCAGCCCAGCGCAAGCACGGCGCGGCGCCCGACTGCGAACGCGTTGATTGGCCGCCTCAATCGCCTCATGCCGCCTTCCTCGACCGCTCTCCGACCATCCTTGTCTTTGCCCGCTCTTCTGGTAAGGAGGCGAACCCGGCGGATCGGAATTCGTGGGCGCGCCGGCGAATCCATTTGCGTCGTCTGTCGTTAACGCGGCGTGAACTCATGCGAAGGCGCGGAGAGCCGATGATTGCGGCAGCAGGAGCAGCGGCGGCAAAGCCGCGCGGGCGATAAGAGCGGCGCTCATGACCAAGAAGAGACCCCTTGTGGTCGTCACACGACGGCTGCCCGAACTGGTCGAGACCCGCATGCGGGAATTGTTCGACGCCCGCCTCAACCTCGAAGATAAGCCGATGTCGCAGGCCGACATCGTCGAGGCGATGCGCGAGGCCGACGTTCTGGTGCCGACGATCACCGACCAGATCAACGCCGCCATGATCGCCCAGGCGGGCGAGCAGATGAGGTTGATCGCCAATTTTGGCAATGGCGTCGATCATATTGACGTGACCAGCGCCCTCCGCCGCGGCATCACGGTCACCAATACGCCCGGCGTCCTGACCGAGGACACGGCGGACATGACGATGGCGCTGATCCTCTCGACGGCGCGGCGGCTCGTCGAGGGTTCGCGCGTCATTCCCGAGGGCCGATGGACCGGCTGGTCGCCGACCTGGATGCTCGGGCGGCGCATCACCGGCAAGCGCCTCGGCATCGTCGGCATGGGCCGCATCGGCCAGGCGCTGGCGCGCAGGGCGCGCGCTTTCGGCATGTCGATCCACTACCACAATCGCCGCCGGGTGGCGGCGCAAATCGAGGAGGCGCTCGAGGCGACCTATTGGGACTCGCTCGACCAGATGCTGGCTCGCATGGACTTCGTCTCGATCAACTGTCCCCATACGCCCGGCACTTTCCACCTTCTGTCGGCTCGCCGGCTGAAGCATCTCCGTCCCGACGCCATTCTCATCAATACCGCGCGCGGCGAGGTCGTCGACGAGAATGCGCTGATCCGCATGCTCGAAGCGGGCGAACTCGCCAACGCCGGCCTCGATGTGTTCGAGCACGCGCCCGCCGTCAACGAGAAGCTCATCGCTCTCGCCAAAATGGGCAAGGTGACGCTGCTCCCGCACATGGGGTCGGCGACGCACGAGGGGCGCGCCGACATGGGCGAGAAGGTGATCATCAACATCCGGACCTTCGCCGACGGCCACCGCCCGCCCGACCGGGTGCTGCCGAGCATGCTGTAGAGTGATATGTTCCTGGACCCAGCGGGCTGTAAAACATAATAAATATGTTATCCAGGTCACACCGAAAGGCTTTTTAGGCAGCTTTTTGAGCGCGGAACAACTTTTTCGTTTCCTGCGACCGCCAACCCCGTGGGCGCCATTTCCGAGTCCCTTTTGAGCGTTTTCAACGCCTTGCGGCGCCATTCCGAATCGTTCTCCTTTCCTTGGCGGCCGAAGCGCTGCCCGTGCGGTGCGGTCTCCCCGAAAAAAGCGAGCGAGCCTTGTAACCGGCTTCTGAAAAACTATACTCTACCTAAGCCCGGCCTGTCGGTTTTGCACTCGAGCGCGGCCTCTCGACCTAGCTCCTTCAAGACGGTGTGCGCCTTACGTGCTGATGCCGGGTGAGGGCGTGAGGCTGCTCACGCGGCCGCGCCGACCTCGTTCAGCCGCCGTCCGTCCGCCCACACCTCCGCCACCTCGAGATCGTCGGTCAGGTGCACGAGATCGGCGCGATGGCCAGGCTTGAGTCGCCCGATTTGGTGGTCGACGCGAAGCAGTCGCGCCGGGGTCAGCGTCGCCATCATCAGAGCGTCTGAGAGTGCGACCTTGAGCTCGTTGACGACATAGTGGACGGCGTCGCGCATGGTGATCGAGGCGCCGGCGAGCGTGCCGTCTTCTGCGACGAGCTTATTGCCATCCCGCGTCATCCGCCGCCCCTGCAACTCGAAGACGTCTGGACCGCCCGCGGCGGGCGGCATGGCGTCGGACACGAGCGCAATGCCGCGCGGTCCCTTGGCCGCCAAAGCCACGCGATAGGCGAGGGCATGGGCATGCTCGCCATCGGCGATGAGACCGCAGATGATGCGCGGATCGGCAAGCGTCGCGCCGACCACGCCCGGCGCGCGTGATGTGAGTTGGCTCATCGCGTTATAAAGGTGGGTGACGGCGCTCGCGCCGGCGTCAAAAACGGCTTGCGCTTCCTCCGCGCTCGCGTCCGAATGGCCGAGGCTGACGATAATTCCAGCTTTCGACAAGCGTCGTATGAAGTCCAAAGGAACCGACGCGGGCGCGAGGGTCACGACCATTACGCCCGCGCGCGCGGCGATGAACGCATTGGCGTCTTCTTCCTTTATCGGGCGAATAAATTCGGGCGGATGCACGCCCTTGCGCTTCATATCGATGAACGGCCCCTCGACATGGATTCCAAGCGCGCCGGGGACGCGTTCGCGCGCTTCTCGCGCGGCGGAAATCGCTTCGGTAAGCACACGCGGCGCATCGGTTACCACGGTCGGCAGGAAGGCGGTCACGCCGGCGCGCCGATGCGCGGCGCCAATCGCGGCGATACCCTCGACAGTCGGATTGGCGTTGAACAGCACACCACCGCCGCCGTTGATTTGCCAATCGACGAAGCCCGGCGAGAGAACACCGCCGCCGAGATCCACTTGCTCGCCGCCCGGGGGGCGCTCCTCAAAGCGAGCGAGCGCCTGGATGGACTCGCCCTCGACGACCAGCGCGCAATCGTCATGCATTCGCTCGCCGTCGAAGATGCGCGCCCCGTAGAAAACCTTCATTGCGCGACTTCTCCCTGCGGCGCCACGACGCCGCCGACGAACAGGATCGCCCCGTCGGTCGGATCGTACAGCGGCGGCTTGAGGCGCGCCGCGATATCGGGTTCGAAATACGGGCGCAGGGCTTCGCCCACGCCGCCGACCAAAGCGACCCGCTCGGCGCCAAGCGCGACCACGCCGCGCGTCAGCACGCCGATAGCGCGCGCCGCAGCCCGAACGATGTCGAGCGCGATCGGATCTTGGCTCGCCGCATGTTCAAACACGCGCGGCGCGAAGCCGCCGAAATCTCCCGGCTTCGCAGAAAGCGCCCAATTCATCATAGCGACCGGATCGTTGTTGAAATAGTTGATAAGGTCTCGAGTCAGCGCGGTAGACGGGCCGATCCGGTCATAGGCGCGCATCGCGGCGCGCATCGCATCGAGGCCGATATGCGAGCCTGACCCGTCATCGCCGAGGGCGAAACCGCGACCGCCGATGATGGTCTCCTTGTTGCGCACGCGAGCGATCGCCGCTGACCCGGTGCCCGCGATGATGAGCCCGCCGTCCGCGCCTGCATGAGCGCCGATGCAGGCGGTCGTCGCATCGTTCCCGGCCTGGACGCGCAAAAATCCAGGAAAAGCCGCCGCAATTCGCGTCTGGTCGGTCGCTCCCTTGAACCCGGCCAGCCCCAGGCCCATGGCGATCGACGCCCGGTCGGCTTGATTGAGCCGGGCGTTGATCAGGATCGCATCGACAAGCGCCCGCAACGCCCCTGCGGCCGCCGCGAAATCGACATGGATATTCGCCGCTGATCCGGTCGCCTCCGCAAGCAGCTTCCCATCCGCGTCGCGGAGTCGCGCCCTGGAACGGGTGGCGCCGCCATCGACGCCAAGGAACAGCGCGCGATTCACGCTGTCTCGACTAACTTCGACAAGCCCATCATCGCAGCCGCTGCGACGCGGAGCGCGTCTGCGGCCAATGTCGGTGTCATCCGCTTCACGCTGGCGCCGGGGGGCGTTTGCTCAGGCGTCGCAGGCAGATGCACGAAGACCGCGGGGATCGCCAACCTCTTGTCGCTCAGATACTGCAGCGCGCCGAAATAGAGGTGATTGCAGACAAACCCGCCGGCGTTTCGCGACATGCGCGCTGGAATTCCGGCGTCTTTCATGGCTCTTGCTATGGCGCTGGCCGAGGTCGACGCCTCCAGCCATTCTGGCGCGGCGCGCGAGATCCTCAGCGCCCTTCGCAGGTCGCCGTCGTTGTCTGGCGCGGTGGCGTCATCGAGATTGTGTGCGAATCGCTCGACGCAGATGACAGCGCGCCGCGCGGCCTGCCCGGTCATCAACAACGCCACCGGCCGAATCGCTTCGATTTCGTGGATGAGTTTCGTGACCGACGCATCGTAGGCGCAGGGCAGCAAGCGCGCGACTGCCGTGAAGCCATCGTGATGCCAGCCTTCGAGTTTTTTCGCCGCTTCCCACGAAGCGTTGACCATCTCGCCGCCGAACGGCTCGAAGCCAGTGACAAGGATTGTGCGCGCCGCGCTCGACAAGGGTTATGCGAACAGGCTGCTGCGATCGGCGAGACGGCGTATGTGAACGTCTGCGTCGCCAAAGGCCGTATCGATCATCGTGAGCCGCTTGAACAGGTGGCCGACTTTGTACTCGTAGGTCATCGCGATGCCGCCGTGCATTTGCACCGCCTGTTGGCCGATGAACTTCGCCGAGCGGCCAATTTGCGCTTTCACCGCCGACATGGTCTTGGCGCGCTCGGCCGCGTCCTCCTCGCCCGCCGCCATCGCCGCCAAATACATCATGCTGCGCGCCTGTTCGAGCGCAACCGTCATGTCGGAGGCGCGATGCTGGAGCGCCTGGAAGGAGCCGATCGTGACGCCGAACTGCCTGCGCGTCTTGAGGTAGTCGACTGTCATTGCCAGCGCCTCGGACATGGCGCCGACGGCCTCCGCGGCGAGCGCGGCGATCGCCTCGTCGACCGCGCGCTCGATCACCGGCAGCGCGCCGCCAGGTGAACCCAGAACATCCTGGGGCGCGACGCGGACATCGGCGAAGCTGATCTCGGCCGCCCGCTGTCCGTCCTGGGTCGGATAGCCACGACGGCCCACGCCTGGAGCGTCAGCGTCAACAAGGAAGAGGGCAATTCCGTCGCGGTCGCGGCGCTCGCCGTTCATCCGCGCCGAAACGATAAGCTTATCGGCGCTGTCGCCCTGGCCAACGAGCGTTTTCTCGCCGTTCAGCACGAACCCGCCGCCACCATCCTTGACTGCGCTCAGGGCCACATCGTGCAGATCGAAACCCGACTGCTTCTCCATATGCGCGAAGCTCAACCTGAGGCCGCCCGCCGCAAGCGCGCCGATGAACTCGGCCCGCTGCTTGTCGCTCGCCCCGTGCTTCAGCAACGAGCCGCACAGGACAACAGTTTGAAGGTAGGGCTCGAGCGCCAGCGCCTTGCCGAATTGCTCCATCACGATCATGGTCTCGACCGCGCCGCCGCCGAAGCCGCCGTCAACTTCAGCAAAGGGCGCGCCGAGCAGACCCATTTCGGCGTAGTCGCGCCAGAGGGTTTTGCTCCAGCCTTGAGGGCTCGCTTGATAGGTTTTGCGAGCTTCGAATTCGTAACGGTCCTTCATCAGCCGCGCGATATTGTCGCGCAGAAGCTCCTGTTCGGGGCTGAGCTCGAAGTCCATGTGTCTTAGAGCCCCAGTATCGCCTTGGCGATGATGCTGCGTTGGATCTCGTTCGATCCGCCGTAGATCGAAACCTTGCGGTTGTTGAAATAAATCGGCGCGAGCGGCGACGCCCAGTCCGGACCCACAGGAGGCTCGTTGCTCATGTCGTTGGGCTCTCGATAGGGCAAAGCGTAAGGTCCTACGACCTCCATCAGGAGTTCTGTTGTCGCCTGCTGGATCTCGGAGCCCTTGATCTTGAGCACCGAGGACGCGGGATCGGGCTTGCCGGCATTTTGGCGGTTGGAGATGACGCGCATCTGGGTCATTTCGAGCGCCTTCAGCTCCACTTCGACCTCGGCGAGCTTGGCGCGAAAGAACGAGTCCTCGATCTTCGGGCCAGAGCCATAGACCGGAATCGAGGCGAGTTGGCGCACCCGATCGAGGCGCGCCTTCGACACGCCAACGCGAGCGATGCCATTGCGCTCGTTGGCGAGCAAAAACTTGGCGTAGTCCCACCCCTTGTTTTCCTCGCCGACAAGCGCGTCGTGCGGAACGCGCACGTCGTCAAGAAAGACCTCGTTCACCTCGTGGCCGCCATCGATCGTCTGTATTGGCTTCACCGTAATCCCTGGCGTTTTCATGTCGACCAAGAAGAAGGAGATGCCCTCCTGCTTTTTCGCCTGCGCGTTGGTGCGGGCGAGGACGAAAATCCAGTCGGCGTACTGGGCCATAGTGGTCCAGGTCTTCTGGCCTGAGATCACCCAGCCGTCGGCGTCGTTCCGGGCGCTGGTCCTTAAGCTCGCAAGGTCAGATCCCGCGCCGGGCTCCGAGAAGCCCTGGCACCACCAGTCGCTAAGATCGATGATGCGCGGCAGGAAGCGCTGTTTCTGCGCCCTGGAGCCAAAAGTGTAGATCACCGGACCCACCATGTTGACGCCGAACGCCACCGGCTCGGGCGCATTTCCGCGCTGCGTCTCATCGAGAAAGATCGAGAGTTTAACCGGGCTCCATCCGGCGCCCCCCCATTCCTGCGGCCAATGCGGGGCTCCCCAGCCTTTGGCGGCGAGGATGCGTGTCCAGCGCACATAGTCGTCTTTGGATACCTTCCGGCCAGCGACTGTCTTCTCGCGGATCGAGGCTGGCAGGTTTTCACCCACGAAGGCGCGCACCTCCGCGCGAAATGCGAGTTCGTCCTCGGTCAGTCGAAGGTCCATGGGGATAGCCTCCCGTGTGCAGCGCGCCCGACCCGGGGTTTTGCGCCTTGGCGGCCAATGTCAAGCCTTCGGCCTGCGCCGTCAACACGTTCGACGTTGATCGATACGGCCTGCGCCGAGAATAGGGCCGCCAAAGACATAAGCTAATGGAACATATAAGATGATGGGCTGTGCGACATCTCGGAGGGTTGGCCACCAAATCGCAACGCCGATCGACGATGGCCTGTGCGCCGACGCAAACCCCAGACGCCGCTTCTATTGTCATGGTCATACTTTCGCGGCATTTTTAACCGCGAAGCACGCCGAATCGTTACCGCGGCAGCTCGCCGCGACAGAGTGGAAGTCGTTTCCTAGTGCGCACTATCCTGACCATCGTCGCGGTCGCGCTTGTCGCCGTGATGTCGGTTGCGCTGGTCGCGCCGTATCTCATCGACTGGTCTTCGCAGCGCGGTGAGATCGAGTCGCGGCTCAACGCGATCACGGGGGCGAACGTCACCCTGAACGGGCCGGTTGAACTCAGGCTGCTGCCGACGCCCTATCTTGCGTTGGGCCAAGGTGAGGTCAGCACGCCGGGCCAGGATGGGGCGAAGCTGTCGTTCGCCTCGGCGCGACTGGAGCTGGAGCTGGTCAAGCTTCCGAGCGGGCAGATCCGGTTTTCCGACATTCGTCTCGAGAAGCCCGTTCTGACCCTCACGCGCGGACCGGACGGCGCGCTCAAGCTGCCGCCACTGCGGATGGCGGGGCTCCACTCGACCGGGTTCGACCGTCTGAGCGTGCGGGATGGGAGAGTGAAGATCGTCGGCGGCGCCGCGGGAGCTGAGATTTCCGGCGTCGAGATCGATGCGGCCGCGCCTTTGCTCGACGGACCCACGCACCTAAGCGGCCAATTCGACGGCCCGAACAATGCTCCCGTGGCCTTCAGGCTGGCCTCGGAAAAACCTGGACCGGATGGGACCGCCCTCCGCCTCGCGGTTGACGCGGGGCTAGGCTGGCCTGCCGCGGAATTCGACGGCAGGCTCGAGGGCGACCCGGCCACCGGGCTTGGCGGCCTTCGGTTCGCCGGCGGCGCCACGCTGACTGGCACGGCGCCCGGCGAGGATGGGCCGATCGCTTGGCGGATCGCGGGGCCCCTGACCGCCGATTTGGACCAGGCGGCCCTTCGCCAGGCGGAATTTCGTTTAGGACCAGAGGAGCGCGGGATCAGAGCGAATGGGGACGCCAGACTTGTTTTCGGCTCGCCCGCCCAAATCAGCGTGGCGCTGAAGGCGAAGCAGGTCAATGTCGATTCGCTCATGCGCCGCAAGGGCGAGGACGGGGTCGCGCCCGCGCGCGCCGTGACCCTGATCACTCGCATTATATCGGCTGCCCTCCAGGGCCATGAGAATGAGGCGGCGATCGACGCTGAGGTCACCGTCCAGCCGATCATCCTTGGGGCGCAGACGCTGCCCGATGCCAGCGCGAGGCTGAAGACTGCTCCAGGCGCGCCGCTCAACCTCAGTTTCAACCTCGGCCTTCCGGAGCAAGGCCGCCTGCGCGTGGACGGCGACCTGGAAACCGGGGCACAGCCCCACTTCCGCGGCGATGTTTCTTTTTCAAGCGCCGACTTCGCGCTCCTGCGCGATTGGGCGACTCCGAGCGCGCCGCCGGCTTTGGCCAATGTCGCCGCTTTTGCCGATGCGCTCCCTTATCGTAACGTGTCGCTATTGGGAGCGGTGGAAGCATCGCCAACCGGATTCTCGGGACGCAATCTCAAGCTGACGCTGGACCGCTCGACGCTGACAGGCGCGGTTGCCTTTAAGGGACCAGATGGCGGTCAAGCGGGCCGCGTCGACGTGGATCTGGCCAGCGACTCGCTCGATGTTGACGGGTTGCCGAGCCTCACGGCGGGAAACCTGATCGGCGATCTTGACCTCTCGCTGTCGCTGAGAGCCGGCTCGCTTCATATCGCTCGCGTCGGCGAAACGCAGATCGACAGCGGCTCGTTGGCGCTAAGCGTGACAAAGACCGGCCCGGATGTCGCGCTCAAACGCCTGAGCGTGGCCGGCCTTGATGGGGCCTCTTTCGATATCGAGGGCGCGATCGGCCCCGATTCGACTGCGGCGACGGGCCACTTGCGAGCTGACCGGCTGCACGATTTCGCAGTGCTGGTTTCGCGCGTGGCGCCGAATGATTGGAGCCGGATGCTCGTCGAGCGGGCGGCTGAGCTGTCGCCGGCGGCGTTGACCTTCGGCGCGCATGGCGGGGCGGCGGACGCGAATGGGGTTCCGGCCGTCGATTCGCTCAGGGCCAATGGATCGGCGGGGGAAACGCAGTTCTCAGTGACTCTCGATCCTCGGCCGAACGATCCCGGGCGCGCCCTGACGGTCAGTCTCGATTCCCCGAACTCCGGCGCGCTTCTGCGTCAGCTCGGCGTCCATACGCCAACCTCCGGAGGGGGCCGCGCTCGCATCTTAGTCAATGCGAACGGGGGCTGGGAGAAGGGCTACGACGTCGATGCGACCTCGCAGCTTGCGGGCGCCGATCTGGCGTGGCGCGGCCGCTTCCTGCCTGCCGCGGCGAGCGACGACGCCAAGCTGTTCGGCTCGGCTAAGGCCAAGTCGCCGAACCTCGCCGCGCTTGCCGTCGCTCTTGGTCTTGCGCCGGCAAACGGCGGCGCCATCGGTCCCGCCGATATCGGATTCGACGCCACCCTGCGCGGCGATCGATGGAGCGTCTCGCGGCTCGCCGCGACCATCGCCGGGGTCAAGGCGAGCGGCGATCTCACTTTTCAGCCCGCCATACCGCTTGAGATCCCGCCCGAAGCGAGCGCCGAGATTGCTCGCGCGCAGGAAGCAGTCGGCTCGGGGGATGCGCCTGCGAAGCCGCCAGCGTCCGCGCCGGCGGAGATCGAGGGGCAACTGACGGTCGAACGCATGCCGCTCAGCGGCGCTCTGGCGCTTGCCCTCGGACCGCCCCAGCCGGGACGGACCGCCGCGCGCTGGTCGGAGGTGAGGTTCGCGCCGACGCCGCTGCGCCCTCCCTCCGCCGCCGTGAAGCTTAGGGTCGGAACTCTCGACTTGGCCGAGGCCCTGACAGCGCGCGACTTCACGACGACGCTTCGTTTTGACAAAGGCCGGCTCGATCTTGACGACTTCGCGATGAAGATCGCCGGAGGTTCCGCCACGGGACGCGCGACGCTGCGTCGCGACGCGGACAATGTCACGCTGGCCGGCGCCCTCGCCCTCGACTCCGTCGCGCTCGACCGAAACGGATTCTCGGGCCGCATCGGCGCTGCGCTCGATTTCGCTTCGACCGGGCGAAGTCCCGCTACGCTGGTCAACGGACTTGCCGGCTCCGGGACCGTGACCTTCGCCGGCGCGGCGCTCGCGCGGAACGATCCTGCAGCCCTCGATCGCGTCGTCGCCAAGTCGCAGATCCCTGACGCGCCGTTGGATGAGACCAATATCGCCTTCACCCTCGGCAACGAGCTCAATCGGGCGCCGCTGGCGATCCCCGACGGATCGGCGCCGGTGTCGCTCAGCGCGGGGGTTATGAAGATTGGCCCGATCAAGATCCCTGAGGGACAAGGGACGCTCAGCGCCGATCTCGATCTGCGGACGCTCACGACACAGGCGCGCTTTACGCTCACCTCGTCGGCCAGCGGTTTGAAGTTCTGGTCGGGGCCGCCGCCGAGCGCGGCCGTGGCGATCGACAACGCGCTGGACGCGCCAAAGCGGCAGATCGACGTCAGCGCCCTTTCCGCGGCGCTCGCCGCCCAGGCGATCGCGCGCGAGAGCGATCGCATTTCCACGCTGGAAGCCGACATCCGCGAACGCGCCTTCTTCAACCGGCGTCTCAAGGGTGAGCGGTTCATGGATCGAAGGCAACAAGAGATCCAGGACTGGGAAAGCGATCAATCGCGCCTCAAGGGCCAAGCCGACCGCTTGCGTTCGCTTGAGGAAGCGGAGAAAGCGGCTGAGGCCGAGGCGGCGAAGAAAGCGGCGGAAGACGCCGCGGACAAAGCCGCGGCGTCGAAAGCCGAGGAGGAGAAGGGCCCGGCGGACGGCGCCGATGCGGCGAAGGACGGCGAACGCGGGCAACCGGCAACGGCGCCGTTCGCGGCCGCTCCCGCGCCAAAGAGTGACCAAGTCGGCGCCAATGGCCCTAGCCCGGCGGCCCCCACACCCCCGCCGAGGCCCAAGGCGCGCCCGACGCAAGTCGACCCGGAGCCAGGCAAGCTCTACTGATCGGCGAGCTCTACTGATCGGGATGAGCGGCTCCGTCTGCCGCCGGGCAGGGCGGCCTCGCGCCTTCGGTCTCGAGCACGAACACTCGGATGGCCGATGATAGATTGGCGCCGCCGCGCGAGGCGTCGATCATCGCCGCGAGACGATTGAGGGACAGGCCACGCTCGGCCGCGATGCGGCGCAGCCGCCCCCAAAACGCGTCTTCCAGGGAGACGCTCGTTCGATGTCCAGCGATGACGAGCGAGCGCTTGACGATCCGTGTGTCAGAGCTCTCGGTCGCCATCGGGCTTTATGAGGCGGCGGGCGTCGAGGCTCGCCTCGGCGAGCGCGCGCTCGCTCTCGATGAGACGCTTCTCGGCCTTCGAGCGGCCAAAGACGGCGCGATTTTGAGCGGCTTCCGCTTGCTGACGCTCGCGCTCCTTCAATTTTCGCGCTCGACGCAGATTGACGATCTCGGCCAACGAACGCGCCTATTTCTTGCGGAAGGCGTCGATCGACACGACCTTCGTTTCGCCGGCGGGCTCCGCGGGCTTTTCCGGATCTCGAGCGGACTTTGGAGCGGAGGCGGGCTGGGCGGACGGCTTGACCGGCGTTGGCTTGGTCGGGGCCGAGCTCCGAAGTCGTCCCCTTTTCCTCCTCCGCAGGCGGCGCCCGACTGGCCGCTTCCGATACGCGCGGCTCAAGCTTGAATCCGAACGGAACCGAGGGGTCGGTGAAACCGGTGATTGAATTGAACGGCACCGTCAACCGCTCAGGCTTGCGGGAAAAGTTCAGGCTGACCTCGAATGCGTCCTGGGTGACGACAAGGTCCCAGAACTCATGTTGCAGGATGATCGACATCTCGTCAGGGAAGCGTTGCTTGACTGCAGGCGGCGCGATCACGCCCGGCGCCTGGGTCTTGAACGCGATATTGAAATGGTGGTCGCCGACGAGCCCGTTGCGCGCCGTGTCGGCGAGCACCTTGCGCACCACGGAGCGCAGCGCGTCCTGCACCAGAAGATCGTATCGGATGAGATCGGTCGCCATGAACAAGCTCGAAGCCTTACACTTAGCCGAGGGTTTTCGGCCTTGCAACGGATCGCCCTTTGCTGCGGCGCGGTTTTAAGCCCACTCAACCCTCACGGGCGGCGGGATCGAGCGCGGCGAGGATCTGGTTGGCCAGAACGCGATAATCGGCGCCCTCGGCCGCGTTCGCACGCAAACCGAGTTCGCCGATCGTCTGCTGCCAGCCAACGCAAGCGCGCGACATCTCCCCCTCGAGACCGAGGAGATCGACGGTCAGCGCAACTTCGCGCATTTCCGCCGCCCGCCTGACCCCATGGGTCATCACCCGCTCCAGCATATAGGCTGAGCGCTTCTTCCAGTCGAAGCCGGGATAGGTCTCGTCGAGCGAATCGAGTACGGTCTCGATGACGCCCGCCTTTCGCCCGGCGAGCACGCATTCGCAGACGAGCGCCTCAAGTCCTTTCATCATCACGGAGCGGATCATCTTGACCGACGAGGCCGCGCCGACCGGGCCCCCGTGGACCCTGGCGGCCATGCCGAGAGAGGCAAGAGCCGGCGCGGCAGCTTCGACATGCGGGCCGCTGATCAGAAGCGGGGTCTGGTGCAGGCGCGGATGGACTGGCGCCATCACTGCGACGTCAACATAGCGTCCGCCTGCGGCCTCGACCTCTTGAGCGGTGCGAGACTTGGTTTGCGGCGCGCAGGAATCGCAATCGAAGAAGAGCGCGCCTTTGGCGAGGCTTGGCAGAGCCGCGATCGCCGCCTCATGCGCCTGGTCGGCGGTGACGACGGAAAAGACCGCCTCGGCCCCCGTCACGGCTTCGGCCGCGGTCGAAGCGCCGAGCACCTTCGCCGTCGCATAATCGGCGCGCTTCGCAGTCCGCACTTCGGAATTGGGCGAGTTGGTCTTGATGTCATAGGCGCAAATGCGCGCTTTGAAGTCCGCATTGGTTCGCCATCCGGCGAGAAAGGCTTGCGCGGCCTCGCCGAAGCCGAGAAAGGCGATTGAGCCCGAACTTAGCGTTGAATCAGGCATGGGGTCGCTCACGCGTCAGGGCGCCCGTGAAAACGGCGCGCCTCTCAATAGTGATTGATCCGCGCGGGCGCCAGCGTTCGAATTCTCGATCCTGTTGGCCGGCTGGCTGGACGTTTGCGACGGGCCCGCGCCTCGCTAATATCGGTCAGGATAGACGTTGCCAGCTGCGAGCCATGGAGGAACCGGCTCCGATGAATCGCGCATTCCGGACCGCCGCCTTGCTCCTCGATGCCCGCCCTTGGCGGACCGTATGAGCGGGCACAGGCTCATCGGCCTCTCGTCGATGGCGACCCGGCGCATTCTGGCGGACTTAGCGCAGGACTACGAGTCGCAGACCGGGGTGCGGGTCGAAATCCGGTCAATGGGCGGTGTCGAGGCGGCGAAATTGGTGCGGGCCGGCGGGGCAACGGACATCGTCGTCCTGGCTTCCAAAGTCATGGGCGCCTTGGAGGCGGAAGGCCATCTCGCGAAAGCCGCTACAAGGGACTTCGCCCTATCGGAGATCGGCATTGCGGTCCGGGTCGGCTCAGTCCTGCCCAGCGTCGCGGATGAACAGGCGGTCAGGCAGGCGATTCTAGACGCCCAAAGGATTTGCTACTCGACCGGCCCAAGCGGCGACCACCTGAAGGCTCTGTGCGAAAAGTGGGGCGTGCCGCTTGCGCGCGTGCTCGTGGCTCCCCCGGGCGTGCCGGTGGCGACCTTAGTCGCGAATGGCGAAGCCGATCTCGGCTTTCAGCAGCTGAGCGAGCTCATCGACCAGCCGGGCATAGAGATCGCGGGTCCTCTCCCGCCGGAAATTCAGGCCATAACCGTGTTCTCGTCGGGAATATCGACAATGTCGCGGGACCCTGGAGGCGCGCGCGCGTTCATCGGCTATCTAGCGTCCGCCAAGACCAGCGATGCAAAACGACGCCACGGGATGCAACCCGCATAAGCCCCAACCCCAACATTTCTGGGCCTTGACCCGGAACAGAAATCCAATCACGAAGTTGTGAACGGGACGCGCGCGGGTCTCCCACCGCACGACGCCGTTGGCCCCGTGCGGAATTCCTGCGCGGGGCCGTTTTGCTTTCTCTGGCCTGCGGACCGGGCTCGGAGCCGCGCGCTAACCAAGATATTTGTTGATGATCGAGAGGCCTTCGTTGCGGACGTCGTCGGGCGTCATTTCGTCGACGATGGCGCCGTGCGTCATCACGTAAAGCCGGTCGCAAACGCGCACCGCGACGTCGATCCGCTGTTCAACCAACAGAAGCGACGCGCCGCGCTGGCGCAGTTTGAGCAGCGCATCCACCATGAGGCCGACAGCGACCGGCGACAGCGCCACAGACGGTTCGTCAAGCAGCATCACTTTCGGATCGCTCATCAACATGCGCCCGATCGCAACCATCTGCTGCTCTCCGCCGCTAAGGTAAGACGAGAGGCGCCGGCGATACTCGTAAAGGACCGGGAACAGGTCGTAGACCGATTTCAACAAAGCTTGCAGGCGTCCGCGGTCGCGACGCAGATGCAGACCTCCAAGCAAGAGATTGTCCTCGACGGTCTGGTCGAGAAAAAGACGCCGCCCCTCAGGCGCAATCGCGGCGAAGCCGCGCGCCACTTGATGCGCCGGAAAGGCCGAAACATCTTCGCCAGCCACCCGGATCGAACCGCGTCGCTGAGTGACCAGGCCCATGATCGCCTTGAGCACAGTCGTCTTGCCGGCGCCGTTGGGTCCAAGCAGGGCGACGGCTTCCCCCGCGCCGACTTTGAGCCCAATGTCGTGCACGACGTCAAAGCGGCCATAGCCGGCGAAGAGAGCGGTGACCTCGAGCGCTAGACTTTGGCTGTTCATCATTGGTCCAGCCTCATTCGCCCAAATAGACCTGCCGGACAACCGGATGCGCACGGACTTCGTCCGCTGTCCCGGTGAGGATCACTTCACCGGCGTTCAGCACGGTCACCCGATCGCAGAGAGGAAACAGGAACCGCGTCTGGTGCTCGATGATGATCATCGTGACGCCGTGCCCCTTGAGGTGGGTGAGGATCTCGGCGAGATGATCAACCTCGCGCGCCGATAGGCCCGTCGCCGGCTCGTCGAGGATGATGATGTCAGGGCCCGCGACGCAGACGGATGCGAGCTGGGTCAATTGCTCGACGCCATGCGGAACGTCGCCGACCGCGCGTCCGACCCACCCGCCCGCGCCTACCATCTCAAGGGCGTCGCGCGAGCGGCCCTCCATCCAGGCCAGATCGCGCCGGCCCGACGGTAGAAACGGCCAGATAGGCGCGCGGGAAATGATCCGCGGCTTCAGGCTGAACAGGCCAACCATCACGTTCTGGATCGGGGTCAGTTCGCGCACCAGTTCGGCCGCCTGAAACGTCCTGCGCATGCCGAGTTCGGCGCGCCTGCTGGGCGAAGCGCCGTCGACCCGCACCCCCTTGATGAAGGTTGCGCCGGCGAGCGGCTGCAGACGCCCGGCGATGACATTGGCGAGGGTGCTTTTGCCCGATCCGTTCGGCCCGATGAGCCCATGGATGTCGCCGCGCTTCACCGCGAGGTCGACGTTGCGCAGCACCATGAGGCCGGTACCGTAACTGAACCGGACCCCACGGCACTCGACCGCGTATTGTGACTCGGCGCCGCCTGTTTCCGACGCGCCTGCGCTTCCGCTGATGAACTTGCGAAACAGGTTGGCTTCGACCGGCCCCTCTGAACGATCGAAGGCCGCGACGGCGGGGTCCGGCGCTGCGCCTTCGCGAAGCGCCGCGACGCGCTTCACAAGACTCATCACGCCGCCTGGCAGCAGGGTCACGGCCAGGATCGAGAGCGCGCCATAGACCATCTCCTGCAGCCAGGGGTTGATGTTGACGAGCGCAGGAAACATCGAGACGAAGGCTGCGCCAATCACAGGCCCGAGCGTCGTGTTGATGCCGCCGATCAGCACCATGACAAGAATGTTCAGCGACACCGACCAATCAAACTGCCCGGGCGAAACGACGCCAAGAAACGAGAACAGCCATCCCGCGCCGCCGGCCATCGCGGCAGACACTCCGAAGACGCCGATCTTGATGAGAGAAGTGCGCACGCCCGCGGCTTCCGCGAAACGCTCCGCGTCACGAATTGACAGGAGCACCGGATAGAGCGGCGAACGGCGAATATTCCAGGCGAAGCCGATGCACAGCAGCAGAGCGAGCATGACGCACCAGGCGCCGGGCGTTCCAAGCGCCTCGAGGCCCTCCGGAAAGTCCGGGAAGGCGGGGCCCAGCAATCCCTGCAATCCGCCGGTGATCTTGAGATCGGTCGCAAGCACCGTCAGCACGAGCGTGAAAATGAAGGTGGTGATTGCGAAATAGAGCCCGCTGACCCTCAGCGACATCGCGCCGACCGCGAGCCCGATGAGGCCTGCGATCACGAGCACGAGCAGAAGGACGAGGAAGGCGTTCCACCCGAGATTGTTGACAACGATCGTGGTGAAATAGGCGCCAATCGCGAAGAAGCCTCCCTGGCCCAGCGAGTAGAGCCCCAGCATGCCGGCGACGAGGTCAAGGCTGATGGCGAGGATGCCGAACACCGCGGCGACCAGCACAAGGCTTTGGACGCCGAGATCCGAGCGCGCAACAAGCGCGGTCGCCACGAGGTAGGCGGCGACGAACAAAGCGACGCTGGTCGTCCTGAACCGGGGTTTAAATCCCGCGCCGGCCAGAGCGGAAGTCGCGGGCGGCGCCTCTATGCGGTCCGTTCCCACGCGCCGGCCTTAGGCCCGCGCCGGCGCAGCGGCGCGCGGGCGCAAGCGAAACAGATGTCCTGTGCTGAACAGACCGCGCGGCGAGACAATCAGGACGATGACGAGGACGATGAAGGGAAACCAGTCGGAAGCCTGCGAATTGATCATGGCGTTCGCGCCCTCGGCGCAGACGCCGAGAATGAGGCCGCCGAACATCGCTGCGATAGGTTTTTCGGTTCCCCCGCCAATCATCATGGCGATAAAACCGAACGTGCCGAAGGTGTCCCCCAGATAGGGGTTGGCGAAGGTTGTCGGCCCGATCAGGAGACCGGCCACGCCTGCGTAAAAGGCCGAAGCGGCGAAGGCGATGATCGCGACCACGGTCGTGTTGACGCCGACGGCGGTCGCCATCTCTGGATCGGCGGCCGTGGCCATGCCGATCTTGCCGAACAGCGTGCCGCGCCGCACCAGCTCGAAGCCCACGGTCAAGACCGCGGCGGTTAAGATCGCGAGCAGCTGCTGGGCGGTCACCACTGCGCCGAAGCCGTGAAAGCTCGTCTCCTGGAACATCGGCGGAAAGTGCTGCGATGTCGGCCCCCAAATATAAGCGGCCGCATTCTCGAGGATCACCGCGAAGCCTAGGGTGCTGACCAGCCAGCCAAAACTGAAGCGGTTGAGCGCCAGAATCGGGCGAACGGCGATGAGATAGGAAAGGACCCCGAGGATACAGGCGCAGATGAGGCCGAGGAGCGCAGCGATCCATGTCGGATAGCCGGCGGCGGAGACTTCCGCCGTTATCATCACCGTCGCCATCATCATCTGCCCTTGGGCGAAATTGATGGTGCGGGTGACGTAGAAGGTGATCGCCAGGGCCATTCCGATGAGCCCGTACACGGCCCCAATGGCGACGCCGCTCACCAAGACCTGAACCACTGACCTGTTCCCTGGCGTCCCGCGAAACGATAGGCGCCGGCGCGCTCTCGCGGCGCTTCGCCGGATGCGAACGGAACGGCGACAAGTTTTGGCCCGGACGCGCGGCGCAAAGCCTATCACGTTTCTCCAGGCGGGCGAGTGGGCGCCCGCCTGGAGCAAAGTAGCTAGCCGCGACGTCACCGCCGCAGCAATGAATAGGTCTGACATAACAGGTATGTGCGCCGCCGGTAACGTGCTGACAGGATCCGCAGCCTTGCGAGACAGACGTTTCATAGGCGCCGCCCCGTCAGGGCGAGCCGCCTTGTCGTTATGTCATCGTCAATCTCAATATTATAGTTATTACCGGACCTTAGGAGGCATCCTGGGACGCACCGTATTGGGCGCCTCACGCTTGTCGCACGTTCATCGCGGGCGGTTCGTCGACGAGGTGTAATTCGGAGGCGCTTGTTTTCCAGTTGTCGTTGCTTTGACAACACCGGCGATCTGCGCAAGGAAAAACAGGGTTTACGGACGGCTGCGTCAGGCGTGTTTCGCGCCGGAAGCAGACCGCTCACGTTGAAGGGAGGAACAAGGCTCATGAAAGCCATCATCTGGGCGACGCTTGCCGCCACGACCGCGCTATCCGCTGCACAGACCTCGGCCCGCGCCGCCGGAGAGCCATATCTGATCGGCCTCATCGCCGGAACGACTGGCGCATACGGGTCGACGGGCGTCGCCACTGTGAACGGCGCGCAGATGGCGGTCGACAAGATCAACGCCTCGGGCGGCGTGCTTAGCCGCCAGCTTAAGCTCGATCCGCACAACGACGATGCGTCTGCAACGGTCTCAGGGCAATTGTACGAGAAGTTCATCGCCGCCGGAGCGATCGCGATCGCTGGCTCCCCCGACACCGGTCCGGTCACCGCGCAGCTTGCGATCCGGCATAAGTTCCCGACCATCGGCGTCGTCGACGACGGCGGTCTCACCGTCAACACCGAAGGGCCGAACGGTCCGCCGAACCCCTGGGTGTTCGACTTCGGGCTCAATACCTTCGCCTGGGGCGAGAAGATCGGCGAATACGCGCTCAAGCATTGCCCTGACGGCATCGCCGTCCTGCATGATCCGTCCACCTATGGGCAGGGCGGGCTTTACGGTATCCAGCTCGCCTATGACAAAGCCGGCAAGAAGATCGGAATCGACCACACGATCACCGAGAACTGGTCGACCGGCGCGACCACCGGCCTCATGCCCGAGGTCAACGCCGCCAAGGGGGCGGGCATCAAATGCATCGACGCGTGGCTGACGCCTCAAGACCAGGCGGCCTTCGTGCAGGACCTACATTCGGCGGGCTACAACGCCGCCGTCTTCGGCAATGACGAGACCAACTCCGACGACACCTTTTCGAAGCTCGCAGGCGACATCGCGGACGGCACGATCAGCGCGGTGCTGACCTCCGACCTCCATCCGAGCCCTGAGCTCACAGCGTTCCGCGACGAATACAAGAAGAAGTTCAACATCGATCCGACGCCCTTCGCCGAAACGAGCTACGACAGCATTATGATGCTGGCGCAGGTCGTCAATGACACAAAGTCGACCAAACCGGCGGACCTGCAGAAGGGGTTCAACTCCGTCAAGAACTTCAAGGGCATTACTGGCGATCTCGGCTTCTCGGAGAAGAACCACATCACGATCAACGCCGACCAGCTGACGCTCGTCAAATATGACGCCGCGAGCAAGCAATGGATCGAGGTGAAGGACTGAGGTTCTGGGCGCGGGCGGAAAAGCCGCCTGCGCTATCTTCCAGGCTTGAAGACGCGGGTCGAAGACTTCGGCCCTGTCACGCCTATCGAAGGCCCCGCGTTAGCCTTTTCGCGCCTGACTGGAGCAGATTGTTTTTGCTTTTGGGTTGACCCGGCCGATTGTAGCCTCGCTCGATGAGCGCAGCGGACGCGATCCAAAGGGCGTCCTCAACAACAACGCCCCCCCTTGTGCCGACGGGCTATGAACTGCGTCTAGAAGTCCGATTCGACACGAGTGCGATCAGCTTTAGATCTCGACCATCCAGGCTTCCGGCACCAGCTGGTACCCCCGCCCGTTCGGGATGATATGGGCGAAGCCGGGCAGATGCACGTGCCCGCCGGTCACGAGGTGGCGCTCCTTCGCGACATAGTCGAAGATCTTGAAGCGGTTTTCCGCGGCGAGGGGTTCGCTGATGTCATACTCGCTCGTGACCTCGGGCCGCGGGATCTGGATCTCCGGCACGTGCACGGTGTCTCCCCACATCACCAGGGTCTCGCCCGCCGAATTGAGACGGTAACCGGAATGTCCAGGGGTATGGCCAGGAAGGGGCAGCTGCGTCACGCCAGGGAGAACCGTTCCGCCCTGGCTCGGACGGAATCTCTCGCGATAGGCTTCGAGGACCCGGTCGGCGGAATTGAGATAGGGCGTCGCAGCGGCGGACCGGCCGTCGCGGAGGCTCTTGTCCGACCAGAATGCAAGCTCATCCTCGTGCACGATCACGTCCGCACGAGGGAAAGCCGGCTTTCCCTCCGTGTCCAGGAGCCCGCTCGTGTGGTCGGGATGGATATGGGTCACAAGCACCGTGTCGAAGTCGTCAGGCTTGAAGCCTGCGGCGCGCAGATTCTCTGGGAGCCGCCCCATCGAATAGACGGTGGTGGAGCCGCCGCCCGAATCGACGAGAATTGTGTTGTGGTCAGTCTGGATGACGAACGCGTTGACGGTCAGCCGCGGCGGCCCGTCGCGGAACGCGTTGCGCATCAGCCCTTGGAAGTCCTCGAGGGTCGCGCCGCGCAGAAGCTCGAAGTTGATGTCGAGGAAGCCGTCGTTGATCGTGGTGACCAGCGCATCGCCAATGCGCCGCCTATAGACGCCCGGCGTCTGCTTGTCGGTCTTGTCCGTCGAATTGGCCATCGTCGTCTCCTCCCAGTCCAGAGACTATCAGGTCCTTGGTCTATCCGGCATTTTGCCATTGCTGGCCGCGAAGTGAAATGCGCTGCCTGCCCAAAATCGCTATAACTGTTATCCGTCGGGCTCGAATGCCTGACGAACCTCGTCGTTGCTAGCCTCCGACATGCGCGGGGCGGCCGGCGGCGCCGGGTTCGCGCGTCTCAGCACCGGGCGAGGAGCGCGACGCAGACAGGGCGGAGGTTCCCGCCAGACCACGGAGGAAAGCGCGCTTGAGTCCGGCCGACCCGCTCGCGCGCTACATATGCGAGGCTCAGCCTCTGCACGATCTCCTGCGTCGGGGCCTGATCCAGCTCTCCGGCTTCCTCTTGAAGCGCACGATCGCTGGCTCGCGCGCGATCGTCGACTACGAACCGGTCGAGGCCGCTCGCGAAGGTATTTGCGAAGCCGCCGAAGGTCTGAGAAGCCTGGTCGCTCCAACAAGCGCGGCCCACCATCGAAGTCACTTGGTCGCCGCGCTTGTCGCGCTCGAGCGCGCGCTCGCGGTGGCCCCGTCCACGACCGATCGGGACGGCAACGCGCTCTTCCACTTCGTTGAGGAAGCCGAGCGGCACCTGCGAGCCGTGGGACGGGCGACGCCCGGATTTGAGACGGTCGATTTGAGACAGGCATGCTGTGCGATGCCTGACGTCCGCGCTCCCTTCGAAGCGCGGTTCGCAGGCTAGCGGCGACGGAGAGGTGAGGAGCGTCATGGGCAAATATTCGATCTGGGTGCTCGACTATGCCGCGGTGAACCAGTTTCCCCAGAGCGTCATGCTCTACGGTCCGCAATATGTTGGCATCCGCAACTTGCCCTACGCCTATGTGCTGATCAAAGGGCAAGGCCAGGTAATCCTCGTCGACACCGGCTACGACCACAAGGAATACGGCAAGTATCTCGCCGATCTCTACGGTGTCTCAAACTGGCATCCGGCTTCCGAAGTTCTCGCGGAATGCGGCGTCAAGCCGGCCGACGTCACGACGGTTCTGATCACCCACGCGCATTTCGATCACATGGGCGGGCTCGACCTCTTTCCCAACGCGAAGTTCTACGTTCAGAAGCGCGAAATCGATAAGTGGGTATGGGCGCTGACTCTTGGACCGGAGTTTCGCTTTCTGGTCGGCGCGGCCGACCCGGCCGACATCGTCAAGGCGACGCGGCTGGCTCGCGAGGGCCGCATGATCGTGGTCGACGGAGACCGCGAGGACGTCTTGCCCGGAATCGATCTCCATCTCGCGGCGGACACGCACACCTATGGCTCGATGTACGTGACGGTGCGGAACGACGGCGCGCGCGAGAGCGCCGACGCCTTCATCCTGGCGGGGGATCTCATCTACACCTACGACAACCTCACCGGGCTTGATAAGAACGATCCCCAGCTTGTGCCGATCGGCTTGGCAACCGGTAGCCAGTCGAACCTTCTGTTCACGAGCGCGGACATGTTGAAAGCGGTTGGCGGCGATCACAAGCGCGTGATTCCCGTGCACGAGGATCGGCTAAAAACCGTCTTTCCTTCGCGCGCGACGACAGCAGGCTTGCACGTCGTGGAGCTTGCTCTCGCCGATGGCGCGGCTAGCCGTGTCGCGTGAGGTGAGGGCCGCGCGACCGGCGCTGGGCGCTCTCCATGCTGCGGCCAAGATATTTCTGTTATGTCGAGGCTGGCGATGCGGCCCCTGGGCCGAGTGGGCTAGGCTTTGTGAGCAATGACAAGGGTCGGGCAGTTCACCCGAGCGTAATGGCGCAAGGATCAATCGGGATGGCGACGCCGAAAATCGGTTTTATCGGACTCGGGCGAATGGGCGGCCCGATGAGCCTGCGGTTGATCAACGCGGGCTTCGACCTCGTCGTCTTCGACACAAACCCGGATGCGTCGGCGCCTCAGAAGAATGCGGGCGCGGCGGTTGTCCCCTCGTCTAAAGACGTCTTTGATTCAGTTGATCTCGCATTTGTGAGTTTGCCCACGCCTGACATTGTCGAAAAGGTGGTGCTTGGCGGCGTCGGGCAGGGCTCGCGCGTGAAGACTGTCGCCGACCTCTCAACAAGTGGGCCCGGCATGGCGACGCGCGTATCGAAGGGCCTCGAGCCTTACGGCGTCGGATGGATCGATGCGCCGGTGTCAGGCGGCGTCGCCGGGGCCAAGAACGGGACGCTCGCGGTGATGGCCTCGGGCCCGCGCGCGACGTTTGAGATCGTCGAGCCGTTGCTCAAGAATTTTGGCAAGGTATTCTTTGTCGGCGAGAAGGCCGGCCTCGCCCAGGTCGCAAAGCTCGGCAACAATCTGCTGGCCGCGGCCGCGCTGGTCATTTCATCTGAAGCGCTGGTGATGGGAGTCAAAGCCGGGATCGATCCGAAGATCATGCTCGACATCATCAATGCCGGCAGCGGCCGCAACAGCGCAACGCAGGACAAGTTTCCCAAAGCGATTCTGCCCGGCACCTTCGATTTCGGCTTTGCGACCGGACTCTCCTACAAGGATGTGCGTCTGTGCGTCGACGAAGCGGAGAGTCTCGGCGTGCCGATGGTGGCCGGCGCAGCGGTGCGCCAGATGCTCGCCGTCACCAACGCCAAGTTTGGACCGACGTCGGACTTCACCTCGATCATTCGCGTCGTGGAGGAATGGGCCGGCGTCGAGGTCCGGGGCTGAGCGCCAACCATCCGCGCGGACGAGGTTCCCTTCTGTCCGGCCCAAGCTTTGAGACCACTGGAGAAACGAAATGAACAAGGAAATGTTCGACCGCGGCCTCGCGATTCGCAAGAAAGTGCTTGGCGCTGAATTCGTCGAAAAATCGCTCGCCACGGCGGACGACTTCAACATGCCGATGCAGGAGCTGACAACCGAATATTGCTGGGGCGCCGTTTGGGGCCGCGAGGGTCTCCCTCACAAGACGCGCAGCATGCTCAATCTTGCCATGATCAGCTGCCTCAATCGTCCGCACGAGCTCAAGATGCATGTCAAGGGCGCCCTGAAGAATGGCGTCACCAAGGATGAAATCCGCGAAGTGCTGCTGCAGGTTGCGATCTATGCCGGCATCCCGGCGGGGGTCGACGCGTTCCGCATTGCGCGCGAGGCGTTCGCTGAAGTCGAGAAGAGCGCCTGACGCAATAAGCTCAGGCGTGGAGACGAGCTTATGAAGCGCTATCAGATGTTGATCGGCGGTGAATGGGTTGACGCCGAGGCGCGCGAGACATTCGAGACTGAAAATCCCTATCTCGGCGCGACTTGGGCGTTCGTTCCGCGGGCCAAAGGCGCCGATGTCGACCGCGCGGTGGAGGCCGCGTGGAAGGCGTTCCGCGCGCCGTCGTGGGCCAGGATCAGCGCGACCGCGCGCGGCGCGCTTCTGCGCAAACTCGGCGGTCTGATCGCCGTCGAGGCCGATCGGCTGGCGGAGATCGAGACGCGCGACAACGGCAAGCTGATCACCGAGATGCGGACGCAACTGCGCTACATACCGCAGTGGTTCAACTATTTCGGCGGCCTCGCGGACAAGATCGAGGGGCGGGTTATTCCGATCGACAAGCCTGGCATGATCAACTTCACGCGCGAAGAGCCGCTCGGGGTGGTCGCGGCGATCACCCCGTGGAACTCGCCGTTGATGCTGGCCACCTGGAAGCTCGCGCCGGCTCTCGCGGCGGGTAACACGGTGGTTTGGAAGCCATCGGAATTCTCTTCGGTCTCCGCGCTCGAATTTGGGCGTCTGTTCGAGAAGGCAGGCTTTCCCCCCGGCGTCGTGAATATCGTGACGGGATTTGGCTCGGAGATCGGCGAGCGCCTTGTGACCCACCAGCATGTCGCAAAGATCGCCTTCACCGGGGGCGACCGCACTGGACAGGGCGTCTACGAGCTCGCTGCGAAGTCCATCAAACCGGTCACGCTCGAGCTTGGCGGCAAATCCGCCAATATCGTGTTCAGGGACGCCGCTATCGACAACGCCGTCAAGGGCGTGGTCTCGGGCATTTTCGCCGCGACCGGCCAGACTTGCATCGCCGGCTCCCGCGCACTGATCCATCGTTCGATCCACAACGAGTTCGTCGACAAGCTCGTCGCGCTGGGCGAGACCGCGCGCATGGGCGATCCCTTGCTCGAGACGACTCAAGTCGGGCCGATAACGACCCGGCCGCAGTTCAAGAAGGTGCTCGACTATATCGAAATCGCCAAGAGCGAGGGGGCGTCCTGCGTGCTCGGCGGCGCCAAGGCTACGCGTCCTGAGTGTGGCGAAGGGTGGTTCGTCGAGCCGACCGTCTTCACCGAGGTCAAGCCCGAGATGCGCATCGCGCAGGAGGAGGTGTTCGGGCCGGTCCTCTCGGTGATCACTTTCGACGACGAGGAAGAGGCGATCGAGATCGCCAACAACACACAGTACGGCCTTGCGGCGGGCGTGTGGACCCAAAGCATCGGAACCGCCTTCAAAATGGCCGAGCGGCTGGAAGCAGGGACGGTCTGGGTCAACACCTACCGGGCGACAAGCTACCTTTCGCCATTCGGCGGCTACAAGCGGTCGGGCATTGGGCGTGAAAGCGGTCTGACCGCGATCCGAGAATATCTGCAGGAAAAGAGCGTCTGGATCGACACGATCGGCGAGGTCGCGAACCCCTTCGTTCAGCGCTAACTTCGGCCGCATTGCGGAGCGAGATTGTGCTTGCTAATTTCGCCCTTTCCGGCGCTCATGCGCCGAGCGCCGCCGGTCCGAAACCCTTTTCAATGGAATTGAAGCAGCTCGACTACTTTCTGGGAGTCGCGGAATCGGGGAGTTTCTCCAAGGCGGCCATCCGTCTGTCGGTGGCCCAGCCGATCCTGAGCCGGCAAATCAAGCTGCTGGAGTCGGAGCTTGGGGTGGAACTCCTCTATCGCAACGGGCGCGGAGTGGTCGTGTCCGAGGCCGGCAAGGTGCTCGAGACGTATGCCCGCAGCGTTGTTGGTCTCGTCGAAAAGGCCCAGTCCGAAATCGGGTCGCTCAAGGCGGAGCCGAGAGGCCGTGTCGCCATCGCCATGCCGCCCTCGATTGGCTGGATGCTGACCGGTCCGCTCGTCGTGCGCTGCAGGGAGGCCTTCCCTGGGATCCTTCTTCATCTCGCGGAAGGCTTCAGCGGCCACGTCGCCGAGTGGCTCTCCACCGGCAGGGTGGACATTGGCGTGGTCTATCAGGCGCCGCGGCTGTCGACGCTCCAGACCGAACCGTTGCTTTCGGACGAGCTCATCCTCCTTGGAGCGGTCGACGATCCGGCCGGCCTTGGTGGCGATCGCGTGCCGACCAAGCGCCTTGCCGACATTCCGGTCATTTTGCCGGCGCGACCGCATGGGCTTCGCGTCCTCATCGACAATGAGCTCGAGAAACTTGGAGTCGTCGCCAATGTCGTGTTCGAGGTCGACGCCATGCCGTCGACCTTGAGCCTTGTCGAACGAGGCGTAGGATACACCGTATTGTCTGAGGGCGCGGTGAAGCACCTCTTGAACGCTGGCCGCATTCGGAGCTGGTCGCTGACAAACCCGACTTTGATGCGTGAACTGTTGCTCGCGACTTCCACTCAGCGGCCAATGAGCGTCGCCACTCGTCTTGTCGCCCGACTTATCCGTGACGAAGTTCAGGTGATCCTTCGCGGCGGCAATCAGCAGGCAGAGCGGGCGGCTAGCCAAACGAAGGTCGCGCAGAACCTGCGTATGTAGGCCTGCTGACCAACAGCAGGTGAGCGAAACCAAGACCCGGGAGGTCTCGATGTCGAGTTCCGTTGCACTCGCGGAAGCGCCCACAACCCGCGGCGCTCCGCTTTCTGTCCTCATGGCGTCCGCGATCGCAGCCAAGCGCGACAGCGACATTTCCGCCGCCGCTCGCGAAAAGCTTAAGATTTGCCTGCTCGACTTCCTTGCCTGCGCTTTTGAAGCGCAGGCGCTGCCATGGGCTAGGCAGGCGCAGGGGCTCGCCACAGTCGGCGCCGGTCCTTGCTCGATCATTGGAACGAGCATCAAGGCGCCGGCGATCGACGCCGTCTTCGCCAATAGCGTCGCTGGACACGGCCTTGTGCGTGAGGACATGCATACCGGCAGCGTCAGCCATCTTGGCATCGTCGTTCTGCCGCCTCTGCTTGCGCTTGCGCAAGCGCGGCGGGTGGACGGGCGCAGCTTCGCTGCCGCCGCTATCATCGGATACGAGGTCGGCGGCCGCATCGGCCGCGCGATCGTAACACCCGAATTCGCCCGAACCTTCCGCCCCACCGGGTTCACCGGACCGCTCGCCGCGGCCGCCGCTTGCAGTTGGTTGCTCGGTCTTGATGAGGCCGCGACAGCGAGCGCGCTGTCGCTTGCGGCCAACTTTGTCGGCGGGCAGAACCAATGGCCTCACACCGGCGCGGACGAGATGTTTTTCGAGGCCGGTGTGGCGGCGCGCAATGGTTGGACAGCGGCCCAACTTGCGGCGCTTGGGGCGTATGGCTCGGAGAAAGCGCTCGACGGGGAAGCGGGATTGCTTACCGCTTACCGACCCGACCACAAGGCGCCCGACGTTCGCCTGTTCGACGGCGAGCCGGAGATCATGTCGGTCTTCTTCAAGCCCGTTCCAGTCTGCAATTTCGCGCAAACTCCTTGCCTCGCTGCGGTGGCGCTGGCCAAGGAGAACCGTGTCGATCCTTCCGAGATCGTTTCGGTCGAGGTCAGCGCGTCGCGCGCCGCCAAGGCCTATCCCGGCTGCGACTATCCTGGCCCCTTCGCGCGCGTCCTTCAGGCGAAGATGAGCATCCACTATGCAGTGGCGAGCGCGCTCCTCCGCGGATCGGTCGACGAGACGAGTTATCTGAAGCTCGATGACCCGGCGCTGCTCGCGTTGGCGGCGAAAGTATCGGTCAAGGCGGGTGACGAGTTCACCGCTGCTTTCCCTGGCAAGCAGGGAGCTGAAGTCACGGTCCGCCTCAAGGATGGTCGCGTCCTCTCGCATCGGCTCCAGGACGTCATTCCAGCGGATCTCGACCTCATCCGTCGTCGCTTCCGCGCCGCTGCCTCCAAGGCGATCGGGGCCGACGTGGCCAAGGCGCTTGAGGCTGCGGTCGACGACCTCGACCGGAGCACAGATGTCGGTGCCTTGATGCAACTCGCTCTCGCGCCGGTCGCCAGGGCCGGCGCGGCGTAGTACGGTTTCGCCTGATAGCGGTTCGACGCGAGCGATAAGGGCGCGGAGCCATGGCCGACGATAAGGACCTTCCGCGCTATCAGGTTTATGCGCTGCGCTATGCGACCCGCCAGGGCCGCCGGCAGGATAATTTCATCGGCGGCGACTCGCACGACGGGCCGATGCCGATGGATTATTTCTGCTGGCTCGCGATCAGCGAGGAGCGCCGCTTCGTCATCGATTGCGGCTTCACTGAGGAAGTGTCGGCTCAGCGCAAGCGCACCTATCTGCGCAATCCCGTTGACGCACTGGAACTCCTCGGGGTGCGCGCGGCGGATGTCGAGGACGTCATCATCACGCATCTCCACTACGATCACGTCGGCAACTTCGATCGATTCCCCAAGGCGCGCTTTCATCTCCAGGAGGCGGAGCTCAATTTCGCGACCGGAAAGTACATGCGGCACCCGTTCCTGTCGCACGCGTTCGAGGTCGAGGACGTGGTCGGCATGGTCCGGCTGAACTATCGCGGGCGGGTGATCTTCCACAGTGGCGATGCCGAGCTGGCGCCGGGCCTGCGCCTGCATCTGGCAGGCGGACATTCCGCCGGCTTGCAGTTTGTCAGCGTGCACACTGAGCGTGGTTGGCTGGTGGTGGCGTCCGACGTGACACACTATTACGAGCACATGGACAGCGGCCGGCCCTTCACGACAACCTTCAATGTCGGCGACACGCTCGAGGGTTACGGCCGGCTCAGAGCCATTGCGCCGAGCGCCGACCACATCGTGCCGGGGCACGATCCGCTTGTGATGCGGCTCTATCCGCCGCCATCTCCGGAACTCAAGGGCGTGGCCGTGCGGCTTGATGTTTTGCCGGTGGAGCGAACCTCAAACGCTTGGAATGAGCGCACTGAGTGACCAAGAGAGGCTAACCAGCGGGAAACAGGAACGCCCCCTTCGCCGTTGCTTGGGGCGGCCCTCCTCAACCACCGCTCAGGGTCGAAATTCGCATCGCCGAAGCAAGGCCTCGCGGACCCATTTGCAAAACCGACCTGCAAGGGCGCGCGGTCAGTGTTCGACTTGTTTGAGCTGTTCAGCCGCGGACATCAGCCCGTCCTCCGATCCGCGGATCTCAGCCCTTGTATTCGACGATATAGAGGCCGGCGTTGAAGTCGGTGACGTAGCAGAGCGCATTCTTGTCGACGAAGACGTCAGCCGAATGCAGAACAATCGGGCGGTTCGGCCGCGGATCCACCCACTGGGCGGGCGGCGGGGGCACGAAGGCGGCGACCTCCTTCGGCCGGAACTGGTCCCTGATGTCGTACACGCGCAAGCCTGCATTCTGGTAGGTGGAGAAGATCAGCTCCTCGCTGACGAAGCTGCCCGGCCGGTTCTCGTGGATGTTGTGCGGGCCGAAATGGCCGCCGACCTTGAGATAGTCCTTGTCCGACGGCGGAGGGAAGGTCGAGATGCTGATCGGGTTGGCCTTCACCTGGTTGTCGAAGATCCAGATCGGCTTGAACCCGTCCTCCTGATTGTCGAGCACCGTCTCGTCGACGACGACAAGCAGATTGCGCTTCGGGAGAGGAAGCGCGTTATGGGTGCCGCCGCCGAACGGCGGAGCCCAGACTTTGTGGACGAGAAGCTTCGGATTGGCTTTGTCCTTGACGTCGACGACAGCGAGACAGGCGTCACGCCAGCTGCAATAGGCGATGTCGTCGTGAATGATCGCGTGATGCAGGCCGAAGCGGCCGTTCTTAGTCGGCCAGTTTGCTTTCTCGCCAGCCGCCACGTTCATGCCCGGCAGCCAGTACTTACCCGCCAGGACCGGCTTCTTCGGGTCCTTGAGGTCAATGGTGATGAGGATATAGTCGGAGAAGCCGTCGAGCAGCGCCGATGCGTAGGCCCAGCGCCCGCCGATATACCACAGGCGATGCAGACCCGTTCCCTCGACGGGCATGAAACCGATCTGTTTGGGATCCTGGGGCTTCGAGAGATCATAGACGGCCATTCCGGCCGACCAGTTGCGCGCGGCGGCCTCCGGCTTGGCGTGATGATCGACCGAGCCTTTGTAATAGGCCTTCTCGTCGGCCAGCTCGGCCTGAGCGAACATGTCCTTGTTGTGAATGACCAGCAGAAGATCGTCATGAGCCTGTAAGTGGAGCGTCCAGGTGTTGGGCGGGGCGGCGACGTGCTTGACGTATTTGGGATGAGCAGGGTCGCGGACGTCGATGATCGAGAAGCCCTTGGAGAAGATGTGGCCAATGTAAGCGTAGCCGTTGTGCACCATGATCTGCACGCCGTCGGACTTTCCGCCCTGATCGCTGTGGCCGACGAGACGCATATTGTTGGTGGCATAGTCGGGTTTGGGAAGCGTCGTCTCAGCCATCGTCCGGTCTCCGTGTCGTACCTATTTCAAAAACTCAGCGGCGTTTACGCGTCGGGCGGCCGCAGGCGCGTTAAGGGCGCCGCAGGAGGCGGCGCCCTCGTTGAAACATGCCGGTCCAGCGGCTACTTCACGCCCCAGATCGCCTTGTAGTGATCCTTGTAACCGTTGTCAGGGTCGTAGCTGTTGTGTGCGCCGCCGTCCTTGTCGATATTGGCGTTGATGAAGAGGTGGACGTGCGACACGTAGCCGCTCGGGGGCTGACCGGCCAAAGCGCGGTTCATTTCGTCGATCGTCTGCCAACCTTGGAGATTAAGAGGCTCGGCGACCGTCGCAAGCTGGAATTGCTTGCCGCGAATACGCTCGAAGGCCGGCACCGATCCGTCGCCCGCGGAAATCTGTCGCGGATAGCCGGTCGCCGGATCAACGCCCGCCGATTGCAGCGACGGAGCGGAGAAATCGTAGTAGAGGTCATTGACGGCGATCGAATAGGTCCAAGCCTTGCCATACTTCGACAGAAGCGAGGTCGTGAGTTGCGGCATCCGATTGGCGAGGTCGCCGATCGGCGTGTCCTCGATCGCCAGCACCTTACAGCCAGCGCAACCTTCAATCGCGGCCTTTTCCGCATTTGTTTTGGCGGTGGCGATTCCGTAGATGCTGTCTGTGAAGAGGATCACCCCAGCCTTGCCGCCTGAATCGACCACTGCATAAAGGGCGGAAGCCTTAGCGACTTCATTCGGGTCCGTGGTGATATTGGTGAAGACGTTTGGATTCGCCTCGATCTTGCCCGGAGCGGGACCTGAATGCCAGCCAACGACCTTGATCCCCGCCTTGACCGCGTCCTCGATCGTCGGCGCCTGCTCGACAGCGTCGGGACTGCCGAGAATGATGCCGTCGGGCTTGAGCGCGATGGCCTGGGTCATCGCCGACGTGCGTCCCGGGACGGATCCCTGTCCGTCGAGAATGCGGAAGTCCCAGCCGAGAGCCTTCGCGGCTTCCGCCGCGCCGTCGCCGACGCCTTGCGCGCCGCCATTGCGTTGATCGGTGGAGACATAGATCACCAGCTTCTTGCCCTGCGCCTTCGGGCCCGTGGTCGGGCCGTCCCACTGCGTCACCGGCGCGGTCGCCTGGGCGATGTAATCTTTGGCCGCTTTCATGTAGGCGTCGTCGTCCGCCCGCGCCCCGGTGACGCTCAGTCCTATCAGCGCCGCGGAAGCCATTAGGCTTCCGGCTACAATGTGCAATCTCGACATGGATCCCTCCCTTAGATGACCGCGGGTTCAAGGCCCGTCAGGTGGTTGCTCTGGCTTTTCCGTGACGGCGTGATGCGCCGCCTCCATTCCGAAAGGTGAACCTTTCAGTCAACGCAAGACCCTTTCGGAATCCTCTTTGGCGCCGCGATCGAGGGCTCGCGTCGGACGCACGACGCTGCGTTGCCGCTGAGCGAAGGCGGCGAGCGCGATCGAGATGACCAGTGTGGCGCCATTGAAAAGAGGTTCGACAAAGAACGCGCCGCCGAGCTGCTGAATGCCGGAGATTCCGACGGCGAGAATCAATACGCCGCAGATCGTGCCCCAGATATTGACCCTGCCGGGCTTGATCGTGGTCGATCCGAGAAACGCGCCGACGAGCGCCGGCAACAGATAGTCGAGCCCGACATTTGCCTGACCGATCCTGAGCTTTGCCCCTAGCACGCAGCCGGCGAACCCGGTGATCACTCCGGCTGCGACAAATACGCCGATGACATACGCCCGCACGGGAATGCCGTTGAGCGCGGCGGCCTTCTCGTTGGCGCCTATCGCATAAATGTGCCGGCCGATCGGGAGGCGCTCGCTGACGATCCAGAGGACGATCGCCAGGATGAGGACATAAATCGCCGGAATCGGGATTCCGAAGATCGAGGTCGAGTTGATTGCGAGGAAGCCGGGCGAAAGCGATCCAACAATCTGGCGTCCGTCCGTATGCCAAAGCGCGAGCGCGTAGAGGATCGTGCCGATGCCCAGAGTGGCGATGAACGAGTTCGATCTGGGCCACTTCGACCAGCAAGCCATTGATAAGGCCGATCAGCGCGCCGCAGGCTATGACGATCACGATTGCCAGCGGCCAGGGGAAGCCGTACTTGACCTGCAGGCTGATGGCGAGAATGTGCCACATCACGATGCCGAAGCCGACGGTGAGATCGATGCGGCCGGCCATCATCGGCAAGGTCGCCGCCAGCGACAGCATGGCGATGATCGCCTTGTCCGCGAGGATCGACCGCGCGTTGAGCCATGTCGGAAACGTGTCGGGAAGCAGCAGCGAGAAAAAGACGATAAGAGCCAGCGTCAGGAGGGGCAAGCCATAGACCGACGCGAGACGAATAATCGTCTGCCCGCGCGTGAGCGTCGCCCACTCCGATCGGGTCGGCTCCAGCGCGTTCGACTTAATGGACTGCATGGGCGCCGCCGAGGCCGCTTACCGAAGCGTCAAAGAGCAGCTCTGAGCGCCGAACGCTCGCCGAAGCCGCGGCGAGCAGATTCTCCACCGAAAGATCGTCGGCGGCCAGCTCCGCGACCACCCGGCCGCGATTGAAGATCAGCGCGCGGTGGCAGACCTTCGCCACCTCCTCGAAATCCGTCGATACGATGATGATCGCCGCCCCTGCCTGAAGCGCGACGTCGAAGAGACGATAGATTTCCGCTTTGGCGCCAACGTCGACGCCCGCGGTCGGGTCCTCGAACACGTAGATCTTCGCGTCCAGGTGCAGCCAGCGCCCGACGACGACCTTCTGCTGGTTGCCGCCAGACAAGAACTCTATCGGCAGCGCCGGATCGTTCGGCCGCAGCCCGACCTGGGCGCCGCGCTCCCGGGCGGCGCGACTCTCGCGGGCAGGCGAGATGAACGAAAACAGGTTCAAACCGGCCGCAACTGGATTGAGGAACAGGTTCTCGCGCACCGACAAATTCGGCATGATGGATTTGCCGACGCGGTCGGCGCAGACGAGATTGATCCCTTGCGCCATCGCCTGGCGCGGCGACGAGACAGCCACATGGCGTCCGTCGAGCAGGACGCGTCCGCCTGTCATCGGCGAGACACCGAACAACGCCCGTCCAATGCTTTCCTGCCCCGCGCCCCGCAGCCCGACCAGGCCGACGATCTCGCCAGAGTGGATCTCGCATTCGATGGGTCCGACCTCGTCCACCATGACCGACTGCAGCGCAAGCCGCGGAGAACCATGGCGCTCGGGCGGACGACGGAAGATCTGCGACGGCTCACGCCCCACGATGAGGAGGATCGTCTCGTCCGCGGTCGTCTTCGCAACCTCTCGCTCCCCCGCGACGCGCCCGTCGCGAAGCACGGTCATGCGATCGGCAATCTCGAACACCTCATCGAGGCGGTGCGAGACATAGATCATCGCGACGCCACGAGCGCGCAGTCGGCGCAACGCAGAGAATAGCCGCGCCACCTCGTCAGCCGGGAGGCTCGCGGTCGGCTCGTCGAGGACAAGGATCTCGGGTTCGGCCGCGAGCGCACGGGCGATCGCCACCAGCGATTTTTCGGTGCGACTCAGGTTCTGGATGCGGGTGTCTGGATCAATGTCGGCGCCGAGAGCGTCCAGCGCGACCGCAGCGCGACTTCGCGCTGCGTCCTGATCGATCATGCCGAGGCGGCGCGGAAAGCCTAGCGTCATGCAGATGTTTTCGGCGACCGTCATCCAGTCGATGAGGCCGAGGTCCTGATGGATGAAGGCGATCGGCAATCGACGCAGCGCATGAGTGACGTCGAGGCCGCGAAAGCTGACGCTGCCGGCGTCGAGCGTGTAGACGCCGGCCAAAATCTTGATAAGCGTCGACTTACCGGCACCGTTCTCGCCCAAGAGCGCAAGAATCTCGCCGGCCTTGAGGGTCATGCCGACGTCCGCCAGCGCTTCCGTGCCGCCGAAGCTCTTGAAGACGCCGCGCACCTGCAAGAGCTCGCTGGCGTCTGCCGCCTGCGGCCGCTCGTCCCCTGAACCGATCGCGCCGACGGCGCGCCCGCCAGCCTCCATCGAACTCGCTCCTCCCGCGAAGCGTTCCGCCCCGGCCGATTGGCGCGCCCACGCTCGACGCGGGCTTCGTCAACACGGCCGAAGCGATTCCGATCCCCGCAAGAGGCCTGCTTGGCCGCGGAGAGCCGGTGCAAGTTCGCTCCGTGCTTGCTAGCTAATGCGTTGAGCTAAGGGCAATTCAATAAAGCTGTCAATCTGGCTTACAGAGGCAGCAGACGTCACCTACGCGCATGTCTGGGTTTGAGAGCCGAGCCGCAAAATCGCAGCGAATGCCCCAGTCGGTCTGCCGGACAGTCTGTTGGAGAGGCAATCGCGCGTCGCAAGCCTACGCACCCTCTTAGTCTCAAGCTATCGCCCACGATCGCGACGACAAATTGAAGTCGATCTCCTGCTGTTTCGCGCCGCAAACTTCGCCGGTGCGGGAAGCAGTCGGAGGCAAAGAAGCCGAGCCCACGCGCCGCGTTGCTGTCCAAACGCTGCCCGACTTGTTAAATCGAGCCTGACGTTCTGATGGAGTGAATGGCGACTGGGCATGAGCCCAAGATCTCGCTTTCGTTTCGGCAACCGGAAGGCTAGCGTCGAGGAATACGACGATCGCAGGTCGGCCAACGCAAAGCCGAGCGGGGAGGAGAGGGTTATGTTGAAATTGTCGACATTCGGGACCGCGTTGGCCGCGGTGCTGCTCGCATGTCCCGCTCACGCGGACGACAATACCGTCACCATTGGCATGATCCTGCCGATGACCGGCCAGCAGGCGTCGACCGGCAAGCAGGAGCGCGCCGGCGCTGAGCTTTACATGCACCAGCATGGCGACACCGTCGCCGGTAAGAAGATTGTCCTCGAGGTCAAGGACGACACCGGCGCGGCGGACGTCTCCAAGCGGCTCGCGGAAGAGCTGATCGGCAACGACCACGCTAAGGTGCTGATGGGGTTCGGGCTCACGCCGCTCGCGCTGGCTACGGCGCCCGTAGCCACGGAAGCGAAGGTCCCCGAGATCGTCAGCGCCGCCGCGACCGCAATGATCACCGAGAAGTCGCCCTATATCGTGCGCACCTCGTTCACGCTTCCCCAAGCCTCGACGCCGATGGCCGACTGGACAGCCAAGAATGGGATCAAGAAGGTCGTCACCATCGTCGCCGACTACGGACCAGGAATCGACGCTGAGAAATGGTTCTCCGACACGTTCGAGAAGGACGGCGGAACGATCACGCAAAAGATTTGCGTGCCGCTCAAGAACCCGGACTTCGCGCCCTTCCTGCAAAGGGTGAAGGACGATGCGCCCGATGCGGTGTTTGTGTTCGTGCCATCCGGTCAGGGCGCGATCTTCATGAAGGAATTCGTCGAGCGTGGCCTCGACAAGTCGGGGATCAAGCTGATCGGCACCGGCGACGTGACCGACGACGACCTGCTCGCCGACATCGGCGATCCGGCGCTCGGCGCGGTGACGACGCACCACTATTCGGCGGCGCACGACTCGCCCGAGAACAAAGCGTTCGTCGAGGCGTTCGAGAAGGCCAACAACGGCATGCGGCCGAATTTCATGGCGGTCGGCGCCTATGACGGCATGGCGCTCATCTATCAGGCGTTGGAGAAGACCAAAGGAGATGCAAACGGCGACGCGCTGTTGGCGGCGATGAAAGGCATGAGCTGGACGAGCCCACGAGGGCCAGTATCGATCGATCCGGAAACGCGCGACATCGTGCAGAACATCTACGTCCGCAAGGTCCAGAAGAAGGATGGCGCGCTTTACAATGTCGAGTTCGCGACCATCCGCAACGTGAAGGACCCGTATAAGGCCGCCAAGCATTGAACGTCGGGAGCGCCGCAAGAGGATGAGCGGCTGAGGCCCCCGATGCTGACCATCCTGCTCGATGGCTTGGCCTATGGCATGCTGCTGTTCGTGCTGGCGAGCGGGCTCTCGGTGACGCTGGGGTTGATGAACTTCATCAACCTCGCCCACGGCGCCTTCGCAATGATCGGCGGCTACGTGACGGCGCTGCTCATGAATCGCGCCGGCGTCCCATTTCTAGCCACCCTGCCCGCGGCGTTCGTCATCCCAGCAATTCTCGGCGTCGGACTCGAACGCACGCTTTATCGGCGGCTTTACGGCGCAAGCCCGCTCGATCAGGTTTTATTCACGATTGGCCTTGTGCTGATGGCAATGCCGATCGCCGCATATATCATCGGCGACGAGCCGCAACAGGTTCATTTGCCGAGCTGGCTTGGCGACCGTATCGAGATCGGCGGCGTCGGCATCGGCGTCTATCGGCTGTTCATCATCTTCGTATGCGGCGCGATCGCTGCGGCGTTGCAAATGTTCCTGATCAAGACCCGCTTCGGCGCCCAACTCAGGGCGGCTGTCGACGACCCGCGCGTCGCGCAGGGTCTGGGGATCAATGTCGGGCGCATTTTCGTCATCGCCTTCGCGGTCGGCAGCGGACTTGCCGGCCTGGGCGGAGCGCTTGCCGCCGATGTCGTCGGCGGAATCGACCCTTCGTTCCCAGTGAAATTCCTGGTGACTTTCCTCATCGTCGTCACCATCGGCGGCTCGAACGGGATCATGGGCGCGCTGATCGGCTCGCTCCTGCTCGGGGTCTTGGATGTCGCGGGCAAATACTACGCACCCTCGATCGGAGCCTTCATCATCTACGGCGTGATGGTCATCACCCTCATCGTGCGTCCGCAAGGACTGTTTGCGCGCGGCGACGGGAGATGACCGCTCCCGTCGAAACCGCGAGGATGGACCGCCTTGCCGCGCATCTGCATCGGCGCGCGCGCTGGCGGTGGCCGGAATTCGTCTTCTGGCTTGCGGTGCTGGCCCTGATCTTCGCCTTGCCGTCGCGCGCGGGGATCATCAACGAAGCGCTCATCGCCGGCCTGTTTGCCTTGTCGCTCGACCTCATTCTCGGATTGGCCGGAATCGTCTCGCTTGGACACGCAGCGTTCCTTGGCCTAGGCGCCTACGCCGCGGCCATTCTCGCAGGCAACGGCTTCGCCGACCCCCTCCTCGGGCTCGCCTCCGGCGCCATCGTCGCCGCCCTCGTCGGCCTCCTGACCGGGCCGCTCCTGCTTCGCGGCGGCGATCTTGACTCGGCTCATGGTGACGCTCGGCGTCTCGCTCATGCTGGGGGAGCTCGCAAACCGCAACGGCTGGCTCACCGGCGGGGCGGACGGGCTCAATTTCTCGATGGCGCCGGTGCTCGGCCTGTTCCCGATCGGCTTCACCGGGCAGCGCAATGCCGCGCTCTACAGCTTCGCGGTCCTGCTCATTTTGTTCGCGATCGCGCGCCGCCTTGCGCACTCGCCGTTTGGACTGGCGCTGGCCGCGATCCGGGAAAACCGCCTGCGCGCTTCCGCGCTTGGCGTCGACGCCAGCCGACGCATCGTTGCAATCTATACCATTGCCGCCGCTTACGCAGGCGCGGCCGGCGCGCTGCTGGCGCAGACAACGCAGATCGTGTCGCTCGACCTGTTCGACTTCCATCGATCGGCCGACGTCATGCTGATGCTCATCATCGGCGGCGCGGGATATCTCTACGGGGGGCTCATCGGCGCAGCGGCGTTCATCGTGCTGAGGGACGTGATTTCCGCAGCGACGCCCGAATATTGGGAATTCTGGATCGGGCTCGCTTTGGTCATCCTCGTGCTGGCCGGCCGCGAGCGAATTGCGGCGGCGCCCGGCGCCTCATCGCCCTCGTCGCGCCGCGCGCACCGCGTCGAGGCGTGGCGTGAGCGCTCCGGCGCTGGAAGCGCGCGGCCTCATACGTCGTTTTGGCGCGCTCGTCGCGACCGACGATGTGTCATTCGCGGTTCAGCCTGGCGCGAGGCAAGCGCTGATCGGGCCGAACGGCGCCGGCAAGACCACGCTGATCAATCTCCTCACGGGGGTTCTCAAGCCGACTGCCGGCCAGGTCTGGCTAGCCGGGCGGGAGGTCACGCATCTCGCGTCAAGCGCGCGCGTGCGGATGGGTCTATCGCGCACGTTCCAGATCAATCAGCTTTTCCCTGATCTCACGCCCGCAGAGTCGCTTGCGCTCGCGATCTCGGAGCGCAACGGCTCCGGCGCTGACTTCTGGCGGGTTGCAGGCGGCCGGCCGGAAACTGTCGCTGAAATCGAAAGCCTGCTCACGCGCTTCGGCCTCGAGTCCGACTTCGACCGGCCCACGCACAAGCTTCCGTACGGCAAGCAGCGGCTCCTGGAGATCGCCCTCGCGCTGGCGACGCGTCCGCGAGTGCTGCTGCTCGACGAACCCGCCGCGGGCGTGCCGGAGGAAGAACGGCAGGACATCCTCGCCGCGCTCGCCGCTCTGCCTTCCGACGTCGCGATCCTCTTGATCGAGCACGACATGGACCTCGTATTCAATTTCGCGCAGCGTATTTCGGTGCTAGTTGCGGGGAAGCTTCTGACCGAAGGCGCGCCGGAGGCGATAGCCGCGGACGAGCGCGTCCGCGCTGTCTATCTCGGCGAAGACGGGCATGGCTGAGCTCCTGCGGGTCGAAGGCTTAAGCGCAGGTTATGGCGAGGCGAAGGTCATCCACGGCGTCTCCTTTGTTCTCGAGGAGGGCCAGTCCCTGGCGCTGCTCGGACGCAACGGCGTCGGCAAGACGACCCTTGTCGATTCACTGATCGGCGTCACCACCCTTTTTAGTGGCCGGATCGCGCTCGGCGGCGAGGACATCACACCTCTCTCGCCGTACCTGCGGGCGCGGCGTGGCCTCGGCTGGACACCCCAAGAGCGCAACATCTTCCGCTCCCTGACCGTCGAAGAGAACCTGACCGCGGTCGCGATGCCCGGAGCCTGGACGGTCAAGCGGGTATATGCGCTTTTCCCGCGCCTCGAGGAGCGGCGCCAAGCCATGGGCCGGCAATTGTCCGGCGGGGAGCAGCAGATGCTCGCAATCGGCCGCGCGCTGGTCCTCAACCCGCGCCTCTTGCTGCTCGACGAGCCAACGGAGGGGCTGGCGGCGATCATCGTCGACGAATTGCTGGCCGCTTTGCGCGAACTCATCCGCTCGGGCCTGTCGATGATCATCGTCGAACAGAAGCCGAAGAAGATCTTGCCTTTCACGGATCAGGCGATCATGCTCGATCGTGGCGCGATCGCCCATGCCGCGCCGAGCGCCGACCTCCTCGCAGATCCAACCGCGCTCGACACGCATCTCACAACGAAGAAACCGACACAGTCAGACCGGCAGAGCCCTATTGCGACGCCTCGCTAGGGTTCTCGTCGCTCATTCGGATCGGCGCGCCATCGTCGTTGGATCAGGCGCGCCAGGGCAATCGAGGCCGCGGGTGGAATGGCTAGCTTATGATGATTGACAAGGGCCGGCGCGGTTCGTCGCGATCCACCCACACGGTGACGCGCAGCCGCTCCCGCCACGCGCGTTCGATCAGTTCCTCGATTTCGCGCTCGCGGCTATCAAAGGCCCGTTCGCCGTCCTCGCTGTCCAGCAGAAAACCTTCGAAGTCGCCGAAACGATCGAAGACGAGACCCGCGATCTTGCCGGTGAAAACAAGGCGTTTCTCGGGTTTGGGCGCTGGATGACGACGCTTCGGTATTCCATCTCCGGTTGGCGATGGCAGAATTTGGCCCGGATCGCCGCCGAAACCCTGCACCCGGCCCGCGATCTGCGCGACATATCTGGCGACCACCGGCGACCACCGATCATAGGCGGGTATCCCCGCGTCGATCCAGCGCATGATCGAGAGCAGCCTTTCTTCGGGCTCGAGCAACGCCTCTTCGGTGCTGACCGGGATGGTGAGCTGGAACGCCCCCAGAATACGCCGTATGGCCGTGGCGGTGCTTGCGCTGCGGCGATCGAGCTGTCGCACTCCGGTGTCGCTGGTCACTTGCCGGGCGACAATGGTGAAGGCTTGGCCCTTGCGAACCGTCGCCGGAAGATCCACCGTCAGCAGCGCCGCAAAGTTGCCGCCGCCCTGAGGCACCGGGATCCAGGTCGCTCCGCCCGTCGAGCATTGCAGAGAGCGGACGCGTCGACCTGTCTCAGCCTTTGTGTTGGATACATCTTCGCGGCGAGGTCCAGCACCGCGGCTGCGCCGGCGCCAGGCAGGTACAGTCTCGCGGTGCTGCCGCGCGGGGTGTTCGTCCAATCGATCATGAGCTCGTCGACCGGCGCGCCGACGACAAGTTTCGGCGTTGGCCGGATGTCGAAAGTGTGCGGGATGCGATGGGATGCAGGATTGCCCGGGTTCGCCGATTGCACGACTGCGAGATTACGCTGCGCGAGCTTGTCCGTCGACGCCGGCGTTTCCCCGTCCTGCACTGGGTCGGCGTCATAGGAGATTTCGGCGATCAGGCATTGGTGCGCGCCTTTAATCGCCGCCAGAATCGATTGAGAGCCATTCTTCCACGGACTGATGGACTGGGCTGGCGCGGGCGATATCGGGACGGCATTGGTCATGGACTGGTTGATGTCGAGCCAGCAACCGAAATACGCATAAGCGACTCCATTGCCGGCGGCCGGCTGGATGCCGTTCAGTAGGACGTTCTTGTCGTCGGTTTGCGTATTCAGCGGGCTTCCGGCCGCTTATCGGCCAAGCATGGAATTGCGACGACGTTGCCGGCGCCATCGACGCCGAAGACGGGAATGAGGCCGCTCATGCTCGCGCCCGAATTGGACACCGCCGCGTAGGTTTGCGGTTCATATGCGGTCGACGTGGTCGCGGCCTGATACAGGCGGAAGAATACTCGAACTTTACTTGAAGCAACGTTGGACTGGTACCGCACCCGCGCCACGGCGAAATTGTAGACCGGCGCCGAGGGGTTCCAATCGAGCGTGACCTCGGAAACCTGCTCGTCCGTGGAAATCTGATCTAATGCGTTGGGAGGCGCGCTGTCGCCGTTGAGCCCGTCGATCACGGCCTTGATGAATGTCGGCGCGTCTGCCTGGGGTCGCCGGTGTTCTTCAGAGTCACCGTGGGCAGCCCCGGCGGGGAGCCGCCTGTGGTCATCTGAAAAACGCGGAGGTCCGTGCTCAACCATGAGACGGCACCGTCGAGTTCGTAGGGATCCGCCTGCGCCACGAGCTCGACCGTAGCGCTGTCGGACAGGCCCATTTTCTTTGCGGTAATGATCACCGGAATGGGCGGGGGCGGCGGTGGATTGAAGGCGCTGAGGTCGGTTTTGAAATTGGCCGAACAGACCCAGCTAAAGCGCTGAGGCGTCGGCGGCAACGAAATGTCCTCGGCGAGCAAGGCCGTCGCCGCTATAGTCAGCCCTGACGTCGACACTGAAAAGGTGGGCGAAGCGCCGGCGCTAGGCACGTTCGGAGGAAGGTCCGACGGCGCAATGCGGAGATCACTCGCACTAAAGCCGTCGACGACTACGTAGAACGCATTGGGTATCACGCCCGGCGAAGCGCTCGTCAGCGTCGCGCTGACCTCAGCCTGGCCGAACTCGATCCGATCCAAAATGAACTGGAGATTCTTCGCGAACACCCCCTGGAGGGCGGCCAAAAGCGCGCCGCCGTCGAACCTGCCTAAACCGGTGCATGCGTCCCAACCCGGCCCGGAGGGATAGCCTGGCGATCCACCGAAACTGTTATCGGCCGGCGCGCCTTGCGCGGTGAAGAGCTGGTTGTTGATGTCGACGCAAACATTGTTGCGAAAGGCGTAGAGCGTGGGGTTGAGGAAGCCGATGGGCTGCCCAAGCCGCGCGTTGATCATCGCCACAAGACCCGCGTAGAGCGGGGCGACGGCCGAAATGCCGCACGCAACCGTAGCGACGCCGGATGTGTGGGCGCTGCTGCCCAAAATAACGTTGTATCCGCTCTCATGTTCGCCGTTTCAAGCTGCAGGCGCGAATATTCTTTTGCTCGCGATCGAGCGTTTCAAATCGACCGCCGTTAGGCAGGGCAAGAGGCACGATCATGAGAACGGCGGTTGATCATGCTCTGATACGCGGGTTGGTTGCATAATCTCGCTGGCAAAAACGCCGGATTGAGCCATCGAATTTCCGCTGGGCGGAACGTCGACGGGAGTCGTGGAAGGCGCGAACCAAGCTTCAAGAGTGTTTGTGACATCGGGCTGCGCCCAGCCTCCATCACCCCGGAATTCGACGATGCCGATTCTCTGCCCGGTCGCATCCGGCGGAACCTGCGGGAAGTTGTAGAACTGCGCAGGGAGAGTCGGCCCGCCCACTGCGAACAGCGATGTGCCCGGTGGGTCGCCGTTGTTACGGAAACCGACCCGTCTGTTGTCGAGGCCGAATATCGCCCCTACGATTTCGCTTAGTTCATCCGGGATATGAATGAAACCGTCACGTCCCCGGTAGGTTCCAGCGCGCGTTTGATAGCGGCCCAAGTCCACGGCGAACGCTTGGCCCATTTGCGCGACAGTGCCCGACAAGGTCACCGTGCGCCCGGCCACGCTGGTCCCGTCGACCCCCAATCCGTGCTGGCTTGCGAAACGCGTTATCGCGTCCATGTCCTGTTGCGCGGCTCCGTACTTCGAGGCGAACTCGTCGTGCGAAATAAATTTTCGTTTCAGCGGCGGGGTGGCCATCCACTGCTCGTGATCCGACGGGGTCGGCGCACCAAGCCGTCGTCGAACGCGGACCGTGACGGAAAGCTTTTCGGCCGGGTCCGCCGGACCGAGGAGTTCAGCCCCCTGCGCCGGCGGCCGTTCGCTTCCTTCGAGTTTTCGATAACCGGCGGGGACATGGCTCATGGTCTGCTCCTCGGCTTGGGGACACTCTGGGTCTCTCATCAACCGCGGCTGGCTTCGCGCCCCCCGAGCCTTTCAAACTGACAAGCGCCAACCGCCGCCGATGTTGAAAGCGCGGTCAGACGGCGGTGTGAGCAGACAGGAAGCGCCGCGGCGATCCGGCCGAAGTGCTGCAGCTTGGCTCCGGTTCGTCTTGCCAGTTGGCGCGAATTCTCCGCTCGATGTTCCGCTGCAATCCATGCTCATGGCCAGCCGCTAGAGCGCGATCTGGTTAGACTGAAGCATATCCTGCGTTTTTGAAGTAGTTTGCGCATTCTGTCGGGGTGAAGCAGTTGAGCAGGGCGCCGATGGTTCGCCAGGTCTCGTCGATAGTTCGCGCGTCGGCCTTGCGTAACAAGGTCTTCATTTTGGCGAAGGGCCTGCTCGATTGGATTGAGGTCTGGCGAGTAGGCGGGCAAGAAGAAGAGCTTGGCTTTGGCCGCGCGGATGGCGGCGCGAACGGCGCGGCCCTTATGGCTGCCGAGGTTGTCCATGACGACAATGTCGCCCGGCGCGAGGATGGGTGCGAGAACTTGCTCGACATAAGCGCGGAAGCTCACGCCATTGATCGGTCCGTCGATGACGCAGGGCGCGGTGAGCCCATCGCGACGCAGCGCCGCCAGGAAGGTGAGGGTTCGCCATCGGCCGAAAGGCGCTTTGGCGACGAGGCGTTCGCCTCTGGGGCATCGGCCATGGGCGCGCGTCATGTTGGTCTTAGCCCAGGTCTCATCGATGAAGACAAGCCGCCTCGGATCGATCCTCGCCTGACGCGCCTTCCACCGCTCACGCCGCCTGGCGACGTCCGGTCGGTCCTGTTCGGAGGCGCGAAGACTTTTTTTGAACGTCACGCCTTCGTGCTGGAGAAAATGCCAAAGCGCATAATAGCTGACCACTAGGCCGCGGTCGGCCAGCTCTCTGAGCAAAGCGCGCAGTGTCAGGTCAGGCTTCTCAGCGATCCGCGCCAGAACCCAATCGCGCTCGCGCGCCACAAGGTAGGGCCTGTGGCCGCCCATCTTCCGCGCCGCCGGACTACCGAGCGCGCGCTGGCGCTGCGACCACTTCACAACGCTGGCGACGCTGACCATGAACGTCTTGGCCACCGAGCGGCAGGACTGTCCCGAAGTCGCCGCCGCAACCACCCGCTCCCGCAGGTCCAAAGAATAGGCTCGCGCCATCCCTGCTAGCCTCCAACCCAGCCAGCAGGTTGAAATCTGACTCGCGCCCCTTTGGGAATCCCCTCAATTCAGTCAAACCAGATCGCGCTCTAGTCCTAAATTCTGGCCTTGCCAGCGTAAGAACGCAGCCGTTTGCGCATCAGCCACCGCGGTAAATGGGCCTGAAAATTACGCTGGCAATGCCGCTTAGAGCGTCAGAGCCTCCACCGAATTGAGCAGCAGCAGGCCGTCGAAGCCGCCAATCGCGTAGAGCCGGCCGTCCGGCCCGATCGCAGCGGCGAATTGCGAGCGGGGTGAGTTCATCGTCGGGCCGGCGCTCCAGTCGACGGCTGCCGGATCGTAGATCTCGGCGGAGGCGAACAAGGTCCCGCCGTCCGCGCCCCCAAGGGCATAGATGCGTCCGTCCGGCCCCGCCGCCGCGGCCAAGTCGCTACGCTTTGAGGCCATTGCGGGAAGCCCGGTCCAACTGTTGGTTGCCGGATTGTACGACTCCGCGGAATTGAGGCTCTGCGCGCCGCCGAAACCACCGATTGCGTAGATTGCGCCATCCGACCCGGTAGCGGCGGCGGGGCTGTCGCGCGCGACACCCATGTCGGCGCCGCTGCTCCAACTGTCGGTCTTCGGGTCGTAGATTTCCAACGTCTTCAGCGGCGAACTGAACGATAGGGTGGGGTTGTTCGAACCACCGATCACATAGATGCGGCCATCCTTGCCGGAGGTCGCGGCGGCGCGCTCGCGCGCCGTTGGCATCGCCGCGAGCCCGCCGCTCCAGCCCCCCGGCCCGAGCTTGAAGCCGAGCGCAAAGGGCTGATACGCCTCGACGGCATTGCTGAGCGCGCCAGCGGGATTGGTCCTGCCGCCGACTGCGTAGATGCGGTGGTCAGACCCTGTGGCGACGCACAGGCTGAACCGCGCTGTCGGCAGGTTGGCCATCGCCGTCCAGGCGTTCGTCGCCGGCAAGTAGGACTCCACATCGTTGCTCTGGCCGCTGCCGCCGACCACATAGAGCCGCGCGGTGACGACGATGATGGTGCCGTCAACGAAGCCGCCGGGGGTCAGCGGCGGCGGCGGGAATACGGCGGTCGTCGCGGCGCCGAGTTCCAGTGTGGGAGTTTGGCATCGACGCGACGAGCGACCACGCGCCCGAGCCGGGGCCCGATCCGCCGCCTCCCCCGCCGGCGCCGCCGGAGGGCGGCGGACCGCGCCCGACTAGGCCAGCGGACGAGCCGAGATTGCGCAGCCCGCCCTGAAAGACCTGCAACTGGGCATGCAGCGCCTCCGTCATGGCCTCCACAAGCGCCGGCTCTGCGACGGTGGTCCATCCGGGTCGATGAATGACGCCAATGAGCTCTTCGGTGATCTTTTCCTGCGAAACCGCCTCGGCGAGCGCCTTGAGCGCTTTCAGCCTAGCTTCAGGCTCCGCGACCCGATGGCTCATCTGGCGCCTCCGCCGCTTTCCGGCCGTCGCTGGGAATATCGCACATAGCGAGACAGTGGCGTCGTTGCACATACCGAAAAGAGTGGCAGTGATCGCCGTCACACAACTTGCATGCGGCGACAGCTCACAGTTGCGACGAGAGATTTGGCCAAACCCGGGTCGAGGCCTGTCCGACACGGATCCCGGTCGCCCGGTCGACTTCCCCTCCCGCGGCGTCGATCGCGCCGAGGTCGCTCAGAGCCTTGTCCACGCGCGATCTTCCAGGGGAACGAACCACGGGGTCGTGGTTTAATCGATCGACGGGGAAGCGCTAAAAAGGATCGAAACGGTTATCGATGACCATCGCGGAGGCGACGATCAAACTGGTTCACGCAATCTCCTCGACGCCCGCAGACGCCGGGTCGCGCTCGGCGGCCCGCGCGCGGCTCGATCGGCCGGACCTAGCTCGCGTGCGAAAGAGCCGAGGGATTCGTGGGATTTCGGATCGACTCTGTCAAAGCGGACGAAATACTTTCATTGTTGCGTCGTCGGCTTCAGTAGGTTTTTCAGGCGTGAATATGCTGTCAATAGATTAGACCGTGTCGAGGAAAGGTATCCTCTCGGGGGCGACTGACGCATATTTTCAACTCTGGAGAATTGACATGCCCACCATCGCTAGAATCCTCTTGCTCGCCGGAATCGGCTGTCTTATCTCCGTCGGAGAAGCGAGCGCCAAAGATAAAACTTTCTGCTATTTCCACCACAATTGCCCCGACGACGGAAAGATTTAGGGGCTATATACGAAGCGGCAGTGTCAGGATGATGTCAAAAACAAGAATGGTCGGAAGATGGGGATGAGCTGGGGCGATGGCCCCACGAGCTGCGAGAACGTCAACTAATCACAACGAACGAAAAGCGACGCCGGAGCGCGGCCCGCGCCGTTGCGAGCCGCGCTAATACTCGGCGAAATCGACCCAGCCCGCGCGCGTCCCACGTCGATGTTATTTGCCGTTGACAGGCACGCGGTTTCGTGGCCACTTTCTTTCAAGCGGCGGTTTTTGCCCTGTATCAAAAAGATCGCCCAAGCGGCGACGGCGCTCCGCGTAGTCACAAAGTCAGAGTCAACAATTGGCCGCGACGCGCAGTCTCCTGGCCGCATCGCGGGGCCGCGTGTGGACGGTGGACATGCGGTAAGGGGAGGACTTGGAAATGGCGGATGCAGTCGCGACCACGAACGAGACGAGAATTGGCCTGCGCGCCGACATGACCATCGACGACGAGGCCGTTGCGATCGAGGGCGTTATCGGCAAAGATTTCTTTCTGCAGCTCAACAAACCGGCTTCTCTCGGAACTCCAATTTCCTTCGCCTACTGGCTGAAGAAGACGTACGAGGTTGATGGTCTGGGTATAATGCTTCCTACTAAGTATAAAGACGGAGCAGATTTCAAAAAAGCGTATCTTAGCTATAAATTAGAGAAAAATGAAACGAAAAGAGAGGATTTCGAGAGGTCCATTAAAAGTCATCTTGGCTCTCAAGGAATACCTGCGCAGCTTCAGAATTTAATGACAACTGCTTTACTTGCGGAACTTACGATCACAGATTTGCTAATCGATATCAAGGGAGAAGGCGAGGCACAAAAAAAGAAAATGATGTTCGGCCTGTCCGTAGGTTTTCCCAAACCACTCGCCCTATTGCCGAACATTGATGTGAATAAAGTTAGCATCCTGGTCATGAACGCGCCGAAAAACGACTTCAACTTTCCGAAGCGCGTTGAACTGCCAAGGTCGCTCCCGTTGCCGATTGAGCCGGCGCGGGCCACTGGGTCCATCACGTTTTCCGACAATCCGACCGACAAAGGGGCCATCACGTTCGGCGCGGACAAATGGACGTTTGTTGACACAGCGACTGACGAAAAGAAACGGGAAGTCAAACTAGGCGATTCGCTCGCGGCTACACTCACCTCGTTGGAGGCGGCGCTCAACGCAGCGAAGACGGGCGACACAGCGAAGTGCGAATACGTCGCCAATCTGGACGATAAGCAGCTGGAGATTACCTATAAGACAATTGGCCTTGAGGGCAACGGCTTTGCGATCGATGCGGACGCCAAGTCGAAGGGCGAGCCGTCCGGGTTGAACCTGGAGGGCGGCCAGGGTGAACCGGAAACGGCTGAGGAAAAGAAGGCCGAGAGTGCCAGCGGGCACATCAGGTTCGGGGACGAGGTCCCGGCAGCGAACAGCAACGTTACGTTGAATGGCGTCCAGTGGAAGTTTGTCGACGGAATTCCAAAGGCCGGCACGAAAGAGACAAAAATCGGCGCAGATGTCAAGGCAACAGTACAGTCATTGGCAGAGGGGCTAAGCGCCTCCGATGACGATGAAATCAAAAAATGTAGTTACACTGCCAGTGAGCACGTGCTCACTATTATTTTCAAAGAGAAAGGGTCTGCTGGCGAGAGTTTCAAGCTTGCAGCTAGCAAAGAGTCCAAGGCTACAGTCTCCGCAAAAACATTGACTCTTTGACCGCTGCGGTTCGAGGCGGCGTCCTGGGTGCTGAAAGATGCCTGGGCCTGACAACGAAACCAGGTTGGGATTAAGGCTTGAAGGCTGTGTTTACGGCATGTACGTCGGCCTTGAGGCCACCTTGGGAGGGAAGAACGGCGCCGAGTTCAGGGGACAGGCGGACCTTGGCCTCTCGCTCTCCGATCTCATAGATAGGCTTCAAGGCCCGAAGCCCGGCGAGCGCTGGTTCCAGGTGGAAACGCTGCCAGCGGGCGTGACCCTCGAGTCCCTCGCCTTCAGATATTGGGCGCCGCCGCCCCCCGCGCCCCCGCCGGCGCTGCAGCAGCCCTCCCTGTTCTCCATCCGCAGCGATATCGGCGTCAAAGTCAAAGACGGCCCGGCGTTCAAGCTCGTCTTCGCTTTCGCCAAGAGCGACGAGGACGTGCTGGTTGGCGTGAGCAGCCGCGGCCGCATCGATCTGTCTTCGATCGTCGCGTCGGACACTGGGATCATCGGCCGGTTCCTGGGCGGACTCTATCTCGACCGCATCGGCGTCTACTATGCCAGCACGCAGTTCGATGCGATCGAAGGGGCGCTCTTCGATCAAACGGATAAGGACAAGCTGTCGTTCGCCAAGGGGCCGTCATTCTCCGCTCGGTTCGGCACGGCCGAGTCCGTCGTCGACATCGCGCTGCCGCCGCCGGAGGCTCAGAAGCAAGGAGCGGCGCCGTTTGCGCCGCAACCAGAAGCGTTTGCGCCCGGGCCGGGAGCGGCCGTGGCGACGCGGAAAGCCGAGAGCGGCGGCCCGTTGCGCTACTGGAAGGACCTCGACAAGACGATTGGGCCGCTGCAATTGCGGCGGATCGGAGGCGAGTGGGACGGGAAACGGTTCGGAATCCTGCTGGACGCCGCAGTGAGCCTGGCCGGCCTGGGCGTCGGCCTTGCCGGGCTGTGCGTGAAGGTCGAGCCCTCGAAGCTCTCCAAGCTCAAGTTTGAGGATCTGGAATTCGGGCTCGACGGCTTGGAGCTCAACTTTGCGCGCGGACCTGTGGCGATCAGCGGCGCCCTGCTCAAGACCTTCGAAGGCAAGCGGGTCGGCTACGCGGGGCAGGCGTCGATCCGCGCGGCGACGTTCGCCATCGCCGCGATCGGCGCCTATTCGACGACGGAAGAGAACCAGCCCGCCTTCTTCATCTTCGGCGCCTTCGTCGGCATCCTCGGCGGGCCGCCCTGCTTCGTCGTGGAAGGGATCGCCGCGGGGTTCGGCTACAACAGGGCGATCACCCTTCCCGATATCGACGGGGTGCGAGATTTTCCGCTGGTCAGCATTGTTCTCGGGAAGTCGGAGCAAAGCAAGACCACCGCGCTGGACCAACTCGGCAGGAACAATTGCTTTCCCGCGGTGACCGGACAGTACTGGATCGCCGCCGGCGTCAAGTTCACCTCGTTCAAGCTCGTCGAGGCGTTCGCGCTGATCACTGTGCAGTTCGGCGCGCGCTTCGAAATCGCGCTGCTCGGGATCGCGACGCTGCGTCAGCCGCCGGCGCCGGCGCCGCGAGCGCTTGTCTATGTCGAGATGGCGCTGAAGGTCCGCTTCGCCCCGGACGACGGATTGCTCTCGGTGATGGCCGCGCTCACCGTGAACTCTTTTCTGTTCGATACCCGCTGCAAGCTGACCGGCGGCTTCGCCTTCTGCATCTGGTTCAAGCCGACCAATCCGCAGTTCCAAGACCGGGCCGGCGACTTCGTCGTCACCCTCGGCGGCTATCACCCCAGGTTCCAGGTTCCGGCTCACTACCCCAAGGTGCCCCGCGTCGGCTTCAACTGGCAGTTGCCCGAGTGCGGGGTGACGATCAAGGGCGAGGCGTATTTCGCCCTGACGCCTTCCTTCATCATGGCCGGAGTGCGGTTGAGCGCGGTCTTCCGCTCGGGCGACTTCTCGGCCTGGTTCGAGGCGCACGCCGATTTTCTGATCGGCTGGGCGCCGCTGCACTACGACGCCGAGGTTGGCGTGCGTATCGGCGCCGCCTTCGTGCTTCGGCTCGGCAGCCTCTCGTCGACGCTGTCGTTCGAATTAGGGGCGCTGCTGCACATCTGGGGTCCCCCGTTCGCAGGCGAAGCCTACGTGGATCTTGGCATCATCGCCTTTACCGTTCCGCTCGGAGACCGAAACGCTCCCAAAACGGCGCCGAAGCTCGGCTGGGAGGAGTTCAGGGGGCAGTTTCTGCCGACCATGCCGCTGGGCGTCTCCATCGTCGCCGGCCTGATCGAAGAGCGCACGGGCGCCAACGGCTACGTCATCGTCAACCCCTCCGAGCTCCGGCTCGCGGTTGAGTCCTTTGTTCCGATTACCGAGTTCGAACGTGGCGCCGGGCGAGAAGTTCACCGCGGTCGGCGTCAGGCCGATGGGCGAAAAGAAGCTCAAATCGTCCCTGGAGCTCAAGTTCTTTGAGAAACCGGCGAACAAACCGCCGGCCAACCGCGAGATGGTTTATCACCGCACGCTCAAGAGCGCCCCCGAAGCGCTGTGGAGCGGAAAGCCGATGCCTGACGCCGGAAAGGCGCTCGAAGTCAACGTGATCAAGGATGTGCTGATGGGCGTCCAAGTCTTGCCGGCCCAATGCCGGGAGTTTGCGAGGGAAGAGGTTGAGGTCGGCATCGCGCCCAAGGAGGTGACGCTGGCGGCGTGGCCGACGCGCCGATGGGAGCACGCAAAATATGAGGAACCGGGAGACCGCCCCAAACTGTTCCGCGAAGCCTGGGGCCAACCGGGCGCGGCGGCGATCGAGGCAATGGAGAGGGCCGGCTTCGACCTGCGAGACGCGGTCAAACTCAAGGAGACGGATCGCAACCCGGCCGGCGTCTGGCTGACGGCGCCGTTGCTGGTTCCAATCGGCAAGCTGCCGCCGCTTCCGGCCGGAGCCTGAGTCATGACGGAATTGGGTTCGAAAACGAATCTCACCCTGGTTGACGCCTTCGTCCCGATGCTGACGGCGGGCGAATACACGCTGGAGGCGACGCAGAGTCTGTCTGTGACAGTCGAGAAAAAAGAGAAAGAAGACAAAGAAGAAGAGAAGGCACTTGACTCATTTGAGACATCCAAGAAGTTCTTCGTCCGCGGACCGCGCTTTACCATCGCCCCTGATGAGATCTATTCGCGATATCCTGCCGACGGCCACCGCGGGGCCTACCATCAAACCGTGCCGCACGTCGTTTGCCGCCGCAAGGCGCTGTCCTGGGAACGGCCGCTGGTCCCGAATTAACCTTCGCTCCCGGACAGCAAGGCGCCTCCGGAGCCGTGGATAGCGCTGCTGTTGTTCAACGAGGCCGAGTTCAAGGAGGCCGGACTCCCCGATCCTCCGCCGTTCGCCAGTCGTTCTTTCCAGGAGGTGGTTCAGCCGCCAACAGGAATCCGCGGCCCCAAGATCACGCTCGACCCTTGGGAAACAGAGGAGAAGCCGCGCGCCGAAGGCGGCAAGGAGCGCAACACCCGCTGCACGGCGCTCGATATCCCGCTCGCGCTTTTTCGGAAGGCGGCGCCGCGCCTCGACGAGCTGCCTCGCCTGGCGCATGCGCGCCTGGTCGATACCCGCGACAAGGAGGATGTCTACGGCGTTGGCGACGGCTGGTTCGCCGTCGTGCTCGCCAACCGTCTGCCGGCCGACAAACAGCGCAATATCGCGGTTCTGGTTTCACTAGAGGGTTTCATCGACCTGATCGACCGCGCCGAGCCCGCACAAGGGGACGCCACGATCCGGCTCGTCGTGCTCGATCACTGGACGTTCGTATCCGAGGGCGAGACGTTCGAGCAACGGGTCGAAAACCTGCACAAGGGCAAGGATATCTGGCTGCGGGCTGCGGACGGGAGCAATGTCGACGCGGGACCCGTCCACGAGGCGCTCACGCTTGGCTACGTCCCATTGCAGCACTGCCTGCGGCACGGCGACAGGACGGTGTCCTGGTATCGCGGGCCGTTGACGCCAGTATCGATCCCGGCCGCGACGCGGAGCCTGATTTTCGCCAATGCCGACGAGGCGCTGCAATACGACGCCAATACGCACATGCTTGACGCTTCTTACGCCGCGGCCTGGCAGCTTGGCAGACTGCTCGCATTGCAGGCGCCGGAGTTCGCCCGAGCCGTGTTTAGCTTCGATAGCGGCTACGTCACCGAGGCGCTGATGCGGGAGGCCGAGACGAAGTTTCGCGATTTCAATCCGAAGGAGTCCCCTGAGGCGCAATCGGCGCGGCGATTGGCGCGCCTGGAGCGTGCGAAGCAGTTGCAGGGGGACGATCTGATGGTCGCACTGGCGCTCGAATGGTCAGCGTGAGGAAGGCGTCGACACATGTCAAAACGCTTGTTTGACGCCCTCGACACCCGGGAGGTGCGCGAGAACGAGAAGGTGGTTGAGCCGCCGTTGCCTTCGACGTCCGTGACGTCCTTTCTTGGCCGTCTGAGCCTGCTGCACGGCGTGCCGTTCGCCTATCTCGTCGCCGACGAGAAGCCGCTGCCAGCGGAATCGCTGAAGCTCTTCCTCATCGACCCGCAATGGATCAACGCCCTGGTCGGCGGAGCGCTCAGCGTGGGGCGCGTCGAAACCATCCGGCTGCTGCTGAACAAGACGCAGGCGGGAAACTACATCGGCGACATTGTGAAGGAGGCCCGGGCGCTGCGGGCCAAGCAGCGCGGCGAAAAGCCGACCGGAACCCGGCCTCCCGCCGGCCCCCGTCCGAGCTTCGCATTCAGTGGATTTCTCTTGCGCTCGCGCATTCTTGAGGGCTGGCCCGGCCTCGAGGTTCGCGCCTTCCGCTCCGCCGGACGTGAGAGTGCCGAAGAGCTGGCGATGCTGCGCCTTGATCGGGTCGCCCCCGATATCCTGTTCGGCCTGGTCGACGGACAGGTGCGCGAGATGGAAATCACCCAGCCGCCAGAGGGCCTGCACTTCGAGATCAAAGACGGCGAGCTGCCGTCGTTTCGCGACAACAATGCGAAGGCGCGCGTGCTGGACATGAACGCATGGACGAAGAACGCACAAAGCTCGGCCAAATTCGCGAAGGAACGGATGTCCCGCCCTCTGCGCTTCATCTTCAAGATCGGCGGCTGAGCGATGGCCGCTTTGTCCAACGACCACCGGCTCTGGGCGCCGATGCAGGTGCAGGCGCTGGTTTTCGGCGAACCGGGCACGGCGCGGTTCGTCGATCTGACGCCGAAATACGACAACCTGAACGGCCCGGGAGCCCCGCTCAGCGTGAAGCTCCGCCCGAAGCTCGAGGCCGACCAAACTCCCCCGTTCCTGTCGCCGCCAAAGGGAATCCATCTGCATTGGACGCTGCCGGCCGCCTTCACCCATGTCCGCCCCTCCGCCGACAACAAAGGCTCGACACTGCCGCCCGCCCCGAACCGCTGGCTCGTCATGAGATTGTGGGAGGCGAAACCGGGCGTGCTGTCGCAACAGTCCTGGGTGGTCGAGAGCGATTTCACCCACCCGGACGATGCCGACGCGCCGTGGCTGCAGGAGCGCGAGGATCAAGGCGGCAAGGTTCATGTCGAGATCACCCGGCTCGGACGCAAGAAGCCGCTGGAAGGCTGGACGGAACGGGGGGAAACCAACGGTTCGGCGCCCTTCACCGCCTTCGCTCCGGGCAATCTCGGCTTCGCAGCCTTCTATCCATCGTGCCAACATGTTTTCGGCCTGCACGACCCGGCCGACGACCTTTCGGACGGGACCGTCTGCACCTACCTCGTCGCCGGCTGGTTCTCGAATAAGAAAGCCGATCCGCTGTGGGTCGATATCGCAAGGCCCGGAGAGGAAGGGCTGGGCCCGGAGAAGCGCTGGCCGCTACGCATGCAGCAAAACCACTGGTCGATCCCCAACGACTCGGAGTTCTTGCCGACGGCGGTGACCTGCTACGGGAGCGCGCCGGGCATAGTGTGGAGGCCCAACGAGGGGTGCAGCACCGCCCATTTGCAGGATGTCAGGGTCGCCCTCGGCGGCAGCATCGTCGAAGCGCTCGCCGCCTTGGCCAAGGCGAACGGCGCGGAGGACGACCGCGACCGATTGGTCAGCGAGTTGCAGCTCGCCGCGCTGGCCGAGCGCCGGCCGACCCGACGGGACATGGAAGACCCACAGTTCTTCAAAACCTTGGGCCAGATGCTCGGCGGGCGGGCGAAGCTGCACGAGCGGGCGTTCTCGGCGCGCGACGGCGGCACATTCTGGGAGATCGCGGCGCCGCTGAAGGAGCGCGAGAGCAAGGACGCGAACGCGCAGCCCCTCCCGGAACTGCCGACGGAGGTTTCGGAGCAACTGGCGGAGCTGAACCGATTGCAGCGCGAATCCGAACAAGCCGCGCGGGCCCTCGACGCCTCGCGCAGCCGGTTGTTCGCCGCCTGGTGCCGGCAACAGTTCTGGTCCAAGGACGCCACCCCCCCGGGCGCGGCCCAAATCACACGCATGGCCGACGACCTCGAAGCCGCCAGGAAGGAGGTCGAGGAGGGGGATCCGAACCTCGGCAATCTGCGAGATCTACGGGACGCGGCCGAGCGCAGACTTCGCAATCAAATCGTGCCGAAACAGCCGAAGGAGAAGCCCGAATTCGAGCTTCTTGCGCGCGCGTCGCCACGGTTCTGGCACGCGAGCGATCCGTTCGTCCTGACCGCCGGCTTGCCGGTCCCGGCGCTTCAAGGGGGGGCCTCGCCGCTTGAGTGCCGCGTCAGCGGCCAGGCGATCGCCGGCATCAAGGTGGTGAACGTTCCAAACCATGGAACAGTCGAGGTTTCCCGCGACCATCTGAAGAGTTACCTGCACTCCCAGAACCTTCCGCCGCCCGCACGCGACGGGATGGCGCCGGATTGGGCCGAGCTGCTGCTCGACGCCGTGTTCACGGATCGTCAGCGCGCGGGGCTTCTGGCGCGGGTCTATTTGGAGAAAGTGAGACGCATCGGGAATCCCAGCGCGGGGCAGATCAAAGAGGTGGGCGACGCGATCGAAAAGACGCTTGAGGGCGTCAATCGCGGAGACGCTGGCGATCTCGGGTCACTCCTGCTCGCTGACGCAGGTAAACCCGCGCTGCGCGAGCACGCGCTGCGTTCGCTGCTCTCCGCCGTCAGGCAACCGTCGACGCCAGTACGGCCGGTGTACATGGTCTGGAAGGCGAGCTGGTCTTCCCACTTCCCAGACCCGGGCCGACTGGCGTCCGACCGCTGGGAGCTCGCCGAGGGCGTCGATTGCCGCTGGAAAGGCTCGGCTCCGCCGGACGGCGGTAAGTCACGCGTTATCGAGGGCTTCGCCCCGATCACGACCGGTCTCGAACGTGGATTCGGGGCCGCCAGGCGGAAGAAATTTGAAGGGGATGCGGCGGCCAAGCAGAAATTTGAGCAGGACTACGGGTTCGCTTTCGAGGGGCTGGCGGAAACTCGCGGGACAAAGCCTCATGGGCCTGACCGACGCGCTGGCGGGACGGGCCCCAGGTCCGCACCTGGGGCCGCTGACGAAGGACGATGACGGCAATTTGTCCGTCGATCCGATCGCCCGCCTCATCAAGAACCAGTACGCGGCGGCCCCTCTCCTCGGCGTGGAAGGCGGACCATCGTTCTCACCCCTGCGCGGCGGTCGCTTCGAACTCACCCGGCTGTGGATCGTCGACAGTTTCGGGCGCATCCAGCGGCTCATCGACACCGAAGGCGAAAAGCCGGCCAAGCCGGTCCTCAGCCATATACTCGCCGGCGCGCGACGCGACGGCTCGGCTCACCTCCTTCCGCGTCTCGTCCAGCCGGCGCGTTTGCTTCTCCGCTGGCTTTCCGCGCGCGACGACATGCGGGAAAGCCTCGGCGATCTCGGCGCCAGCCCGATCTGCGGGTTCGTCCTCCACAATCGCGTCGATCGCAGCCTGATGATCTACGACGCCCGCGATGCGGCCGAGAATTCCGTCGCGACCTTGCTTGGCGCGGTGCAGGCGATCAACCTTCCGCAAGGACAGGAAGAGGTCCGCTGGACGAAGATGCCGGCGCGGCCGTTCGACGCGAACTCGGCGAGCGGGCGCGGGCCCGACGAAGCGGACATTCCCGACAAGACGCTTCGCGATTTCGTCAATGGCTTGCTGTTTACGACAGACGGCGCGGCGGCGCGGCTCCCCCCGGGCGCGGGGTTGGCTGCGGATGTTACGCCGCGGCGGTGGCCGCGGAGTGGAACCGCGTTCAAGGCTTTCCGAGACCTTCTCGACCGGCACGAGGACGAGGCGGATCTATCGCTGGATCAGGGCCTCCAGTCGGTGCTGGTTGGCCGGCCGCTCGCCCTGGTCAGGGCTTCGCTTCGCCTGGAGTTCGATGGGTCGCCGGTTGCCGATCCGAGCGCCCTGCCCGGGCTCGCGGCGGACCAACAAGACCCGTGGTTCCGCGGGCTGACGTTTCCGGTTCGCCTCGGCGACCGCCGCCTTGGACCCGACGGCCTCGTCGGCTACTTCATCGACGATGACAGCCCCGGCGCGTATGAAACGTTGCGCCTCAGGGCGGACGAGACGTTCGACCCCGAGTTTGAGGCGAACGCTTACTTTGGGTCTCCAACTCTCAAGGTTCCGTGCGATCCAAAGGCGAAGCCGCTAATCCTGACCCTGCTGCTCGATCCCAAGCGAGGGGTGAACCTCGTCTCGGGCATTCTGCCGGCCTCCGTCGCCGCAATTCCCCAAGCGCTTCTCGCCAAGAGTGTGTCCGACCTGGAGATCCCATTCCTGGTTGCGCCGATCTTGGGCGAACGGGCCGGCGCCGAGGAGCCGGCGACACAGCGTCGCATACCGTTGCCGACCGATGGTCATGGCGAATGGAGCTGGGTGTTCTTTCCGGACGAGACGAATGAGTCGGACGAAGCCGAGGCCGTCACCGACACTGCGGCGACGCCATCCCTGTCCGCCGCCATGGCGTTGCACGAGGGATGGCTCAAATTACGCCCGGCGAAGGGAGAAAAGCGATGACGACCCCCAGCGCGACGATGAAGCTGGTGACGCCGGAGGCGTTGAACGCCGGGCAGAAACAGTCCCTGTCGATCAAAATCACCACCATCGGCTACATGAGCGTCATTCTGTCGACGCTGGTCGGCGGCGCCGAAAGCGCGCTGATGACAATAGAGGAGTTCAAAAAGTGCAGGATCAATTTTGCTCCCGCCGCGCCCAAAGGCTTCCCGGACCTGGACAAGTCGACCGTTGGTTCTGTTCTTATTTCCATCCCCCCCAGGAAACAGGCCGAAGAATTGACGTTGACGATTTCTTTTCAAGACTTCCTGGTTGAGCAGCATACCGGCGCCGTCGATATCAAGCTTCACGGCAACGACTTAAAGGGTCCGCCTCTGGACGTTGTGCCGATTGTCAAGTCGAGCACACCGCCGCAGATCAAATCCTTTACCGCAACGTCCTACAACGTGTTTCTGGGGAACCCGGTCGAGCTAAGTTGGTCCATTGATCGGGAGTGCGATTACAAACTCGTAACTGACGAGAAGACCCCCACCACGCTGACGAGTGGCAAGGGTAAAGAGGGGAACTGGGCCGGATTGTTGGACGGAAGCGGAAACTACATCTTGAATGTGCAAGCCGGCGACCAGGCGATTACACGGCGCCTTAAAATCCACGGTTTCAGCGCGACCAGCTTCGAGAGCTATTACTTGAACCTCGGGGACAAACCTACGGAAATCCTCGGGCTGTACGCTCATCCGAACCGCGGCCGGCTGTACGCGCTGGTCCGTTTCGGCGCTGATTCCGTTGCGCAGCTTTGGTCGACGGACCACGGCTTCGATCATCACCCTGAAACATGGCAGCCGGTGAAGAACAAGTTGGACCAGACGATCGAGGTGAAGGTCGAAGCGGCGCGTCGGCCTGGGGTGATCTTCCGCGACCGACTTTGGCTGTTGGGCGGGGATTGCTGTCAGCCCGACAAGCCGGGCCGCAATGTCGGCTACTACGATTTTCAGGAGACCCAGTGGCACGAGGTCGGCGACGACGATTCTCGCGGTTGGCCGAAGGGGATGACGCAGCGAATGGGGCATGCGGTGGTGGCGCCGCCGTTCAAAGATCGGATCTGGGTGATGGGCGGCTGGAGCCAGAACGGCGGCCCGTGCAACGACATCTGGGAGTTCGACGCCAACAGCTGGACAAAGCTCGGCCTCGCCTGCGACGCCTGCCTTTTTGGAGCGGCGGCGACAGCCGAAGCGGTATGGCGGGTCGGGGGCTTTGCGAGTCCAGGGGGCGCAGCCGGCAAGACCGCGATTAAAAGGTACGACAAGGATAACAAGGACATAGCCATCAATTTCTCGATTGCCCCGGGCAATCAGTATTGCGCAAGTGGTATCTGCGCTATCGACGAAGAAGGCGACGACCTATGCGGTGCCGGGACATTCTACAACAGTGGAACGAAGGAATATATGAATATAGTATTTTTTATTGACAAGGAACGTTCCCACAATTTTGAGTCATTCCCGCTGTTGAGCGCGCGCGGTGTTCTTTTACCGAGAGACTATTACCACATTCAGACTGCCGTATTCCAGGGCGCGGCTTTCTTCAGAACGCTTCGGCCAGATGGCAAAGCTGCGGGTGACAATAAAGAAGCTGCGCGTCGCAATATCAGCTACTTGGTTCGGGTGAAATAGTCATGACGCTGTTCAAAGCAACACTCTTTCTTCCTTTCGCTGTCTGCGGCATCGTAGCCGCCTTTTCCGGGCCGGGCCACGCCGGCGAGCCGGCGACGCTCGTCAGCGCCCTCGCGGCGACCGCCGTCGAGCCGCAGCAGCCGACGATCACGATCGCGGCGGATTTCAACAAGAACCCCATTTCCTCAGCGAAGCTCCAGTTCCGTCTGCAGTCATTGCCGAAGGACGTCACGCTCAAAGTCTGCGCGATGCGTTTCGTCATGGCCGAAGATATCCCCAAGGGCGCCGACAATGGCGTTCTTCTCCAACTCTTCGACCAGGCGGCGCTGGAGCCGGACCGCACCGTCGCTGCGATCAACGTGCCGCCGGGAACGTCGACAGGCACCGCCATCGTTCTGCGCAGCGAAGCCCTGTGCGACGCGCTGCGGAAGCCCGTCCGGCGCGAGGTCGCGGGCGATCAGCCCGATCTCGCGCGCTTTCAACTGGAGACGACCATCCGCGAAGGCAAGGTGGTGGTTTACGGCGCGGCGGTCCTTCCGGCGGACACGCCCCGCCTCCTGCTGACCTACGACCGCCCGAACGCATTGCCGGGCGACGCCGACTGGAGCCAGATCCGGCGGGATGCACAGCACAGCGGCCGATCGCCATGGAAGCTGTACGATCCCGACGGGACCTACGCGCCGACGCAGTTCGCGGCCGTTCCGGTCAAGGTCCCCGGCGCCGATGGCAAGTTGCGTGGCGACCTACGCCAGTCGCCATTGCTCTATGGCGGCGCCATCTTCGCTGGGCTCGACGCCGAGAACACGAAATACCGGCTGATCGCGCTCGACCGCTCCGGCCGGACGCTGAGCGATGTGACGGGGGACGAGAAGCCGACGTTTCTCGCCGCGGGAAGCGGGCGCCTGTACGACGTCGTGGAAAACAGGATCCTCGCTTTCGACGTATCGTCACTGTCCGCCAGCCCGACGAAGATCGCCACCCCGAACGAGACGGTTCAGGAGGTTCCGACCAGCGGCGCCGACGGTTCCCTCTATGTCGTCACGAACGTGTCCGTTCACGCCTATTCGCCGGCCGGAACGGAGTTGTGGCGCTCCAAGACCGGGCAGGACAACGTGAGCGCCGTCACCCTCGGCCCCGATGGGACCACAGCCTATGTCCTTTTTGGCGGCGACAAGCCGAGGCTAGTCGCCCTCGATAGCGCCACCGGCGATTGTCGATGGGAGCAGACGGTCCCAGCCATCGATCGCGGGGTGAACGAGGCGATGCCGATCCCGGTCGCCGCCGGCAGCGACGTCCTGGTCACCCGGGCATTTCCCTTCAGCGATACGCTTTATGTGTTCCAGGACGAAAGCAAGCCGGCTCCCGCCAGCGAAGGGGAGCTCGTGCCCCCGCCGCCGGACGAGGACTGCCGGGCGTCGGCCGCCCCGCGCGGGCTGACCACTCGGGGCGTTACGGGCGATCACATTCCCTCCCCGGTGGCGGGAGTGAGCGACGATGCTTACTATATCCGAGGCGGAAAGCTTTGCTGGTCGCGCTGGAATCCGGAAACGGAGCGCCCGGAGGGAAAAAGGGGGCTCCGGAGGAATTATGTTTCGCCCTGCAGGGTTGCCCGCAAGAGGACGCGAAAGCCATCACCCTGCTGAATAGCGACAGCAGCGACCATCTTTACGGATTGGCGGCGGCCAAAAAGCAACTCTTCTTCATATCGGTAAAGTGGAAGAGCGCCACGACTTTCGACGCCGCCTGCTTCATGCAATCGATGGAAGGGTTGGGGCCGAACCTTGTCCTGGGTCCGGACGGCACACTGTACAACAGCAACGAACAGAAAAACTTGCTCGCCATCGTCCCCAAGACGTTCGTCTCGACCCAGAACCTCACCCTTTCGCAGGAACTGCTGAAGACCAATGTCGTCGCCTTCCGCGCGCCCGGTTCGATCAGCACCGCCCCCGATCTCAGTCTGCCGGCCAATACGGACATCATCGTTGTCGCCGGACAGAAGATCACGCTCGGCCCGGGTCTGAAGGTGGCGACAGGCGCCCGGCTGCGCGCCCGTGTCGGTTTCTGACCTCTCCGAGGAACGCTCGCGGTCGCGCCGTCCCTCGGCGCGGCGACAATCACTTTTGCCAGTCAGCATGATCCGTGGTGGGCCGGATCAGCAACGATAGCGCCGCACGCTAGCCAGCGGCGGCGCGCCCGCGTGGGCTGTCACTTTTGGGAGGGAGAGCAGAATGACCGATAGACGCACCGCGCTGGGGCTGGGATTGGCGGCGTCCGCTGTCGCCTTGAGCGGCCGCGGCGCGGCTCGCGCCGATGCCCTCAGCATCGGCCCGACCGGCGTCAACATCGACAGTCTTCAGGTCGAGAAAGGCCTGACGGTTGCCGGCGACGCCGAGCTCAAAAACAGCCTGACGGTTGTTGGCGACGGCAGGCTCGGGAAAAGCCTGACGGTTACTGGCGACGCTACGCTCAGGAACAGCCTGACGGTTTCAGGAGCTGATGGGGCGAAGAGCTTGCGCGTCAGCCCTGCGACCGCCGGCGCGAACCTGCTCGACGTCCAATCGGCGGCGAGGGTCAGCGAAGCGAACCACCCAAAGGGTCTGGCGCTCTACGTAACCGCCGATGGAAGCGGAGCCGACGGTCTCGCCGAGTTCCGCCATTCGAATGGGTCTCAGGGGATCGGGATCGGCTACAACACCATCTACGCGACCGGATCGAACCCAAACCAAGACCTAATTCTGAAGGCGAGGGGCACTGGCAGGGTCAAGATCACCGGAACTCTCGAGGCTAAAGACTTTGCCGCAGACGCCAATCCCCTGAGAAATAGAATGTATCCGGAGGCACCGATTGTATATCAGGATATTTTCGACGCCTTGAACGCAGGAGCAATCCAAAAATTTGGTAACCCCACTTACGATGACACAACGTATCGCGGGCAATCTCTCTGGGGTGAGCGTCATATTATCCGATTTGGTGGGAACAATGAAGTCGACGGCAACGGCGCCCTCGTTACCATTCCACCCGGATACGATACCGTCTGGGTGCGGGTCCTGGGCGAGCGCTGGAATGTTATCCACGCGTACTTCACGGACGGCGAGGACCTTGGTCTCTGGGCTGGAGGATGGAGGTCAGCGAACTCCTATGCTCCAGATGGAACGTTGGCCGATGGCTGGGCCGCTTATCATCAATGGACGCCGATCCCCGCGCGCCGCGCCGGAAAGCTGGGGCTGATCTCTAAATCCAATACCGATAAGGACTTTTGGATAAGCGGACTGGCGTTCAGCAAAAACCCATGGGGGCACGCCGCGCAATCCGCGGTCGGATACCACTGGGCGGTGAACGGCGGCAGCGCCACAGGGTGGTCAGAGCCCAATTGGAACTCAGACAGCCTGGCGTACATCCCCAGCAAGACACAATTGGTGCTGAAGGTTCCTGTCGTTCCTTCAGGCCGCGACAAGCTGCTTTATCTGATCGAGCACAACAGCAACTGGAATGGCGCAAGTCACACCGCCATCTCGGTCGGGGGCAAGCCGATCGAGCGATTCATGGCGACGTACGATAATCCTTTCAGCCGTCATTGGAATAGCAAGTCCTATGAGCGCTACATCGCCACCCGTATTCCAAAAGACCATATTCCCGCCAATGTTCGCCACATCGATGTGATTATCGATATGGCAAAACAAGGTGGCAAAGACTATAATACAATCAATTTTAGAGAAATTGGCACTCATGACCTGGCCGTTCCATGGTCTGACCAAGCTGCTCAGTGAATGCCACGCGTCGATTGCTGAAGTTTACTTGTGGCGCCTTTTAGCTGTATGGATTAGGATAAGTTGATAGGTCTAGAGGAGGGTGTAGTGGCAACAATCACTCAGGTGACGATATTTTCTAGCCTCGGTCAGGAGATCGCCAAAGCGCCCTCCGGGGAGCTTGCGCCGCCCGACAATCTGGGCGCTGTCCTGACCATCAGCGACGTGATCTGGAAAGTCCGCAATAAGGACGTACCAAAGTTTGCTGGAGAAAACTGCTCGATTACCGCGACCGCGGTTGGAAAGCCCTTCAACGGCAAGTATAAAATCGCGAGTATTCGGGGTGACGATAAAGTCGTCAAGCTAGCCCCAATTTAGCTGAGCGTGGGGGGAGCCGCGGAAGATAGACCGGCGCCCATCAGGCTGCGCGCCCCAGCAGGTTTTTAACGGCTCCTTGTCCGAGCTGCGGGTCGCAATCAGGGCGCCGAACTCCAGTGACGCCGCGCCGGCGCAAGCCGTCGGTTTGGGAGGGGGAACATGACCGATAGGCGCAACGCGCTGGGGCTGGGGTTGGCGGCGTCGGCTGTGGCCTTGAGCGGCCGCGCCGCCCACGCGGCCGACGCCCTCAGCATCGACGCGGGCGGGGTCAAAATCGACCGCCCGTTGAAAATCATCGGCGGCAACACGCTGGAGTTTGGAGCGGACGTCAGCGGCAAACAAGGGGATGCCGGGAAAATTGGCTACGGGGTGTTTGAGAACAATTCCCTCTGCATCGTCGGTGCGGGAACCAAGGGCGACAACCGGAAGATCACCTTTTGGGCTGAAGGGGGCGCAAAACTCAACGGCCCGCTGAAAATCGGGGGCAAGAATACGCTGGAGTTTGGGTCGGGCGTCAGCGGCAAACACGCGGATGCCGGGAAAATCGGCTACGGAGCGTTTGAGGGCGATTCCCTTTGCATCATCGGTGCGGGAACCAAGGACGATAACCGCAAGATCACGTTTTTTGCCGAAGGGGGCGCAAAATTCAACGGCCCGATGACCATCAGCGCCAAGAATACGCTGGAGTTTGGGTCGGACGTCAGCGGCAAACAAGGGGATGCCGGGAAAATCGGCTACGGAGTGTTTGAGAGCGATTCCCTGTGCATCGTCGGCGCCGGAACCAAGGCCGAGAACCGGAAGATCACCTTTTGGGCCGAAGGGGGCGCAAAATTCAACGGAAGTCTAACCGTTGCTGGCCTCTCAGTCCCGGGAGCACAGGAACCTCTGCGTATGCTGCGTGGGGTCATCGCAAAAGATGGATCCAAGTTTGCCGGTGAAGGATTTACCGTGACGCTCGTAGGGCCCGGCCGCGGCTTTTACGACATCGTCTTCGTACCGGGCTTTCCGTCGATTCCTGCGGCGTCCGCAACGCAAATATATCAATCTTTTTACCTGGGAAATCACAAGGCGGAGGACGAAGGAGGTAAAACGGCGGATAATGTGGTTATCGCTCACCTCAGCGCTGATCGGATGCGAGTCAAAACCGGTGATAACTATGGTGCCGAACAGCAGCGGGCGTTTACCTTCGTTGTCATCGGGCCACGGTGATGCGCGAAGAGTTGCAGGCGCGACTGGAGATCCTCAAGCGCGAGGATCGCGCTGGCCAGGCGCGGCTGCGCGAGGTCGAGCAGCAGCTGACAACTCTGCGCGAAACGCTGCTGCGCATCAGCGGCGCCATCCAGGTGCTGGAGGAGCTTCTTTTAGAAGAAAACCCGGCGGAGAGCACAAGCGAGACGGCGAAATCCGCCCGCGCAGCGACCGACGCCTGACAGAACGCCTGTTTGGCGAGCAGCAGGCAACCAGCAGCCGATGAAAACAGACTGGCCCCCGATAAACCAGATATCTCGCTTGATTACGGGCAGAATAGATAAGATGTCCTGAATTGTTGAAATCTTCGCAATTAGAAACCAATACCGGATTCCGGGAAGGGACTTTGAATGATATTTAAGGATTTGGTTATCGTACTTCCGGGTATTAGCGGCAGCGTCCTTTCCAAAGACGGAAAGGAGATTTGGGGCGCTTCGACGGCTGCGATCTGGCAGGCCGTTACAAGTAGCGGAGACAGCATTAGGAGCTTGGCCATCAACGGCGTGGACGATCCGTCGCTCGACGACCTCGGAGACGGCGTGAAAGCCACGGGCCTTGTCCAGGACCTCCACGTCATCCCCGGACTGTGGAAGATTGACGGTTACACCGGGCTGGTGAACCGGCTGCGGTCTTCGCTTCAGCTGGAGCCCGGACGGAACCTCTTCGAGTATGCCTATGACTGGCGGCGCGACAACCGGGTCGCCGCTCGAAAGCTCGCTCAGGCCGCAAAAGGATGGCTTGACCAGTGGCGCGCGACCTCCGGGGCTTCCGATGCAAAACTGGTCCTGGTCGCCCATTCGATGGGCGGCCTCGTTTCGCAATATTTTCTCGAAGTCCTGGGTGGATGGAAGGACACGCGCGCCCAGTCAGCTTTCGGCACGCCCTATCGTGGTTCGCTCAATGCGCTCGGCTATCTCGCCAACGGCTTCTCCGAGGGCATTGGTCCGCTCAAAGTCGATCTGGCTTCGACGCTCGCAACGTTTACCGCGGTCTACCAATTGTTGCCGGCGTTCGAATGCGTGGACCGCGGCGATGGCAAACTCAAGCGCATCGGCGAGATCGCCGGCGTCCAACGGCGTCGACCCCGCGCGCGCCGCGGCGGCGTTGGCGTTTTACCGAGAGATCAAGGCCGCCGCGGAGGCCAACGCCAAAGACGCCGCCTATCAGAGCGGGGCATATCAAACCTTCCCGATCGTCGGCATAGCCCAGCCCACATTCCAGTCGGCGGCGCTCGCCGGTGGCAAGAACGCTTCTTCGCAGCAACGAGGGCGAGGATTACGGCGGCGATGGAACGGTTCCCCGTTTTTCGGCGACGCCGCTGGGAATGAGCGACAGCCATCGTGAGATCTATGTCGCGGAGCAGCATGGATCGTTGCAGGATTTCGACGCGGCCCTGGTGAACTTGATCGGCATTCTGACGGGCCAGACCATCGACCTCGGCCAGTTCAACTTTGCCGCGCTGACCCTCTCTCTCGACATCGACGACGTCTACAGCGCCGACGACGTCGTGCTTCGCGCGACGCCCTCTATAGAGGCGCCGGTCCGAGCGAAGGTGTACAACGTGCAATCCGGCGCGCTGGCGAAGGAGCTTGCGCTCGCGCCAGAGGGCGGCGCCTACAGCGCGCGGACACAGCTTCCGCCGGGCGCCTATCGCGCGAAAGTGACGGCCGAGTTTACAGGTGATCCGGCGACCGTGACCGAGGCGTTTTTGACAGTGAACTAACCGACAAAGCGGACGAGTTTTCCGCATAAGGGCCGAGCGCAGGAGGGAAATGTGATGGCTGGACGCGGGGGGGACACGCCAGTCGTGGGTGCCGACACGACCTCGGCCGATTCCGACGACCTTGTCTACTTCAACGGAATCGACGCCGAGACGGGGCAATACGGGGTCAAGCCGCAAACAATCGACGAGATCGCGCAACTCGCCCGCGCCAACCCGCAAGTCGATCCGATGCGCGCGCTGCGCGGCGAGACGGAGATGAGGTCCTTCGGACTTCCGCCGGGGGTCGACTACGAGAAGCTCGCTCAGGCCGGGTGGGGCATCATCTGCCACGAGAACGCCCCGGCCGACGTCAAGACCGCTCTCAAGCCGCTCATCGACAAGCGCGCCCGGGAGGCCGGATCGCTGTTCAAGACCCTCGACTACAGGACGGGCGAACAAGTTAGAGACTGGTATCGTCGATATGAGATAAGGCCGGGGTCGGTCGATCCGGAGGTGGTGCCTTACTATTTGCTGATCGTTGGACCGCCGGAAGGCATCCCGTTCGAGTTCCAGTATCTGCTCGGGGTCGACTATGCGGTCGGACGCGTCTCCTTCGGCTCGGCCGACGGCTACGCCCGCTACGCCAAATCCGTCGCAGCCTATGAAACCGCGAGCGCAATTCAGAGCGCAAAGCAGATCGCCTACTGGGGCACCCGTCACTTGGGCGACGGGGCGACGAAACTCAGCTCCTCGCTCCTCATCGATCCATTGGCGAACGGCAATCCGACCCTGCCGGGACGCCTCAAGAAGCCGCTCCACGAGGAGTTCCGCTTCGCGCGGCAGCTTCAGCTCGCCAACGACGCGACCAAGGACGCGCTGCTCGAAACCATGGGCGCGACAAAGCCGCCCGCCATCCTTTTCACCGCATCGCATGGGATGCTGGTCGGTCCTGGCCGCCCGCAACAGCAGGCGGTGCAAGGCGCGCTGCTTTGCCAGGACTGGCCAGGCTTTGGAACGATCAAGCCCGATCATTTTCTGGCCGCGACGGACGTTCCGGACGACGCGAATGTGAAGGGCCTCTTCGCCTTCTTCTTCGCCTGTTTTGGCGGCGGCACGCCAAAGGTTGACCAGTTCATCCTGGATCCGTCCCAACTCGGCTCGACCCTGCCGCCGTTGGCCCCCGCACCCTTCATGGCGGCGCTTCCGCAGCGGCTCCTGACCCATCCGAAGGGCGGCGCGCTCGCGGTCATCGCGCATGTCGACAGGGCGTGGGGCTATTCGATCCAGGCGCCGAAAATGACCGGAGCGCAGATAACGCCGTTCCGGAGCACGCTCGGCTCCATCATGGTGGGCGATCCCGTAGGCCATGCGGTGAAGGACCAGTTTGGCGGCCAGTTCGCCGCCCTTTCCACGGCTCTCCTAAGCGCGCTCTCGCCCGGCACGCCGAAAATGGACGACCGCGATCTTGTGACCTATTGGCTCGAGCGCAACGACGCGCAGAATTACGTTACTCTCGGCGATCCGGCCGTTCGGCTGCGCGTCGACAAGCTCTTGGCCTGACAGCGGTCGAAGACTTCACGTCGACTGTAAAACTGGGGAGACAACACGATGAGCGATCCGAATTTGATCTCCGTTTCCCCGGAGGTGCGCCAGGCCTTCGCGCCGATTCTGCCGGAACTCGCCCGCGCAAGACGGGACTTGGCCGGGGATCAGAATGTCGCGGCCGTCCGGCCGGGGTACAAATACTCGCCGGGCGCCCCGCCGCAGCCTGCCTTGGTCGTGGCCGTCGTGCCGGGTGAGCGCCCGGTCGCTGTAGCCGACCTCGAGAAGACGTACGGCGTTCCAGCCGTCGTCACGGACGCGACCGTCGAGGAGCAGGTGGCGAGGCTATCCGCGGCGGCGCCGGTGTCGTTCGGAACCCCGGGCGGCGCGGTTGCGTCGGCCTTCGAAAACCTTATTTCGGGCGACGAGGTCGTAGACTTCGCCCCACCGAAGTCGGGCTCCTATGAGCCCCTCGACCCTCCGAATCTGCCGCTGGTCGAAGAGCCCATGGAGCTCACCATCTGCGTCAGCCCGGAAGCTGGCTGGTCCGAGCTTGAGGACTTCCTTGGCGGGACTGAGACGAGCTTGACGGTCGCGATGTACCAGTTCACCGCGCCCCATATCTTCGATGCGGTGAACGCCGCAGTCAGTCCAAAGGGCCGGCAGTTCGAGCTGGTTCTCCACCCTGTTCCGGAGAAACCCGGGCATTCCGGGGTCAAGGCCCACGATTTGGATGAGAACTCGGGCGTCCTCGATCCTCTGGAGCAGACCCTCAAGGGTCGCTTCGCGATGGCATGGGCCACGCTGGCGTCGAAGGCGCATCCGGACGGGCTCTGGGCCTCCGCCTATCATATCAAGGTAGCGGTTCGCGACGGCGACGCGGCCTGGGTGTCTAGCGGCAATTGGCAATCGTCCAACCAGCCAAACGTGCATCCCTTTCAGGCTGGAGCTGAACTGCCCGCGGGTTTCCAGCGCAAGTACAATCGGGATTATCACGCGATCTTCAAGAACAAGAGCATTGCGTCGATCTTCGAGCAATATATCAAGCGCGATCACAATCTTTCCGCGGCTCAGGCGGGCGCGCCAGCTGACTTCGCCATGCCGGACCTGTTCGTGCCTGAAATTGAGGAGGCGCCCGAGCCTTTCGCCGCCCCGCCCCAGTACTTCCAGCCGCTGCGTCTCAACCGCGCGGTCAGCGTTCAGCCGCTGCTCACGCCGGACAACTACGCGGAAAACGCGCTTGCCCTGATCCGTTCGGCTCAAGCGAGCGTCTGGTTCCAGAACCAGTACATCAACTTCCGGGGCACCGACGAAGATTTCACTGAATTCAAGCTGCTGGTCACCGCGCTTAAGGACCAGATTGATCAGGGGCGCCAGGTCCGGATCATTTGTCGGGACATGATGAAACAGGAAAGCCTGGACATTCTCGTGGCGTTGGGTTTCCCGGTCGACATCTTCCGCTTTCAGCCCGCCTGTCACAACAAGTGCATCATCATCGACAAATCGGTCGTGATGTTCGGCAGCCACAACTGGTCGAACGAAGGCGTCAAGACGAATCGCGACGCGAGCCTAATCTTCAAGGACAAGGAAATCGCCGAATACCTCGCCGAGGTGTACGACTACGACTGGAACCGGCTTGCGAGGGCGCATCCGACGAAGGCTCGGCCGCGAATTGCAAAGACAGGCGAGGCGACGCCGGAGGGTTTCTCGCGGGTTGCATACTCCGAGGTTTTTGATGACTGAAGCTTGATCGCGCCGGGCAGGCGCGTCGCGAGAAGCAATCGGTTGCGTCAAGCGCCGCCTGCCGGCGGATCGACCGGGGGAACGGGCATGGACCAGGCTCAGCAATCCGAAACGAAGCCGTCTTGCGCGCCGATCAGACTCGGCGTCGTCTGCGGACACCTCGCCTTTGCCCGCCACCCTGTCCTTGTTGGGCACTACAACGGCGACACTTTCGCTGGCACCGAGGCGCGTCTCGATCAGGTTCTGGACGGTCGTTTGACGGCGCGACGGCTGATGGGTCTCTACCCGGGCCCGATCGGATCGAGCACGATCGCGCTTGATGCAAAGGCTCGGCCGCCCGGCGCCGTTGTCGTCGGCCTCGGCGAACCGGCCGAGCTGTCTGTCGGCGCGCTTCGTCGAACGCTGCGCTGCGGTATTCTCGCCTTCGCTGCGAGAGCGGTAGACCGGGCCGCGTCTGCCTATGACAGCTCGGAGACTGGGCCGGCGCTTTGCGTGAGCGCCTTGCTGGTCGGCGCCGGCGAAGGCGGCCTCGATCGAAGCAGCTGCGCACAGGCGTTGCTGCAGGCCGCCGCCGAAGCGCAGGAAGCCCTCGCTCGCGTGTCAAAGGGCAAAACCTTGCTGGCCGCGATCGAGATCGTCGAGCTCTTCGAGGACCGAGCCCTCGCCACGTGGCGGGTGATCGATCAGGTCCTAAGGGCAGATCCGCTCCTCGCCCGCGGCTTCGAGCCCACGATCGGATTCGAACAGCGCGCCGAAGCGCGAAAGGCTGCATCCGTCGGTCGCGATCCGACGTGGTGGCAGCCGATCCAGATCACCATGTCTGGCGACGCGCGCGAGCGCAGCCTCGGGTTCACGGTCAGCGGCGGCCTTGCGCGCGCCGAGGCGCGCACGGTCGCAGCGAATCTGGATCTCGTCACGCCGCTGGTCCGCAGGGTCTCGCGAAGCGGAGCGAATGACGAACTCGACGACGTCTCCAGGCAGGGCCCTTTTTGAACTGCTTTGGCCGGTCGCATTGAAGGACCACAGCGTCGACGAACGACCGCGCCGTCTGATTCTGGACGAGCGGAGCGCGGGCTTTCCGTGGGAGCTGCTCGACGACCGACGGCCATGGTTGTCCGACGAAGCGGAACTCGCGCCTCCTGCCGTGCGCGCGGGGATGGTTCGCCAGCTCCTGCAGGCGCGTTTCCGTGAAGATGTCGTCACGACGCCGGGCGCGCTCAAAGCCCTGGTCATCGGAAATCCGCGGAGCGCGCCGACGGAAATGCCCGACCTTCCGAAGGCCGAGGAAGAGGCCCAAGCCATCGCCGCGGCTTTGGGGGGACCGCCCTATGTAACGCTGCTTGCCGGCGCGACGGCGGGGCCGGAGCAGATAACCCGGCGGCTGTTTACCGATGCCTGGGAGATCATCCACATTTCCGCTCACGGCGTCTCCAACCAGCCGCTTGCCGGTCCGGACGGGAAGAAAAAGAGGCGGACCGGGATTGTCCTCGGCGGCGGCGCGGTGCTCGACCCGTCCGCGCTGGCGAAGATTCCGGTGAGCCCGGCGATCGTTTTCATCAATTGCTGCCACCTTGGCGTCGGAGCGATCAACCTCGAGGGAAGGCCCGAGTTTGCCGCCAATGTCGCCATCGAGCTTGTCCGGCTCGGGGCGCGTTGCGTGATCGCGGCGGGATGGGCGATCGACGACGACGTCGCCTCCGTCTTCGGCGTTTGCTTCTACAAGGCGATGCTCGAGGGCCGAACGTTCGGGGAGGCGACCTTGCTGGCCAGACAGGCAGCCTACCGCGCAAATCCGAACAGCAGCACGTTCGGCGCCTATCAGTGCTACGGCGACCCTGACTATCGGCTGCGCGCCGACAAGAGGCGCGGGGGTGGCGATGGCGCGCAGGGTTTTGTTGCGCCTTCCGAGGTCATCGAAGCCGTGATGCAGGTTCGTGACGACCTGAACATCGGCTTGGAGCGCAAACTCGGGACGCTGAGAGACCGCCTCGAGGCGCTTGGAGCGGCGGCCCAGAAATGGTCTGGCAAAGCCGAACTGCGCGTGGGCCTGGCGGAGGCATGGGGTGAACTCGGCGACCTTCCGAAAGCGATCGAGCACTACATGGCGGCGGTCCGGGGCCCGGACACGTCGTTCAAGGTGAAGGCGATCGAGCAGCTTGCCAACCTGAGCGTGCGCAACGCGGTCGCGACCATGCGCGCCGTTCCCGCCGAAGAACGGGACCCCGCCAGAACCGCGGAGGAAATCCGAACCTGGCTGCGCAAGATCGAGGGGCTGACCGAGGTGCTTGGGGAGACGCGCGAGCGGCTTTCGCTGCAAGGGGGCTGCTGGAAGCGGCTCGCCCAGGCGCAGCCGGCGAACGATGACACAGAGACCTGGCTGAGGACGATGGCCGAATGCTACGATAGAGCGGCCAAGATCCCCGAGCCGCGAGACAACTCCTATCCGCTGCTCATGGCGTGCAGCGCGCGAATCTGCGGCGCTCTCCGCTCGGGAGAGGACTGCGACGCAGGCGTCACAGCGCAACTGACGGCGCTCATCGATTCATCGCCTCCGGAGAACGCCGACTTCTGGCGACTAATCTTGTGGGCCGACGCGCGGATGGCGGATGCGATCTTACGGTCTGCGAACCCGTCGGACGAGCAGCAGAGCCTGCTTGCGGCCTACGAGCGCGCCTGGCGCCATGTGGGATCGCCCGTCAAGCTGAAATCGGTGATTGAGCAGCTGGAGTTCTACGAGGACATCTTCTCGTCCGGCGCGCCGGCGACGGCCGCCAAGCGAAACGGCGTCCGGGCCCTCGCCGCGACACTGCGCGGCGCGTTGGAGTCCAAACTTCTCGGCGACCGTCCGGCGCCTTAGCTGCCGGTTTGGCCCGAATGCGACACGCCGACTCGCGGTTGAGGCCGTCGTCGAGCAAAGGACAATGGTTGGAGCCAAGGGAGACGAAAGTGCGAATCCGTATGTTCAGACCGAGAAGGAAAACCGCCCTGGCGATCGCCGGAGCGCTGACGCTGTGCGCCGCGTGGGCCTACGCGCAGACCGCCCTTGAGATTCTGCCAGGCGGGCGCATCAATATTTCAAACGCGCTCGACTTTGGCGACCGGACGGGTCAGTTCTTGACTTCCTGGAGCGGGGCTCACGGATGGGGCGTGAATGGCTCTACCACTTACCAGCGCTCCAGTGCGCTGTTTGGCTGGTTCGCCGGCGGAAAGCACAGCGATACGCAGCTCGACCCTGGCGAAGGCGGACAAATCCTGATGTGGCTGAAGTCACCCGGGGCGTCGGATACACTCAGCGTCCCCAAAGCGCGAAAGCAGGTCACAGGCATACTCAGGGTCGGCAAGGTGCAAGGCGATTCGATCTGCGCTGGCGGCGAACCCCAGGAATGCCAGAACTCGCCCGCTGGGCAGGTCACGGCTTCCACCGTCGCAGCGAGCGGCGCGGTGACAGCCTCCACCGTCGACTTTGGCTCCAGAAATGCTCAGTTGTTGACTGCATGGGGCGGGGCCCAAGGATGGGGCGTGAACGGCTATACCACTTACCAGCGCTCGGTTGCGCTGTTTGGCTGGTTCGCCGGAGGAAAGCACAGCGATACGCAACTCGACCCCGGCGAAGGTGGACAAATCCTGATGTGGCTGAAGTCACCCGGGTCCGCGGATACAGTCAATGTCCCCGAAAAACGAAGGCAGGTAACAGGCGTACTCAGGGTTGGCTCACTGATTGCAGACTCTATAGTTGTCAATAATTCCTCAACTTTCAATAACTCCGCAAGCTTTCAAGGCAGGATTCTTCAGTGGGATTGGTCGAAATTCCTCGATGAAAATTTAGTCAGGGAGCAGAAGTCAGATTTGCGTCTAAAAACAAATATTAATGTTGTACCTGATTCCTTGGAGAAAGTCCGCAAACTTCGTGGCGTGTTCTATCATTGGAATCAAGAGGCGTTGGATTACTTTACGTCCGAACTAGAGAAAAACTTATCGGCAGGCGCGGGCGCGACGCCGGAGCGGAATCACGAGTTGTGGAGGACGGAACGCGAAAAACGCGACAAGGAACTTTCGAGGACGAATGTCGGCGTCATTGCGCAGGATGTGGAGGCGGTGCTGCCGGAAGCCGTGACGACGGATGAGAAGGGATTTAAGTCGGTTCGCTATTCCTATCTGATCCCCCTTTTGATCGAGGCCCTCAAGGAGGAGGACGGGGCTTTCATCGAGCAGAAGCAAACCGTGGCTCAGCAGCAGGCGGAGATCGAGCGCCTGATGTCGGCAGAGCAGGCGACGTCGGCTGAACTCGAGACGCTAAAGGATGAGTTTGAGCGGCTCAAAGCCGCCGTGAACGCAAGGCCCGTGGGCGCGACGCGGACAGACTCGATTCCGGCGCCGACGCTGGCTCCAGCCACACTCGAGCCAGCGTCCGATGAAGTCGTCCAAACAAACGCCACGTCTCGATGAAGAAGGGATGTCAGACCTCGCCGACGGCTTTCACCGAGAACCCGACTCAAAAGCTACCTTCGATCGAGGCGTCTGACCGCGAACCGGATTGCGGCGAGGGTTAGGAAGGCCGCGAGTGCGTCAGCGAGGTTCTCACAGTCTTTGGCCAAAAGACACCCAGCTCGATTCAATCCCTGGAGCAAGTTGCCGGCCGAGCGCACGTGATCCTGTCCAATATGCCCGGCAAGGTGGATGACGTAAAAACAAACGATACCTACGCAGCGGAGAGAAACGCCGCTAAACAAGCCGGACTCGACATCATAGATCGCATGATGCCGAGTTCACACATTGGTCATACAAATTCACCGTGCTCGACGTCGCCGGACCTTCTGCTGTTCAGTTCGGCTCCACAAACTGGACCGCTCGCGCGCTTTGCGCTCAATCTAACAACACGATCGTCGCGCATTCGCCGCTGATGGCGAAAGCGTTCAAGGCCTATTGGGACAGCCTGAAGGCGGACACCGACGCGGCTGGCGGACACGGGAAGCAGGCGGAACCTCTCCGGACGGCCGATGGCCATGGCCCTGTTTCGTTGACGCTCGAGGATGGAAGCGCGGACGTCGATATCTGGTTCTCGCCGAATACGCCCAAAGCCCGTCCCAAGCAGCACCAGAATGAGGCGAGGCCGCCGGACCTTGATGAAGTGTTCAAGCTGATCGCAGGCGCCAAGCAAGCCATTCTGTTTGTCTTCTTCGAGCCTGGGGAGCCGAGCATCATTAATGCGGTGGACGCCGCCCAAAAGGCAAACCCGGCGCTCTTCGTCCGCGGGACGGTCACTGTTTCGTAAGCGTGATCTGATGGCCGCCTGTGAGCCCGCATTTGATTAGATTAGGTGTCCACCTGAATGAGAGGTGGACACCAGATGGCGGCGACGGGACGGGGCTGGGGAGCGGCGTCGAACGAGAAGCCTGGACGAGCGCAAGAGGATCGTCGAGGAGGCTCTTGCGCCGGGCATCTCTGTTGCGGCGGTCGCGCGTCGGCACGGGCTGAACGCCAATCTCATTTTCAAATGGATACGGCGCTCGCGCGAGGGGTGGCGCGATCGGCGGCGCGAGCCTGCGAAGGAGAAGCCTGTCGTGGCCGGTCGCCGGAGAGGGGCGCACCGGCCTTTGTTCCGGTGAAGCTGCTTGAGTTGGACGCGGCCTCAGCGCCGCCGCCTTCCGATGTCACAGCGAAGCCGGCTCGTCAGACGCGCCGAGGCGCAAGGCGCGGCGCGATGGAGATCAGCCTGCCGAACGGCGCCAAGGTGTCGCTCGACGCTGAGGTCGACGCCGAGGCGCTCCGTCGCGTTCTGTTGGCGCTGGGCGTCGCTTGATGCTCCAGTTCGCGCCGGGCGTGAAGGTCTATCTGGCTTGCAAGCCCGTGGACATGCGGCGCGGCTTCGACGGGCTGGCCGCGGATGTCGCGCAGACGCTGCGCGCCGACCCGTATTCGGGCGCGGCGTTCGTGTTTCGCAGCAAGCGCGGCGACTACGTGAAGATTTTGACCTGGGACGGCTCCGGCCTGTGTCTTTTCGCCAAGCGTCTGGAGAAAGGTCGGTTCGTCTGGCCGCCGATCGTAGAGAGCGCGCTGCATCTGACGGCGGCTCAGCTTGCGCTGCTGATTGAAGGAATCGATTGGCGCAGAACCGTTGCGCCTGAAGCGCCGGAGCGCCCGGTTTTCCTATAGATTCCGCGCTTTCTCGAATGCGCCGGCGCACATATTGTGATAGCCGAAAGCATGTCGCGCTCCGCCGCTGATTTGCCTGAAGATCCCGCCGAACTGCGGCGGTTTGCGGCGGCGCTTGCCGACGGAAGTTCACGCCAAGACGCTGCTGATCGAGAAGCTGCGAATGCAGCTGTCGATCTTGCGGCGCGCGCGTTTCGGGCGGTCGTCGGAAAAGCTCGACCGCGAGATCGAGCAACTGGAGCTGGTGCTCGGCGACATCGAGGAGAGCGACGCCGAGCGGCAGGCGCGAACCGAGGCTTCCGACGGCGAGGCTTCTTCCACCCTGCCGTCGAAGAAGCCGTCCGTCCGCACGCCTCTGCCCGATCATCTGCCGCTCGAGACGGTCATGCACGAAGCGCCCTGCGTCTGCCCGACCTGCGGCGCAACGAAGTTCGGCCGGATCGGCGCCGATGAGCGCATGGTCCTGGAATATGTGCCCTCACACTTCAAGCGCGTGCTGCATGTGCGCCCGAAGATGAGCTGCCGCGCCTGCGAGACGGTCGTGCAGGCGCCCATGCCGACGCTGCCGATCGAGAAGGGACGCCCTGGGCCGGCGCTGCTCGCCCACGTCCTCGTCTCCAAATATTGCGATCATCTCCCGCTGTATCGCCAGGCCGACATTTACGCGCGCAGCGGGGTGGAGATCGACCGCTCCGTCATGGCGGGCTGGGTCGGTCATATGGCGGCGCTCCTGGAGCCCCTGGCCGAGCGGATCGCGCGTCATGTGCGCGCCGGCGCCGCGCTCCATGCCGACGATACGCCGGTTCCCGTGCTCGATCCCGGCCGTGGCCGAACGAAAACCGGCCGACTATGGACGGCGGTGAGAGACGAAAGCCCCTATGGATCGACGGCGCCGCCGGCGGCCTTCTATCTCTACTCGCCCGATCGCAAGGCCGAGCGCGCCCATGCCTTGCTCAAGGGCTGTCGCGGCCATCTCCATGCCGATGCCTACGCGGGCTTCGCCGGGCTTTATGAAGCCGATCCCCTAACGGGCGCGCGCGCCCCGCTGACGGAGGTCGCCTGTTGGGCGCATGCGCGGCGCAAGATCTACGACATCCATGTCGAAACGAAATCGCCCGCGGCGGCGCAGGCGCTCGAAATGATCGCGCGGCTGTTTGCGATCGAAGCCGACATCAAGGGCAGACCGCCGGCCGAGCGCCTCGCCGCGCGTCGCGCAAAGGCGACGCCGATCCTCTCCGAGTTGCGCGCCTTCCTCGACGCGACGATGGAAAAGATCAGCGGCAAGAGCAGTCTCGCCGGCGCCTTCCGCTACGCAGCATCGCGCTGGACCGCGCTGACGCGCTACGTCGGTGATGGGCGCCTCGAAATGTCCAACAACGCCGCCGAGCGCGCAATGAGGCCTCTGGCCCTCGGAAGAAAAAACTATCTGTTCGCCGGCTCGGATGAAGGCGGCCGCCGCGCCGCTATCATATACACGCTCATCGAGACCGCTCGCCTGAACGACGTCGATCCCGAGGCTTGGCTTGGCGACGTCATCAGCCGCATAGCCGATCACCCCAACACGAAGATCGACGAACTGCTCCCCTGGAAATGGACCAGAGCTGGTTCGCAGGCGATCGCCGCATAGTGGCCCGCGGCCGTCACATCACGCTTACGCTGTTTCCAAGGCAGCTGAAGACTTTGCTGTCGCAATCAAGCGCGACGCACCAGGGAGCGGATCAAAAAAACAATCGACGTCAGGACAGACCGTCCCTGCGGACTATCGGGTCATTCCCGCCACCGGGATCAAAGACCCGGTCGCCCAATGGGAGACCGAACTCAACAGTGCGGGTTACGCCATCACACACAGCAAGTACGTCGTCATCGACCCATTCTCAGACAGTTGCGTCGTGGTCACGGGCAGCCACAACTTGGGGGATCAGGCGTCGTACAACAATGACGAAAACATGGTGATCATAAAGGGCCACCGATCCATCGCGGAAGCCTACGCCGCAAACGCTCTCGACATCTATGATCACTATGCGTGGCGGTGGTGGCTTGCCCACGATCCGCAGCATACATGGACGTCGCTCAAACCGAACGATAGCTGGCAAAACAGCTATTTCGACCAGAACAGCCGCCCTATCTCGCCGGAGCTGAATTTCTGGTTGGCCGCTTCTCCGTCTGCGGATGCTCTGCCGACTCCAAACGCGGCGCCGCAGGCCCGGCCCGAGACCGCTGTAAGAAAGCTACTGCAGCCCGCATCGGCGGGCGCCGCTCGGGCCCCCCGGAACCGGCCACGGCGTGAGAGCACGGTCTCGTATGCCGGGCAGGCGGAGGGGTGACCGACGATGGCCCGACAAACTCTTTTTCTCATCCGCCACGCCGAAAAGCCTGAGGATGGGCAACCCGGCGGCCTGGGCGCGGACGGCACGGCGGACCGTAGGTCTCTCACCCCGAAAGGATGGCAAAGGGCTGGCTGCAGGACCGAGCTATTCGTGCCTTCCCTTGGAGGAACGCCGTTCTACCAAGGCCTCAAGCGATCTTTGCTTCGGCGCCCGCGAGCGGCCACGACTTTGCTGCAGACGGCGCAGGCAGCAAAAGCCGCCGCCCCCTGGAAACCGTCTCGATGCTCGCAGAAAAATTGAACGTTGAGATCGACCTTCGTTTCTCGAAAGGACAAGAGGTAGCCCTTGCTCGTGTTCTCTCCGGAACCCCGGGGACCACCCTCGTGTGCTGGCAGCATGAGGATATAGTGGCGATCGCCTCGGCGCTCTCACCTCGCCCGGCGCAGTTTCCTCACGACTGGCCCCCCGATCGCTTCAACATAGCTTTCGATTCGTTCGGGATGGAGGAGCGGATGCACAATGGTCCTTCGACCAGCTCGTACCGATCATGTTCAAAGACGATAGCTCGAGCACGATATAATCGCGAGGTATTCATTGCGGTTGATGCTTACTCAAACGCATCTCTTGGCAGGCCCTGCGATCGCGACAGCTACGTGAGAGCCGTATTGCTCACGTGTCTTCCCTTTCTCGATGACAGGCGAGAAAGGGGGGAAATATCGAATGGAGCGCGCTCCGCCATTATCGGATTGCTCGATTTGCGAGCTGTGGTTGGGTGCAAGTGTAGGTAAGAGAGCATCGCGCGTTCCCTGCCACGTTCGTTTCCCGAGCCGCAGCCTTCCCGCAAATAGATGGAGGGAATTTTGGCCCACAGAAATTACGGTCTGTTCCGGCGTCATAACCCACTGCGTCGTCTTCACCCCTGCTTTTGCACCCCCTCACATGGGGTGTTTCCAGTCAAGCTCAATCATTTCGGCATTGTGCATGCTCCTGGGTGTTGGATCCGAAGCGTGAGCCCGTCTTTGCCATGCAGCCCTGACGACCGCATCACCTCACATCCGGTCGAGCTTGTGGGCTCGGACCATAATCCCTCATGCTCGAGGGCATCGGGCTCGGGTTGGCGGGACCATCCTTTTTCACGGCGTGTTTCAGCCCGGGGGTTGATCCGCGGTCGCCGCCCGCCCGGATCCGGCGAAGCCGTCGCGTTCAGCTTCGCTGGAGTGGGGTTGAGTCATCGGGTCATGCCGCCTTGAACACGGCGCCCTCGGGAACGACGCCTTGGGCGACATAGCGCCACAAGGCGACGAGGAGTTTGCGGGCCAGCGCGACGATGGCGATCCGGCGGGTCCGTCCATTCGCCGCGCCAACTCGCGCCTGAAACCAGCGGCTCAACGCCGAATCCGGCTGGTGACGCAACCAGAACCAGGCAAGCTCGATCATGGTCTTGCGCAGGCGGCGATTGCCCGACTTCGAGATGCCCTGATCCCGTTCGACGTCGCCGCTCTGCCAGGGACTGGGCGCCAATCCGCCGTAAGCCGCCACCTGGCGTCGGTTGCCGAAGCTGCGAAACAACGATTCCAGCCAGAGGAGCGAGGCGAACTCAGGGGCCAGGCCTTTGAGTTTGAGAAGCAGGGCGGCCGGGTTGTTGCACTCCTCGGCGTCCGTGCGGACCGGCCCGTCGCGAGCGCGTTCGACCGCAGCCAGTTGCGTCGTCACCAGCGCGATCCGATCGAGTTCCGGGCGGAGCTCCGCCTTCAGCATCGGCGGCAGCTCGCGGCCGTCGCCGGTTCGCAGCGCCTCGAGTCGTTCGAAACGATCGCGCCGAAGCGGATTGTAATCCCCGACGCCTTGGCTACTGAGCAGGCCCCTGACCCGATTGGTATGCTGAATGCGTTCCTTGAGCAGCGTGCCGCGCTCGCGCGTCAGGCGCCGGCGATCCTCGTCTTCCGGGTTCGGCGCGCGAACCATGGAACAGACCCGCCGCTCGCCGCGAGCCCAGGCCATCAGCGTCCGCAACAGCGTCTCGCCGTCGAGCGCATCGGTCTTGGCCCGCCGATGCCGCCGGTCGACCGCGATCGAAGCTGCGTCGACGACGTGGCTCTCCATCCCGTTGGCGACCAACAAGCGACGAATCCAAAACCCCTCCAATCCCGCTTCCTGAATGACGATCGCTTTGACTTGCACGCCGTAGCGCTCCTCAGCCTTCGCCCTCGACCGCGAAAGAAGGTCGAGCAGGCAAGCGTCGTCTCCACCCTCGACCACATGTTTGGAAAACTTCTCGCTGCCCGGACTGTTGATCGTCACAACCCATCTCGATTGGCTCAATTCGAGCGAGGCGAACAGCGTGATATTATTCGCGCGGGCGGTGGTCGCGACAGCGGTCGCGGAGGTGACAGACTGCATCGGTTGCCTCCATGCTGGTGTGGAAGCTCAGCCTACCAAGGCAGGCCGCCGTCCACCCGCATAGGATCTTTTTCCGCCGCCTTCAGCGACTGGCTGTCGATGATGGCGGCGGTCGGGCTGGCCTCGCGGCCCCGTTGTTCACGCAAGGCGACGAGCAACTCCTCCCAAATCCGCTCCCACACGCCTTCGTGCTGGAACTTGCGGAAAATGTAGTAGACCGTCGAGCGCGACGGAAACGGATCGCGAGGGCAGATAACGCCAGGGGCAACCGGTGCGCAGCACATAGAAGATCGCGTTCATGCCGCGCGCATGTCGGTCTGGCGCGGTCGCTCGAGCCCGCCATAGACCTTCGCATAGGCATAGCCGGCATCCGCAGTCACGACGCCGATTTCAGCGCCCGTCGTTGCGATGACCTCGTCGACTTGAGCCTCGATGATCTCGCCTTCGTTCGTTTCCCCGGTCGTCACCTCAACGCCGAGGATCACGCCGACCCGGTCATCGGCGGTGTGCTGTTTGTAGCAGGGCTCCAGCCTCCGGTTGCGGGCTGACGTCGCCATCGTCGCATCCGAGTCAGTTAGGCTCACCTTTTTGTGCTTGCCGCTCTGGCGAGCCTTCTTCTCAACCTCGATCTCGTCTTCCGTCTCATTCTCGACGAGCACCTCGGTCGTGTGACGTTCGACAAGGCTTTCCCAGCTCACGTTGGCCCGAGTGAGCGAAGCGTCGATGTGAACGACCTCGGCCGTCGCAATCTTCGCTTTGAGGCAAGCTTCGACTGTACGCTGGAAAATCCTACGGAACCGCTCCTCGCCCCAACGCTGACGGATGCGCGTAAGACTCGAATGATGGGGTAGCTTTTCGTGCAGCCCGTAGCCGACAAACCAGCGGATGGCGATATTGACGACCGCCTCGCGCATCAGCTTGCGGTCGTGGACGATGCCGATCAACAGGCCGGCAAGCGTTAGTCGCACAGCGACCTCGGGATCGATCCCCGGTCGCCCCTCTTCATGGCAATAGCACTCGGCGACCTCCGCCCTCAGCCATGTCAAGTCGAGAACACGATCGACCCGGGCCAGCATATGATCGTCAGGAACGAGCTGCCGCAGCGAGCCGGAGATAAACAACTCGAGCCGATCTCGTTCCTTGCACCCGAGCATCGCGACGGTCCCAGAGAATCAGTGCCACCCCCATGGAATCAGGCCCGGCGGACTTCTTCAACAGCCCCGTCAAGCAACGTCGCGTGATGGCGATCTCGATTCATCCCTATCTCACGGGTGCGCCCCATCGGATCAAATCTCGAGATGCTCTACGACATATCCTCGCGCGTGATGGCGCCGTGATGTGGACGGGATCAGAGATCCTGAACTCGTACCGCGGCCAGGTCGCGGAGGGGGCGGCGACCGCATAGGCCCGTGATGGCGGATATCGGTCGAGATTGTCGCGCCTAACCGGTGTAGAGCAACCCGCCAAACCCGAGCCTCAGACCATCACATCGCCGCCGTTAGGATTGAGCGTTGCGCCCACATAATAGGCGCCCTCGTCCGAGGCCAAAAGTACCGCGGTCGGCGCGATCTCTTCGACGGAGCCAGCGCGACCGATCGGAAGCTCGGCGAGTTTCCGCTTTCGCCACGCCTCCGGAATCCCCCTGAAAAGCTCCGTATCGATCGGCCCCGGACAGATTGCGTTCACGGTGATGCCGTCGCGCACCACCTCGTAGGCGAGTGATCGGGTAAAGCCGATCACGCCCGCCTTGGCGGCCGCGTAGTGAGCCATCTCTGGCGCGCCCTTGTGCGCGAGCTGCGACGACGTCGAGATGATGCGGCCAAACTTGCGGGCGATCATGCCAGGCAGCAGAGCGCGGGTGCACAGGAACACGCCCCGCAAGTTGATGGCCATCATCTCGTCCCACATTGCGGTCGACATTTCGGCCACCAGCGAAGTAGTGTCGATGCCCGCATTGTTGACGAGGATGTCGATGTGGCCGAGCGCCTTCGTAGCGTCGTTGACCGCGCTCTCCACCTCCGCTTCGTTGCTCACGTCAGCGGCCACCGCGATCACCTTGGCGCCGTTCGCGGCGAGTTGGTCAGCGGTCGCCTTCGCTGGAGCCAGCTGCCGGTCAAGGATCGCGACTGCAGCGCCCTCACGCACGAAGGCGCGGGCGATAGCCTCGCCGATCCCACGCGCGCCGCCGGTGACCAGCGCTGTTTTTCCTTCGAGCCGTCCAGGCATGACAGTTCCTTTTCTTAGGGTTGGGGAGTGAAACGGATAGGTTGGCGGGCCGGGCGCCGCAGAATGCGTTCCGACTCGGCGACGAAAGCTTCAAAGGTCTTAGAAGCCCGGGTCGTCGCCGCGACTTCGTCGTGGCGGAAGCAGTGGACGGTATGGCTGGGGCCGACCATCTCAGCCGGCGGCATCTCGCTTCGGCAGCGATCAATCACGAAGGGGCAGCGCGAAGCGAGGAAACAACCTCGGGGGAGATCAATGGGGCTCGGGATCTCGCCTCTGAGGCTGACCGAGCTTTCCATCACGAGATCGGGGTGCGGCAGCAAGACGGAGGAAAGCAGCCCGCTCGAATAGGGATGTTGCGGCTTGCTGAAGAGGGTTACGGCGTCGCCCTGTTCGACGATCATGCCAAGGTACATCACCGCGACCCGATGGCTGATGAAGCGGATCGTCGAGAGATCATGCGAGATGAAAAGATAGGCGGTGTTGCGCTCGGCCTGGATGCTCTTCAGCAGATCGATGATCTCAGCCCGCGCGGTCGGATCGAGCGCCGAGGTCGGTTCGTCCAGCACCACGAGGTCGGGTTCGGTGATCATGGCGCGGGCGACGCCGATGCGCTGCTGCTGGCCTGCCGAGAGTTCAGCTGGGTAAGCATCGAGGAGAGCGGGATCGAGCCGGACGAGTCCGATGGCGTCGTGCACCCGGCGGCGACGTTCGCTGCGTTCGACGGCAAGCGCCTGGAGAGGCTCGGCGATAATCGCGCCGATCCTCAGCCGGGGATCGAGCGATTCTGCGGGCTCTTGAAAAACCAGCTGGACTTTCCCCTTCGGCGGCCGCGCGTTGCCGTGCGTACCTCCCGGCAGGTTGAACCGTACGGTTCCGGACGTGGGTTCGATGAGGCCTACGATGATGCGCCCGACCGTCGTTTTGCCCGAACCGCTTTCACCAACAAGACCGAGCGTCTCCCCCGGCGCGATGGAAAACGACACACCGTTGATGGCGCTAACAACCTTGCGCGACCCTGCGATGGGAAACTGCTTGTGAAGGCGCTCGACTGTCAGCATCGCGAGCTCAGTGCCTCACCGGGAAATGACATCGGACCACATGACCCGGCACGAGTTCAGCCAAAGGCGGTTTCTGGGCGCGGCAGAGTGGCTGCGCCAACGGACACCGGCCGACATAAATGCAAGCTTCAGCAGCGGCCGCCGGCGGCGCGCTTGCCGTGGCGCTCCAGCCTTGCCGCAGCGCCGGATTATGCGAGAAGGCGGCGAGTAGGAGTAGCGTGTAGGGATGAGCAGGCGACAGAAATAGCGCGTTCCGGCTCGCCGCCTCCATGATCTCGCCGTCATAGAGCACTGCGACGCGATCGCAGAAATGCGCCGTGATCCCGACATCGCGGGTGATGAACAACATGGCGCTGTGGTGCTCAGCCGCGAGCTTGCGCAGCAGGTCGAGGATCTGCGCCTGGACCGTGACGTCAAGCCCGCTCGTGGCGTCATCCGAGATCACGAAGGCTGGGTCGCAGATCAGCGCGATGGCGATCACAGCGCGCTGGGCCATGCCGCCAGAGAGCTCGTGCGGATAAGCATTCATTCGGCGTTCGGGATCCGGGATCTGGACAGCCCTCAGCATCTCGAGCGCGCGGGCGCGAGCAGCCTTCCGGTCGAGGCCGAGATGGACGCGCGCCATGGTGGCGATCTGATCGCCGATCGTCACGGTGGGGTTCAGCTCGCCGCGCGGGTTTGGCACGACCATGGCGAGCCGGCGCCCGCGCAGGCTCCGCAGCTGCTTTTCGGGTAAGACGAGGATGTCGCGTCCTTCAAATGTCACCCGTCCGGACGCGATACGCCCGGGCGCTGGTGGAGCGCCAAGGATCGATCGGGCCAACGTGGTCTTGCCCGCGCCGCTCTCGCCCACGAGCCCGAGGACCTCACCCGACATAACCGACAGATTGACACCGCGCAGCACTGTGCGCGATTGCCCGGTTGGGGTCGGGAAGACGACACGCAGGTTCTCGACTCTCAAGAGGTCCGAGGACGTCGTCGTCACGGCTGGGTGGGTCAGCTTCGAGGCGCCGAGCACGGTGTTCACGCCTCCTCAGTGACTGATCCTTGGATCGATCAGCACGTAGATGAGGTCGACCAAGATATAGACGATGAGCGAGAAGATGGCGGAGAACAGCACGAAGCCGAGCACCGGGTAGATGTCAGAATTGAGCACGCCTTGGACCGCGTACTGTCCAGCGCCGCCCCAGGAGAAGACGATCTCCACCAGCACGGCCCCGCCGATCAGATAGCCGTAGAGCACGCTGATGATAGTGACGATGGAGGGCAGCGCGTTGCGTAGCGCATGTCGAATCAGCAAGCGCTGAGGAATGCCGCACAGCACTTCGTAGCGGGCAGCGTCCGAAGAGAGCATCTTCTCCATGCTGGACTGAGTCATCTTCATGATCGGCCCCGCGTTGATCAATCCGAGCGTCAACACCGGCAGGATCAAGTGAGACACGGCCGAGCGGAACGCCTCCGTGTCGCCCGCCAGCAGGGTGTCGATCGTCATGAACCCCGTGATCGGGGCGGGCGCGATCACCTCGATGTCAAGCCGGCCGAGCGGCGCTGGCGTCCAGCGAGCGAGCGTGTAGAACAAGAAAATCAGCACGAGCGCGAACCAGAAGTCTGGCAGGGCGCCGGCGCTTAGGCCGTACAGGTCGGCGAGCCGGCCCATCCAGCCCTTCGGATTCAACGCTGAGGCAACACCGAGCCCCATCCCCACCACGATGGCCAGGATCAAAGAAAAGGTCACCAGCTCCAGCGTCGCAGGAAAGCGTTGGATCAAATCATCGAGCACTGGTCGTGTAGTCTGCCACGAGGTGCCAAGATCACCGTGCAGCAGGTGATTCACATAGAGGATAAACTGTATGTAGAGAGGCTGGTCGAGCCCCATCTGGGCGCGCAGGCTCGCAATGGCGTCAGGCGTTGCGGTCGGGCCAAGCATAAGCACCGCCGGATCGCCTGGGATCGACTTGACCAAGAAGAAGCTAACCAGGACGATCCCGAGTAACTGAGGTAGGATGAAAGTGAGGCGGTAGAGCAGGTAACGGGCGATACGCACCGGCTCAAATCTCGGCTTTGACGGCCTGATGGACCGCGGTCTGGGCGTTGCGCTGTTCCATCGCCTGCGCGAGCGTCTGCCGGCGAGCCGGATCCGACAGCACCTCGATCGAGGCGCCCACCAGCGAAAAGCCAAACACCGTGATGGCCAGCGACAGGCCTGGGAACACCGATGGCCACCACTGCCCCGTCACCACATTCTGGAATCCCATGGCGATCATACTGCCCCACTCGGGCGTGGGCGCCCGCACGCCCGCGCCCACGAAGGAGAGGGCCGAGGTCAGCAGGATGCCCCAACCTATGTTGACCGAAAGCTGCGCAAGCACGGGCGCGATGGCGTTGGGAATGATATGGCGATGGATGGTGGTCATGTCGGAGACGCCCGCCACTTTCGCTGCTTCCACGTAGCGCATCGCACGGATGCTGAGCACCTGCGAACGCACCAGCCTCAGGTAGATCGGCATGTTCACGAACGCGATGGCGAGCACCACAGTCTGAATGCTCTGGCCAAGCGCCGCCACCAGCGCGATGGCGAAAACGAATATCGGAAAGGCCTGCAGCACGTCCGCGGCACGCATCACTGCGAATGAGAGCCACACCCTTGGGCCGCGCCCAACCGAATAAAAGCCGACAAGGGCGCCGATCGTCGTACCAACAATTGCGGAGAGCAGGGTGCCGAGGATCGCGATGGTGAGGTCGATTCGCGGCGCCGTGATCGTTCGGCTGAAAATGTCCATGCCGACCGCGTCGGTGCCGAAGAGATGGGCGCGGCTGGGCGGTTGAAGAAATTCGTTCGAATTGGCTTCGACTGGCGAATAGGGCGCTACTGCGGGTGCAGCCAGCGCCGCCAGCACCACGACTGCAACGATCCCGTATCCGATCGCGAAGCGCGGCCGGATAAGCAGCGCGCGCCCAAAGAAGCGCAGAGCAGACATCATGCCGAGAATCGCAAAGCGGACATCATCGCGGAAGAGCTATCAGGCCTCCCTCGTCGAGGCCTTTGGCGAGTCGGCGCTATCGTGAGCCTGTCGTTCTCGACGTCAAAAATGTTGGGCTGACGCCGTCGTCCTTTCGCCGAACGACCGACCCGCGACGCGCTGCGCTGATCGGTCACCCGCGACTGAAGTCCTGGAAGCGCAGGTTGTTTGAGGTGTAGTAGGTGAACCCTTTCAGGTTCGACTTCCGAGCCAAGGTGTATTTGGGATATGCCAAAAAACCCCACGGCGCCTCGTCCATCAAGATCTTCTGGACCTCCTTGTATTTCTCCAGCCGAACTTTGTCATCCAGGGTTTCGAGCCCTTCAGTGATCAGCTGGTCCACTTGGTCGTTCTTGTAGTTCGAATAGTCGACATAGCTTTTCTGGTTGAAATACAGATACATCGAATAGCCCGGGTCGGGCGTCCACGGCGAGTTCGAGGTAGAAGATCACCGGTTTTTGTCGCTTGGTGACGGCCTCGTAGAAGATGCCAGCCGGGAGCTTTTCTAGTGTCACATCGACGCCTACCTTCCGCAGCGAAGTCTGGATGAGCAGGGCGATCGGCTCCTGAGTGGGATCGCCGGCATTGTAAGAGATGGTCGTCGAGAATCCGTTCGCCAGCCCTGCCTTGCCAAGCAAGTCCTTGGCCTTGTCGAGGTTGAGATCGTAGTCGAAGAACGAGGTGTTGACCATCGGGTAGATGTACGGCATCGGCGCTGTCTGCTTGTCCGCGTAGCCGTAGTAGATGGTGCGGATGATCTCGTCCTGTGGGATCGCGTAGTTGAAGGCGCGGCGCACGTCGACGTTGTCGAACGGCTTCATGGCGGCGTTAAGTTCGAGCCAGATCGCATAGGAGGCATTGACTGAGTCGACACCGACCGCGTTGACTCCCTTGAGCGACTGCAGTTCGCGCGGCTGAAGGAACTGCGCGATATCGACCGCGCCGCCCTGCAGTAGGGACAGTCGGCTCGACGAAGTCGGCACTTCTTTCATGATGACACGCTTCATGGCGGGCTTGTCGCCCCAATAATCGTCGCGCGCCTCGAACACGGCCTGCTGGCCCCGCACCAGTTGCTTTAGCCGGTAGGGGCCAAATCCGGCGCTGTCGTTCTTGAGAAACTGAACCGCCCAGGGGTCGTCCTTGCCGCCCACTTCGGCGCATTTGGCGCCGTCGTAGATTGGGTTCGCGAGGTTGCATTGCTGCTTGAGCAATATCGGGTTCGGCTTGTCGAGGTTGAACGAAACGGCGTGGTCGCCTTCGATCTTGATCTGATCGGGTGTATGCAAGCCCAGCACCGCTGTCTGGAACAGGCCCTGTCCCTTGAGGTTGAATTTGCGGTCCCAGGTCCATTTCACATCCTTGGCCGTGAAGGGATTGCCCCAGTTCGACTTCACGCCTTCGCGTAGCTTGAACGTGGCCTTGCGTCCGTCGGGCGCGAGTTCCCAGCTCTCAGCCAGCTTGCCCTTGAGCGCGAGCCCGTTCGGCTTGTCTGGATGCACGCCAGTGTCCTCGCGCAATACGCCGGGCGCATTGGGGTCGGCCATCTTCTCGTAGCCGAGCATGTATTCGTAGATTGCGCCGAGCGTGTCGATCGAGCCCAGACTGACGTCGAATTCGATGTCGAGGCCCTGGGGGGTGGCGGGAGCCGCGATCACAAGCGTATCGGAAGTGCCTTGCGCCGATGCCGCATCAGACAGCGCGATCGACGTCGGCAGCACGCCGGCGGCGCCGATGGCGGCGGTGTTGCCCAAGAACTGGCGGCGGTTCTGAACGAGGGAAGGGCCGGAGTCGCGGTCGGACATGCTGTTCTCCTATGGCGTGAGGCGTCTACAAAGGTCGGACCAATAGTGCAGCCGGAAAAGGACAACGAATATCGCGATCCGTCAATCTCGAACTTTGTGCAGCCATTGCTCAAAGGTGCGTCAGCACCCCTAGGCTGTTCCGATCTTACTCTATAAGGTCTGACCAATGACGATAACCAAGTCAGGCCACACGCATGAGCAGAATCGTCCTGGTCACCACCGGGGGCACCGTCGCTTCGCGTCACGATCCTAAAAATGGCCACACCGCGGCCAGCGTGGACGGTGACAGCCTCCGTCAAAGCCTCCACGATCCGTTGGCCGGTGTCGATCTCGTGGTCGACGAGTTTTGCAATGTCGGTTCGTTCGCCATCGACCTGCCGCTTGCCTTCGGTCTGGCGAAGCGCATCGGAAGCCACCTCGCCGATCCAGCGACGACCGGCGTCGTCATTACACATGGCACGGACACAATGGAGGAAAGCGCTTACTTAGCTGACCTCCTGGTTGCCTCCGACAAGCCGGTCGTCTTCACCGGCGCCCAGCGCGCTGCCGACACGCCCGACCCCGATGGTCCCCGCAACATCGCCGACGCGGTGCGCATTGCCGCCTCGCCGGCTGCGATCGGTCTCGGCGCGATGATTGCCTTCGAACAGGAGTTCCACGCCGCGCGCGACGTCACCAAGACGCACACATCGCGGGTCGACACCTTCGCATCGGGTGAACACGGCAAACTGGGCGAGATCGATGGGGACCGGGTGTCGGTCCACCGCCGTCCGCTGCTCCGCAAGACCTTCGTGGCGGAGCGGGTCGAAAGCCGGGTCGACCTGATCAAACTGGTCATGGGTTCGGACGACCGCTTCCTCCGCTTTGCGGCCGACAATGGCACGAAAGGGATCGTGATCGAGGGATTTGGGCGTGGCAACGCCACGCCGGCAGCCGCCAACGGAATCGCCGAGATCATCACGGCGGGCATACCGGTGATCGTCACGTCACGATGTCCGCGAGGACGTGTGCGGCCGATTTATGGCAACGGCGGCGCCCGCGATCTGGAACGTGCCGGCGCGATCTTCGCCGGTGACCTCAGCGGCCCGAAGGCGCGAGTGCTGGCTGCCGTGATGCTCGGCGCCGGGTTGTCCAGCGAAGCGATGCGCGAGGACTTTGACCTTCTGGGCGGCTAAGTCACGCGACGCTCAAATCAACTCAATGATGCGGATGCCCGCCCGGCTGCAGGCGCGGCTGAGATGCTGGCGCATGTAGTAACGGGCACCCTCCGGGTCACTGCGCTTGAGGGACTCGACAATCCGTTCGTGCTCCACCACCGGCTCCCACAACGCATCCCGCCGGATCAACGGCAGACGCTGGGCTTCGAGCAGGACGCCGGCGAAACTCCCATGCATGTCGGCAAGCAGCCGGTTGCGCGAAAAGCGAATGATCAGGCGGTGAAAATCGAAATCGGCTTTCGCATACTCGCCCAGATCGACTTGCCGAGTAGCCAAGCGGAAGCGTTCGAGGTTATGGGTAAGCTCGACCAACTCCTCTTCGCTATAATTCATAGCGGCGAGTTGCACCGCCTGACTCTCCGCAATGAGCCGAAATTGGTAGACCTCCTCAGGGGAATACCGCGTAGCAAACCGCCATGTGCCGACCGTCTCGCCGGATCTCGCGCTGTCGACAACGCTGACCAGAAACGTACCGCGGCCCTGTTCGATCGACAATTGTCCAAGCGTACCCAGGATCGAAACCGCCTCGCGCAATGAGGCGCGACTCACTCCCAATTGCTTTGCAAGCTCGCGCTGAGGCGGAAGCGCCGCGCCGCTTTTGAAGGTGCCGTCGCGGATCATTCCCTGCAATGCGGCGACCACCGCCTGGGTGACGTTGGCTAAGCGGTCGCGCCCACCTTCCGCTATATTGCTTGGCAAGGGGACGCTTGCCGCCTCGTTGGGCTTGGAGATGGTGTCGCCCATCGTCAGGACTGTGGCTCTCAGATCGTTAGTCACAACTTAGGATCATGATTCGTATCCTCGCCTGGGAATGACGCCAGGCGGATCGATTCGCAACAGGCCGTGCCGATCTGAGGCTCTATCGCCATCGGCACTCGCAGCGATCCAAAAGGACTCCGCGACGGCGCACAGCTGGGCCGTCGGTCGGAACAGACGAATTTCGAGCGCGATCGTCCTTTGCGCCTGGTCGCCCGCTGGCACGAGATCGCGGCGATCGAGTTCGGCCACGATAAGCGAGTGCGGCAACCAGGCCACGCCCTGGCCACCCAGGGCCATGACTTTCAGCACCCCCGCGTGATGGGAAGTGAAGACCGGCTTGACGCCGGTCATCGTCGGCGACGTCGTGAAATGGTGGGCAAGAACGCGGCCGAAACTCAAGTCCTCGCTGTAGGTGATGAAGGGGTGGCCTGATAAATCTCCTCCGCTGCGGTCGATGGCGGCGGCGATCCCGGGCGCGGCGACCGGTACGAGGGCGTCGGCCCCCACCAACACGGAGGAGAACGAGGCGGGGTCGAGCCGAACCGGAGTCGCCGGATGGCTGTGGGCGAGGACGAACTGAGCTTGTCCTTCCCCCATCAGGCGCTCGCAACCGGCAAGGCTTTCAGAAGCGAGCTGGACCGGTCCAAGGCTGAGTGGGCCTCCAATCGCCACCATCCACTCGGAAAAGAAGGTGAGCGACAGCGAATGGGTG
>CAVSSS010000011.1:0-412750 GCA_963730555.1 uncultured Alphaproteobacteria bacterium | reverse complement strand
ACCACAATAATACTGGCACCCCAGATGACTCGCCAATGCGCGATAATAGGCTTCTTCTTCTATTTTACCTTCACTCAATAGCTGATCGAGCGGAAGAACTGCCTTAAGCGCGGCGCTTACAGCATTCAACAACGGTTCGGGTGAAAACCCTTCTGCAGCAAGAAAAGCCAATTCCGGTGGAAGTCCGCGCGCAACGTGGTCAGAATGTTCATGGGTGGGCAAAGAAGCCCGGTCGCGCAACCAATGCCCGCTGGCTCGTGACGGGGCGGCGGACGATGATTACTGACTTCACTTGTATTTACTGTCATGACGCCAAAATGCCAATTTTCGACAAACCGACGCGATGCTGAAATTTGGCGGTTTAGCTATGCGCGCCCTGACCCATAAGATAACAGTTTTTCATTGTTGTCTCGAAAAATCTTGCGAACGCCAATCCGCTTGGCACAGTTGCGGGGTGTGCTTCGGTTCGAAGTTGAGCGATGCGAACCGATAGGCGGATCGCTCTGCCTCTTGCCCTCCTCTCCAACCGTGGACCCAACGGGGCGGCCTGCAGCATCGCGCCACTGAGGCGAAATTTCTGAGTCCGGAGCGTTCAGTCCTTCGCTCGTTCCACGTAGCTGCCATCTTGGGTCTGAATGACGATCCGAACGCCGACAGTAATGTGTGGCGGAACCATTACGCGTGCGCCGTTGGCAAGCCTCGCCGGCTTGTAGGACGAAGAGGCGGTTTGGCCCTTCATTGCGGGTTCGGTTTCGATCACCTCCAATGTAACGCGGGGGGGCAATTGAATGGCGACGGGGTTTCCGTTGAATAAAGACAGAGTAACCTTCATTCCTTCCTGAAGCCATTGCACCTGATCGCCAATCACATCCGCAGGAACTTGGATCTGATCGTAGGTGTCGGCATTCATGAAGTGATAGCCGTCCGCCTCTGCATAGAGGAAGTCAAAATTCATGTCCTCGACGAATGCGCGCTCCACCTGCTCCGTCGTCTTGTATCGGTCTGTCACCTTGACCCCGTCCGAAAGGCGTCGCATGTCAATTTGAGTTGTGGGCGTGCCTTTGCCTGGATGAAAGCTTTCCGCCGAAAGAACGACGCACAGCTGACCATCCTCTCGTTCGATAATGTTGCCCTTGCGAATTGAGCTTGCGATAACTCTCACGTCTGGCCCTCAGAATTGAGGGCGTCGTTCGCCCCCGAGATAACCCACTTTCGTTGATTGGCAGATCGGTGTTTGCCGCGCGGACCATAGCGATTTTGGCGCCAAACGCCAGTCAGGATCGACTTCGATCCTGTCTTACCTTCTGCCGCTTCTGCCGCGGTGTCTCTTGAGTTCGGCCGGGGCGCGACCCTTTTGGAGCCAAGTCCGATACGCTGAACGGCGTGGCTGGCTGTTGGCCCGAGCGCAGGTGTCGACCTTCGTGCGGCGCTGGTTCGATGCCAAAGGCTTCGTTGAGGTGCAACCGGCCACCCTCCAGGCTTCGCCGGGAAATGAGACTTACCTGCACGGCTTCAGGACCGCGCTCATTCTGCCTGACGGGTCGCCCCACGAGGCATATTTGCATACCTCACCGGAATTCGCGATGAAGAAGCTTCTGACCGCGGGAGAGAGGCAGATCTTTGCCCTGAGTACTGTTTTCCGCAATCGCGAGCGAACGGCGCTGCACGCGCCTGAGTTTGTGATGCTGGAGTGGTATCGGGCTTACGCCCCATTGGAGTGCCTTATTGACGACTGCGTTGCGATAATAGCGCTCGCCGCCCATGCCGCGGGAGCGGAAACCCTCGTGTATCGTGGTCGGGAGGCCAGTCCATTCGACCCGCCAGAGCGATTGACGGTGCGCGACGCGTTTCGGCGCTACGCCGGTATCGACATTTACGACAGTCTGCCGGTTATCGGCGGTACCGACACGGAAACGCTCGCTCGACAGGCGAAGGATTCCGGTGTTCGCATCGCGCCAGATGATGACTGGTCGAATATCTTCAGTCGACTCCTCAGTGAGCGGGTCGAACCAAATCTGGGGCTAGGGCGGCTCACCGTCCTACATGCATACCCCGCAAGTGAGGCCGCGCTCGCTCGGGTGAACCCTGATGATCCGCGCGTTGCCGAACGCTTCGAATTGTACTGTTGTGGCGTTGAAGTGGCCAATGCTTTCCACGAACTGCGCGATCCGGACGAACAGCGGCGACGATTCGCGGCCGACATGGAGGAACAGCAGCGCATTTTCGGTACCTCCTATCCCATCGATGAGGATTTCCTCGCAGCCCTCGCCGATATGCCGGACGCAAGCGGCGCTGCGGTTGGCTTCGACCGTCTCATTATGCTGGCAACCGGCGCGGAACGAGTCGAGTCCGTGCAGTGGACTCCGGTTTTTGATCCGACCGCGGGCAGCAAATAACGTCAGTGTCCAGGGTTATGGCGAAGTCGCGGATAGACCTGTCGAGGACGACCAACACATGGCTTCGACGTCGGCAAGGATGGGCGGCCCGCCGACCGACATGCGTGCTTGATGCGATGGCTCGCGGTCGTTGCGTCAGCGCTACTAACACCCAAAAAAATCGCGCCGGCTCTTTCGCCGTAAGATAGGGTACTCCGCGATGCCCGAACTGCCCGAGGTCGAGACTGTGCGGCGTGGCCTGATGCCGGCGACGCTCGACGCTCGTATTAACAAGGTCGAATTGCGGCGGAGGGACATCCGCTTCCCGTTTCCCGACGGTTTCGAGAAACGGCTCCGCGGCCGGGTGATCCTCGACGTGACTCGTCGCGCCAAGTACCTTCTTTTCCGGTTGGACAGCGGGGAGACTCTGGTTGTGCACTTGGGCATGTCCGGCTCGTTCCGCCTCGAAAAGACCATGGTTTCAACTCCGGGGACGTTCCATCAGGAGCGTTCAAAGGATCCGAAACACGATCATGTCGTTCTTGTCCTCGATAATGGTTGGACCGTCACCTACAATGATCCCCGACGTTTCGGGTTTATGGACCTGGCGCCGACTGAGGCGCTCGGGCAACACCCACGGATGCGTGCACTCGGCGCGGAGCCGCTCGCGCCCGAATTTGACGCTCATTGCCTGGCGAGGCTTTTTGCCGGTGCGCGCACCTCTCTGAAAGCGGGTTTGCTCGATCAAAAGCGCATCGCTGGACTGGGCAACATTTATGTGTGCGAGGCTCTTTTTCGGGCCCGTTTGGCACCATCGAGGCAAGCGAGCATCCTGACGGACGCGCGGGGTGCCCCCACCCCAGCCGCAGCCGCGGTTGCCGAGGCAATTCGGGACGTGCTCGAGGAAGCCATCGAAGCTGGCGGCTCTACTCTACGCGACCATCGGCAAGCCAACGGCGAATTGGGATACTTTCAGCACATTTTCAAAGTCTACGACCGCGAAGGATTGCCGTGTGTGCGGGAGCGTTGCCGCGGAATTGTCGCTCGTGTCACCCAGTCCGGGCGGTCAACATTCTATTGTTCGAAATGCCAGCACTAACGACGCCTCACGCGGAAAAGCCGCGATCATTGACAAGGCGAAGCGCACCTCCTATCTGACCTTCAACTCTGTTTGGCGGCGCGAAAATGGGCGATCCGAGCCTTTTTCGCGCTTTTTATTGTTGTCGCCAGTGCTCGCGACGCCCTCGCTCATTGGTGGCCGACCACGGAAGTGCCTAACGCTTCGGGCGGGGCGTAGGAAAGGTCGAAAATGCTCGGCGCGCTGAAGTTCGACTCCGTGATGAAGCGGGTCTTTGGCTCGTCCAACGACCGCCGGCTCAAAGGCTACCGACCGAAGGTCGCCGCCATCAATGCGCTGGAGCCCGAATTCGAGGCGCTGACCGACGACCAACTGCGTGCCAAGACGGAAGAGTTGCGGGCCGAGCTCAAGGCTGGCAAGACGCTCGACGACCTCATCCCGCCCGCTTTCGCCGCCGTACGCGAGGCCGCCAAGCGGACTCTCAAGCAGCGCCACTTCGATGTCCAACTCATCGGCGGGCTTGTGCTGCACGAGGGCGCAATCGCCGAGATGCGGACCGGCGAGGGCAAGACGCTGGTTGCTACGAGCGCGGTTTACTTGAATGCGCTCGCCGGAGAGGGCGTCCACGTCGTCACGGTGAATGACTACCTTGCCAGCCGCGACGCCGAGTGGATGGGCCAGATTTATAAGTTCCTCGGCATGACCGTCGGCGTCATCGTCCACGGCCTCGACGACGATCAGCGCCGCCAGGCCTACGCTGCGGACGTGACCTACGGCACGAACAACGAGTTCGGCTTCGACTACCTGCGCGACAACATGAAGTACGATATGTCGCAGATGGTCCAGCGTGGCCATGCATTCGCAATTGTCGACGAAGTCGATTCGATCCTGGTCGATGAAGCCCGCACGCCGCTCATCATCTCCGGCCCATCGGAGGATCGCTCCAATCTTTACGTTGCGGTCAATGCTATCATACCGGAACTCGCCCGCGACGAATTCGAGCTCGACGAGAAACAGCGCACAGTCAACCTCACTGAGGCGGGGAACGAGCACGCTGAAGCCTTGCTGCGCTCGGCTGGCGTGATGAAGGAAGGGTCGCTTTACGAGGCCTCCAACGCGACGCTTGTCCACCACATCAATCAGGCGCTGCGGGCGCACAAACTGTTCCAACGCGACAAGGATTACATTGTCCGTAACGACGAAGTCGTGATCGTCGACGAGTTCACGGGACGCATGATGCCGGGGCGACGCTACTCCGAGGGGCTGCATCAGGCGCTCGAGGCAAAGGAGGGCGTGACTGTCCAACCTGAAAACGTCACGCTGGCTTCGATCACGTTTCAAAATTATTTCCGCCTATACAAGAAACTCGCTGGAATGACCGGCACCGCTGCCACGGAAGCCGACGAGTTCGCGGAGATCTACAAGCTCGTCGTCGTCGAGATTCCGACCAACGTCCCGATCAAGCGCAGCGACGAGGACGACGAGGTCTATCGGACAACCGAGGAAAAAATGCGCGCCGTCGTGCGCGAGATTGAAGACGCCAACGCCAAGGTGCAGCCGATGCTGGTCGGCACGACCTCGATCGAGAAGTCTGAAGTGCTGGCCGAGGTGCTGGCGCGGCGTGGCTATAAGAAGATCGACTTCACCCAACCTGGCGCGCTGAGGCCGCTCTACGTCGCGGCGCGCTCGGGCGAACCGTCGAAGACCTTCGCGGTGCTCAATGCGCGCTTCCACGAGCAGGAAGCCTTCATCGTGGCTGAGGCGGGCGTGCCGGGGGCGATCACGATCGCCACCAACATGGCGGGCCGCGGCACCGACATCCAGCTCGGCGGCAACGTCGACATGCGCATCCGCCAGGAGGTCGACCCCAACGCCACGCCAGAGGAGCGCACGACGAAGGAGGCGGAAATTCGTGCCGAAGTAGCCGAGCTCAAGCAGAAGGCGATCGACGCCGGCGGGCTCTATATCATCGGCACCGAGCGGCACGAAAGCCGCCGCATCGACAACCAGTTGCGCGGCCGATCAGGTCGCCAAGGGGACCCGGGCCGGTCAAAATTCTTCCTATCTCTGCAGGACGATCTTATGCGCATTTTCGGAGCGGAGCGCATGGACGCGATGCTCAAACGCCTCGGCCTCAAGGAGGACGAAGCGATCGTCCACCCTTGGATCAACAAGGCGCTGGAGAAGGCCCAGCAGAAGGTCGAGGCCCGGAATTTCGACATCCGCAAGAATATTCTCAAATTTGACAATGTGATGAACGACCAACGCAAGGTCATATTTGAGGACCGTCGTAAGATGATGGCGTCGGAATTGCTCGAGTTCGACGATCGAGGATATGCGGACTGGCGTAATCGAGGACATTGTCGCCAAGCATATCCCGCACGACGCCTATCCCGAGGCCTGGGACATTGCGGGGCTGAAGAATGAGGTCCTGAACAAGCTGAGCCTCGACCTGCCGGTCGACGAATGGGCCAAAGAAGAGGGCATTGCCGACGAAGAGGTCGGGGCCAGGCTCCACAAGGCGGCCGACGACGCATACGCGCAGCGTGTCCAGCGCAATACGCCTGAGGTGATGCGATACATCGAAAAGCAGGTTATCTTGCAGTCGCTCGATCATTTGTGGCGCGAGCATCTAGTCACACTCGACCACCTGCGTCAGGTGATTGGCTGGCGAGGCATGGCCCAGCGGGATCCGCTTAACGAGTACAAGTCCGAAGCGTTCGAGCTTTTCCGAGAATTGATCACCCAGTGGCACGAAGCCGTGATCGCGCAAATATCGCGGGTTGAGGTGCGATTCCAACAACCCGAGCCACCGCCGCCTCCCATGCAATATCAACACATAGACCCCACCACCGGCGAAAATGAATACGCGTTTGCTCCTCTCCCCGCGTCAGCGGACGCGGGCTTGATGGCGGCGACGTCAGGTGTCGCCGTGGTCGATCGCGACCCGAAGAATCCCGCCACCTGGGGCCGTGTCGGCCGAAATGAGCCTTGTCCGTGCGGGTCAGGCAAGAAGTTCAAACACTGCCACGGTCAAGTTGCTTGACAAAGCGCCTTGCACTTGAGCCCTGCAGTACCCGCTCCGAAGCGCTAGCCAGTCTTACCGAGACGTTTCGTCTCCGTGGTATTGAAAACCCGGGACGAGAGGCGCGGCTGACTATTTGCGCGGCCGCTGGTGTTTCGCAAGTTGTGTTCATCGCCGCACCGCAGGGACCGCTCGGGTCTGCGGCTTCAACAGTTCAAGAGTTCGCAAGGCGGCGGGTGGGCGGCGAGCCCCTGTCGAGGATCGTCGGCAAACGCGAATTCTGGGGTCTGTCGCTTGCGATTTCTCCGCACGTGTTGGATCCGCGACCCGAAACGGAAACAATTGTTGAAGCTGCGATCGGGAGTCTGAGAGATCGGCGCGATAAGCCGTTGCGTATCCTCGACCTTGGCGTCGGCTCCGGCGCATTGCTGTGCGCCCTCCTCACCGAATTTGCCAGTGCGCGGGGCGTTGGCGTCGATATTTCAGCCGACGCGGCAATGGTCGCGCTCGGCAATCTTGACGCACGCGGCCTGTCAGACAGGGCCGAGATTCGAGTTGGTGACTGGACCACAGATCTCGAAGGATCGTTTGACCTGATCGTATCGAATCCGCCGTACATTCCGACGGCTGATCTTCCAGAGCTGCCGCGCGAGGTCCGGGACTTCGATCCTTGCGTCGCGCTGGACGGCGGATTTGACGGACTTGCCGCCTATCAGCGAATCATGCCGGAGTCGAGATCCCTACTTGCCCGGCCCGGCTGGCTGCTCGCCGAATTTGGCGCACGGCAAACAGCCGACGTGACTGTGGTCGCAAAGCAGTGCGGCTTTAACGATACCATGACGTACAAGGACTTGAGTGGTCTCGACCGCGTCCTGGCCGCTCGATTGCTTTGAACCCTCCTGGTCGGAACGGAGAGGCAAACGCCGCAGTGTCATCCAAACCACGCGAGCATAGCTGTGAACTGACGTTCGTCTGGTCCCGAGCGCCACATAATGCCAACGGGAATGTCTTGGGGCACTGTCATGGCGATGGCGACGGTTGCGGTCTCGATTGCGCCACAGTTTCCGCCTGCGATCATCCGACACGGCGTCAGGCTCGATATGCATTTCATGCACATGCTATCGTGACGTCGAAGATGGTGGCGGAGGAGTTGGCCCGCTACGGGTTAATGGTCGTCTATCGTGACGAGTGAAGCTTCAGGTATACCGGGCGTGGTACTTGCCGGCGGTCTCGCGCGGCGAATGGGCGGCGGCGACAAGCCATTGCGCGAAATCGGCGGCTACCCGATTCTAGCCCGCGTCATTGCGCGACTGGAGCCGCAATGCGAGTGCCTGCTTCTCAACGCCAATGGCGACCCCCAGCGCTTTGTGTCATTTTGCCTGCCTGTCGTTGCTGACGAGGTGAAGAACTATCCAGGACCCCTCGCCGGAATCCTCGCAGGGCTGGATTGGGCGGCGGTTAACCGTCCCAACGCGCATTGGGTTCTCAGCGTCCCGGGAGACTGTCCCTTTCTACCCCGGGATTTGGTCGCGCGGTTGTACCGCGCTCTGTACGCTCAAGGTGCCGAGCTTGCGGTCCCGGCCTCTGGGGGGCGATCTCATCCCGTAATCGGGCTGTGGGACGTCGCGCTGCGCGATGCGTTGCGCTACGCCCTTGTCGTCGAAGGTCTCTACAAGGTTGACGACTGGATCGGGCGATACCGAGTTGCGACGGTCGCCTGGCCGGCCGAGCCGCTCGATCCCTTCTTCAACGCCAACACCGTCAACGATCTCGCCGAGGCCGAGCGGCTTGCGGCAATCGACGATCTCATTTCACTCTCAGCAAAACCGCAACGGCCCTAGCAGGCTGCTGAAAGAGTTGCTGGGTGTGCGCGACATGGGGTGGAGGCGCGATTTTTTGCCGTTGGATGCGGCTCATGTTCAAGGTTCTGGCCCGACGTCGGTCATTGTTCCCTCGCTGTTCACGCCGCCGGACACACTTCGCCCCTTGGAGCCAGAAGCTTGGGCAGGCGCACGATATTGTAGGCTGCAATGGCGAAGACGAAGACGGCGCGGACCTTGTCGAGGCCGCGCACTTTCACTTGCGCAAGCCCGCCCACTGTCTTCATCCAGCCGAAGCCTTCCTCGATGCGCTTGCGCAGCCGCTGCCCCCGGGTCTAAGCCCGGGGGCGAGGCTCGCCGCAACCTCCGGCGGAACCGCGGTCTTGCGCGCCTTGCCGGTCTTGCTGACCGTCCCGTTGATCGCCACGTGCGGCGCGATCCCGCGCCCCTTCAGGCCTTCGACGAACGCCTCGACGTCGTAGCCCTTGTCGGCGCCGAGGGTTGCGCCCTTGGGCAAGCGCTCGCTCAAGAGCGCCGCCGCCTCGCGCTCGGCCGTTCCGGTCGCCAGGGTGGCTTCGGCCGCCGCCACCAGCCCGTTGCGGTTCTCCATCAAGGCGTGGCCGAGATAGGAAAGACGGCTCTCCTGTCCATCGCCCTTGCGGAAGAGCCGCGCGTCCTTGTCGGTCGTCGAGGCGTGCGTTTCGTTCGACCGCTTCGTCTTGCGGAAATCCGCCTCCCCGTTGCGCCCCGGCGAAGGCGGCTCGCCCGAGCCATCCTTGGGCCGAAAGCTCTTCATCGACGCCCAGGCCTTCAGAAGCGTCCCGTCGACCGAAAAATGCTCCGCGCTCATGAGCCTCTTCACCTCCGGAAGGCTGAGCAGCGAAGACAGAAATCCTTGCGCGACCTCGTGTGTGAGCAGGCGGTCGCGGTTCTTGGAGAAGGTCAAGGCGTCGAAGATCTTCTCGTCGATCGACAACCCGACGAACCAGCGAAACAGCATGTCGAACTCCAGCCGCTCGACCAATTGCCGCTCCGAGCGGATCGAATAGAGAAGCTGCAACAGCGTCGCCCGCAGCAATCGCTCCGGCGGGATGGATGGACGCCCACACGCCTCGTAAAGCGCCGAGAACCTCGCGTCGAGATCAGCCAGCGCCGCGTTGGTCAGCCGCCGCATCGCCCGCAGCGGATGTCGCGCCGGTATGCGCGCCTCGATGTCGACATAGGAAAACAGCGCCCCGCTCGTCCGATCCTCGCCCCGCATCCCATTCCCCCGAATCGCTGGCCGAGCCCATAGAATCATTCGGCAAAGGCAAACACCAGAGCCTCTCCGCGCGACTTCTTCAGCAGCCTGTTAGAGCCAAGTCCATCGCCTCGCTCTCGAGTGTCGTCAAGCTCGGTAAGTGTCAATCCAGACCTCATCGCCTACATTCCAGTATCGTCCGAAGTGCGGAATTTCTCTGAGCTTAGCTGGCGATCCATGCCAACTCCAACGTGGAGGCGTCCTGCGTCCTTGAAGTCCTCATAGAGGGCGGGGTCAAAATCCCGTATCAACTCAGGTCGGCACGCCTGCGATTTCGCCAGCCGGCGTTCGCGGCGTCTGGCGGCGTCATGATCTTGAGACGATGAAGAAACGGCTCAAGGCGCTCGAAGCCAAGGTCGCCCAGGAAGGCCTGGTTCTCACCGAAAGCCAGCTGGCCGCGCTGGAGAAGGCCAAGACCGAAAAGGAGGCGCATGGCGAGTTCGAGAGCGAATGTCCGGGTTATTGCGGCGCCCAGGATACGTTCTGTGTCGGCAACATGGAGGGGGTCGGCCGCATCTACCAGCAGACCTTCATCGACACCTACGCCAAGGTCGCCTTCGCCAAGCTTTATGACCGCAAGACGCCCATTACCGCCACCGATCTCCTCAACGATCGCGTCGTCCCATTCTATGATGCGAAGGAGGTGCGGCTCTGTCGCCTGCTGACCGATCGCGGCACGGAATATTGCGGCAACCCCGAGCACCACGAATACGAGCTCTATCTAGCGCTCGAGGATATCGACCATTCGCGCACCAAGGCCATGAGCCCGCAAACGAATGGCATCGTCGAGCGCTTTCACAAGACCGCGCTCGACGAGTTCTATCGCGTCGCCTTCCGCAAGAAGATCTATGGATCGATCGCCGAACTCCAGGACGATCTCGATTCCTGGGTCCAAAGCTACAACGAGGAAAGGCCGGATCAGGGGAGATGGCGCTTCGGTAAGACGCCAGCGCAGACCTTCCTTGACGCCGCGCCGCTCGCGAAGGAGAAAATGATCGCGGCCTGACCACATCTGACAGACACACCCGACCGCTCTCCAGACGCCGACCGTCAGATCAAGTGCCGACTACTACACCTTTCGGCATGGCGGGCAGCATCAACGCCGCACCCTTGTAGTCGCTCATCTGCCCCTCGCTTAAGAGCATGATGAGCGGACGGCCGTTACCGTCGCAGACCGCGTGCAGCTTGGAGTTCAGACCGCCTTTGGTGCGCCCGATACGTCGGGGAACAGGCCATTCCTGAGAAACTACCCTGGCGTCGGCATCTCGTGCAGCGTGTAGCCGAGAGACTTCGCGCGTCGTCGGAGGTTGGCGAGAACCCGGGCGCGATATCTGTCCTCGTAATAGGAGGCGCCAGGGTCTGCGTAGTCTATTCCATGTCGCAAGGTGTTGTAGAACAGGGTGGCGATCTTGCGTGCGGTTGCGGTCACCGCTTTGGCCTTGCCGACGCGTGCGGACAGCCGTCGATAGAAGGCGCCCAGCGCCGTCTGCGTGCGACCGACGGTCACCGCGGCCAGCCTCAGCAGCGCGGCGGCTCTGCTGCCGGATCGCCGCGTTCGGGTCGAAAGCACCTTGCCCCCCGAGATCTTGTTGGCCGGCGCCAGGCATAGCCAGGAAGTGAAGTGTTTGGCGGTTGGCCAAGCGGAGAGATTGGTTCCGCACTCACCGATGAGTTTGAGCGCCAGCGAAGGACCCAGGCCATGAATTTGCGTCAGGTCGACGCCGAGGACCGCGTGCAATGCGGCCCGCGCATCGAAGGCCGGCGCATTGGCCGTTTTGTCTCGATGACGAGCCGGCGGCAGCCGGCCAACGGGTTTGGCTGCAACGTCTCGAAGACGTCGCAAGACCGCCTCGATCCGCAAATCGCACGCCACGACCTTGGCGTGGTAGGCGTCGTAAAGCTCCAGCGCCTGTCCGAGAGCAAAGACGTGCTCCTCACGCCAGTTTCCAGCCAGCGCGGCGGCGATCTCCGCCTCCGAGGCATGGCAGCGTCGATCACGATGGGTGGCCAGTACGGCAGGGTCTCGTTCACCCGCAACCACGGCGCGGATGATCCGCATCCCGGTCTCGCCGGTCACGTCGGTCACCACGTGATGGAGTTGGACGTTCATCTGCATCAACGCCTTCTGCATATGCTGGATGTGTGACGCACTGTAATCCAGTAGGCGCTCGCGCTGGCGCAAATAGGCGCGCAATGCGGCCAACTCCCCCTTCGGTTTGAAGCTGGCGCGGAGCAGCCCGTATTCGTGTAGCCGCCTCAGCCACTGGGCGTCGCTTATGTCGGTCTTGCGTCCCGGCACATGCTTGGCGTCGCGGGCGTTGACCAGCACCACCTCGAATCCGCGCTGCTCGAGCAGTTCGTAGGCTGCGATCCAATAGACTCCGGTGGACTCCATCGCGATCGTTCGCACGCCGCAACGCTCGAACCAATCGGCCAACTGGTGCAAATCGCCGGTGCAGGTCCCGAAGGCGCGCACTGGCTCAGGGTCCCGGTCCGTCGGAACCGCCGCGACATGCATCCTGGAGCCGATATCGATCGCTGCGGCATTAGGATGGGTTGGGGTGAAGTCTCGCTCGGTGTGGCGCCGCTTCGATTTGGTCACGATGTGATGCCTCCTCTCGTCAAAGCGGAGAGGCTGAGCCGCGCAAGGAGATCAACTTCCTGACCGGGATCGCCGAAATGACGTCACCACTCTCAAGTGCGCAACAGCCCATGGGCCACGTTTTTTGACGGGGTTACCACCACCAGAAATCCAACGGCCGCTCCTCTCCAACGGTCAGACTAGCAACCCCGTTTCTACCGCCACAGGCGGGCCCCAGCCGGCGACAGGTTTTTTAAAAGGCTCGCGGCGGTGCGATGCGCCTGCCTTCAGATGCGTGGCGTCGATCATGACCCGCTCGGGCTTGCGGCCCTTATGCGCCAACGCTGCGAAAATCTTGTTGAACACACCCAAACGGCTCCAGCGAATGAACCGATTGTAGATCGTCTTGTGCGGGCCATACTCTGGCGGGGAGGCGCGCCAGCGAAGCCCGTTCTTGATCACAAACACAATCGCGCTCACGATCCGACGGTAGTCAACCCCATCTGAGCCTGAGACAGCAAGAACAAATCAGTCATGGCGAAGCCTCCCCGCTTCCCCTATGAATCAGCCAATCCCGCACTCTACAAGAACTTTAATGGGTCCTGAGCCTCGCCTTGACGCCGGAGACCGATGCCTTTGCGGGTGGGAATCGGTGATCTTTGTCGGATAGTGCGCTTTTTCCATGAAAATGCTTGCGAAAACCCCAGAAAGGGGTGCTGGCACGTTTCGTTTTCCTTCCACCATACGAGTGTTTTCAAGACTTTAACGCGGATTTTCCTTCCGGACTCCCCCGCGTGACGGCAAGAGCCGCCGTCGATCATCTGGCGAAACGCCAAATCGAGACGTGATCCGGCGCTCCGCCTCCAGCGGCAGGCCGCAGAAGCCTCGAAACGACAGTCGGTCGCTCACCGCCTCCTCGGCGGCGGGGTCAGAGAGCGGGCGCCGCTGCTCAAGAAGCAAGATCTTGAACATCGTCAAAGGCGGATAGCCCGGCGCTCCCGTCGCCGAGCCCATGGATCGGCGACAGCAACGCCTCGAACGCCGACCCGTCGAACGCCTTCTCGATCCGGTCCAGAAATCTTCCGACCTTCCGGTGGCCGCTCACCCAAGCGTCCACCAACGAAGGCTGAGACAGGTCACGGCGCGACCTCGGCGAATCATCCTCTCTGGGCTCCCTGTGAGAATCAAAACCCCCGAGTTCTGCAAAGGTCTCGGACCATGGATTCCTTTAAATCTAAATATGTGCTATCTAAGTCTACCTATCAGAAAGTAGGGCGCGCCCCAATGGCGGAAAGCAGGGAAACGGTTGAGACGTTTTGCACACAATCTGGGACGAAAGCCTGATTTTCAATTTGGGTTTCCCGTAAGGCGTCGAAAAGTCTCGATTCGGATGAATAAAGCCAAGAAAATCCAAGCGATTTTCCTTGGTTTTATTCGGATTGGCTTGGAAAAGGTTAGCGCGCTGGTAGACTCATGGCTTCGCGGGGGTCGTCCTGGCTTGAGCTGGCGGCGCGGCGTCGCTCAGGGACAGGCTTCGGCGATCAGCGCCTTCGCCCCGTCCAGTGCGGAAAGCTCAACCGGCGGGAACCCTTGTCGCCCGTCGGGCGCCGTGGAGGCGATGGTCGCGCCGCCATGAGCGAGCACGCAGAAGCGCTCGCGCGGGATCAGGCGCGCATGGCTTGTTCCGGCGGTCTTCGACGGCAGCGGCTCGCCGCCGGCCGCGCTCAGGCTCAAGTCCGGAAACGATGGCGCCTGCGGCGCCTCGAGACCGCGCTCGATCGCCTCCGCCTCGATCGCGCCGCCGCCGCGGCGATAGCGAAACGCGATCTCGAGCGTCGCGTCGGGTCCCGGGATCGGCCTTACAATGCTCGCCTGGACGAGATTGGCGCGCGGCGGATCGCCGTCGAACGCATGGCCATTGAGGCCGTTCGCGCCATTGGCGAGGATCGGCTCGGCCGCGTCGAGCGCCTGGGTCGCGAGGCGGGAGGCCTTGAGTTCGGCGAGGCTCAGCCAGCGAACGCTTGCCGCCGGCGTCTTGCGCGCGAGCGTCATCACCGGCTCGCCCACGCCCATGGCGGCGAGATAGTTTTTGACCTCGGCGTCGATCCCCGGCTGCTCGTAGAATTTCCGCGTCGACGTGAGATGGGCCAGGCCTTCGGGCACTCTGACCAGCGTGGTGATCTGATGCACGCCGATCAGCGGCACGGGGCCGGCGAGCCTTTCGACCCCTCCGGCAAGCACGAGCACGCAAGCCGAGGCGCAGGTCGCGCCGCCGGTGATCGCCTTGCCTGGGCTGTCCGGGCATTTTGGCGCTGATTCCGAACAGCTCGCGATCAAGGTCCTGGCGACGGCGACCGCGAGGCCCTTGGCCCGAATGAGTTCGCCCATGGCTATCGCGTCAGGGACCGCGCCGCCCGGAGAATGGATGAGAATCGGCAGCCGGCGGCCGTTGAGCCGCTCAACCGCCTCGGCGAACGCCCTCGCCGAGCCGGGTTCGATCCGGCCCTCGGCAGACAACCATTCCGGGCAATTGGGTTCGCACGCCGGATCGGCGCCCACGACGCGCACGAAACGCATCGGCGGAGCGCCGCGCGGCCGGACCGGCGGCGGCCTTAGGTCGGCGGACGCGAGTGCGGTCGTGGCAACCAGGCCGAGAAGCGCCAGGGCGAACGTCCGGGCGGCCGACCCGGGCTGTCGCTTCCGCTGGCGCTGGGTTGCCCGGCACTCGCGCATTGCGATCCTTGCCCCCTTACGACGCAGCCTTTCGGTTTTGCGCGCGCTCGCCCCGCAAGCGCTGGTACTCGAAGGCAACCACGCTCGCGCCATGCCGGCGCTCCAGGCGCCGCACGATGAAATGCCCGCGGGCCAGCGTCTGGAAATGGTCAGCGAAGGCCGCATTGACCGCCGCGCCGCCGATCGCGCCCAGAATCGGTGCCGCCTGGGCGGCGAGCTTCTCGCTCACCACGACGCCGAAGCGCGCGGCGATCTGCGAAATCAGCCGCGCGATGACCGGCGCGGATTGGGCGCTGAGGCCCTCGGCGGCGACAAAGCGCGCGCTGTCGCTGACCGATTTGGCGAGCGCGGCGCGGACGGCGAAATAGCCGCTCTCAAGCGCTGCCTCCCCGTCCGCCTGGTCGCCGAGGGCGAACACTTCGACGCAGGCGAATGCGGCGTCGGGGGCGCTCAAATCCTCGCCCTCCTCGCGCGCGATTTCGGCGATCGAGCGCAGAAGGATGGTCGTCGAGATCGGCAGTTCGATCGGCAGCGCCGCCAACCCGAGCGCGCCTCCGACGGCGCCGGACGCCGCAGCGGCAAGCTTATGAGCACGATTCGCGGGCTTGGCCGGCGCTCTGAGATCGAGGGTGCGCAGGGCGAGCTTGAGCGCGCCGCGCAAGGCGGTCTCACTCGCGTGCGCGATCACCCGCCGCGCCGATTGAGGCATCGTGCGGCTTAGCATTCCGACCGGACGTCCGACCGCCTCAGTCAGGCGCTGTGCGAAGCTCGTCCCTTCGAGGCAGGCGACTGCTCGCCTCAGGTCCTTGGTCTCCTCCGCCGTCAACCGCGCCGGCATGAACTCGATGGTCGCCATGACCGCCTCTCGAGAGCGCGGCCAATTCCGCGTCTGCGCGTCGAAATATGGGGCGTCAAGGCCCTCGGCCAAGACCCTGCGTTAGGCGAAGGCGATAATCGCCAAGCTGATGACGCCGGCGGCCCAGCAATAATAGGCGAACGGGCTCATCGCCTCGAATTCGTGCTTATGGAAATAACGCATCAGGAACGCCAGGCTGAGATAGGCGACAACGCCGGCGACCGCCCCCGACAAAATCGCCATGGGTCCCAGTGTCGCCCCCTCTTTCATGAGTTTCGGCGCCTCATAAACATTGGCGGCGAGAATGATCGGCGCGCCCATCAGGAACGAAAAGCGCGCGGCCTCTGCGTGCTTGAGTCCCGCCACGACGCCGGCGACGATTGTCGAGCCAGAGCGTGAGATCCCTGGGATCAGCGCTAGGCATTGGGCGAACCCGACCGCCAGCGCCCCCTTCCAGTTGAGCTGATCGAGCGACCCGATCGATTCCTCGCTGATCCGGTCGCCGAAGTAAAGGATGAAGCCATTGATGATCAAGAACGCCGTGGCGATTGCTGGGGCGGCGAAAGCGTCGCCCAAGAGCTTGCGAAACGCCGCGCCGACCACGACGGCCGGGATGGTTGCCAGAATAACGTGGAAGAACGTCCTTCTGTCCGTCGCCGCGCGGCTTCCCGACGTGTCGATAAGGGAACGCAAGAAATTGAGCCAATCGCGCCGGAAGAAGACGAACAGCGCGATCGACGTCCCCAAATGCATGACCACCAGATAGGCGAGCCAGTCCGGGGCCTTTTCGTCAACTCCCCAGTTCAAGAGCCGCGGCAGGATCACCGCATGGCCAAGGCTGCTGACCGGAAAAAGCTCCGTCACGCCCTGCAGCACGGCCATAATAATCGCTTGCAGTGCGGTCAAAGCGGCCCTCGCGGGTCAGTGGGAGTGGCGCCGGATTGGCGCGTTCACGAGAGTTCGCGGTTAAAAGCCGCCTTCGGGTCAGCAGGTCGCGTGTCCGCACTTGTGCACGGAATTGACCTTGTCCCTAAGCTGGTCGTAACCGACCGCGCCGACGACGACGTCCTGGCCGACGACGAACGTTGGCGTGCCATTGATTTGCAGGGCGTCGGCGAGCTGCATGACTTCGTTTAAGCCCGACTTGATTTCGGGGCTCTCCATGTCTTTAGCGAGCTTGTCCATGTCGAGGCCAAGCTCTCGGGCGACCGCCAGCGCCTCGGCCTTGCCGACCGGGCCGTGCGTCGCAAGCAGCTTTGAGTGGAAAGTCCAAAACTTGTCGCCCGGCAATTGATTGCGCGCGGCGCTGGCGACCTTCGCCGCCTCGACCGACCCAGGCCCCAAAACGGGATAATCCTTAAGAACCAGCTTGAGGTTGGGATCCTCCTTCATCAGCTTGGTGACGTCTGGCAACGCGCCTTTGCAGAAGTGGCAATTGTAGTCGAAGAATTCGACGAGCGTTGCGCTTCCCTTTGGATTGCCGATCGTCGCCTGATATTTCGAACTGAACAGAGCTCCGGCCTGACTGGAGACGACCTTCTGGCGCTCCGCGTCCGCCGCTTCCTTGTCGTGCTTGTCGAGCGCTTCGATCGCCGCGCGTAGCACATCCGGGTTATTGATAAGGTAATCCTTGATGAACGCGCCCAGTTCCTGCTTCTGCGCGGGCGTGAACTCGTCAGCGCTCGTTGGCGCAGCCAGGCAAGCGGTCCCGACGAACGCGGCGGCAAGGCCAAAAGCGGTGATCAGCTTCATCCGACTCTCCAGATTTACGGCGGCGCCTGGGCTCCTGGCCGGCCGCCCGTTTCATGGGCCTCGCCCATAAGGGCGGCGATTGCAACTTCGTAATGTCCTCTGAAACCTGATCCTAGCGGATTTCCGGGATCGTGTCTTCCCGCGCGATGGTGCTGAACCGGGTCACCTCGGCGTCAAACTGAAGTTCGACCGCGCCGGTCGGCCCATGGCGCTGCTTGCCGATGATGACCTCTGCCCGGCCATGCGCATTCTCCATCTGCGCCATCCAAGCGATATGTTCCTCCGTGCCGGGCCGCGGTTCACGGTTTTTGAGATAATATTCCTCGCGATAAACGAACAGAACGACGTCCGCGTCCTGCTCGATCGAGCCTGATTCGCGCAGATCCGAGAGCTGCGGCCGCTTGTCGTCGCGCTGTTCGACTTGGCGCGAAAGCTGCGAGCAAGCGAGGATCGGGATGTTGAGTTCCTTGGCCAGCGCCTTGAGGCCGGTCGTGATCTCGGTCAGTTCCTGCACGCGGTTGTCGGAGCGCGTTTTCGAGCCAGCGAGAAGCTGGAGGTAGTCGACGACCAGCAGGTCGAGCCCCCTCTGGCGCTTGAGTTGTCTGGCGCGGGCCGTGAGCTGAGCGATCGAAACGCCGCCGGTCTGGTCGATGTAGAACGGAATCTGCTGCATGTCGCGGACGGCGTCGGCGACCCGGTGGAAGTCGCTCTCGGTAATGTCGCCGCGACGGATCTTGTAGGAGGCGACGCCGGATTGCTCGGCGATGATACGAGTCGCCAGCTGCTCGGCCGACATTTCGAGCGAAAAGAAGCCGACAATGCCGCCGTTGGCGGCCTCGATTGCGCCGTCGGCGCGCGTTCGGCCCTGATAGGCTTTGGCGATATTAAAGGCGATGTTGGTGGCGAGCGCCGTCTTGCCCATGCCAGGACGGCCGGCGAGAATGACCAGATCAGAGGCCTGCAGGCCGCCCATATAGCGGTCGAGATCCGTCAGCCCGGTTGCGATTCCGCTGAGCGAGCCGTCGCGCTCATAGGCCCTCGCGGCCATGTCGACGGCGATCTTCAAGGCTTCGGAAAAGCGTTGGAAGCCGCCGTCGTAACGTCCGGCCTCTGCGATCTGGTATAGGCGCCGCTCCGCCTCCTCGATCTGCTCGCGCGGGCTCGAATTGACCGGCGCGTCATAGGCGACGTTGACGACATCCTCGCCAATCGAAATGAGCTCGCGTCGCATCGCGAGATCGTAGACGCTGCGGCCGTAGTCGTAAGCGTTGATGATGGTCGTCGCTTCGCTGGCCAGGCGGGCGAGATATTGGGGAACGGTTACGCCGCCGAGGTCGTGGTCGCCGAGGAACGTTTTGAGCGTGACTGGCGTTGCCAGCTTTCCCGCCCGGATCAGCGATCCGCCGACCTCGAAGATGCGGCGATGAATCTCCTCGACGAAATGCTCGCTTCTGAGGAAGTCGGAGACGCGGTCGAACGCGTCGTTGTTAATGAGGATCGCGCCGAGCAGCGCCTGCTCCGCCTCGAGGTTGTGCGGCGGCGTGCGATAGGGGCGTTCCTGAGCCTGGCGTTGGGGGAATTGTTCGATGGTCGCCATGGCGATGGTCGCATCTTTCGCGGCTTGAGGGTGAGGCGAACGCAGGGAACGCGAATCAGCGACACGGCGCGCAGCCTATCCGCGGACTGCGGCGATACGGAGTCACCCTTGCTCCCGAACGAGTCAGGCCGCCAGTGCGAAGGCAGCGAGGAGTGATGAAAAAGAACAGCGGGGAGAATCGCGATGTCATCTTGACGACGTCCCGCGTCCACCCAACACGGTCTCAAGCGCAGACGCGATTCCTTGCCTCGGCGTATTCCCGCTCAAGCCGCGCGACGAGTTCGGCCACCGGCTGCACCGACTTGACCGCGCCGATGCCTTGGCCGCTTCCCCAGATGTCTCGCCACGCCTTGGCCCCCGACGAGCCACTGGAGGCGAAGTTCATCGCCCTGGCCTCGCCCTTAGGCAGGCTATCCGGGTCGAGACCGGACTTGACGATAGACGGCTTCAGATAATTGCCGAAAACGCCGGTGAAATAGGTGGACCCGACGATGTCGGAAGCGTCGCCGTTGACGATCGCCTGCTTATATTCATCGATCGCCCGCGCCTCGGGCGTGGCGACAAAGGCCGAGCCGATATAAGCGAGATCCGCGCCCATCACCTGCGCGGCAAGAACGGCCCGACCGGTCGCGATCGCGCCCGACAGCAGAAGAGGTCCGTCGAACCAGGCGCGAAGATCCTGAATCAGCGCGAAGGGCGAAATCGAACCAGCGTGACCGCCGGCGCCTGCCGCGACCGCGATCAGGCCGTCGGCGCCTTTCTCGATCGCCTTGTGCGCGAAGCGGTTGTTGATGATGTCGTGCAGCGTGATCCCGCCATATCCGTGCACCGCCGAATTGACATCCTCGCGCGCTCCGAGCGACGTAATGACGAGCGGCGCCTTCCACTTGACCGTCAGCGCCATATCGTCCTCGAGCCGCGCGTTGGACTTGTGGACGATCTGGTTGACCGCGAACGGCGCGGCGGGGCGTTCCGGATGTGCGCGGTCATGGGCGGCCAGCGCTTCGGTGATTTCATGCAGCCATTCGTCGAGCTGGGAAACCGGCCGTGCGTTGAGCGCGGGAAAAGCGCCGACGATTCCCGCCTTGCACTGGGCGATCACCAAGGCTGGGTGGGAGACGATGAACAGCGGCGCGCCGACGACAGGCAGCCTGAGCTTGTCTTTAAGAATGTTCGGCAGCACCATCGAAGCCCCCGGGGATCAGTCGAAACGGCGCTTACTGCCGGCGCCGGCCTCCGATCCGCGCAATGGTTCACACATAAACCGATGCAGCCGACGCGGGCAAGCCCTGTGCAGGCGCCCTCAGTTCGGCTCGGTCAACCAAACGCAGAGGTGCTTTCCGCCTCCGTTACGACCGAGGGTTTGCGCTAGCCACGGTAGAAGCGTCCGGGCTTCGTCGATGAGCGTATGCGGCGGATTGACGATGAGAAGCCCTGCGCGCGCGAGCGGCTCCTGTCCGTGCGCGCCGATCGGCCCACGGCCCACGTCCAGTTCGAGCCGCAGGATGTTTGGCGCCCCGAGGGCGGCGACCGAATTGAGGAAACGGGCGTCTCCTTGAGCCTCGCGGATTGGGCGCCAGGCGATGTAAGTTCCGGTCGGCCATTTGCGCAAAGCGCGCTTGAGCGCTCGCTTGACCGCGTCGGCTTCGTCGGGCGCCTCGAACGGCGGGTCGATCAAGACGATCCCGCGCCGCTCCTTGGGCGGCAAGTAGGCGTTGAGGGCGACATAGCCGTCCGCGCCGACGATGCTGAGCCGCGCACCGCGCCCGAGCGCGGCGATCAACGCCTCGCGTTCGTCCGGGTTCGCTTCGCAGAGGGCGATGCGATCCTGCGGCCGCATGAGGCTCTGCGCGATGGCCGGCGACCCCGGGTAGGAAAGTGGCCGCCCCTCGGCGTCGTATGGTCCGACGGCTTGCAGATAGGGGCGCAAGAGCTCGGCGACCGGGGCGGGCGAGCGCGCCATGAGAACGCGCGCGATTCCGCCCCGCCATTCCCGCGAGCGTTTCGCCTCTTCGCTTTTGAGATCGTATCGGCCGACCCCAGCATGGGTGTCGATGAAACGGAACGGGCTTTCCTTTCGGGTCAGATAAACGAGGACGCGGGCCAGAACGGCGTGCTTGAGCACGTCGGCGAAATTGCCGGCATGAAAGGCGTGGCGATAGTTGATCGGAACGATCCCCATCCGCTTGACCGATCCCACGCGAGGCTATGGATACAACCGTGGCGCGAATTCGCTGCAAGCAAGCGCTAACAAAATCCGCCCAAACGCTAGTAAGTGTTAGCAAAATAGCTTTCATTTACTGGCGTTTATTTTTTCGAATCAGGACTTTTCAATGGGTTACGGCCGATTCAAATGCAAAATTCCCTCCCCTCGTCTCGACTCGAGCGTCGGTTGTGGGCGAACATTTCAAACAGCCTACGGCCCCTTTCTCCTCGCTCGGCTGCGGCCAAGCGCGGATCGATTCCGCCAATGAGAATCTGTGTAGCGCACATTTCTGTTTTTTGCAAGGAAATGTTGGAGCCCTTACCGCGCTAGACGTCATGTTCGCGGGGCTTGAGCCGGTGGCCCGCCCTTTCGTGCCGTAGAGAAACGAGGGTTGCTCGGGCAGGGCCCGAGCCGAGCCTCATGCACGCAGGGCGGACCATGGGAAAGTATCGCGAAGCTTTCGTGGCTTTCGACGTCGCCAAGACAAAGCACGCGGCGGCGATTGCGGAAGGCGGCCGGACCGGGGAGGTCCGGTTTCTCGGCGAAGTCGAGAACAGCGCCTTGCCGATCGCGCGGACGATCAAGCGATTGGCGGAGCGACACGATCGGCTGCATGTCTGCTTCGAGGCCGGGCCGACGGGATATGGGCTTTATCGTCAGATTCAAGCGCTCGGCCACGACTGCATGGGGGTCGCTCCGACGCTGATCCCGAAACGAGCGGGCGAGCGGGTGAAGACGAACCGGCGCGACGCGGTCACGCTGGCGCGGCTTTATCGGGCCGGCGAACTGACGGGCGTGTGGGCGCCCGATCCCGCACATGAGGCGGTGCGCGATCTTGTGCGCGCCCGCGAGGCGGGGGCGAACGATCTTCGCCGCAAGCGCCAGCAGTTGCTGTCCTTTCTGCTCAGGCACAGCCGGATCTATAGCGGAAGAGGCCATTGGACGCTGGCGCATCGGCGCTGGCTGGCCGGCCAGACATTCGAGCATGCCGCCCAGCAGATTGTCTTTCAGGGCGCCATCGACGCGATCGAAGACGCTGTTTAGCGCCTGCGCCGGCTTGAGCAGCAGCTCGCCCTCATCGCCCCGGACTGGTCGATGGCGCCGGTGGTCGAGGCTTATCAGGCGATGCGCGGCGTCTCGTTTCTCGTCGCAGCGACCTTTGCCGCCGAGATCGGCGATGTGCGCCGGTTCGACACGCCAAGGCGGCTGATGTCTTTCCTTGGCCTGGTTGCGGCGGAGCGCTCGACCGGCGATACGATCCGCCGCAAGGGCCTCACCCTGGCCGGCAATCGGCGGGCGCGGCGGGCGCTCATCGAGGCGGCCTGGACCTATCGCTATCCCGCCCGAGTGAGCGAGACCTTGAGGGCCCGGCTGGAGAAGCTGCCCAAGCCGGTGCGCGACATCGCCTGGAAGGCGCAGGTCCGCCTGTGCGCCCGCTATCGTCGGCTCAGCGCCGCCGGCAAGAAGCCGCCGGTCGTCGCGGCGGCGATCGCCCGCGAGATGGCCGCTTTCTTGTGGGCGATCGGACAAAAGGTCGCTCCCGCATAAGAGAAAACACGCTTCCATTCCGCTGCGCAGCGTCGGGAGCGGAGCTAAAAGGTGGGGAACTCCCGGCGACAGCTCTGTGGCCGGGCCATGCCCGACGCCCGTCGTTAGACCGAGGAAAGCCCCGAGACGAAGACACGGAAGGCGGTAGCCAACCCGCGGATAAGAGTCTGATCAACCGTCGTCTTAAGGCTCCGCTCCCACCTCCGCGCAGCTTTGGCCTATTCTCGCCGACGGCTCTCTCGCCGGCGGACGGGCAAACGCGCCTTCCCCCTTGACCCCGAACATAAGAGCTGTCGGTAGCCCCTTTGCGCTCCACTGTCATGGCCGCCCCCGGACTGTGATCCGGGGGTGTCCCGGCCATCGACGCGGGGCCGTCTCAATGCCGAGTGCGACATCGCCCCCGCCCGAATTTGGCTCTTATCGCGACAGCTGTTGGCGACGCCTCGGGAACCCGAGCGATCAATCTTTGGCGTCATGCCCCCGGACTCTGATCCGGGGGTTGACCCGGCCATCCACGAGAACACCGTCACATCATGGATAAGATATTGATCCAACGCGATATTTCTCAATATTGCAAGACATCGCCAGTGGTAACCCGTGGATGGCCGGCACAAGGCAGCACAAGGCCGGCCATGACGGCCGGGGGTGGAAATTCCCGAAAACAACAGCTATCGCGACAAGGGCCGCGAATTCTCTTGCCAAAATCAGAAATGTGCGCTATACATATTCTCAATGGCGGAATCGATTCGCGCTTGGCTGGAAGGCGGGCGAGCAGAGGCGAGGCCGCGGCTGTTTGAAACGTTGCGCCCACAACCCGGACGCGAGTTGAGAAGGGAGGAGAAGTTTGATTTTTTTCGGCCGTAACCCTTTGAAAAGTTCCGATTCGGAAAAATAAACGCTAGTAAATGAAAGCTGTTTTACTACCGTTTATGTGCATTAGTGTGCATTTATGTGCGTTTATGTCCGTTTATTTGCTTTTGCCTGGTTGCGCTCGGTTGCATCGGTGTGCTGGGCCGCCGGGGCCGAACCGCGCCCGGATGGGCTTGGACCAGTTCGGGGCCGTCGACGATCAGCCAAGATACTCCATGATGGAGAGCCCGGCGCCGCTCCAATCGGTGCAGTAGCAGAGCCCATTCTTGTCGACGAAGACGTCGGCCGAATGCAGCACGATTGGCCGGTTCGGCCGCGGATCGACAAGCTTCTTCGGGGCGGGCGGCACGCAAGCGCCCACTTCGACCGGCCTGAAGGGATCGGCGATGTCATAGACCCTGACGCCAGCGTTCTGATAGGTGGCGAAGATCAGCCTCGAGCTCTGGAATGAGCCGGGCCGGTTCTCGTGGATGTTGTGCGGGCCGAAATGGCCACCGACCGCGACATAGTCCCGGTCGTTCGGCAACGGGAAGGTCGAAATGCTGATCGGGTTCGACTTGACCTGGTTGTCGAACACCCAGATCGGCTTGAAGCCGTCCTCCATGTTGTCGAGCACCGCTTCGTCGAGAACGATGAGCAGATTTCTGTCTGGCAGGGGCAGGCAATTGTGCGTTCCGCCGCCAAACGGCGGCGACCAAACGCGATGGACGATGAGCTTCGGATGGGCCTTGTCGGACACGTCGACGCTCGCCAGGCAGCCGTCGCGCCAGGCGCAATAGGCGATGGCTTCGGCGACGACCGCATGGTGGAGGCCGTAACGGCCGCGTTCCAGCGGCCAATCGGCCTTCTCGCCCGCCGCGAGATTCATGCCAGGCAGCCAATAGCGGCCGACGATCTCCGGCTTGGTCGGGTCAGCCATGTCGATGGTGACGAGAATGTAGTCGGAAAAACCATCGATCATCGCTGACGCGTAGGCCCAGCGGCCGCCGACATACCAGATGCGATGAAGCCCGGCGCCCTCTACGGCCATGAAGCCGATCTGGCGCGGCGCCGTGGGCTTGGAAATGTCGAACACCGCCATTCCCGCCGACCAGTCGCGCGTGCTGTCGGAGACATGCGCGCCATGCGAGCCGGACTGGGGCTTATAGTAGTTGCGCTCGTCGGCCATCTCGGCTTGAGAGAACATATCGCGGCCATGGACGAGCAGCAGCAGATCGTCGTGGACCTGCAAGTGCAGGCTCCATGTATTGGGAGGGTTCTGGACATAGGCGACGGCCTCGGGCTTGGCGGGATCGCGCACGTCGATGACCGAAAAGCCCTTCGAGCAGACGTGGCCGATATAGGCGTAGCCGTTCCGCACCATGATCTGCTGGCCGTCGGAACGGCCGGCCTGATCGGAATGCCCGATCAGGCGCATGTTCCTGGCGTAGCTCGGTTTGAGCTGTTCGGCCGCGGTCATCGGCGCGCTCAGCCCTTGTATTCGACGATGTAAAGGCCGGCGTTGAAGTCCGTGACGTAGCAGAGCGCGTTCTTGTCGACGAACACGTCAGCCGAATGCAGGACGATCGGGCGATTCGGCCGCGGGTCGACCCAGTTCGCGGGCGGCGGTGGCACGAAGGCGGCCACCTCCTTTGGCCGGAACTGGTCCTTGATGTCGTACACGCGCAACCCCGCGTTCTGATAAGTGGAGAAGATCAATTCCTCGCTGACGAAGCTGCCCGGCCGATTTTCGTGGACGTTGTGCGGCCCGAAATGACCGCCGACCTTGAGATAGTCCTTGTCCGCCGGCTCAGGGAAGGTCGAGATGCTGATCGGGTTGGCCTTCACCTGGTTATCGAAGATCCAGATCGGCTTGAAGCCGTCCTCCTGATTGTCGAGCACCGTCTCGTCGACGACGACGAGCAGATTGCGCTTGGGCAGCGGCAGCGCGTTATGCGTGCCGCCGCCGAACGGCGGCGCCCAGACTTTGTGGACGAGGAGTTTCGGATTGGCCTTGTCCTTGACGTCGACGACGGCGAGGCAGGCGTCGCGCCAGCTGCAATAGGCGATGTCGTCGTGGATGATGGCGTGATGGAGCCCGAAGCGACCGTTCTTGGTCGGCCAGTTCGCTTTCTCGCCGGCCGCCACATTCATGCCCGGCAGCCAGTACTTCCCCGCCAGGACCGGCTTCTTCGGGTCCGCCATGTCGATGGTGATGAGGATGTAGTCGGAGAAACCGTCGAGCAGCGCCGAAGCGTAGGCCCAACGCCCGCCCACATACCACAGGCGATGCAGACCCGTTCCCTCGACGGGCATGAAACCGATCTGCTTGGGATCCTCGGGTTTCGAAAGGTCATAGACCGCCATGCCGGCCGACCAGTTTCGGGTGGCGGCTTCGGGCTTCGCGTGATGATCGACAGAGCCCTTGTAATAGGCCTTCTCGTCGGCAAGCTCGGCTTGAGCGAACATGTCCTTGTTATGAATGACCAGCAGAAGATCGTCGTAGGCCTGCAGATGAAGCGTCCAGGTATTGGGCGGCGCGGCGACATGCTTCACGTATTTGGGATGGGCGGGATCGCGCACGTCGACGACGGAGAAGCCCTTGGAAAAAATGTGGCCGATATAGGCGTAGCCGCGATGCACCATGATCTGCACGCCGTCCGACCGACCGCCCTGATCGCTGTAGCCGACGAGGCGCACATTTTTGGTCGCGTAGTCGGGCGTGGGAAGCGTCGTGTTGGCCATGGTTGCGTCTCCGTGTCGTACCTGTTTGAAGAACTCAGCGGCGTTCCCGCGCGTTCGAGGCGTCGGGCGAGTGGCGAGCGCGTGAGGGGCGACGCACGAGGCGCCGCCCCTCGTTGGAACATGCCGGTCCGGCGATTACTTCACGCCCCAGATCGCCTTGTAGTGTTCCTTGTAACCGTTGCCGGGATCGTAAATGTTGTGCGCGCCGCCGTCCTTGTCGATATTGGCGTTGATGAACAGGTGGACGTGGGCCACGTAGTCGCTCGGGGGCTGACCGGCGAAAGCGCGATTCAATTCGTCGATCGTTTGCCAACCGTGGAGGTGAAGCGGCTCGGCCACTGTCGCGAGCTGGAACTGTTTGCCGCGAATGCGCTCGAAGGCCGGCACCGATCCGTCGCCCGCGGAAATCTGCCGCGGATAGCCGGTCGCCGGATCAACGCCCGCCGACTGCAGCGACGGAGCGGAGAAGTCGAAATAGAGGTCATTGACGGCGATCGAATAGGTCCACGCCTTGCCATACTTCGACAACAGCGAGGTCGTCAGTTGCGGCATTCGGTTGGCAAGGTCGCCGATCGGAGTGTCCTCGATCGCCAGCACCTTGCAGCCGGAGCAACCTTCGATCGCGGCCTTTTCCGCATTCGTTTTGGCGGTGGCGATCCCGTAGATGCTGTCGGTGAAGAGGATCACGCCAGCCTTCCCGTTTGAATCGACCACTGCGTAAAGGGCGGAAGCCTTGGCGACTTCATTCGGGTCGGTGGTGATGTTGGTGAAGACGTTGGGATTCGCCACGATCTTTCCAGGCGCCGGACCTGAGTGCCAGCCAACGACTTTGATCCCCGCCTTGACCGCTTCCTCGATCGTCGGCGCCTGCTCGACAGCGTCGGGGCTGCCGAGAATGATGCCGTCGGGCTTGAGCGCGATGGCCTGGGTCATCGCCGACGTGCGTCCCGGGACTGACCCCTGACCGTCGAGAATGCGGAACTCCCAGCCGAGTGCCTTCGCGGCTTCGGCCGCGCCGTCGCCGACGCCTTGCGCGCCGCCGTTGCGCTGATCGGTGGAGACATAAATCACCAGCTTCTTGCCCTGCGCTTTCGGGCCCGTGGTCGGGCCGTCCCATTTCGTCACCGGCGCGGTCGCCTGGGCGATGTAATCCTTGGCCGCTTTCATGTAGGCGTCGTCGTCGGCCTGCGCGCTGGTGACGCTCAGTCCCGTCAGCGCCGTGGAAGCCATTAGGCTTCCGGCTACAAGGTATGATTTCGGCATATATTCCTCCCTTAGATGACCGCGGGCTCAAGGCCCGTCAGGTTGGTTGCTCTGGCGTTTCCGTGACGCTCGATGCGCCGTACATCCGAAAGGCGAACTCATCATTCAACGCAAGACCCTTTCGGAATCGTCTTTGGCCCCACGGTTCAGGGCCCGCGTCGGACGCACGACGCTGCGCTGCCGCTGAGCGAAGGCGGCGAGCGCGATTGAGATGACCAGTGTGGTGCCATTGAAAAGGGGTTCGACGAAGAACGCGCCGCCGAGCTGCTGAATGCCAGAGATTCCGACCGCGAGAATCAGCACGCCGCAGATCGTGCCCCAGATATTAACCCTGCCGGGCTTGATCGTGGTCGAGCCGAGAAACGCGCCGACGAGCGCCGGCAACAGATAATCAAGCCCGACATTCGCCTGGCCGATTCTGAGCTTTGCGCCCAGCACGCAGCCGGCGAAACCCGTAATCACGCCTGCGGCCACAAACACGCCGATGACATAGGCCCGCACAGGAATGCCATTGAGCGCGGCTGCTTTCTCGTTGGCGCCGATGGCATAGATGTACCGGCCGATCGGAAGGCGCTCGCTCACAATCCACAGGACGATCGCCAGGATCAGGACATAAATCGCCGGAATCGGGATTCCGAAGATCGAGAGCGCGTTGATGTCGAGGAAGCCAGGCGAAAGCGATCCAACAATCTGGCGTCCGTCGGTGTGCCAAAGCGCGAGCGCATAGAGGATCGTGCCGATGCCCAGCGTAGCAATGAACGAGTCAATCTGGGCCACTTCGACCAGCAAGCCGTTGATGAGGCCGGTCAAACCGCCGCAGGCTATGACGATCACGATCGCCAGCGGCCAGGGAACGCCGTACTTGACCTGCAGGCTGATGGCGAGAATGTGCCACATCACGATGCCGAAGCCGACAGTGAGATCGATTCGGCCGGCCATCATCGGCAGGGTCGCGGCCAGCGACAGGAGCGCGATGATCGCCTTGTCAGCGAGGATCGACCGCGCGTTGAGCCAGGTCGGAAACGTGTCGGGAAGCAGCACCGAGAAAAAGAGGATCAACGCCAGGGTCAGGAGGGGCAGGCCATAGACCGACGCGAGTCGGACGATCGCCTGCCCGCGCGAGAGCGTCGCCCATTCCGAACGGGTCGGCTCCAGCGCATTCGACTTAATGGACTGCATGAGCGCCGCCGAGGCCGCTGGACGAAGCGCCAATGAGCGGCTCCGAGCGCCGAACGCTCGCCGAAGCCGCGGCGAGCAGATTCTCCACCGACAGATCCTCGGCGGCCAGCTCGGCGACCACCCGGCCGCGATCGAAGATCAGCGCGCGGTGGCAGACCTTCGCCACCTCCTCGAAATCCGTCGACACGATGACGATCGCCGCCCCTGCCTGGAGCGCGACGTCGAACAGACGATAGATTTCGGCCTTGGCCCCGACGTCGACGCCCGCGGTCGGGTCCTCGAAGACGTAAATCTTCGCGTCAAGGTGCAGCCAGCGCCCGACCACCACCTTCTGTTGGTTGCCGCCCGACAAGAACTCGATCGGCAGCGTCGGATCGTTTGGCCGTAGTCCCACCTGGGCGCCGCGCTCCCTCGCGGCGCGATTCTCGCGGCCGGGCGAGATGAACGAAAACAGGCTCAAACCGGCTGCAACCGGATTGAGGAACAGGTTCTCGCGCACCGACAAATTGGGCATAATGGATTCGCCAACGCGGTCGGCGCAGACCAGATTGATCCCTCGCGCCATCGCCTCGCGCGGCGACGAGACGGACACATGGCGTCCATCAAGAAGGACACGTCCGCCTGTCATCGGCGAGACTCCAAACAACGCCCGCCCGATGCTCTCCTGCCCCGCGCCCCGTAGCCCGACCAGGCCGACGATCTCGCCAGAGTGGATCTCGCATTCGATGGGTCCGACCTCCCCCACCATGACCGACTGCAAGGCGAGCCGCGGCGAGCCGTGGCGGTCGGGCGGACGGCGGAAGACCTGCGATGGCTCGCGCCCCACGATCAGAAGGATCGTTTCGTCCGCCGTCGTCTGCGCAACCTCTCGTTCCCCCGCGACGCGCCCGTCGCGCAGCACGATCATGCGATCGGCGATCTCGAACACCTCGTCGAGGCGATGCGAGACATAGATCATCGCGACGCCGCGAGCGCGCAGCCGACGCAACGCCGAGAACAGCCGAGCCACTTCGTCGGCCGGCAAGCTCGCGGTCGGTTCGTCAAGGACAAGAATCTCGGGCTCGGCCGCGAGCGCGCGGGCGATCGCCACCAGCGACTTTTCGGTGCGGCTCAGATTCTGGATGCGCGCGTCGGGATCGATGTCGGCGCCGAGCGCGTCAAGCGCAACCGCCGCGCGGCGGCGCGCCGCGTCCTGATCGATCATGCCGAGGCGGCGCGGAAAGCCGAGCGTCATGCAGATGTTTTCGGCCACTGTCATCCAGTCGATGAGGCCGAGGTCCTGATGGATGAAGGCGATCGGCAGGCGGCGCAGGGCGTGAGTGACGTCGACGCCGCGAAAGCTGACGCTGCCCGCGTCGAGCATATAGACGCCGGCCAAAATCTTGATCAGCGTCGACTTGCCGGCGCCGTTCTCGCCCAAGAGCGCAAGAATTTCGCCGGCCTTGAGGGTCATGCCGACGTCCGCCAGCGCTTCCGTGCCGCCGAAGCTCTTGAAGACCCCGCGCACCTGCAACAGCTCGCTCGCGTCAGCCGCCTGCGGCCGCTCGTCCGCTGAGCCGTTCACGCCGACGGCGCGCTCGACAACCTCCATCGACTCGCTCCTCCCGCGAAGCGTTCCGCCCTGACCGATTGGCGCGCCCGCGCCAGACGCGGGCTTTGTCAACACGGCCGAAGCGATTCCGATCTCCGCAAGAGGCCTCCTTGGCCGCGGAGAGCCGTTGAAAGTTCGCTCCGTGCTTTGCTAGCTAGTGTGTTGAGCTAAGGGCAATTCAATAAGGCTGTCAATCTGGCTTGCAGAGGCCGTCGGCGTTGCCTGCGCGCGTGTCTGGCTTTGAGAGCCGAACCGCGAATCGCAGGAATGCCCGCTCCCGAGCAGACGCGGGGACCTATCACCGTTGACTGATTGAGACATGCCGTGAGGTCGGCGTGCGGCGCCGCGGTCCGGCCGCCACACGCCCTTAGCTCAATGGACAGGGTCCAGCACGACCACCGGTATCTCGCGTTCGGTCTTGAGCGCGTAATCGGCGTAGGGAGGCCAAAATTCGAGCGCCTTTTTCCAGAGTCGCGCGCGTTCGTCGCCCGTCGCGGTCCTGGCGCGCGCCCTCAGCTTCTTGGTCCCGACTTGCACCTCGACATCCGGGTTGGCGAGGATATTGCGATACCATCCTGGGTGTTGGGGCGCGCCGCCCTTCGACGCGACAACGATGTAGCTATCGCCGTCCGTTCCGTAAAACAGCGGGAATATGAACTTCTCCCCGGACTTGCGGCCGGTGGTGGTCAGCAGCAGCGCCGGCGCCGTGATCTCGCCGCGCCCCGGCACGTTGATCTTGTACGTGTGCCCCTCGGCGCCGCCGCTGGCGAGATAGCGGTTGGCGTGCTGGACCATCCAGTCCGGCAGGTTCGGAGCGAGTTTCGCTTCAGTCATCATGCTCTCCTTCAAACTGCGGGGAGTATAGCGCCGAGCGCCGGGTCGGCCAATGCGACGAGCGGCGAGAAGCCCGAGCCCGTCATCGAGAGGTTCGTCTCCGGAAGATCTGAGTTCCTCTCGTTGCCATGTCAGGTCCCGACGGTTACGTTGACGATCACCTACGAAGCTGCGCGAGAAGCGCAAGCGATAAGGAGACAGTCATGGCGGCGATACCCGCGGACTATCTGGATTTGCTGCAGCAGAAGGCGACGTTCGCCCATCTGGCGACGATCATGCCGGATGGGACGCCGCAAGTTACGCCCGTATGGTTCGACTACACGGACGGAAAGATTCGGATAAACTCTGCAAAGGGTCGCGTGAAGGCGCGCAATATGCGGGAAGGCGCGCCCGTGGCGCTTTCGATCCTCGACCCCGACAATCCCTATCGCTACATCCAGATCCGCGGCCGGGTTGAGCACGTGACTGAGGAGGGCGCATCGGCGCACATCGATTCCCTCGCCAAGAAATACCTCGGGAAGGACAAGTACCCTTGGGCCCAACCTGGCCAGGTCAGGATCACGTTTGAAATCGAGCCCACCGCGGTGCAGGCCCATGGCTGACCTCTCTCTTACAAGAGGTCGGCGACCGCGTTGCGGTATCGCTCGAGGGCCGTCAGATGGGCCTGCAACGAGCGCGAGGCGATGCGCCGGTGATGGTTCCGCTCGAAGGCGCTGTTGACCGTGACGTGAGTGACGCCCGCGCTCTTCCAGAACTTGAATTCCTCGCGCCAGCTCTTCTCGTCGCCGGCGCCGGTGGAGACCCAGACCTCGACGCCGATGCTGTCGGGATCGCGGCCCGCCTCTTCGGCATAGGCGCGCAGTTTGGTGAAGTCCGCCTCGGCGGCCGCGCCTGCGGGGTAGGCGTTCATCATCCATCCGTCGCCCCATTTCGCGATGCGCCGGAGCGTCAGATCATGATGACCTCCGAACCAGATCGGGATGCGGCGGCCGATCGGCAGCGGATTGACGCCCGCGTCGTCGATGTGATGCCACCGCCCCTCGAACTTCACATGCGGCTCGGCCCACAGGGCCTGCATGAGTTGCACCTGCTCCTCCGACCGCCGTCCCCGATTGTGAAAATCCTCGTTGAGGCCTACGAACTCCACTTCGTTCCAGCCGATCCCAATCCCTAGCCGAAACCGGCCGCCGCTCAGCACATCGAGGCAGGCGGCCTGCTTGGCGACCAGCACGGTTTGTCGCTGAGGCAGGATGAGCACTTCTGTCGAGAAGCCGATTCTCGTCGTGCAAGCGCTGAGGAACCCGAACAGAACAAACGGATCGTGAAAGAGATCGGCCGAGGTGTTCCGCGCGCCCCAGCCGGGCCGGCTCGCGGCATTGACGCCCAAAACGTGATCCGGGGCAGCGAGATGATCGTAACCGGCCGCCTCCACCGCCTGCGCAAACACTCGCACCGTGGCGGGATCGCCGCCGATATCGGACAAAGGCAATGTGACGCCGAGTTTCATCGCGTGCTCCCCAACACACATCCGTGATCATTCGTCCCGACCCTACGCGAAGACGAACCGTCGCCCTGAGCGACCTGTCTGCGCTATTGTATCCGCCTCGGGCCGCGAGGCCCCATGACGGCGGAGAACGGATCCGTGCTCAAGCTAGGATATAAGGCGTCGGCGGAGCAATTCGGGCCGACGGAATTGCTCCAGTTTTCTCGGCTCGCGGAGCAGTCGGGCTTTGACTCGGTCTTCATCAGCGACCATTTCCAGCCATGGAAGCATCATGGCGGCCACGCTCCTTTCTCACTGGCATGGCTCGGCGCCCTCGGGGCGCTGACGTCGCGGGTCATCATGGGTACGAGCGTAATGACGCCCACCTTTCGCTATCACCCCTCCGTCGTGGCGCAAGCCTTCGCCACGCTTGGCGTCATGTTTCCCGGCCGGATCGTGTTCGGCGTCGGCACCGGGGAATCGCTGAACGAGGTCCCATCAACCGGCATGACCTGGCCCGATTTCAAGGAACGGTTTGCGCGTCTGCGCGAGGCGATCACCCTGATGCGTCGGCTTTGGACGGAGGAGCGGGTGACGTTCGAAGGTCAATATTATCGCACCAAGGACGCGACGATCTATGATCGACCCGCGACGCCCGTTCCGATCTATATCGCCGCGGCCGGCGCGCTGATCGCGAAATACGCCGGGCGAGCGGGCGACGGCTTGATCTGCACCAGCGGCAAGGACCGGGAGCTTTATACCGAGACGATATTGCCGAAGGTGTTGGAGGGGCGCGCCGAGGCCGGCTCGCGCGCGCCCGACTATACCCGGATGATTGAGGTCAAGGTCTCGTTCGACACGGATATGAAACGCGCGATGGAGGACACCCGCCACTGGGCGGTTCTCGCTCTTACGCCTGAGGAGAAGATTTCCGTCCACAGTCCGGAAGAGATGGAGCGCCTCGCGGCCCAGCTCTCGGCTGAGCGTGCCGCAAGCCGCTGGATCGTGTCGACCGATCCGGACGAGCATGTCGAGCGCATCCGCTATTACGTCGATCTGGGTTTCGACCATCTGGTCTTTCATGCGCCTGGTCCCGATCAGGAGCGGTTCCTCCGGCTCTACGCGGAGCACGTTCTCCCTCGCCTCCGTCGCCGCTTCGGCGCGCCGGACGAAAAGCCCAAGAGCGCATGACCTCTCTCGAGCTCATCGCCTTGCAGGGCCTGCCCTTGATCAGGGCTGGCGATGACCTGGGCGAACTCATTGCGTCCGCCCTTAAGCGGAACGGCGTCACGCCGCGCGCTGGAGACGTGCTTGTCGTTGCGCAAAAAATCGTCTCGAAGGCCGAGGGTCGCGTCGTCGATCTCGCGACGGTCGAACCCTCCGCTAAGGCCCTCGCGCTTGCGGCGGAAGTCGACAAGGACCCGCGGCTTGTGGAGGTCATTCTGTCAGAGTCGGTTCGCGTCGTGCGGGCGCACCGCGGCGTCATGATCGTTGAACATAAGCTCGGTTTCATCATGGCGAACGCTGGGGTGGACCAGTCGAACGTGGCGCCCGCGGATGGCTCTCCCCGCGTGCTCCTGTTGCCTGAGAATCCGGACCGCACCGCAGAGACGCTGCGCCGCGGGCTTAAGGCGGCGACCGGGGTCGATGTCGCCGTCATCATAAACGACAGCTTCGGGCGTCCCTGGCGCCAGGGAACCGTCGGCGTCGCGATCGGCGTCGCCGGTCTGCCCGCCTTGATCGATCTACGCGGACAGCCCGACCTGTTTGGCCGAAAGCTCGAAGCGACGGTCATCGGCTACGCGGATGAGATCGCCGCCGCAGCCTCGCTCCAGATGGGCCAGGCGGACGAGGCGACGCCCGCGGTCCTGATCCGGGGCTTAAGCTGGTCCGCTCCTCAATCGACGGCCGCCAGCATCATTCGTTCCCCAAATGAGGATCTGTTTCGATGAGTCGGGATCTGGTGGTTGCGTTATCCGGGGGCATCGGGGGCGCCAAGCTCGCGCTGGGCCTCAGCCGGATCGTGGACAAGGACAATCTGCTCGTTGTCGCCAATGTCGGCGATGATTTCGAGCATCTCGGCCTGCATATCTCGCCGGACGCCGACACATTGATGTACACGCTCGCCGGCCTCGACAATACGAAGCTCGGATGGGGTCGGCGAGACGAGACCTGGTCGTTCATGGAGACGCTCACGGCGCTCGGCGGCGAGGATTGGTTCCGCCTTGGCGATCGCGACCTCGCGGTTCATGTCGAGCGCACCCGTCGGCTGGGCCAAGGCGAATCTCTCTCCGCCATCACCGCCGACTTCTGTCGCCGCCTCGGCGTCGGTCCCCGCGTGCTGCCGGCGACAGATGATCGGTTGCGCACGAGATTACGAACAGACGAGGGATGGCTCGACTTCCAGGATTATTTCGTTCGTCTTCAATGCCGCCCTGTCGTGCGGGAGCTTGCCTTCGCGGGCGCGGAGGATGCGCGCCCCCATCCTGAGCTTCTGGCGGCCTTGCGCGACGAACGGCTGCGCGCGGTCATCATCTGTCCGTCCAACCCCTTCATCAGCGTCGAGCCGATCCTGGCCGTGCCGGGGACGCGCGAGGCTCTTGCCCGTTGCGTCGCGCCCGTCGTCGCGGTTTCCCCCATCATCGGCGGCCGCGCGGTCAAGGGGCCGACAGCCAAAATGATGGCGGAACTGGGAATGACGCCGAGCGCCGCTGCCGTGGCGGATCGCTACGGCGATCTGCTCGATGGTTATGTGATGGACGTCGGTGACGCGCAGGAGGCGGCTCATGTGGCGCCGAAGGTGACGCTCGCCCCGACGCTCATGACGAATCTCGCCGAGCGCGAGCAATTGGCTCGCGTCGTGCTTGAGGCGGCGGATGCGCTTGCCGCTTTGAAACGCGGCCGGGATCTCGTGGCGTGACCGGCGTCTGGGCTGTCGTGCCCGTCAAGGAACTCGAGGGCGCCAAGCAACGGCTGTCGTCATGCCTGAGCCCCGAGGAACGTCGTGCGCTCGCGAGCGATCATGCTTGAGGATGTGCTCGAGGCGTTGAGCGCGGTCCGGGAGCTTGCCGGCGTGCTTGTCGTCACGGTCGATCCGGTCGCGACAGCGCTTGCCGGCCGCTACGGCGCGCACGTTGTTACGGAAGGCGCGCGGGATGGGCATACTGGCGCCGTCACGGCCGCCGCGCGCCTGCTTGCCCGCGAGGGCCGCGCCGGCATGATGACGATGCCCGGCGACATTCCGCGACTCGTCGTCAGCCGAGATCACCGCGACGCTCGTGGCGCATCGGCCCGCGCCCGCCTTCACCATTGTGCCTGCGCATGACGATCTCGGATCGAACACGATCGTCTGTTCGCCGCCGGACGCCGTTCCGCTGCGTTTCGGCGAAGACAGTTTTTACCCGCATCTCGACGCCGCGCGAGACAGTGGGATCGACCCGCTCGTCCTCCGCCATCCGGGGATCGGGATGGATATCGACAATCCCGTCGATCTCATCGCCTTCCTGAAAATGTCGCCGCCCCTGCCCACCCGGACGCTCGCCTTCCTTGAGCAATCGGGCGTCGCCGGCCGCCTTCTGGCGGCGAGTCCGGATCTTCGCTAGAGAGAATATATAACATGTTTACTGCGTTATATATCCTTGCTCGGTCTCGCCAAGCCAACGCGCGCGATTTTTGAGGGCGGAAGCGCGGAACTAAACGGGGTCCCAACCTACTGAAAACATTAGGGCGCGCCGGTAAAATGCCGGTAGAGCCCGCATTTTGGGCCGGCTCGCTTCAGACGCCTATTCGGCCGCGACGAGTTTCCGCGGCGGCGTCAGAATGATGGGAGCGAGAGCTGCGGCGTTGAGCGACGCCGCCCGCCGCTCCGCCGGGACCGGCGCGTAGAGCGTGGTCCGCTGTTCCGGCGTCCGCCCAAGCGACCGGATAAGGTCCTCCATGGCCTCGGGCGGAAATTCCTGCCCGTGTTCCGTGCCCGCGGCGCGGGAGATGCTCTCGTTCATCAAAGTGCCGCCGAGATCGTTGGCGCCGGCCTTGAGGCACGCCGCTGCGCCCTCAGGCCCCATCTTGACCCAGGACGTCTGGATGTTCGTGATGTGGGGGTGCAGCGCGAGCCGCGCCACCGCGTGCATCAGCACCGCTTCCCGGAAGGTCGGCCCGCGCCGAGCCGCGCCCTTGAGATACATCGGCGCTTCCATATGCACGAAGGGCAACGGCACGAATTCGGTGAAGCCGCCCGTTTCCGCCTGCAAATCCCGCACGGCCATGAGATGCCGCGCCCAGGACAGGGGATGCTCGATGTGCCCGTACATGATCGTGGACGTCGTGCGCAGGCCAAGGTCATGCGCGGTCCTGACGACATCGAGCCACTCCGCCGTATTCACCTTGTCCGCGCAGATCACGGCGCGCACCTCGTCGTCCAGGATCTCAGCGGCGGTGCCCGGCAAGGTGCTGAAGCCCGCGGCCTTGAGCTCCGCCAGAAACGACCGGATGGGCAGTCCAAGCGTCGCCGCGCCCTGCGTGACCTCCAATGGCGAGAAGGCGTGAATGTGCATATCCGGGACGGCCGCCTTGATGGCGCGGCAAATGCGCGAGATAGGTCTCGCCGGTGTAATCGGGATGGATGCCGCCCTGGAGGCAGACCTCGGTTGCGCCTCGCTCCCACGCCTCGGTCGCGCGCCGCACGATTTCATCGAGAGCGAGGTCATAAGGCGCGCCGCGCAGCGCCTCATGCGTCTTGCCCTTGGAGAAGGCGCAGAACGGGCAGCGGTAGGAGCAGATATTGGTATAGTTGATGTTGCGGTTGACGACGTAGCGGATGACGTCGCCGCTCGTCGCCCGGCGAAGTTCGTCGGCTGCGGCGACAACGCGTTGGCAATCGGCGTCGCGCGCCGCGAACAGCCGCACGATCTCCGGCGCGTCCAGGCGCGCGCCGGCCTGAGCGCGTTCGATGATGCGCTCGATCGCCGGATCGATCGAGCGCGCGTGGACGGCCGGCATGCGCGGGAGCGACCTTCGTGCCGGGCGCCCAATTGTCGGCACGCGCCAAGCCCTCGGCGTCGCTCAAACGGCGCGCCTGCGTGGCGACCTCCGGCGCGGTCCAGGTTGCAAGATTGCGCAAGTAGGAAGGATAGATTGGCAGTCGGTGAACCAGCAGCTTGCCGGCGGCGGCCGTGCGCTCGGCAAGCTCCGCGATCGCGGGCCATGGGGCCTCCGGATTGACGTGATCCGGGGTGACGGGAGAGATCCCGCCCCAATCATTGATTCCCGCAGCAATCAGCCGCGGATAGACGCCCGGGGAGAGGTTGGGAGGCGCCTGGATATTCATCGTTGGCGCCTAGGATCAGGCGCGCGGCGGCGATGCTCCAGAGCAGGTCGTCGAGGTTGGGCTCCGCGGCGCCGGCGAGCTTGGTGCCCGGCTTGGCGCGGAAGTTCTGAACGATGACCTCCTGGACATGTCCGAAACGGCGGTGCAGATCGCGAATGGCGAAGAGCGCCTCGAGGCGCTCGCCCCGTGTCTCGCCGATGCCGATGAGAATGCCGGTCGTGAATGGGACGCGCAGCTCACCCGCTAGCTGCAGAGTCTCAAGACGCGCCTCGGGCCGCTTATCGGGCGAGCCATAGTGAACTCCGCCCGGTTCGCATAAGCGCGCGCTAAGGGATTCGAGCATAATCCCCTGGCTGGCCGAGACCGTCCGCAATCCGGCCATTTCAGACCCGGATCATGATTCCGGGATTGGCGTGCGGCAGCAGCCCGGTCTCGCGCAGCACCAGCGCGCACATCGCCTGGAGATAGCCGATGGTGGTTTCGTATCCGAGCGCGTCCAATGCCTCCCGGGCGGCGCGGTAGCGCAGCTCCGGCTTGTCGCCGAGCGTGAACAGCGCCTCCGTGCAGCCGGCGGCGGCCCCGGCGCGGGCGATCGCGAGCACCTCGTCCGGGGATAGGTAGGCAGACCGGCCCGCGCGAGGGCGCTCGGCGAAGGTGCAATAGTGGCAGACATCCCGGCAAAGATGCGTGAGCGGAATGAACACTTTGCGCGAATACGAGATGTGGCGGCCATGCCCCTCGTCGCGCAGACGTCCCGCTGCCTCGATCAGATCCGCGAGCGGGGCCTGTTCAAGCCAGATCAAAAGCGCGTCATCGCTCGAATCGCCCATCCCAATCACCTTATGAGGCTGTTCGGCATGTGTCCGCATCACGTTGGAGGCGGACCGCGAATGATGTTGTATCTCTATGATGTTGCATCTCTAGAGAGATGCAATCGAGTGAGGACACAACGCCGCGAGTCCAAGCGGCGCATCGGGGAGTTCGAGTGATGAGGCAGGTGGGAAGACGAGGCGTCTGGTATCCAGTCGACCGCTTGGACGGCGCCGGAATTAGACGCTTGCTGGGCAAGGTTGAAGATCTTGGCTACTCGACGCTCTGGTATCCGGAAGCGCTCGGATATGAATCGCTCTCCATCGCCAGCTTCATGCTGGCGAACACGACCCGGCTCATCATCGGCAGCTCGATCGCGAATATCTATGCTCGCGACCCCTTCACCGCCAGGCGCGGCCTGCGCACCCTGTCAAGCCTCTACGATGATCGCTTCATTCTTGGCCTCGGCGTCAGCCATGCGCCCATGGTCGAGCGGGTGCGTGGCCATGTCTACGACAAGCCCGTGCCGACTATGCGCCGCTATCTCGATGGCGTCTATGAAGATCCGTCGAACGCGGGCGATTGGCCCCTCGTGATCGCCGCGCTGGGGCCGTTGATGCTGAAGCTCGCCGCGGAGCGTACGGCGGGCGCGGTCCCCTATAACGTGACGCCTGAACATACGCGCGAGGCGAGAGCCGCTTTGGGGCCTGACAAGCTCTTGGCGGTCGAGCAGAAGGTTTGCCTCGAGACGGACCCCGTTGCGGCGCGCGGCCTCGCTCGGCGGGAGCTGCATCGCTATATGACCCTAACCAACTACCGCAACAACTGGCTGCGCATCGGCTTCACCGAAGCTGACCTTGCCGATGGCGGTTCGGACAGGTTCATCGATGCGATGGTGCTTTGGGGCGATGCGGCGACGATTGCTCGCGGCCTCGGAGACATCTTGAAGCGGGCGCCAATCAAGTCTGCATCCAGCCGGTCCATGCGGAAGGCGACACCTGAAGCGCGCGATCGAACGCTGGCGGCGCTGGCGAGCGTCTGACACAATCGAGGCTGTCGGCCCATCGTGGGCGGCCGCGCATCAGATCGTCGGCCGCCAGACTTCTGGCACGAAGCGATAAGCCGCGCCGTTGGAGACGACATGCCCAAAGGTCGGGAAGTCGAGATGGACGCCCGCGACGCGCAGTTTTTCTCCCGCGACGAACTTGAGCAGCGTCTTTCGCGATTCCGCCGCGGCAGCCTGATCGATGTCATAGGCGACGCTCGTATCGGGGAATGCGAACTGAATGCCCGGAAAGTGGACAATGTCGCCCCAGATGAGTTACCCCTCGCCGTTGAACTCAACGAGCCACGCCGTGTGACCGGGAGTGTGGCCGGGCGTCGGGAAGGCGCGGACCCCAGGAGCGACCTGGTCAGTCTTGACCGTACGGACGCGATCGCCATAGGCGCCGAGCGCCGCGCGAGCGAGGTGAAAATCGCCCTGGCCTTCCGGAGTCGCGCGCGCCATCGCTCCGTCGTCGCTCCAGAAGGCGAGCTCATTCTCATGCAGGATGAGCTCGGCCTTAGGGAAACGAGCCTTTCCGGACGAGTCGGTGAGCCCCGCCTCGTGGTCTGGGTGCATGTGCGTCATGACGATCGTGTCGACGTCGGCAGGCGCGACGGCGATGGCTCTTCAGGTGGTCCGCAAGGCGCCCGACCTGCTCAGTCTTCCCGGCGAAGCCTGAGTCCACGAGCACGGTCCTGTCGCCGCTGCGGATCATGAAGCAATTGATGGTCAGCCACGGCGGGGCGAGGCGGAACTCGCCGCGATGGGCGCTCTCGCAGGCCGCCCGATCAGTCGTGACGAGGTCGTCGAACGAGGCTTGAAAGACGCCGTCATTGATCGCGCTCACGACAATGTCCCCGACGGCTATATGCGAGACGCCGCTCGGTTGAGTGGACGGTTTCAAGTGTACATCCCTCCTCCCCGTCCTCCCTCGGATACCGTCCGTAGTCGCCTCATCGACGGTCCGAAGCTGTTTCCTGCGCTCGGCCTTTTGACTTCCCGCCCCTAGCAGACCGCGGGCCCAGTCCAGTCAGCGCAGCGAGAATCCGCGATCACGCAGAAAGTCTCTCAACACCTCGCGTCCCGTCAGCGCCGCCTCGTCCCGCACGCGTAAAGCCGATTGCTCGGTCCAGTCGGTGACCCGCATTTTCTGCTCGGCCTGGAATTCGCGAATTCGCTGATCGTAAGCAGCAAGTAGCGCGGGGTCCGGCGGCGTGTAGCGCTCCCGATGCAGGATCACATTCTGAGGAAGACGCGGCTTCACATCGGTCCCAATGCCCGGATCAGGAATCCCAATCGTCATGCCAAAGATGACGAGAGCCTCGTTGGGCAAAGCAAGCTCGTCGGCCACGCCGGCCGGGTTGTTGCGCATCGCGCCGATATAGCAGCCGCCGAGGCCCAACAATTCCGCCGCGACGATCGTGTTCTGGGCCGCGAAGGAAGCGTCGGCAATCGCAAAGATGAAGGCTTCGACGTAGTTGAGCGCGATTCCCGGATGCCCGCGCTCATCGCTGATCGAGCGTAGGCGCGCGAGATCGGCGACGAATACGAGCAGAAGCGGCGCGTCGACGATATGCCGCTGATTGGCGGCGAACGACGCCAGCCGAGCCTTGCGGGCCGGGTCCTCCACCGCGATGACGCTCCATGCCTGAAGGTTGGACGTCGTCGCCGCCGACTGCGCCGCGGCGATGAGGAGCTCGAGGGTTCCAGGCGGCAGCGGCGCGTCTCGATAGGTGCGAACGGACCGATGCGACATGATCGTATCGAGCGCGTCGTTCCAAGGAACGGACGACAGGCGATTGGCGAATTCCTCGTCCCGATAGCGCGCCCACAACCGGTCCCGCCCAGGAGCGGGAGGCTGCCTTGCGATGTCTGCCGTAACACCGTTAGCCATTGCGCGTCGCTCCAATGCCATAGCGCCAAAAATTCAAATGACTCCGTCCGCCTCAAACCCGCGAATATCGGCGGTCGAATGGCCGAGCAATTCGCCCAGCACATATTCGTTGTCTTCCGCATAGCATGCCGCGCCGCGATTGATGAGACCGCCAATATGCGCGGGTGTGCGGCTGAGTTTGAAGGGTGCTTCAGCCACCGGCCACCGGCCGATCTTGGTTCCATCAACTTCGGTGAGCCATTCGAGCTTCCGCAGTTGTGGGTCGTGGTCACAGCGATCCTCGGCTGTCTGGCAAACGCCGGCCGGAACGCCCGCCGCCTGTAGCTGCTCCATGCACTCATATGGGTCGAGGTTCTGGGTCCATTCCGTAACGAGGACATCGAGATCGTCCTGGTTGGAGACCCTGGCCTTGAGGCTCATAAAACGGGAGTTTGCGCGCCATGCCTCGGCGCCGGCCACACCAAGGAGCGCATTCCATTGCTCGTCATCGAAACAGGAGATCGCGACCCAGCGGTCAACGCCCTTGCAACGGTAAGCCCCGTGCGGCGCGGCGCGGCCATGCGGCGAGCGATTGCCGGTTCTCTGCCATTCGCGCCCGTTCACCGACCATTCGAGAATGGGTTGACCGCAGAGAAAGATGCCTGCTTCGCATTGCGAGGCGTCGATACGCTGACCTCTGCCCGTCACCGAGCGGTAGTAGAGGGCGCCGAGCAGGGCCTGCGCAAAGCCGTAAGCGCCCATCCAATCGAGGAAGGAATAGCCCCACCCAGCCGGCAATATTACGGAGGCTATTGGTACGCGGCCAATGTTGTTCCGAACCCGTTTGCCGACTGGAAGCCGCATGCGCCGCCCTGGCAGATTTGCCACAACGATTCCTACCTCGGCAATTCATGGCGCGCCAATCTCGTCGCCGAACTCAAAGCTCTCACGAAGCAGCTCGCGGATCAGGGGCTCGCGAAGCCTGATCTGATCGTCACGAATTCGAACGGCGACATCAATCTCGAGCTGTCGCAGCTCAAGGCGGAGATCGCACAAGGCTGCGACATCATCATGAGCTACCCGGGCTCCGCGACCGGCCTCTGCTCTGGCATCAAGGATGCTTATGACGAGGGCGTACTGTTCGTGGCGATCGATTCGCCAGTCACATGCCCCGAAGGGCTCAATGTGGCGACCAATCCGTACTATCGGGGTCAGTTCGGGGGCGACTGGATCGCCAAGAAGCTCGACGGCAAGGGCAACGTGATCGTGATGAATGGCCAGCCCGGCACCGCAAATACGGTCGCGCAGGAAACCGGGCTTCGACAAGCGGTCGCCTCCGATCCCGCCATCAAGGTGGTCGGGAGCCTCTTTGGCATGTGGACCGGCTCCGTCGCGAAGTCCGAAGTGCTCAAGTTCCTGGCCACTCACCCCGAACCGGTCGCTGCAGTCTTCTCGACGGGCAACATGGGCGTGGGCGTAGGGCAGGCCTTCGAACAATCCGGCCGGCCCGTTCCGATCATCACCGAGGTGACGAACCTCTGCAGCCTGCTGGCCTACTGGAAGGAGAAGAACCTGACCGCGTATACCTTCGTCCAGGACGGCGGGCCGATGGCCTATGCGGCGTTCATTCCGGCCTTGCATATGATGGCCGGCCAGAAGCCGAAGGTGAGCACGATCTTCATGCCTCTGCCGATCATCACGTCCGACAATTTCAACGACTATTATGAGCCGTCGATGACCGTGCAGAGCACCTGTTTCGCCAATGGCAAAGATCTGCACCTCGTGCCCGACGAGTATTTCGATCAGTTCTTTACCGGCGGCCAGCCGCGGGCGCAGGTGAAGATCGTGGGAACGAACTAGCTTCAACAATGGGCGATCGCGTGAGATCGGGCGCGCTCGCTACTGTCTGAAGGCAGCCGAGTTGTTGTTGAGTGAGTGGCGGCGACGCCGCGGTCTGGGCCGGAAAGCCGATGCGGGTAACGCTGCAGACGATCCAGCGAGGGGCAGGGTTCGCCGTGCCTCTCGCTTTGGCGATCGCCCTCTTCTTCGTCATCAACGTCCTCATTCCCGGATACGCTAATCTGAACAGCGTGCTGTCCTTGCTGCTGCTGTCGAGCCTTCTCGGCATCGCGGCGGTGGGCCAGACCCTGACCATTGTTATTGGCGGCTTCGATCTCTCAATCCCCGCCGTCATCGGCCTCTGCAACGTTCTTTTTTCGCTGCTCTATGGCGCGGGTTGGCCCGCCGTCGCCGCAATCATTTTCATTCTAGCGCTTGCTACTTTGATCGGTCTCGCGAACGGGTTCGCGTGCCGCTATCTGCAGCTCAATCCGCTCGTCGTCACCCTGGCGTCGGGATCCATCATATTTGGCGCGATATGGGCAGGCACGCACGGGGAGGTCGCGGGCTTGGTGCCCGACTGGCTCGTCACCATGGTCTCGGTGATCGGCAAGAGCGGGCCCATTCCTTTGCCAGGAGCCGTCGTCTTATGGATCGTCATTGCCGCCGCAATTCTCTTCCTGGAACAACGGACAACCCTCGGCCGCTGGATTTTCGCCGCCGGCGCCAATCCTCGCGCCGCCGAGCTCGCCCGGGTCCCGATGCTCTTCGTGTGGATGAGCGTTTATGGGCTCAGCGCATTTTTGGCGGGCGTGACTGGCATTCTGCTCGCTGGATTTAGCGGCGCAGCTGATCCAACAGTCGGTGCCGCTTATCTGTTTACAACGGTCGCAGCGGTCGTAGTCGGCGGAACGCCACTCACCGGAGGGCGCGGAGGCTATGGCCGCACCGTCGCCGGCAGCCTCGTCGTCACGGAGCTTAGCACTCTCTTGGTCGGTCTTGGGCTTGACCAGGCCGCCCAGCAGATATTCCTTGGCTTCCTGATTGTCGGTCTTGTCGCCATCTACGGGCGGGAGCCGCACGTGAGCATGCGCATATGACCTTGCAGGCCGCGAAGGATTCGCCTCGGCAGGCGCAACAGCAAGCGCCTACCGCGCGACCGCTGCTCGAGGCCACTGACATTCGCAGGACCTTTGGAGAAACGATCGCGCTCAACTCCTGCTCCCTTTCCGTGCGTCCCGGCGAGATTCACGCCATCGTCGGCGAAAATGGCTCCGGCAAAAGCACTCTCATCAAAGTCCTGAGCGGCATTGTCTCGGCAGAGTCGGGCGCCCTCAAATGGAACGGCGCCGTTCCAGCTCCGATCGCCGCGAGCCGCTCAAGAGGCCGGCATCGCCACCGTGTTTCAGGAGACGCTGGTGCTGCCCGAAATGTCGGTGCGCGATAATATCATGCTCGGCCTTGACGGCGTGGTCGTCCGAAAAGCCGCTCTTGCGCGAGAGCATGATCTCGCGCGCGAGGCGCTCGCCTCTATCGGCATTCGCGGTCTCGACATTGAGAAACTCGCCGGCGCCTTGTCGCTCGCCAACCGTCAGCTCGTGGGCGTAGCTCGCGCTCTCCTGCGCCCCTGGCGGCTCCTCATCCTTGATGAATCGACGTCCGCGATCGACATCGAAGATCGCGACCGCCTGTTCGACGCGCTGAGAAGTTTCCGCGCCAACGGCCGTTCTATCCTCTTCGTTTCTCACCGCATGGACGAGATCGACAGCATCGCGGACCGCGCGACTGTGCTTCGTTCCGGACGTAGCGTTGCGACGCTTGAACGAGGCTCTTTCTCAAGCGAGACCCTCCTCGATTTGATGTCGACGCGGGAGCGCGCCCGGGCCGAGCGGTCGAGGTCGGCTGAGGCGCGAGGCGCGCGGGGCGCCCCGCTCGTTGCCGCGCGCGGCCTCACGGTGCTTGCGGGAAGGCCCTCATTGGATTTCGATCTCCATGCCGGCGAGATCGTCGGCGTCGGCGGCCTCGAGGGCCACGGGCAGGTTGCGTTTCTCGAATGCATCGCGGGCGCGCGCCGCCCTGCCTCAGGCGCCGTCGTCGCCGGCGAAGCGACCATCCGTTCCAAGCGCGACGCCGCACGCGCAGGGCTTGCCTTCCTTCCACGCGACCGCAAGACCGAAGGCATTTTCGCCCCCCTCTCCATCCTCGACAATGTGACTGTCTCGGCGCTCCCGGATCTCGCCCGCTGGGGCGTCCTGAAGTGGAGCGCGCGCAATCGGACTGCCGCCGATGTGTGCCGCCAGATGAAAGTCAAGATGGCCGGCCTCGGATCGCCGATCGCCTCGCTCAGCGGAGGCAATCAGCAGAAGGCCTTGCTTGGTCGCCTGATCGCCACAAAGCCGCGCGTCCTCATCCTCAACGATCCGATGCGCGGGGTCGATCTGGGTCCAAAATCGGAACTCTACGACGTCCTCGTGAACCTTGCTGCGAGCGGCGTCTCGATCCTGCTCTTGTCCACGGAGCTCGTCGAATTGTGCCTTCTCTGCGATCGCGTCGTCGTCTTTCATGACCATTCTGTCAGCGCTATCGTCGAGCGCGACGCCCTCGAAGAGCGGACCCTCATCGACGCGATGTTTGCACATAAGAAAGGCGTGGTGGAACCTCTGGAGACTGCGAGATGAGCTGGATCATGAAGCGCAGCTACGCTTGGCCGATTCTGGTTGCGCTCGCCGTGTTCATGATTCTCAACGCCGCAGCAAGCCGGGCCTTCACCGATCCCGGCAATTGGAACGGCATGCTGATCAGCGCAACCCCCTTCATCATCACCGCGATGGCGCAGACGGCGCCGGTCATGTCGGGCGACGGCGGCGTCGACTTATCCGTTGGACCGCTCGCGGGACTGGTCAATGCGCTCGTCACTGCCGTCCTCGCGCCGCACGGCTTCGCCGATCCTTTCAGCATCATCGGCGCGTCGCTCCTGGTCGGGGTCCTTTCCGGCCTTCTCAACGGCTTCATGATCGCGGTCGTTCGTGTGCAGCCGATCATCGCCACGCTCGGGACCTATCTCGCCTATCAGGGCATTACGCTCGAAATGCTGCCCATGGCGGGTGGGCAGGCGACGGAATGGCTCGTCGCGCTCGCCAACGGCCACGGCTCCGTGTCCTGCGCGCTCGTCCTCGTCATCGCGCTCGGGCTCGCCTGGATGGCGTTCGAGCGGACCGCCTTTCCGCGCAATCTGCTCGCGGTCGGTGGCGACGCGCGGGCAGCTTATGCGTCGGGCGTGAATGTCGCGGCGGTCCGCATCATAGCCTATGTCATTAGCGGCATGCTCGCCGCCATTGCAGGCCTCGTTTTCACCGCGGCGCTTGGATCAGGCGACCCGCGCGTCGGCGTGCCATATACCTTGACCTCGATCGCCGCGGTGGCGCTGGGAGGCGTTGCGCTGAGCGGTGGACGCGGCGGAATGCTTGGGTCGGCGGCCGCCGGCGCGCTGCTCTTTCTCATTCAGACGCTATTCACCCTCGCCCAGGTCTCAATCTTCTATATTCAGATCATGTACGGCGTGATTCTATTTCTCGCGCTCACGCTGAACGCGGCCGGCGAACGCGCGCGTCGCGCGCGAATGGGGGCGCAATCGGCGTGAATCGGTTGCGCGTCGACGACCCGCAGTTGGCTACCTGGCCACGATCGCGGCGAGCAGCTGGCTCAGATATTTCTTGAACGCCTCGGGATGCTCCGACATGGGGAAGTGGCCCATGCCCTCCATGCGGGTGTAGGTCGCCCCCTTGATGGCGTCGGCAAGCGCGCGCGAGCGCTCGGGCGTCGCCGACCAGTCGTAGTCGCCGCTGATCACGTGCACCTGGGTCTTCGACGTGTCGATCTTCGAGGCGGTATGGGTGAGGTCGTGTTCGCCGAGGTAGTAGTCGAGGTCGCCGCGGAACACCTGCGGTCCGCCCTGGCTATAGACGCAGGCCGTTTCGCGACGGAACTGCTCGGGACTGTGCGGCGACATCTGTCCCAGCATGAGTCCGGCCTTCGTCTCGTTCGACGTGCGCGGATGCGACAAATACTCGAGGAAGGGTTCTGGATCGTGCGTCGCGAGGCCTCCTTCGACCGCGATCACGGCGCGGAACAATCCCGGCTTTGCCAGCGCGAGGTCGGGCGCGAGATGGCCGCCCATCGAGCAGCCGACATAGATTCCCTTCTCGATTCGGAGCGCCTTCGTCATCGCCTCGATGAAATCGATGGCGAAGCTTTGCGACAGCGAATAGCGCTCCCGCCACCAGGGCTTGCCAAGCGGCGGCAGCGACTTGCCGTGATAGGGCAGGTCGTGAGCGATAAAGCGGAACTCAGACGTCAGTTTCTCGTCCTCGAGGATGTGGCGCCATTGCCGACCGTCGCTGCCGGCCGTGTGCTGCATGAGGACTGGCGTGCCTTTGCCGGCCTCCTCGAAATAGACGCGATATTCGACGCCTTGCACCGTGACGTGCACGTACCGGCCGGTGATCGGACTGAACTTGGCTGTCATGGGCGGCTCACTCCTTCTCGACCGTCGCCAGCGACCGCAGGATCTCTCCGGAACGGCGGATCGCGTAATAGTAGGGCCAGAGGTAGTCGGCATCGCCGCCGAGGCGGAAGCCGTGATGGGCGCTCGCCGGATAGAACTCGTGATACCAAGGCTCGGGCAAGGGCTGAAGGAAATGCGCCCAGTCGTCCGCGGGCGCCGTGATGACAACGTCGCCCGAGCCCGCGGTCGCCGGCGCATGCGCATCAACCGCGTTCACCTCGCCATCCTCGATCTTGATCAGGTAGACTTCGTCGCCGATGTCGAATCGAAGGCTGCCGCTCCAATAGCGCGCAAACACCCGGAATTCCGGATCGTAGCGCAGCGCGGACTTGAGCTTGTCGCGCGATAGTTTCACCTTCAAAGCTGAACTCCTTTGCGGTCCCGGGAGCGTCCCGCGCGGACGGAGACGCTCAGAACACCGATCTCTTTAGCACTGCCCGGATGCGGCGCCCTGAATGGCGGCGGCGAGGTCGGCTTACGACGGACGAGTGTTGAGACAATCGATCTCTGCAGCCGCCACGTCGCGCGCAACAAGATTTCTCGCCCGACCGAACCCATTCAAGCAGGACGACGCACCCAGGAACGGAAATCACATACGTGAATTCAAGTGGCGCTGGGCGCGGCAAGTTTTATGAGCGCGAGCAATAAGGTTCACTTGTCGCGCGGCCTTCATAAGCTATGTCGGCTTCCGCAAGAGCGCACAGCGCGGCGGTAGGAGGAATTGCGGGTGCTTCAGTTTTTTCTCAGCGGAGTGTCGATAGGCGCAATCTACGGTCTCCTAGGACTGGCGCTAGCCCTTTCCTTCTACGTTACCCGCGTCATCAATTTCGCGCAGGGGCAAATGCTGACGATAGCGATCTTCGTGGCGGCGTCGCTGTCGGAAGCGGGATATGGTCTCTGGATCGATGCTTATCACGGTTACCTCCCTCAGAAAGAAGCAATCGATGGGCTTGGCCGCGAGCTGGGTTTTACCGTCCTCTCGCTTCCGACTGGCGGCGGCATGATTGTAAAACAGCAGCAAAACGTCGAAATTGATGCTCATTCAGTTTCGAGTTCGCCACGTCCGGGTGGGCTGCTGGACCGACAAGCCCATTGGCTAGGGCGGTAATTGGAGGCGAATTGGCGCCCGTCAGGTGCTTTTGCCTCGCTCGATTAGACGCGGCGCGCCAGCCAGTCCGCAATCGCCAGGCTCGCCGTCAGGCCTGGCGACTCGATGCCGAACAGGTTGATCAATCCGGCGACGCCGTGATCCTTTTCGGTCTGGATGAGGAAATCGGTGGTCGAGCCGCCAGGCCGCGCGATCTTTGGCCTGACGCCGGCGTAGCCCGGCTGCAACGCGCCGTCCGGCAGGTCCGGCCAATAGGTGCGGATCGCGGCGTAGAAGGACGCCGCTCGGCCCGGATCGACGGCATAGTCGATCGCGTCCACCCACTCGACGTCGGGGCCAAACTTGGCCTGTCCGGCGAGATCGACGGTGAGATGCACGCCGAGGCCGCCCGGGGTCGGCATTGGATAGATGAGGCGCGAGAAGGGGGAGCGCGCGCTCAAAGAAAAGTAGTTGCCCTTGGCGAGATGCAACGGTGGAATCTTGTCGGCGGACATTCCGGCAATCGAGCGCGCGATCGCCTGCGCGCCGAGACCCGCGGCGTTGACGACGAGCGCCGCCGCGATGCGCATGGGCGCATGGCCTCCTGTTTCGACGATAAGTCCTCTCTCCCCGGTGCGCCCTGCGAGGACAGGCGTTTCGAGCGCGATCATCGCGCCATGGGCCTCGGCGTCGCCGCTGAGCGCCAACATGAAGGCATGGGCATCGATGACGCCGGTCGAGGGCGACAGCAGCGCCCGCTCCGCGACCAGCGCGGGTTCGAGCGCGCGCGCCTCCTTGCCGCTCAGCCAGATGAGATCGGTGACGCCGTTGGCGTCGGCTTGCGCTTTGAGCGCCGCGAGCTTGTCGACCTCTCCCGCGTTGACCGCCACCAGGAGCTTGCCGCATCGCTTGTGCGGGACGCCGAACTCTCGGCAAAACGCATACAGCATCGCTTTGCCGTCGACGCAGAGCCGCGTTTTGTTAAGCCCCGTCGGATAATAGATGCCGGCATGGATGACTTCGCTGTTGCGCGAGCTGACCCCCGAACCAATCCCGCTCTCGCGCTCGACGACGATCACTTCCCGCCCGGACCGGGCGAGCGCTCGCGCGACGGCCAGACCGATAACGCCCGCGCCGACGACGAGACACTCGATCGATTCCATGTTTTAGACATGCTCCAACGGAACCCGCTCTTCGTCGCCCATATCGTCAAGCGGGAGCACGCGAGTCCTCCAGGGACATGAGCCGGGGTTGCTTTCCAATCGTTTGATTTTCAGTGGCGATTTGGTGGCGATTTTATCTGAAACCCCATGGCGAAGCTAACCAGGCCGCCTCTCGCAAACCTGAAGGTCCGCGCCAAGCCATATATCGAGTGTAACTCGGAACTTATTGGCTTCGGGGTCGCGGTCTATCCCTCAGGTGTGAAGTCATGGGTTTGCGAGTACCGGCTGCACGGCCGCGAACGCGGCGTCGCGAAAAAGCGCGTGACGCGTGGCAAGACCTCTCAGTTGACGCCCGATCAGGCGTGCAAGGCCGCTGCCGAGATGCTGGCCGCTGTCCGGCTAGGCGGAGATCCGGCGCAGGAGAAGATGGAGCGTCGGGCCTCTATAACCTTAAGCGAACTGATCGACCTCCTCGAGGCGCAATATGTCCGACCAATGCTTAAGCCCGGAACGGCGGTAGGCAATCGGATAGCCCTCGAAGAGCTTCGCCGCGCGCACGGTGTGATAAAGGCGCCGGCCTAAACCGCGGGCACGTTGCAACCTTCATTCCGCATGGCGGAGCGGCCATATCCGGCCAATCGTGCGGCCGCGGTTTGGTCCAAAGCTTTCGCATGGGCGGCTGACGCGGGCTTGATCCTGAGGGGCACAACCCGGTGAGGAGCGTCAAGAAATACCGCGAGTAGGGACGCGAGCGGTATTTGACGAGCGAAGAACTCGCGCGACTTGGCGACGCGTTGCGTTGCTGTCGGCTTGGTTCGTCAACGGAATAGGGCAAGCCAACGGTTTCACCTACCCGTTGCGCAGGCGCTTCTTCGCGCGAGCCGTTCGCACCCTCTTGCTTTTGCATCGCCCATAGCTAGGCGCAGGGTCTCCGCGACGAGCTTGCTGATCGTGTTGCGATGGACTCCATCGCGCTCTTTGGCAACGGAGCGTTCGACGCGCCAACGCGGCGACTTAAACACCTGGGATCAACGCTCGGCCGAATGACTTGCGGTCTGTCCCGCCGCCAGCTCGATGATTTCGGCCGTGATTTCCTCCTGACGTACCGTGCGCTGTGTCGCCTGTAATGAGGAAAGCTGGCGCTCGATCTGGTGGCGCGCCGAGGCCATGACCTCCATGCGCGCTTCGTTCTCGGCGGCGAAGGCGTGCAGCGCGGCCTGGCAGAGTTGAGCGTGCATGTAATCGGCTGTGAGTTCGCTCAGAAGAGTTTCAGGCGCCAGGTCTAGAAGCGGCGCATCGCGGTTGGGCGGTCGTGCAAACGCCGTCCTGTTGAGCGGAAATAGCCGGCGGCGTACGATGTGCGTGCCCCCGCCGGGCTGCCAACGGCTGAAGATTGCGTCGAGCGCGCCGATCTCGCCGGTGGCGAGCCGGGCGTAGAGCGCATCGGCGATTCCGTCCGCCAGTTTGGGAATGCCAGGCGAGTGCGAAGGCATGGCGCTCTTCCATTGTGGGACGACATTGCGTTCCGCCGCCGCCACGGCGCCGCGCGTCCCGACCAGAAATAGCTCAGAGGAAGCGAGATCGACGCCGGCTGCGTCCAGTATTCGTTCGCTGAAGGCGCCTGCGAATCCCTGTTCGGCGCAGAACAAGACTAGTCCATGCCGTGTCGATCGGGCCGCGCGGCCCTGCCGATCTGATGGACGCAGGGAAACGGCGCTGCCAATGGCGTTGGCGATGATCAGGGCATAGCCGTCAACGGCCGTAAGCTGGGTGCGGGCCTGCTGGGCACGGGCGGCGGCGATGCCGCGCATGGCGTTTACCACGGCGCCGAGCTGGCGGATGCCCTCGATGCGCGCGGTGATGTCGGCAAGGCGCTCGTTCATGGCGCGACGCCCTTGTCCGGCGATTGAGCATCGGGGATCACGGTCCCGACATAGTGTTCGAGCACCTCGCGCAGGGCTTGTTTATGCGTTTCGTCCAGCGTCCCGGTCTCCTGGATCTGGCGGACCGCCTCCGGGGCGCCGCGGTCGAGCGTATCGTGAAGGCCTCGTCGGAAGTCGACGATGGCGGGAAGCGGCAACCCATCGAGCAGGCCCGATTGCACGGCGAGCACCAGGGCCACCTCGTCGGCGAGCCTGAGCGGCGCATGCTGCGGCTGATCAAGGATGGCGCGGATCCGCGCGCCGCGCGTGAGCTGCTGGCGCACGTGGGTGTCCGGTATTCCGCCGAACCGGGTGAACATTTCCAGTTCGAGGAATTGGGCATAGTCGAGCCGGACGGTCTCCGCGGCGTCCCGCAAGGCGTGCGCCTGGGTCTTGCCACCGACCCGGCTGACGCTGACGCCGACGTCCACGGCCGGCTTCTGGCCTTCGTAGAAGAGCTTGGAATTGAGCACGATCTGGCCGTCGGTGATGGAGATCAGGTTGGTCGGGATATAGGCGCTGAGATTGCCGGCGTCGGTTTCGGCGATCGGCAGCGCGGTCAGCGAGCCGCCGCCTTTCCCCTTCGAGAGCTTCGCCGCGCGCTCGAGCATGCGGGCATGCACATAGAAAACGTCGCCTGGATAGGCCTCGCGGCCGGGCGACTGGCGCGTCAACAGCGCGATCTCGCGATGAGTCGCCGCGTGCTTGGTGAGGTCGTCGATGACGATCAGCGCATGCTGACCGCGGTCGCGAAAATATTCCGCCATGGTGAAGCCGGCGAAGGGCGCGATCCATTGCAGGCCGGGAGAACTCGCCGAGCCCGCCACGACGACGATGCAGCGCTCTGGCGCGCCCTGGGTCCGGATCGCCTCGATGGCGCGTCGCACGCTCGACGTCTTCTGGCCCACGGCGACGTAGACGCAGATCATGTCGCTGTTCTTCTGGTTGATGATGGTGTCGATGGCGATGGTGGTCTTGCCGATGGCGCGGTCGCCTATGATGAGTTCGCGCTGGCCGCGGCCGAGCGCGAACAGGGTGTCGATCACGACCAGTCCGGTCTGCACCGGCTGGGTCACCAGATCGCGATCGATGATCTCCGGCGCCGGCCGTTCGATCGGCGCGCGCATGTCAGTGTCGACCGGGCCCTTCCCGTCGAGGGGTCGGCCAAACGGGTCGACCGCGCGTCCGAGCAGAGGGAGGCCGACCGGGACCCGCACCACGTCGCCCGTGCCATGCACCGCGTCGCCGGCTTCGATCGCGTCGGCGTCATCCAGCAGGACGCAGCCGACGCGGTCGGCCTCCAGCACCTGGGCGAAGCCGAACTGTCCTTTGTCGAAACGCAGCAGTTCGTCAAGCCGCACATCCGGCAGGCCGGACACCAGCGCGATGCCGTCGCCGACGTCCTCGACGCGTCCGATCTGTTCGGCGCGCGGCCCGAGCTTGGCGGCGTCCAGCTTGGCGCGCGCCTGTTCGAGCCACAGGTCGCACCGGTCGCCTGGACTGGCGATGCCTGGAGCGCCGCGGTCAGGCTCGGCCGTCATGGGCGATGTCCGCGAGGATTTGAGTGAGATCGGCTCGCCAACTGTTGGCGACGACCAGATGCGGGCCCCGCAATTCGAGGCCGGCGATGAGGTCGGGGTCGACCTTGAAAACGATCGGCAGGCTGGCCCCGAAAGCTTCCCCGATGAGGTTGCCGTAACGCTGCTGGTCCGCCGGTGCGAGCACGGAGGCGGTGGACGCTTCGAGCGTCGCGCCGCTTGTCGCCATGGCCTGACGCGCGGCGTCGGGCAGGCCGCGGATCTCCTTCAGCAGCCAGTCGAGGAACGTGCTTGCGACCGCGGGGCCATCGAGGCGAGCGGCCAAGCGCCGCGCGATATCAACGGCCAGATGGCTTGCATGCTCGGCCCAGATCTTCTCCGCGGCCTCCTGGTCCCGGGCGATGGCGGCCTTCGCCGCGGCTTCGAGCGTAACGGCTTCCTTTGCGGCGTCGCGGAGCTGCGCAGCGCGCGCCTGCTCGGCGGTCTCTTGCGCTGCCCTGAGGATGGCGTCGCGTTCCTGAGCGAAGCCCGCCCGTGTCTGTGTGACCGCAGCGAGAGCGGCCGCCGCTTCGGCGCGCCTTGCTTCGGCGTCCGCGAGGATTTTCTGCGCCGTGTCGCGCCGCTGGGCGATCATGGCCGCGACCGGGCGCCAGAAGAAGCGTCCGAGCAGCCAGATCAAGATGAGAACGTTGACGGCCTGGAAGCCAAGCGTCCACCAATCGATCGTCACGACGAAAACTCTGGGACGATCATTTCAGCAGCGGATTGGCGAACAGCAGCAGCAACGCGATCACCAGGCAGTAGATCGCCATGGTCTCGATCATGGCGAGACCGACGAACAGGGTGCGCGAAATGGTATTGGCGGCTTCCGGCTGGCGGGCGATGGCGTCCATCGCCGCGGCGACGGCTCGCCCTTCGCCGAGCGCGGGGCCGATCGCCCCGAACGATACGGCCATGGCGGCGGACAAGATACTAATGAAGGCTAACCAATTCATGACGAGGTCCTTTGGCTGGAGGGGATTGGCGTGGGCGAGCCTTCGCCGATGGCGCCGGCGATGAATACCATCGCGAGGACGGCGAAGATGTAGGCCTGGACGGCGCCGGTCAGCAGGTCGAGCGCCATCAGCGGGATCGGGACCAACAGGCCCGCCAGCGACAGCACGATGCCGATCACGAACACCCCGCTCATGATATTGCCGAACAGGCGGACGAGCAGCGAGAAGGTGCGCGTCAGGCTTTCGACGAAGTTCAGCGGGATCATGATCGGATTCGGCGCGGCGAAGGTGCGCAGGTAGCCGACGAGTCCTCCCGCGCGGACGCCGAATCCGATCACCGCGAGGAAGACCAGCAGCGCGAGCGCGGCGTCGGTCTCCAGATGCGCTGTCGGCGGCTCCACGCCGGGGACGAGCGAGGACCAGTTGCAGACGAAAATGAAGATGAACAGTGTGCCGATGAAGGCGCGGTAGGGGCCGGGCTCCAGCCGCATGGTGTCGCGGATCTGGCCGTCCACAGTGTCGATGATCAGTTCGAAGAAAGCTTGGGTCTTGGAAGGAACCAGCGACAGCCGGCGGGTCAGGGCGATGGCGCCGACGACCAGCACCAGCATGATCGCCCAGGTGGTGACCACGCCCTCGCTGATCGGCGCTGGACCTATGTGAAAGAGTACGACGCTGGAGAGCGGGGACTTCATGGCGCGGCCTCCCGCACCCGGCGCATGACCAGCGGCCGGGCGATCAGCACGGCCAGCGCCATCGCCAGAAGCGGAAGCGCGCCCTCCAGGGCGGCAAGGGCCATAAGGCCGCCGAGAATGATGAAACGTCCGAGACCCAGGGCGATGGCCGTGGGCACGCGGCCGCCCGACGCGAACAGGCGCGCATTCCACCAGACACCGCGGAAATAGAGCAGGCCGACCCCGAAGCCGGCGCCAAGGTGCAGGACAAGGCTGAGGGCCATGGCCCAGGTAGGGAGATGGGGGAACGCGAGCCAGGTCATGCGCTTTGCATCCACTTCCAGGCGGACCAGCAGCCGAGCGCCAGGCCCAGCATCAAGAGCGGTCCCGTACACACCAGTCCCGTGTGAAAGATCCGGTCGAGCCAACGGCCGACGAAGACGCCGATCAGGATCGGCACGACGATGATCCATCCGAGGACGCCGATCTGCGCCAGGCGCCGCGTCACCGACGGATCGCCCTCGCGCAGCCAGCGCTGGTGACGCTCGCTGCGCAGGCGCACGCCCTTCACTAGGGGATCCTGCTGGTCGGGATCGTGCTCCGGCATCGTCATGCGAAGTTCCCCGAAGCGGGGCGGCCGTCGGGCCGAAGGTGGCGCATGATCTGACGGATAGCGTTCAGTTGCAGGCGAGTGCTTTCGAGATGCTCTGTCCGCTCCGTCTCGATATCGGCGCGGAAGCGGCCGAGCACGGTCTGGTCCAAGGTCGCGAGATCGTCGCCGACGATCGCCTCGCGCGTGGCGACGGAAATGTTCTCACCGCCGGTCACGGAGAGGACGCCGCGGCGGACCGCGCAGAAACGCCGCGTCGCGTCGGCGCTTTTCCAGCCGACCACTGAGATCGTCAGGCTGGTGAGGAAATCGGCATGGCGGGGCAAGATGCCGAAGCCGCCGCTGGCGTCCTCGGCGCGAAGCGCAAGGACGCCATCCTCGTCGACGACCACGTTCAAGGGCGTGATGATGCGCAGCTTCATGAGGCCGGAACCGCCTTAGCGACGGCCTCCTTCCGGCGCGCGTCGTCGAGGTTTCCGACCATATAGAGCGAGCTCTCGGCCCAGTCGTCGGTTTCGCCGTCAAGGATAGCGCGGCAACCGGCCAAGGTTTCCGCGCGGGGCACACTGCGCCCCGTCGTTCCGGTGAAGGCTTCGGTGACGACAAACGGCTGACTGAGGAACCGCTGGAGTCTTCGTGCTCGCTTCACGATTAGACGGTCGGCAGCGCCGAGCTCCTCGACGCCGAGCAGGGCGATGACGTCCTGCAAGCCCTTAAATCGCGCAAGCGCCTCGCGAGCGCGTGCGGCGACCCGGTAATGTTCTTCTCCCACTACGAGGGGGTCGAGCAGCACCGAAGACGACGCGAGCGGATCGACTGCTGGGTAGAAACCTTCCGCCGCCAGCGAGCGAGACAGCATGATGAGACTGTCCATATGGCTTGAGATCGCCGTAACCGCCGGATCGGTGAAGTCGTCGGCCGGAACATAGACCGCCTGGATTGCAGTGACCGCCGCGCCGGCGACAGAGGCGATCCTTTCCTCCAAGGACGCCACTTCGGTCGCCAAGGTCGGCTGGTAGCCGACGCGCGACGGCAGTCTGCCCAGGAGGCTCGATATCTCGCTTCCAGCTTGGACGAAGCGGAAGACGTTATCCATGAGCAGCAGCACGTTCTGGTGTTTTTGATCACGGAAATATTCGGCGATCGTAAGCGCGGTCAGCGGCACGCGCCAGCGGGCCCCGGGGGGCTCATTCATCTGGCCGTAGACCAGCACTGTCCGCGCGAGAACGCCGGAACCCTGCATGTCGATTAGCAATTCGTGCCCTTCCCGGGACCGCTCGCCAACACCAGCGAAAACGGAGATGCCCTGATACTTCTCGACCATGGCGTGGATGAACTCCATCACCAGCACAGTCTTGCCGACGCCCGCGCCGCCGAACATCGCGGCCTTTCCGCCCCTTGCGAGCGGCGCCAGCAAGTCAATCACCTTGATGCCCGTCTCGAAAAGGGCCGTCGTCGGTATCTCTTCCTCGAGAGTTGGAGGCGGATTATGGATTCCGCGTCGGGGCGTATCGCCCGAAATCGCGGGGCCGCGATCACGCACCGCACCCACGACATCAAGAAGCCGCCCCAGGACGACGTCCCCAACTGGAACCGAGATGGGCGCCCGCGTTGCCCGTACCCTCGTGCCACGCGCCAGACCCGCGGTCGCCTGGAGCGCTACGCCGCGGACCGTCACTGGATCCAAATGGCTGTGCACTTCGAGCACCAGCGGCTCTTCTCGGTCCCACTGCACGACCAGCTCGGTGTTGATGGGCGGCAGGGCGCCGGCCTCGAAGGCCACGTTCACGACGGCGCCGTGAACCGATACAACCCTGCCGTTCGAGATCACGTGTGCCACGAAAATGTCCGGTCGCAACGCGCGGAGGGAACTTGTCATCCGCAAGGATAGTATATGGCCCGAGGCCTTCTTGAGATTGACACTGATCAAAAGGCGGATCGGCAGGGCAGCCAGCCGAACGCGTGTGTAGGGAGCTGATTCGACCATAAAGCGGTGACGTCGTTCCGGTAAGGCGACCGCGCGTCGCGCCGGTTCAATAAGCATCCCGTTCCCTGGATCGCTTGATCTCCATAGGAGGCGCGCTAGGTATGGCGCTACATCGCTTTGTGTTGAGTGCGGCCCGAAGTTCCGAAAAGGGCTACTGCATCGCGTCGAAAGCGGCCAATCGCGTGAGTAGGATCCCGGGCGCTTCCGGACTCGATCATATGCGCGGCGACGCGTAAATCAGCTGGCGTCGAGTGGCGCCTTTCTCGGAGCCGTGGCGACGAGGCGGCGATTTGAAGCGACACCGAATATTGGATCGGTTCTCGCGCTCTGTGCAATCCGTTGAAATCAATGGTACCGCCACCCCGGCTCGAACGGGGGACCTCTAGATCCACAATCATCATATCAACCTCTCTCATATCTTCCAGCCATATCTCATATCGCCTAGTATTGCCTTGTAATCCTTGACATTCCAGGTTACACCATCTCCCTCAAATCATCTCAGCAGGTCCCAATCTCTCTCACGGACTTTGGAACCTGAGTGGAACCTAAAACGAGGTGTTCCGTGCCGAAACGTAGCAAGGCGCTCAACGCCAAACAAATCGAAAAGTGGAAGCCCGATCCCGCACACACGCTTGAGCTTGTGGATGGTGCAGTGCCCGGGTTGCGAGTGCGGCTCGCGCCAACCGGCGAGATGTCATGGTCAATGAATGTGCGCGTGCAGGGCGCACGAAGGCGGATCGCCATTGGGCGCGGTTTGAGGCTCGCCGAGGCGCGCAGGAAGGCCGAGGAAGCGCGGCTTGCAATCGGCAGGGGAGAGGACCCCAGCGAGGCGCGAAGGGCGTTCCACGCCCGCCGCAAGGCCGCCGCGCTTGGCGTTGGCACGCTCAGCGCTGTCATCGCGGGGTACTTCGAGCAAGGCCCCGGCGCTGCGCTGCGCTCAGGCGCGGCTCAACGGGCGTTGATCGAACGCGTGTTCGCCGACCATCTCTCGCGACCTGCTGCTGATGTACGGTCGGCGGAACTGCAATTGGCAATCGACGGATGGCGCTCAAAGTCGTCCGGACGTCATTGCGCCGCCTATTTCCGGCCTGTAATGCGCTGGGCGGCCAAGCGCAGCCTGATGGACAAGGGCGAGGCGCTTGAAGCGCCCGCTTCTGGCGCGGTGAGGCAACATGTTCTGACGCGCGACGAAATCACGCGACTGTTGAAAGACATGAACCGAAGCGCGCACGCCACCGCCGCCCGCTTAATGTTGCTGACAGGTGCGCGGCGCGAGGAAGTCTGCGGAGCCACTTGGCGCGAAATCAAGGACGGCGCTTGGATCATCCCAAGCCTGCGGAGGAAGAATACCCAGATCAATTCCCGGCGCGCAAAGGAGGATCACGTCATTCCGTTGTCGCGGCAAGCAGCGGCGCTGTTGAATGAGCTTGGGCCCAAAGGACCTGACTCGCTGATCGTTGCAGGTGAGCGGGGCGCTCGGCTAACCAACTGGCCCCGGTGGTCTGCCGGGATCAAGCGACGGCTTGGCTTCGAAGTGACGCCGCATGCACTACGACGAACGTGCGCCACGCTCGCCGGCGATCTTTGTCACCCGCCGCACGTTGTCTCGGCTTTGCTCGGACACCGAAGCATCGGGGGTAGCCTGCACGCTGGCTACAATCAGTCGCGATACCGTGCTGAGGTAGCGGATGCGTTGCAAATGGTGGCCGACCTTCTGGACGCGCATGCATCGGGGAAGACAGCGTGGTGACGTTCCGAAGGCGGGGCCGAACTCTTGGCGTTCAGGCCCCCGACATGAGGGGGCGTTCTGGTCACTCGACGACGCCAATAGATCCGCTAGCAGCCTTCTGTTCTAATGCCGCTCTAAGCCGCCTCGAGCGGTCGGCCAAAACGCTGCGGGCACCCGAATTGAAAAAGCTACTGAAACTCAAGGACTGGATGACCCTCCCCGAGGCGGCGAGCCACCTTCCAATTCTATTCGGTGAGGATGTCGTTGAGGCCGATATTCGGCGCTTTGCGTTGGATGGGCGGTTACAGCTCTCTGTCAACCTCGTTAATTATGCACTCGGTCGTCGTGGAAGTGTCATTCCGCTGACAGATGCCGGGAGAAAGATAATCCAACCAAGCAGTAGTCAGGCATATTCGATCGATGAAGTCGATCTGCTCGACGGTAGAGTAGCTTCCTTCAGCGGTGGCCCTACGATTATCCCTTCTGGCGTATGGGACTTAGCCGTCTTGGGTGACGCAAGATCGGAAATAGAGCGCAAATACCATTTATTGACAGGTGGACCGACCGTACCTTTGGGCATTCTAGATGGTCTATTGGTAAATCGTCCCGATGGCACCTGGTGTCAACTGTTCCAGGATAATGGTGCAGGCGAATACTTCCGTGCCTAGGCACTTCCTTCGAACGCTCTCCTTGTCGTTCGGACCTCCGCACTTCAGGATCTGTTGGCGCTGGTAACGCCGAGCGCAAGGCGATGCGGGAACTGATTCGGAGCTTCCGGGAGGACGCGCGCGCATCGTTGAGCGCGCTCGACGCAACATTGGGCGCCAGACCCCCGCGAGGAGGTTCCTGAGGCACATGGCTTACCACTGCCAGGGCTTAGGTCTGCGGCATGCGCGGAGCCTTTCTGGGGTTCCCGGCCCTCGATAAACAAACGGAAAAAACGCAGACGCCGATGCGCGACGGCGCTACGGGATGTCCGCCGGCGCGACGGCAGGAATGCGCAAATAGCGGTCGTTCTCGATAGTTGCTCTTGGACAGTCGGCCCAGAACCGACCTTCGCGGCTTAGTGTTACTGGCTCAATTCTTGTTCTCATGATCCCTCGTCGGTTGTAAACAAGTAACGGGAAGAACGAATAGAATGAAGGTCATACGGATAAGCGTGGGCGCTGGAGAGTCGCTTCCGCAGCGGCTCGGTGACCCTTTCGGGAGGAGGCTATGGTCGAGCCCTGGCGAGAGCCCAATTGTCCACGCGACCGGACAGCGGTCAGAGGTAAAGGGTCTCAGCGCCCAAAGAAGAACGTGCTTGACTTGGGTCAAATGCTAACGGCGCACGCGCGTCTATTTCCGCAACGGATCGGCGCGCGCGACCTCGAACGCAGCATGACATTCCACCAGTGGAACTCGCGCGCTTGCCGACTCGGCAACGCTCTTCTCGGGCTGGGGCTGTCCAAAGGCGATCGCGTGGCGATCTTGGCTTACAACACGGTGGAATGGGTTGAGATTTACGCCGCCGCAGCCAAGGCTGGCCTAGTCGCCGTCCCGCTCAACTTCCGCCTGGTCGGCAAGGAGATCCGCTATATCGTGGATGACGCCGAGGCCGCGGCTATCATCGTGCAGGACCAGCTTGTCGGAGCCTTGGAGGAAGTTGGACCAGAGCTTTCGGTGCAGCCCTCGCGCCGAATCTGGTTTGGAAAAGGTCAATGCCCGGCCGGGTTTGTCGCCTACGAGGAGGTGATGAGCGTCGCGCGCGACACTGAGCCAGACGGAGCGGTGGCGCTGGAAGACCCATGGACGCTGATGTACACGTCGGGAACGACTGGCGCCCCGAAGGGCGCAATACGAAATCATCGAGGCGGCGCCATGCTGTCTCTCATCACCGAGATCGAACTCGGCCTGCACCGCGACGACGGCTCGCTGCTCGTCATGCCGATGTGCCACGCCAACTCGCTCTACTTCTTCGCCGCCTTCGCCTATTGCGGGGCGACCACCACGGTTTATAGCCGCAAGAGCTTCGATCCAGAGCACTGCGCGCGTGTTCTTGGCGAAGGCGTCGCCACCTTCACTTCGTTGGTGCCCACACACTATGCGATGATGTTGGCGCTCCCCCAAGCGACGCGCGCGTCGCTCAATCTAGGCGGGGTCGCCAAGCTCATGATCTCTTCAGCCCCCGCGCGACCGGACGCCAAGCGCGCCATCATGGAGATGTTCCCGAACGCAGGCCTCTTTGAACTCTACGGTTCGACCGAGACCGGCTGGGTCACAATGCTCCATCCGCACGAGCAGTTCGACAAGATCGGCTCGGTCGGACGCGAGTGCGTAGGTTCGGCTCCAATCAAGCTTTTCGATCCGAATGGCGACGAAGTTCCTGATGGCGAAATCGGCGAGCTATACGCCAGCAATCCATACATTTTTGACGGCTATTGGAAGCTGCCGGAAAAAACACGCGAGGCGTTCCGCGGCGACTATTGTACGGTTGGCGACATGGCGCGCCGCGACCCCGACGGCTTCATTCATCTCGTCGATCGCAAAAGCAACATGATCATCACTGGGGGTGAGAACGTGTACCCGTCCGACGTCGAGTTGGTGATCAGCAGCCACCCGTCGGTTCATGACGTAGTGGTAATCGGTCTACCGGACGACAAATGGGGTGAACGGGTTCACGCGGTGATTGTCTTGCGGGAAGGCGCTTCGCAGGATGAAGCCAACCTGCACCAATGGTGCAGGACACGCATCGCCGGCTACAAGCGTCCGCGCTCCTTCTCGTTCATGCGCGACGAGGACATGCCCCGCACCGCGACGGGAAAGAACCTGCATCGCAAACTGAAGGCTATGATCTTAGGCTGAAAGCCGCCTGTCGTCATGAGAACCAACATTGGAGGCCGAGATGGCGACAAGCGCCGAAGATCTCAATGCCGATCATAGTTCCTGCGCGGCGTGGATCGCGCGTTTTCTAAAGGCGCGAGGCGTCGATCGCATTTTCGGCCTGCAGGGCGGGCACATCCAGCCGATTTGGGACCATGCCGCGCAGCTTGGCGTCCGCATCGTCGACGTTCGCCACGAGGCCGCGGCGGTCCATATGGCGCACGCCCACGCTGAGCTCACCGGCGAGCTCGGCGTCGCCATGGTGACGGCCGGCCCGGGCGTCACCAACACGGTCACGGCGGTCGCCAACGCCTCGCTCGCCCGGGCGCCGGTTCTGCTGATCGGCGGCTGCACCTCGCGCGCGCAGGCTAATATGGGCCCGTTGCAGGACATTCCCCACGTCGATATCCTGCGGCCTGTGACGCGGCAGTCGCGCACGCTTCGCGTCCCCGATCAGGTGATCCGCGAGTTCGACGAGGGCGTGGCCCGCGCTTTTGGCGATCTTGGCGAGCCAGGTCCAGTTTACCTCGAGATCCCGACCGACGTCTTGCGCACCCATGTCCCGGCGAACCTCGTCCTCGAGGAGTGGATGCAGCCGAAGAAGCCGCGCGCCATCCCGCCGGACGCCGCAATCGTCGCCGACGCAGTGGAAGCGCTCTGGTCGGCGAAGCGACCGCTCGTTGTGACAGGCCGCGGCGCTCGCGATACAGGACCACAGATCGTCCGGCTCCTCGATGCGCTTGGCGCCGTCTATCTCGATACGCAGGAGAGCCGCGGCCTTGTGCCGACTGATCATCCAGCGGTCGTGGGCGCGATGCGGGCCGCTGCGATGACAGAAGCTGATACGGTCTTCGTGATCGGTCGTAAGCTCGATTACCAGCTTGGCTACGGCTCGCCTGCTGTATTTCCAAACGCCAAGTTCATGCGCCTCGCCGACACGCCCGGCGAACTCATCGACAATCGCCGTGGCGAACCGGAAATCTTCGCGACGCCTGCCCTAGCGCTCGACGCCATCGTGGCCGCGGCTGGCAACCGCAAGTCGGCCGTCGACAGGGCCTGGACGGAAGGGCTGCAGAAGCGGCATCGTGACCGCAACGCCAAAGCCGGACCACGCTACACAACAGGATCGGACGGCGCCGTCGATCCACGCGCCATCTTTCAGGCTCTTCGTGAGAAGACCAGGCCTGACTACGTCGCCATCGCCGACGGCGGCGACCTCCTCAGCTTCGCCCGCGTAGGTCTCGAGGCGCGCACCTATATGGACGCCGGCGCCTTCGGCTGCCTTGGCGTTGGAACGCCCTACGCCGTCGCGGCCTCGCTCGCCTATCCCGGCCGGCAGGTGGTGTGCGTCACGGGCGACGGCGCTTTCGGACTCAACGCGATGGAGATCGACACGGCGGTCCGCCACGGCGCAAAGATCGTAGTGATAGTATCCAACAACGCGGCGTGGAACATCGAGCGCCTCGACCAGGAGACAAACTATGGCGGTCGGGTGGTCGGCACGCTGCTCGCTCATTCCGACTATGCCGCGATGGCCCGGGCTTTCGGAGCTCAAGGAGAGCGGGTGGAGAAGCCGGAGGAGCTTCCCGGCGCCATCGAGCGGGCGCTCGCCAACGCTCCCGCTCTGGTCGATGTGGTGACGTCGCAAACGGTCGTCTCCTCGGACGCGACCAAGGGGCTGGGCTTTGTCCCGGAGTTCCAGCCGCTGACCGTCTGGGACGATCTCGAGCGCAAGCGCCGAGGCCCGGCCTAAGGCCGTTCCGTACCGCGACGACTGCAGAGTCTTCGCTCCCTCGCGCCATCACTGGCTATGGTCGCCGATGGCAAGGCTTCGTCGGGTCGGCGAGTGAGAATGGACATTGCGCGAGACTGCGACGATCGCTGGCTGGGCGACTGGCAGCCGTTTGATTCATGAGCGGCCGCTATTCCCACCACCGGCGACGTCTGCGTCGCGCTCCGCAACGCCCGCTCTAGTCGACTCCAGCCGTCCGGTGTGCGCAAACAGCGGTCATTCAACGACGAAAGCACGCCTCACCAAGTATATTTGGCGCCAAACGCGCCGCGAACGCCGTTTCGCTTGTCGTCGGCTGCGCCGACCGCGAATTCATAGTCGACGTTGGCGAAGACGGAGACGTTGGCGTTAAGCCGTCCGGTCACGCCGCCGCCAAACTCAGCATGGTCGCTTGATTTACCAGTGGCACGCTGTCCGTCCCCGAATAGACGGTGTTGGCCTCAGCCCCCCAATCGCGCCAAAGATTGCCCCTCAGATACGGCTGCCAGACCTGACCGCCAGCGGTTACGATCGTCCATTTCGTCCTGAGCCCGATGCGCCCGCTCGGCCCCGTCGTGTCGCCGAGCGCGACATCGCCCTCCCCGTCATAGTCGTGCCGGAAGGAGACTTTCTGCCACAGGATCTGCCCTTGCGGCTCGACCACGAATCCCGGCCCGAGTTGCGGCCAAGCGAATGGGTAGCCGCCTTCCAGGGAGCCGATGAAGCCCGTTCCGTCGGTGTTGAGCCTGGCGAACTGGGTGCTGGCCGAGCCGTAATACCAAGTCCCTTGCAGCACGGCGTCGAGATACCAGCCGCCGGGCCCGACATGGGTCCAATAGCCGCCCGCCGACCAGGCGTCGAGGTTCATCGATCCGGTGTGGGTGAGGATATAGGCGGTCGCCGCCGGATTGGTGACGAGGCCGTCCACGTCGGCGTTCACGTTGCCATAAGCGCCATAAAGGCCGGCGCGGTCGTAGCCTCCGGGGATCAGGGGCCCGCGCAGAAGATCGACGCCGCCCTGGAGCCGCCCAGATTGCCGCTGGCGCGCGGATCGGCGAAGGCGCTGTAGCGATTGTCGATCGTCTGTTCGAAGAAGCGGCCCCAGACCGAGGGCGCAAACAATGGACAGGGCGCAGGGCCGGGGTTCTTGGTCGGGAGCGTGTTCCCTGACTTTCGGATGGGCAGATCGGCGGACGAGGTCTCGGGCGCAGGCGCAGCGGCGCAACCATTCGGCTCGTAAGTATCGCCGACCCGGTCGTCGAGCGTGCCGAGGATCGAGAGGCCCAATTGCCGCGCGAGAGGCTGCACCACCCCATAAGTTGCGAGCTCCGGCCCAATGATCGGATAGACGCCGGGCGGCAACGGCTGCGGCGGCGGGTCGGGCGGGATAGGGGGAATTGGAGGAATAGGCGGCACCGGCGGGTCCGGGGGGATCGGCGGCACGATGAAGGTCGACCGCAGGAACCAGTTGTTGGCGCTGCCTCCGCTCACGCCACCGCGGAACAGATCATAGTCGAAGAGGCCCGCGCGCAATTCGCCATTTGTGAGCGTGAACGCGCTGGGCGCGGTGGTGGCGCCGCCGGTCGCGTTCACCACCAAAATGCCATTCGCAGTCGTTTCCGCTCCAGGGCCGGTGGTGTTGTGAATCGTCAGGCCCGTCGAGCCCGTCGCGCTGCCGTCGTTAATGATCAGTCGGTCGGACGGTGAGCCATCGCCGCCAAGAAAGGTGTTAAGTGTGATACCGCCACCCATGCCAGTGTAGTTCGTGACAGTTAGCGTTTTGTAACTGCTCAGCAGTGTTGGATCGCCGACCGGGGGCGTGAAGACGATAGTGCTCGGGTCGTTGACGAGGTTCGTCAGAGTCGAACTGCCGGTCATTGTCCAGGTGCTATCCCCTTGCAGCGTCACGTTCGCCGTGCTGGTGGCGTTCGTTGCGATAGCCCCGGTCAGTTGCGAACCGGTGGCAGTCAAGGTGGTGGCGCCGGACGATACGGTGTTCAGCAGCACCCCGTTGCCGCTCGTAATTGACGATTCGCTTACGGCGATATCGGCGATCGCTCCCTGCACATGGAAAGCATCCGCGGCTGAGGTCACTGTCGCATTGCTGATTTGAAGCACGTTGGGCGACGTGGGTTCAGCGGCAAAGGGAAGCGCGGGCAACCCAGGTTCAGCGATCAACGAAGCCGTGGGCGTGAACGGCTGAACAAGGAACCCAAAGCTACCCGCGCCTGTTGTTTTCACGCTCCCGCCGCTAATCATAACCGTAGCGCCGTTGCTCAGCATCCCACCTGGCGCCGCCGCTCCGGAGGTCTGGGTGGTGGTGTTTGTGGCGCTGATGGTGGCTCCGTCGGCGCGGTAGCCCACGGCGCCACCACCGGTGGTGGTGAGCATTGAGTTGTTGAGCGTGATAATCGAGGGAATTGAGGGCTGGCCTTGGGCGAAGACGCCGAAGGCGCCCGTGCCTTGCGTCGTAATGGAGCCGCCGGTGATGTTGATCGTTCCGCCGCCAGGAGATATCGGAACGCCGACCGGGTTGGTTGCTTCGGCAAAGGCGCCGTATGTATTGTCCCCCGTCGTCGTGATTTTGACGTTGGTGACATTGGTCACCCCATCGGTATCTGAGTACAGGGCAGCGAGGCCAGCGCCCGTTACCGTGATGCTTCCATTAGTCATCGTCGCTATGGCGCCCATGCGGGTGGCGTCCAGCCCCACCGCATCCGTGGTTGAGATGTCGACGTTAGTCAGGTTCCCAATCGCGCCCTCATCGGTTAAGTCGCCTCCAATGAGGACCGCGCCGACGCCGCTGTTGGCGATATCGGTCGCCCCGGTGATATCCACTTTGGCGCCAAATTGCGCCACCACGCCGAAAGCGCCAATGCTTTGAAATGTCAAGGTGCCGCCGTTGGCGTTACTCGCCGTGAGCGATACATCCCCCGAGACTCCCAGGGCTGCCCCAGCGCTCATGATTGTCACATCGCCATGGGACCCTGAGCTGATGCTGATGGTCGCCGGACTGGAGGGGAAAATGCTGGCCACCCCAGTCCCGCCGCTGGTGATCGAGATCGGCCCCGGCGGCGCCAATGCCGATTCGGTGTCGATAGTCAGATGGCCGCCGGGCTCGTTGTATGAGGGAGCGTCAATACCGTCGCCACCAGGCACCGTGATTATGGTATTGCCGACGACGGTAACCGGACTGTTCGATAAGTTCACATCGACAGTGCTACCGATCGTGCCTGGGCCGACGATGGTCTGCGCTTTCGCTCCGCTCGCAGTCGCGAGGACAAGCAGCGCCGCCAGCAGGACGGCATTCAGAGCGCGGGATTGCCGTTGAGCGTCGCTAGGCAAATTGTCTCGAGGACACATCAGCGAGACACCGCCATTTACGAGTGCAAGGGGACATCTTTCTAGCGCAAAGGGACGCCGTCGCTGCGCTCGCCGATTCAATTGACCGCGACGTTTCATCGAGCTCCCTTCAGCTCTGATTCTCATCACTTATAGTTGATCGACTCGCGCCCGCATAGAATCTTCAACATTCGGACGCGAAAAAAACACTTTTTGATCTGCGCGCTTTCTAAGCAACAATAGTATTTGCAATTAAGCGGTAGTATTGCACTATTGTTGACAGCGAGAACCATATTTTCTGTCAGGCAACAGCCAGGCCAGACCTCAGCACGGAGTAGTCCGGCAGGTTGGCCAGATGAGGCGCGCTATACAATGGAATGACCGTTATGGTGCGGGCTCGGGTCCTTCGCGAGTTGACTTTTGTAGGCGCGCTTTCCGCCCCCCTGCGACGTCCACGAACGCGATCCGCTATGTCCGCTTGACGTGGATTTCGTTGAAGAACCTGTCTTAAGGCGAGCACGATGTGCGTGAGCGGCGGCTGCCAGCGAAGCAAAGCGGCGCCTCTTCACTTCACAGCGCGAAGGCCGGCTCCGGGAAGGGGATGAGTTTCGCCAGTTTCCGCAAATTTTGGGCGGTGGCGGCCAATAGAAACTCATCTTTGGCTCCGTTTGGACCGCGGAGGCGCAATCGACCGAGCCTGAGGATGCGCTTCAGATGAGCGAAGAGCATCTCGACCTTCTTTCGTTCGCGACATGAGACGGCGTAGGCCTCAGTCTTTGCGATCGCACGGGCCTTGTCGCGAGCGGCTTCATGAACAGAGCGCGCGATTTTGCGCGCAGGCACGTTCGGGCAGCACTGGGGCTCGAGCGCGCAGGCGTGGCAGTCCTGCTTGCGCGCGAAGTAAATCATCGTGCCGTCTTTGGTCACTCCGTCGCGTGGCTTGGGGAATGAGCGATGATATTTCTTCAGCTCTTTGCCGGCGGGACAGACATAGAGGTTGCCCTCTGGATCGAAGGCGAAGTCGGCTCGCGGGAGAAGGTTCCGTCCGTGCGCTCGGACTTGTCCATCAGTTTCACATGCGGCTCGATTCCGCGCTCGTCCACCAGCCACCCAATCATCTCGGCCGAGCCGTAACCCGCATCGGCAACCAGACGCGACGGAGCGACTTCGAACTGTTCGGCCGTGCGGTCGAGCATCGTCTTGGCCGCGCTGACTTCGGCTTGGCGAACGGTCGTCGTCGCCTCGACGTCCATGATCACCGCATGCTTCAGATCAATGAGGTAGTTGTCGGAATAGGCATAACCGGCGACGGAGTTGGCCGAAGCGGTGTAGCGGGCGGCCGGATCGGTCGGAGAGATCGCCTTCGGCTCGATGGGCGTCGCCCCGCCGAACGCCGCGTCGTCCAAGACCGACAGATATTCCGCGACTGCACGACTTGAGGTCGGATCGAGGTCCTCGACCTTGGCGACGCTTCGCCGTCGATGCGCGTCCGCCACGACAATGCTGGCGTCGACTGCGAAAGCATCGCCTCCCACGATCCCTTCCTTCATACAGCGCGCCACGACGGTCTCGAAGAGCTTGCGCAGGAGATCGCTCTCACGAAACCGGCCGTGGCGGTTCTTGGAGAAGGTCGTCTTGGGCCACACGAAGCTCGAAAGCACGGTTCGCTACCTCGGTATCGAGGTAGAAGACGCTCTGGAGTTGGCCGAACAGACCGAAGCCTAACAGCGAGCGAGGTTGAGCCGGATTGATCGCAAATTGCGAAGCATCATCCGGCTCACGTCGGTCCTGAGAGGCGGTTCCGCGCAAATAGCGGCCGTTCCGCTACGGCGGCGCGAACAGGTCAAATCGACCGGTTGTGCCCTCCTGCTCCGCCCTGGCACGGAAGGAATGCGCAGCCAAACGGACATTGAAGGTATTCTAGGCGACCCTGAGGTTTTGTCGGTTGTCCCGATTGGCAGGACGAATTGGAACAGAGCGCCGCTCTTGCCATCCGACGATGCCGTAAGCCGACCGCGATGCCCCTCGACAATCATGCGGCAAATGGCGAGCCCTAATCCCGTTCCATGCGCCTTAGTCGAAACGAACGCATTAAATACTTTTTCCAACTGCCTTGGATCAATTCCCGGTCCCGAGTCTTGCACCGACACCGCAATTTCATCGTGACCACAAACCTCCGTTCTCAACCGCAACGCGCGACTTCGACTGGTTGTGCCGGCCATAGCCTCGACTGCGTTGTTGACCAGGTTGAAAACAACCTCGCGCAACTGAATCCCATGGCCGATGACCGGGGGTAACTCGGTCGTCAAATCGTAACGGGTCTCTACGCCATGACGATGGAACTCTTCTTGCAAAGAGTCTGATACGCTAAGATGGTGCGTGCGACGCGCCGAGTCGTCCACAGCTTGCCAAAATTCGGAATCTCGGCGTCGATCCTCAAGGGAACGGAATTGTGGCAGCACTCAGCAGGGCAAGTTCATATGCGATCACGACGCTCTGGCGAAGGGGATCGGCCGACGAAAAACGGTCAATAGGCACCCGGCTGTGGGACGGGCTTTCCTCGCTGTCGGCAAACAAACAGAGGGAATTGCTGCGGAAACTGGCTTGTAGTTCGGCGCCTAGTAGGGGCGCTATCACCCAACGCTGGGCCAAGCGCGGCACGCATCGGAGCGCGCCGACGGACCAACGAACCGCCTCGGCTTATATCTTCGGCGCGATCTGCCCAAAGCACGGAAAGGGTGCAGCCCTCATCATGCCCAGATCAACACGGAGGCCATGTACCTGCACCTGGCCGAAATCGCCGCTCACATCGCGCCGGGCGCACACACGCGGCGCTTCTCGTCGATCAGGCCGGCTGGCATCTGTCGGGCCGGCTCGTCATGCCGCCCAACATCACCTTGACCCCGTTGCCGGCGAAATATCCCGAGCTCAATCCGCAGGAAAACGTCTGGCACTTCCTGCGCCACAACTGGTCGCGTCTTCTGGTTGCCCGCGGCCGCCGGCCGAAGACTGGGAAAGTCTCTCCGTGGATTGGCCTATCAAGCCGGGGGCGCGCGCTTCGGTTTGAGCATTTTCAGAACGCCAAGGGGATCAATCGGATCGAGACACATCGCACAATTTCCGAGGTATCGAGTCCGTCACGCTGCTCGCGTCGAGTTCGATCAGCAGTCGAACTAGTTCCGCCTGCCGGTGCGTCCCCGTCTTCTCGAAAACACGTTGCAAATGGACGCGCACCGTCGAGAGGCTGACGCGCAGTTCATCGGCCACCAATTGTAAGCCAAGGCCACGAAGCACAAGGAGAGCGACCTCAGCTTCCGCTGGTGTTAGATTGTAGAGGTCTCGCAGTTCGACCGTGGGCAGATGGGCCTCGGCTCCGTGATCGATGATCAAAATGAGTGCGGCCGCCGGACTGCCGCCAAAACAGACACGGCTCGATCGAAGCGGAAGGACCTGGATCGTATACGGCTTGCGGCCGGAGCCTCTAGAGATCGCCAGGCGGCTCCCGGATCGAGGTCCCCGTCCATTGCCGGTGCAAGCTTGACGGATGAGACGCTGCAACGCGGCGTCGTCGGCGGCCTGCGCGGCCTTAAGTCCCCGGGTGCCTAAGCTTAGACCATCCCGCGAAGCGGCACTCTCATTTGCGGCCTGATTTGCGTAAAGGGAGCTGCCTGTCAAAGAAACCAACACGCAGCCATGCCGCCATCGATCGACCAAATCGAGGGCGCCATCCTTGACTAGGCTCAGCTGGCCGAAGCCCAACTGGGCTTGCATAGATCGCTGAAGGTGCGGCGCGAGCAAGCCGACAAGCCGCAACACCTCGGGAGTTGCGAAGGGCTCCGAACACCACGGATGGCCCATCATGAAGGTGCATACCATGCCGGCTCCAGCCAATATATTGACAAATATCGTGTCGCCAGTTTCGTTGGGACGCGCCCAGTCAGTGTAAAACTCGCCACGGCGCTGAGCTTCATTAGTCGCCATACGCGATGTCACGATCGCGCCAACGCGGCTTCGTTCTAGAATAAAGGCTAGGGGATCGAGTTGGCTATAGTACTCGTCGTACTTACGTTTTTGTGCCGGGTCGAAATTAGCGGCGATGATGTGTGGCCGCCGTCGCTTTTCTTGATCGTAGACAACTAAAGCTGCGTTGTTGCCTCCGGCGAGGGAAAAGACCCGTTTAAGTGTTTGGTCCCAAAGCACCGGATCGAGTGCGGCATCGTAAATATCCAAAACTACATTGGAAAATTGGTCCAGCGTCGTCATGCAACCCCCCTCTGGAGGTAAATCGTGCGCGAAGATTATCTCGTCTCGTATGTTCATACGACGACATTTTGCATGAAACTGGTCCAGTTCTTAAGTTAGGCTCGGCGCGACCGGATGCCGCCCTCGTGAACTGACGTTAAGTTAATTATTAATAAATTGTGCGCACGCACTCGGAAAATCTCTGCACAACAATGTTTTCAGGTAAGTATAAATAGGAGAAAATCAATGTCACACAAGAGCTTCTGGAGCTGCATATTCTTCGCGATTGATCTGCTGAATTCTGGCAGTATGAAAGGGCAACATCTCGAATCTTTTAGGTCTGCGAACAGTAGTCCGCTGCCACTCAATCGGCTCTTTCGCCTCGCTCGAACGGCGCACCACTGAGGGTAGAGACGGCGCGTCGAACGAACTTTGAGACAGGGCCTACACCGCTATGCGGCGGGATACGTTGAGGGCAAACTAGTCGGATAGAAGAACTTGGCGGCTAACATTTAAAACGCGAGACGTCATTATGATTGCGATGAATTTTAATCGCTGGGCACTGCTGCTATTGACGGTGCCGTGGCTTTCGACTGCGCGTGCAGACGTTCTCACACAACGATACAACAATGAGAGAACCGGAAGCGTCTCACAGTCGTCCATTAATCAAAGTTCAGTCAGCGACCCTCGTTGGGGCTTCATCGGCAAACTCGCCGTCACTGGAACAGTCTATGCGCAGCCGCTTGTCGTTCAAGACTTCGACTTTCCAGGAAGTTCAGGTGCTCGCGATGCAGTCTTCGTCGCGACCGCTCAAAACCTGGTCTATGCGTTCGATGCGCATTCGCTTGCGCCTTTGTGGCAAAATGCGATCGCGCTTGGCGGCAACGACAAATCGAAGATCGGAAAGCCCCGCTGTGATGGCATATCAGGTGCCGAGGGTATAGGCACCGAGGCGACGCCCGTCATCGATCGTGCAGCTGGCGTGATGTATGTCAGCTACCGAGTGAATCCATCGCAAGACAATGTTTCCAATGCGGAGCAGAGACTGCGTGCCATCGACATTCGCAGCGGCGCGACACGGCACGATGTCCGTTTGCTTCCGCCCAACGCGCCGGCTGACTGGACGATCTGGCATCGCAGCCGTGCCGGACTTCTTCTTTCAAATGGCATTGTCTATGTGTCCTTCGCTTCACGCTGCGAAGATCCCGGCACACCAATCTTTCATGGCTGGATACTAGCACAGGATGCGACCACATTGCGGTCGGTCGGCGCGTTTCAAACGACGTCAAACCCGTCGCCAGGGCACACGATCGATGGCGGCGGCATATGGCAAGGCGCGGTCGGGCTCTCGGCCGATTCCGGCGGCGCTATCTATGCGACGACCGGAAATCGCAGGCCTGCAGGTTTCCCGGATAATTCGCCGTGGGAGACGCCGAACCTCGCGGATAGTTTTATCAAGCTGTCACCCACTATAACACATGAGACAGACGGTTCGGTAAAGAGCGTTGATTTAAAAATAACCGACTGGTTTACCCCTTATCGAAAGATCTGGCTGGATGAGAACGATCTTGATTTGTCTGCAGCTGGCCCGGTCATAATCCAAAACTCGCCATATATTATGGGCGGAGGCAAGTCCGGCTTTGTCTATATTCTAGACCGCAACAACATTGGCCGCTTAGACACAGCTCATGCTTGGGACTTCGTTCAACTCAACAAAGTTCCTTTCGACGCAATTGATGCGGAATGGCAGGATGACAGTCATGCCGATCACGTCGTGCAGAAATTTCAGGCCGCCATCAATCAATATGTTCCTGCTGGCTCGCCTTATCTACCGCATGCTGGCGCCCCTGTCGCAGCAATCATGCAGAACGCGGGACAAGATGATCTTTTTGCGATGGGGCGCGATGGGGCGCGATGGGGCCCTTTGGGCCTATTGGCAAGATGCAGGGAATCCTTGGACAGATGGTATCAGCGGACGGCGTGGACCCGCTACGATCACACCGTCTCATTTCGCGCCGCCACAGGCTCACGTCGCGACGATCAAACAAAACGCAAATCAGCTCGATGCTTTTGCCGTCGCGAATGATGGTGCTGCATATGTCACGTGGGAAGTCAGCGACGGCCGGTGGACCGATGGCGCATCCGGGCAACCAAGCCCAGCCCGCATAACGCCAGTGGCTCTCGCACCGCCAGGAAGCCCGATTGCGGTCGCCAACCAATTCCCAAGTCAGCTTGACGCCTTTGTTGTAGGTAACGACGGCGCGGCTCACGTGACTTGGGAATCCAATGACGGCCGCTGGTCGGATGGTTCGCCAGGTGCCGCTTCACCCGCCCGCATAACCCCAGCAAATTTCGCACCGCCGGGTGCAAGCGTAGCCACGATCAAACAAAACGACAATCAGCTTGACGCCTTTGTTGTGGCTAACGATGGTGCTGCTCATGTAACATGGGTCGTCGGCTCCGGCCGTTGGACGGATGGCTCTCCAGGCATAACTGGACCTGCGGCAATTACGCCAGCCAATCTTGCTCCGCCTGGTGCGTCCATCGCCGTTGCCAAACAGAGCGCCAACCAACTCGATGCATTTTTCGTTGGCAACGACGGCGCTGTCCATGTGACATGGGTAATCGGCGGCGGTCGGTGGACTGATGGAGCGGCTGGCAATCGAGGCCCTGTCCCCATCACGCCTGCCGGTCTGGCGCCTAAAGGTGCCTGCGTTACTGCAGCAGCCCAGAACGATCAGCAGCTCGACGTCTTTGTCGTCGCCAACGACGGTGCGATCTATGTGACATGGGTCGTAGGGGGAGGCCATTGGACAGACGGCACGCCCGGCAATCCTTCTCCCGCACGTGTCACGCCACAAGGTCAAGCAAAGCCTGGAAGTTGCGTCGCCGTGCTCAAACCTGATCCTCAACATATGAACGCGTTCGTTACGGGGATTGACGGAACGTTGTGGCTCACATTTGAAGCCAACGATGGATTTTGGTCCGATGGTGTAGCTGGACATGCATGCCCCCTAATTACGCTCGAACACTTCCGTGATGGCGTAAACCTGGAGGCCGAGGGGACCAAAGTCGTAACCGAGCAGCCCGCCGACGGCACCCTCGCTTTGTTTCTGATAGCTCGCAATCGGACGCGAGAGGTCAGTAGAACCATAGGCCACCGCACCGACCTCCCATTTGCCGAATTTCTTGGTCGCCGTTAGGTCGATATTTGAAGAAATCCGGGTTGCAACCCTCGAAGTCGAATAGACCCGGACATGGCGAGATTTGAGGCCGGTTGGTCACGTTGTCGAACTGGATGCCGTAGATGGGGACGTCGCAACGATTTACGCGGTCAGGGGTAACAAGCGAAAGGAGCTCTCGGAGTGATGCTCTGAACGCTGAGCGTTGAGTGCCGCCCCTTGCGGGAGTGGTACTGGTCCGAAGGGTGCCCTCTCTGGGGCTGCTAGAGTGGCAGCCTCTGCCGTTGCCAAGCGCGCCTCCTATCGGCCTCCGCCGCTTACAACCCCGCCGGGCCAGATTTTTACGAGCGATAGATTGCGCGTCAGTTCCTTTCAGAGCCAAGCGCACGCGTTGCTCCGCGTTCGCCAGTGCGGGGAGGTAGCGCCATCCGTCCAGTCGCTTCGTATACGCCAGCGGCTCGCGGTTAAGGCGCTAATCGCTCCCGCCCCTTTGCGCTATTTTTCCAAAAAAGAAATCGGGCCAAGGCGATGTCGCCGCGCCATTGGTCGCGCTTCGAGCCTGATCGCGGGCAGATGCCATCGCACCCCGGCATTAACTCACGCTTTTTACGAGGGAAATGCCAATGCGCTGACCAGCGCGCACAGATAGGCGGCGTCGCCGCCGTCAGCGTGCGACAGTCCCGCGCGGCGCTCTACCTCATGTCGCAAACTGACTTGACAGGCGCCAGCGATCGAGCAGGAGCATGCCCCATGAGACAGGCCGATATCAGTGGGCCCCTTTGCTGTCGGTCATTGTCGCGACCATCTTCGCAAGATCGGCAGAAAGGCGCAGGAGCACGCCCTTCGTCCCGACGAAAGGAAAAGTCCCGTCGTCGGGGGTCACTATTTCAAGAGCTTTTAGGTCAGGTCGACCTGGAGTGCTTCGAAACCGATACCCAACGATTGCCATTGGCTTCAGAACTTTCCCTTCTCTCATGGGGCCCTCCCGAGATTGAGTTTTTGCAGGTCGCCGACGATCCGATCAGCCGCGCAACATTAGTGCGATGATCAGCGCCTCTCGCGCCGTATGACAATTGTCGCTTGTCCGCGCAGGCCCTCGAAAACAGACACTCCTCATGCATCGTAGTATTTGGACTTGAACGCAACATCCGAGACCTTGCGCGTCAGACCTTCATCATCTAGCAGGGTCCGGAAATAAGTGCTCTCCTTGAGTGCACTGATGAGCTGGTCGGCGTCCGATATCATGCCAATGTTGTTCAAATAAAATGGCACCCGAGCGTCAATATATCGCTTGTACAGGATGGTTATAAAATCCTGCAGATCGAGCCAGAACTTTCGCCATCCGGCGATCGACGCACCCCCGAGGGATTTGCGCCCAAGGGCTGCGTCGAGATCGAGATGGCCGATAAATTTGTTCCGAGCCGGTAAGATACGCTCGCGGAATGCGTCAATCCGAGTAGCTATCTTAGACAGTTTGGCAAGCTCTCGGGGTGACCGGGAAAAATCCGCGTTATTGACGAGAAATTGAACCGTGAGGTTGCGCTGTCCCCTGGTGTTCGGGATCGGTGAGCTTGCAAAGCTGTAGGATCAGATGTTCGATCAGCATCAAATTCAGGTCACGAAAAAAATTGTGAGCCGTGCTTTGCAGCAGTTCGCGTTTCAGGTCTGACCCCTCGAACACCGTTTGATAGTGGGTCCAAAACGCGCGCAGAACTACGCAATGATCGACAAATTTCCTCACGTCTCTGCGCGTAACCGGGCGCGGCGGAAGCGTACTCCGCTTTGGGGGTCTCGCCATCCGGTAGGTTCTCCTGTCCGTCAAGGACACCAAAAGCCGACGCCGCCTGCCCTCGAAACGAAGGCGGCGGCCAGACTATCGAAGGCAGGTGAGGTCGAATCATGCCACAGCAACCGCAACCGCTGGACAGGAAACCGAGCAAAAGCTGTTCACCGATGCGCTGCAAGCAGCGGAGCTCCTCTGCCGCTTTGACACACACACTCAAAGTCCGAAGGGACAAGCCTCGTGGCGGCAAAGCTCTTCCACGAACTCGCACTAGGCCGTGTGGACGAATTTGATCAAGCAAAGGCCGGCGGCGAAGCTGACGATTGATCTGAAGTTTCGTTCGGTCTTTTCGCAGCGGAGCGCGACGCGCTTGAAGCGCTTGAGCCGTCCGACGCCCTGCTCGATGCGTGCGCGGGCTTTGTAGAGGGTGCGGGCGAAGAAGGCTGGCTTGTTCTTTTCGTTGGCCTTGTGCGGGATGACCAGAGCGATGCCACGCGCTCTTGCGGCGTCCCGATTGGCCTTGCTGGCGTAGCCTTTGTCGCAGATGACGGCGCGCGGCTGAATGTCGGGCCCGATATCGAGCAGGGTTTCGAAGTGACGCCCGTCGAAGGCTTCGCCGCCGGTCAGGTCGAAGGCGATGATATCCCCGGAGGCGTCCGATTTTGCGTGGATTTTCGTGGTGAAGCCGCCACGCGAGCGCCCGAGCGCTTGCCCTTCTTGCCCCCCTTTGCTCCAGCCGCCGATACATGAGCGCGCACGACGGTGGAGTCGAACATCTGAATAAGATGGGCCGTGGAGCTCATGGACGCGAGCGTGTCGAAGAAGGCCTCGAAGACGCCAGCCTTGCTCAAGCGATCGAAGCGCTTCCACACGCTGTTCCAATGACCGAAGCGCTCTGGCAGAGCGCGCCAGCGAACGTTCTCGACGGTGAAGAAATGAAGCGCCTCGAGGAAGCGGCGGTCGTCGGCGGCCTTCCGTCCACGCCGAGGCAGGCAGGCGCGGAACACCGCAAGCGTGTGCGCCCAATCGTCCTCATCCATCTTTGTCGACATTGACTCCGGCCTCTGATTCGGTCGGAGACCTATGAATCATGCCTGATTCACCGCGGGAATCCCAAAAGCGTCGACTGGCGAAAATTCGTCCACACGGCCTAGCAGCAGAGGCGCGCGGACATGGACAAATAGAGTTTCGTAGCCTCTAAGCCTGCGTGTCTCGTCTATTGCGCGCGGATACAAGCGCATCGTGACGCTTTGTTGCGCCTAACCCCTTAGCCGATGGAGCCGTTGGGGTTGTACCTCATGATTGCAATTTCCTGTTGGAGTGGGTGAAGCTGGAGCCCGTCAGGCGAAGGTCCTCACCGTCGTCGCCTCCATCCTCTATCGCCTGCTGGGTCGGACCGAGTGACTTCCACTCGTCCAGGCTCATTTGGGCGACGCGCACGCCCTCCTTGAGCAGCTCGATCCACCAACCGTGATCGGGTCCGCCGCGCCAATCCAACTTCGTCAAATAGCCTTCCACCTCCTCTGGTGCCGCCTCGCGCCATCGGTCTCTTACGCAGTTCGGCGAGCCCTCAGAGCGCCTTGCACGCCCACGTGGCTGATGCGATGAACAACCAGATGCCGATGGCGATGTGGCGCGCCGGCATGGACAAAATCGAGGCGGCGGCGAGGACTTTCCTCGTCCTTTTTGTTCGGTGCTGAAGCGCTTTAGCATCTATTTGTAATAGCCAACGCCGCAGCCCAGGTCGCCGACCCTGGTTGCGAAGCTCGCCTTCGCAACCGGCGTCTTGTCCGCGCCCGGCCTCGGAAACATGTAGTTGACCTCGGTGATCTCACCCTCCGGCTTCTGGTATGCGGCGTAGAGTTCGGCGCCAAACGCTTTGCCGGTAGAGTCCTTGAGGGTCCTGGTGTCTACACCGATGTTTTGCTTGGCATTGGGGTTGCCGAGCGCGACGATCTTGCCGTCGCTAACATTACTGCAAAAAACATAAAGGTCTCTGTCTAGGAACCCGCCGTCTCCATTGTTGAACATATCGAGCGCTTTGGCCTTGTCCGCCTTCACGGCGGCCACCGCCTTCATCAGCATCGCTTTGGCTTCATCGGCAGTACCCCCACCCTGGGCGAATGCCATTGTTGAGAGAGTAAGGGCAGCGGCCGACGTGGCGGCAATCGCGAACCTGCGAATCATCCGTTTCCTCCTCGTTTTTGGTCGCGCTGGGCCTGCTAAAGTCGGTTCCAACGCAACGGTTTACATTGTTCGGTAGGCATATTTGTTCGGCGTGCGCTGCGGATCACGCGTCTCACCTCTGGCAGGCTATCTCTCGAACCAGTATTCGCCGTCCCCGGAAGAGTGAATGGCCGTGGGTTTCAACTCGCCCTTCGCCCAATCGACGGCAACATGGTCGCGCTCGATCCCGCGAACCGCCTGGTAGTGGCCGGTGCCCCCGGTCCAGGTTACGACATTGTCAGTCGTGGTCTTCGTCGAGCCGTCAGCGGCGACTGCGGTCTCAGTCGTCCCCGAATATTCCTGATAGATTTTGTCGCCGTTTTCGAGGGTCGTGACCGTGTATCCCCAGGTGTGGCCATTGCGGTCCCGGTAATCCCGATACCCGTGAGTCCAGCTTTCCTTATCCTTCAGGCCCTCGCAATTCGGCTTGGCGTTCGGCCCGGCTACGCTATGAATCTCGTACCCGCCGACGATATGGCCAGGCGCGTCTCCAACGTCGATATTAAGCTGCTGTGGGTACGATGTCGTGCTACCGGAGTTGCCGTCGGATGACCACTTGCAGCGGTCCTGAGCCGCCCCTGGTACGGCAAGCAGTGGCACAATCAATACGGCCGGAATGATGCGGATGAACAGCGCTCGCATGGCGACCTCCCTTGGTGCGCCCATGCCGTGCCGAAGAGGCCCCTCCTCCCGGATGGACGACCTGGAACAGTATTCGTTAACACAACCTACCAAGTTGTCTGTGATCCCCATCACACAACTGGCATTGCGCCAACAGCCGACAGTTGCAAGGAGGCAGCCCGCTTCCGCCCTCAGCTCTGCTTAGCCGCGCTGGCGCCTGGCACGGAGAGTAGGGCTCCGCGCTTTTGCACACAAGGTCATCTGGCAGGCCCAAGGGGATCGCCCGTGCGAAAGCGGGCTGGATTGTGCGACCGCTACCGGAGCAGCCAACGCGAGCGCGGCGGCGGCGGCGAAAATCGCGCTTCTCATCGGCCCTGATTGGAGGCTCCAGAATATTTTTGAACCGCCGTCTGAGAACCATTGGATCGACGGCCGCCCGACTTACCCCACCAGGGGGTCACCTCGGTCAATGCGTGCGGCAGCCTATCGATGGTCACGCCAGCCAGCGCGTGGATGGTCAAGGCGTGCTGCATCACCCCCAAGCGGAGGGTTGCATGGTCACAAGCCCACCAGCGGGCTACAGCGGGCACCTATACGGACAGGGGGGTGACCGCTGAGGCCATTGAGCGGGGCATGGTTGGCGATGGCGTTGACCGTGGGCGAGCAATCGAAGGTGGGCCGCCACAGCCGATCAGCCTCGTCCCGTTTGGGTACAGGCGGGCGAGACAGGAGCGTGAGACGTTTTTCCTGTCTCATATGGGTCGACGTGCCCATTCCGAGACACTAGCTTGCGTGGGGTGCAGAGCCAAACGAGACAGGACCGCGTTATGGCCAACGTTGGATATGCCCGCGTCAGCACAACCGATCAGGACCTCTCAATCCAACTGGCGGCGCTCAAGGCCGCTGGTTGTGACCCTATCCGCGCAGAGAAGCGGTCAGGGACAAGCACAGGGACGAACTGCGGACGGTCCTCGACGCGAGGGAGACACGCTCACAGTCACCCGTATCGACCGCCTAGCGCGCAGCATAGGTGACCTACAGGACATCGTCAGGGAGCTTCGGGCGAAGGGCGTCAAGCTCAAGGCCACCGAGCAGCCGATTGATACGGGGGCGCCAGCCGGTAAGGCGTTCCTCGACATGTTGGGGGTGTTCGCCGAGTTCGAGACTAACTTGCGCCGAGAGCGGCAGATGGAAGGGATAGCGGCTGCGAAGGCGCGAGGGGTCTACAAGGGCAGACCCGCAACCATCGAGGCTGAGGAGGTCGCCAAGCTCAAGGCTGATGGTGTTGGGGCTACGGAGATCGCAAGGAGACTTGGGATTGGTAGAGCGAGTGTCTACCGCGTACTGGCTGAGGCCCAATCCGAGGGAGCGCACGTCAGAAATTGATTAAGTCTACTCGACCGAGGGTATCCGGCTGCGAAGCAGTAGCGAGAACGAAGCTGTCCAGATGGAGAGGGCAGCGAGCAGCCCAACAATGTCGACTGTCAAAAAGTGTTACGACACTGGCCATAATCTTTCGCTTCTTGATCCCAATAAAATTATATTCGTAACAATGCGCCTAGCAGGAACGCTTCATCCCAACAACGCATCGAGCAGAGATAACCGAACTCTCGACTTGCGCGCCACAGTCGCGGCGACGACACTCCAGTCGTGTGCCATCTGGTCGCTGCTCGCCTCTTCCGCGCGTTTGAGGGCAATCGAATGGGCTTGCGCGCCTGAGATGGAAAGAAGCGCATCGGCTTCGAGTTCAATTCCGAGCCGCACTTCCCGCGTCCATTGTTGCTGCAACATGCCAAACCTCCAATTCATGCTTGACGTGCCTGCGCGGTGAAACTCATTGCTTTCGTACCGCAGTCCAAAGCTACAGTCTTGAAGCGCGCCGGAGCTATTGTACATGCGTAGGATCCACGCCCAAGTGCGTACGACGGGGATATACCTGCGGACTAATAGAACTACTACTTTGGTTTACGTTCTCTCCGCCGCTTCGCTTGCGCCGTGCTGCTCCCGGTCGTCGTGGCGCGATTGGCGGCCATAATCGAGGGCATGTTGAGCGATGCGGGAGCTGATCCATTCTGGGTCGGAGCTACATCTGCGGAGCAGGAGGCTGAAGCAGCGCGTCCGGCGTATGCAAACTGCACAGCCATCGCGCCCGCGCACGCAACTCCGATTATTGACGATGTCAGACGATTTGCCGTATTGACCGAGCCGCGCACGATGCGCCGGGAAAGCAACGCGCCAGCTCCGTATAAGAGGCACGTGAGAAGCCTCTGGGGCAATGTCGGAATACCGGGCAATTACAGACGCACTTAACGTCGTCATGGCCGTTACAGAAGCGAGAACGCAAAGGCGCTCAAGGACTTCCACCGCATCATGCGGAACTCGACTACGAGCAAACCGAGAAGCCGGTAGAGGCGCTCCGGACAGTCCTCAAACATCGTCGGGAGCCCGCGACAAGCCGCCCCTTCACAGCCGTCTCTAGCTTGGACACTCTTTTACTTATTCATAGTGTGCAGAAGCTGGCTGAGCCCGAGGGCTCGCCGGTCGCCGCCGCCAGCCTTGCCTTAGGGGTATCTAAGCCTGCGCTGGCGGCGGTTGCCACCAAGTTGATGAGGATGTGCTGGGGCTCGTGTGGGCCGCTGGAAACGACACCACAATGCTAGTTGTAACCTTGCTCAGGTCGGGGTCCCCTAAACCGGCCAGGGCCTCGGGCGCGGCGGCGACAGACGTTTGCCCTCCCGTTACTGCCGCGTCCCTGACGTGCCCCTGAGCCTTCACCTGCTCTCAGACGCCCTTAAGTGGAGGCAACGGGGCACACCCCGGCAGGAATTTGTTTGCCACTGTTCGACGAGGCGCGGGCGCTGGACGCTGGACGAGCGGCTCACAGCGATGTTCGACGACAGAGGACGGGATTAGGGTTCACCCGCCGCCGTCAATGCGCCCCAACTGCCTTTGCGACAGCCTTGGCGACCTCGACGCGCGCCTGTTCGGCGTCGTCCCTCCCCTCAAATATGAGCGAAAGGATGGGCTGCGCGCGTTCATTGAGGATATCGAAGCCATAGCCTGGGTTGGGCATTCCCAAGACATCGCTCACCCTGCAGTTCTTGTAGCTGAAGCTCGTCAATCTTTGGTCTCCTGAGACAATCGGCGGACCGTCCTATCACGGACCATTGAAACGCTTATGAAGCAAGGTCGCTGGACGAACAGTCTGGCGAACGAGCGTGTCAAAATACCGTCTTGTGCGGCGAAATCGTGTTCGCCGGAGAAACCTAACCGTTTCCCCCACCGTTCCCACCCCCGTTCCCGCCACCGTTTCCACCGCCATTTCCACCCCGTTCCCGCCGCCGCCCGATCCGCCGCCGCTGCCCGAACCTCCCCTGCCCGATCCGCCGCCGCTACCCGATCCGCCGCCGCCACCGGCTCCGCCGCCTGATCCGCCGCCAGCCGATCCACTACCGCCGGAGCCCCCTCGGCTGCTCGCCGAACAAGGCCAAAAGGATCGGCGGCAAGCTAGAACCCGTCCACCCATTCGCCCGTCGTCTTTGCTGGGGGCTTCGCGAAGCGATACTCCAGCGTGCCCTATTCTGAGGTTCACTCGCTCCCCATCTTGCAACCCGCGCGAGAGCGATCCCTGAAGTGACCTTTGCTTGAACGACCCTTGAAGACGGGTTTTGCGTTGCGACCGTTGAAGAAGGATCTTGAGTAGCAACGGCGGCGGGCGTGGGATCTGGATAGTCCAGACGTTCCGTTAGGCGGAAGAGATGTGGCGAGAACTTCTCGCAGCGCAACTCAGTCAAGAACCGCATGGCTTCGTCGCTTGAGCGGCTGTTGGACAATCGTTCCAGACGATCCTCGTCGCGTCTGCAGACTTCATCGGTGGCAAGCGTGGCTTCGGACCCTAGAGAAGGTTGGCTCGGGGAGGCGGCTTCGCTCGGAGGTTTCACTGTCGATTTCCGCTGAGATTTGACCCGGAATTTCCATTGAGAACTGACCCGGCTTGATGATGGTTTCGGGGTCAGGCGTTCGTCAAGTTTCGAGGTTTCTCCTTTGCGGGTTTGGCGGCTTTCGCGGAGCTGTTCTTGAAGCGGAAGCTGTCGTTTCCGGTTTCAAGAATGTGACAGCGATGAGTGAGGCGGTCGAGCAACGCGGTCGTCATCTTTGGGTCGCCGAACACGGTTGCCCATTCGCCGAAGCTGAGATTAGTCGTGATGATGACGCTGGCGCGCTCGTAGAGCTTGCTCAGCAGATGGAAGAGCAACGCTCCGCCGGAGGCGCTGAACGGCAGGTAGCCCAGCTCGTCGAGGATGACGAGATCGGAGTGGGCAAGTCGCGCCGCGATCTGGCCGGATTTGCCCTGAAGCTTCTCCTGTTCGAGAGCGTTGACGAGTTCGACGGTGGAGAAGAAGCGGACGCGCTTACGATGATGTTCGATGGCCTGGACGCCGATCGCAGTGGCGAGATGCGTCTTGCCTGTGCCAGGTCCGCCGACCAGGACGACATTGTGGGCGTCTTCGAGGAACTCGCAGCGGTGTAGTTGACGCGCGAGCGCCTCGTTGACCTCACTGCTGGCGAAGTCGAAGCCGGCGAGATCGCGATAGTTCGGAAAGCGAGCGGCCTTGAGTTGATAGGCCGTCGATCTCACCTCCCTGTCGGCTGTCTCCGCCTTCAGGAGCTGCGATAGGATGGGCAGCGCCGCCTCAAAGGCCGGAGAGCCTTGCTCGGTCAGCTCGCCGACCGCCTGAGCCATGCCGTGCATTTTGAGGGTGCGCAGCATGATGACGACGGCGCCGGCGGCAGGGTTATGACGCATGACGCGCCTCCCGGGCTTTGCGCAGCGCGTCGTAGCGCTCGACGTTAGCCTGCGGTTCGTTCGTCAAAGTCAGAGCCTGCGGCGCCTTTATCGGAGGCGTGTCCATCGGCTTTCCGTCGACCAAGCGGTGCAGCAGGTTCAGAATATGCGTCTTCGTTGGCGCGCCGGCCTCCAGCGCCAGTTCGACGGCGGCGAGCACGGCTTGCTCGTCGTGCTGGAGAACCAGGGCGAGGATCTCGACCATCTCGCGGTCGCCGCCCGGCGTCTTGAGCATACGCTGTTGTAAGGCCCGGAAGGCAGGCGGGAGTTCGGCGAACGGCGCGCCGTTACGCAGGGCTCCCGGCTTGCGCTGAATGACCGCCAGATAGTGCCGCCAGTCGAAAACGGTGGTCGTACTCTTGCGTTGGTGGGAGCGGGCAAAAACGCGGCGATGTTCGCAGACGACTTGTCCCTCGGCGGCGACAACGATGCGTTGGGGATAAACTCGTACGCTGACTGGACGATTGGCGAAGGAGGCCGGCACGCTGTAGCGATTGCGGTCCAGATGGACCAGGCACGTCGGCGACACGCGCTTGGCGTATTCGACAAAGCCGTCGAACGTCCTGGAAAGCGACATCAAGTGCTGCGCTTCTTCCGCCCAGGCATCGGCGACCGTGCCAGCTTGCGAGCCGTGCGGCGTCAATGCCCAAAGCTCTCGGCATCGCGTCTCCAGCCAGTCGTTCAGCGCGTCTAGAGAAGGGAAGTGCGGCATGGGCTGCCAGAGCCGATGGCGCGCGTCCTGGACGTTTTTCTCGATCTGCCCCTTCTCCCAGCCGGAAGCCGGATTGCAGAACTCCGCCTCGAACAGGAAGTGGCTGACCATGGCTGAGAAGCGCGCGTTGACTTGGCGCTCCTTTCCACAGCCGACCTTGTCGACGGCAGTTCGCATATTGTCGTAAATGCCCCGCCGCGGCACGCCCCCCAAGACGCGGAAGGCGTGGTTGTGGGCGTCGAACAGCATCTCGTGGGTCTGCTGCGGATAGGCGCGGAGAATGAAGGCGCGGCTGTAGGAGAGCTTGACGTGAGCGACCTGCAACTTGGTCCGCTCGCCGGCGATGATCGCCCAATCTTCCGACCAGTCGAACTGGAACGCCTCGCCCGGCAGAAACGCAAGCGGCACGAACACGCCGCGGCCGCACGTCCTCTGTTCTTGTTGCCGAGCAGCCTTCCAGTCGCGAGCGAAGGCCGCCACGCGATTGTAGGAGCCGTCGTAGCCGAGGGCGGCCAGATCGGCGTGCAATTGCTTGGTCGTCCGCTTCTGCTTGCGGGACTTCCCGGCCTCCTGCCGCAGCATCTGCGATAGCTTGTCGGCGTAAGGGTCCAGCTTGCTCGGACGGTCAGGGATGTTGAACTTCGGTTCAACGGTGTCCGAGCGCAGGTATTTGCGGACTGTGTTCCTCGACAGCCCCGTGCGCCGCGATATCTCTCGGATCGAGAAATAATCTCGGTAGTGCCAGCGCCGGATGACGCTCAGTAACTCCATGTCGATCACTCCGATGCCCCCTGCCAAGGCCAAGGGGGCGAGGTTCGAACATGGGTCAGTTCTCGGTGGAAAAACCCGTGGCGCCCGGGTCAGTTCTCAGTGGAAATCAACATCATCTATGATCTCTGGGGCGCGGCCGTGAATTTGGCGAGCCGTATGGAGTCCCACGGCGAGACCGGGACCATCCAGATCACCCGCAGCACCTACGACCTGATCAAGGACCAATTCGACTGCGAATCCCGCGGGACCATCAAACTGAAGGGCGCCGACGATATGGAGGTGTGGCACGTACTCAGACGGAAAGCCGACCCGCGGCCCGCCGTCGAATCTCTCGCTCAAAGGTCGATCCGCGACATTTAATCGCTCGCGACAACGTCCGCTTAATCCCCGCCGTCCGCTGTGCGCATATACCGTTGAAAAAGCCGTCAAGTATTCGCTCTGATGGGAAGCTCGTCGGATTTCGAGAAGGATGGGCTAGGGTCTTTTGGGCGGCTCTTGGCCGCCATGCCGGGCGTTAGGCGGCCAGCATTTCCGGAAGCGTATTCATCGGTCTTAGTCGGGCGAGTCGTCTCAGGTTTTGGGCGGTGGCCGCGAGGAGAAATTCGTCGTTGGCTCCGTTCGGACCCCTGAGCCGCAAACGCGCAAGGCGAAGGATACGCTTGAGGTGTGCGAACAGCATCTCGACTTTTTTCCGCCGACGACAGGCCTCCACGTATTCCGGAGTTGCGGCGTGCGCACGGGCCACGTCGCGGGCGTCTTCATTAAGGTCTCTCGGGATCTTGCGGGCGACCGCGTTCGGACAGCACTGGGCTTTGAGTTTGCAGGCATCGCAATCCAATTTGCTGGCGCGATAGAGTCTTGTGCCCTCGGCTGTGACGCCGCTTCTGGGAATGGCGTAGGTTCGTCGGAACTGAACCAGTTCTTTGCCCGCCGGACAGGTGTAACGGTCGTACTCGGGGTCAAAGACGAAATCGGCCCGGGAGAACGTACCATCGGTTCGATTTGATTTATCGAAGACCGGAATGTGCGAAACGATCCCCTTGTGTTTGACCAGCCAAGCTAAGCTCTCCGCCGAGCCGTAGGCGCTGTCGGCGGCCAAGGATGCCAGCCTCATGCCGAAGCGCATCTCGGTCCGCTCGAGCATCGTTCGAGCTGCTCCGACTTCCGCCTGCCGGATGGCGCGCGTAGCTTCGACATCGACGATCACCCCATGATCGGTGTCGATCAGGTAGTTATTGGCATAGGCGAAGAAGGCGTGTCCCTTGTGTGCGCCGGTCCATTGCGCCGCTGGATCGGATCGCGAGATGAATTTTGGCGTCACAGGCGACGCCGCCCCAAATGCCGCATTGTCCAAAGTCGCAAGATATTCGCGCGCGGCTCGAACCGCGTTCTCCTTGACCTCCTCAGGCTTCCATTCGCGGCTTGGAACCGAGCGCTGCTTGTTCGCGTCCGCAGCGATAAGACTCGCGTCGACCGCAAATCCGTCCGCGCCGACCAAACCCTCCGCCAGGCACCGCTGAACGACGGTCTCGAAAAGGCGGCGCAGCATGTCGCTCTGGCGAAAGCGCCCGTGTCTGTTCTTCGAGAACGTCGAGTGATCGGGGACTTTGCCGTCCAGTCCGAGTCCGCAGAACCAGCGATAGGCGAGATTGAGATGAACCTCGTCGCAAAGGCGACGTTCGGACCGGATGCCCATGCAGTAGCCGACGATCAGCATGCGGATCATCAGCTCTGGATCGACCGAAGGTCGGCCCATCTGGCTATAGAAAGGCTTCAGCGATTGGCGGAAGGTCATCGAGGGCGAGATGTCGGTCAATGCCCCTGAGCATGTGATCGGCAGGGACGTGTTCCTCAAGGCAGAAATCATAGAACAGCCGCGCAGGCGTTCCCTGAAAGTCCATCATCGCCGTCTCTCCCGCAAATTAGCGGGACTTAATAAATCACGACGCGCCCCTGACGACAATCAATCGCCGACTTTATCAACGGTATCCGCAAATAGCGGTCATCGCCCGACGGCGAAAGTGAAGAGCACGCTCTTTCGACTCCTCCAGCAACCGACGAGGATAAGTCCGCTTAAACCCAAGAGCATTCTGGCCCAAACAGGTGCCTGCCCCTCCCGTCGTTAAGCCCGCGCGAGCCGCTGCAAAGGTTCGTCTTATTTGCATCGATATATTTGTATATGACGCGGCTAGGAACTACGCGGGAACGACCAGAGTGGCGAAGCCTGCTGAGCAAATTCCTTCGGCCCTTCTCCCGTTGGCAAACGACTCGAGCCCGGAACGTAGCGTGTCGCGTGCGCGATCGTGCTTCGCCAGTGGAAGTGACTGACTCATCAAGGGAGGATTGATGTGGCTAAGGTTCTTTGTGTTCTCTACGATGATCCGGTCGACGGATATCCGAAATCCTACCCGCGCGACGATCTGCCGACGGTCGAACGTTATCCTGGCGGGCAAACGCTGCCGACTCCGAAGGCGGTCGACTTTAAGCCAGGAGCGCTGCTCGGCAGCGTGTCGGGTGAATTGGGGCTGAGGAAATATCTCGAGTTGCTTGGTCACACTTTTGTCGTCACCGCCGACAAGGAGGGCCCAAATTCTGTCTTCGAGCGCGAGCTACCCGACGCTGATATCGTAATCTCGCAGCCTTTCTGGCCCGCCTATTTAACCGCCGAACGCATCGCCCGGGCGAAGAGCCTCAAGCTTGCGATCACGGCCGGCATTGGCTCGGACCATGTCGACCTGCAAGCGGCGATTGATCACAAGATCACAGTCGCTGAGGTCACCTACAGCAACTCCATCAGTGTCTCGGAACACGTGGTGATGATGATTCTGAGCCTGGTGCGCAACTATATCCCTTCGTACCAATGGGTGATCAAGGGCGGGTGGAACATCGCCGATTGCGCCGGGCGTTCTTATGATGTCGAGGGCATGCATGTCGGCACAGTCGCCGCTGGACGGATCGGCCTCGCGGTTCTGCGCCGCCTGAAGCCTTTCGACATGCATCTGCACTACACGGACCGTCACCGCCTTCCGGAAGCGGTCGAGAAGGAGCTCGGTCTCGCCTGGCATGCGAATGTTGAAGACATGGTCAAGATTTGCGATGTCGTCACGATCAACGCGCCGCTTCACCCCGAGACCGAGAACTTGTTCAACGACAGGCTTCTCGCCAAGATGAAGCGCGGGGCCTATCTCGTGAACACCGCACGCGGCAAGATCTGCGATCGCGACGCGATCGTGCGGGCGCTCGAAAGCGGACAGCTCGCGGGCTACGCCGGAGACGTCTGGTTCCCGCAGCCGGCGCCGAAAGACCATCCGTGGCGCACGATGCTCCACCACGGCATGACGCCGCATATTTCCGGGACCTCGCTTTCGGCGCAGGCGCGCTACGCCGCGGGCACGCGCGAGATTCTTGAATGCTGGTTTGAGAAGCGGCCGATCCGGAACGAATATCTTATCGTTAGCGGCGGCAAGCTAGCGGGCGCGGGCGCACATTCGTATAGCGCTGGCGACGCGACCAAGGGATCGGAAGACGCGGCCCAGTTCAAGAGGGCCGACTGATTGTCCCCAGTCACGATGCGCAATGTCTCGTTTACGTCGACTCCAGCCGGCCGCTGTGCGCAAATAGCGGTCATAGCCCAACGGTGCGGCGAACGGGTCAAGTCGACCCTGAGCTGACCTTGCGGGTCAGTGCTGTCGGGGCGGTAAGCGGCGATAACCGACCGTAGGCGCTACGGAAGCCATGTGCCAAAGGACTAAACCGCTCGCGCGGTTGCAGCCGCTCACCGCGGGATGACGGCGGGAACTGAAGGACACCGCGAAGGCTCCGGCCTGTCTCAGGATCGCGGGGGCGCAGTGCGGGGGTACCGCGGGCGCTGGTTGGCCAAGCTGGAGCCCCGCTCGTGCCGGTAGTCCGGGGCCAGACGGGAACGTTGTGACCATCCATTGTTACAATTGCCAAGGGGACCATCGGACCTCCTCAACAGCCGTGGTCGCTTGGTGCATCTGACCGAGCGCGCCTGCAACGTTTGAGCGCCGGTTTTGCCGAAGGTCTCCTTCTAGGCGAAAGGGTAAATGACCGGCGCATCAACGTATTCCGGCATTGGGCGGATCGGTGTCGCCAGGCTTCATGTTCGCGGGACACGGCCCGAGGTAGAGTTGATCTTGGACGATGGATGCCGAAGTCTTGCCTTGGAGCGCGGGGGTGTAGGTGGTTTGGGAGTCCGAGTGGACGCTGGTGTCGCTCTGATAGGTCACCGTTGTTGTGGAAACAATGGTCGTGGCGCCCACGGTACAGGTTATCTTGGTCGAGTAGAGGTTCGGCTTTTGGGCGACGATCTGGCTTGAGCACTCTTTTACGGTGGTGACGAAGGCGTGTGAGTGGTTGTCGTAGGTTTGATCGCGACAAAGTTTGGCGTTGAATGCCTGCTTATCGGGATTCGATGAGTTGGTGCGGTAGCCCTGAATGCTCCAGAGGCCCTCTTTGAGTTGGGGTACACCGTCGAGGGGGGATGCGCTGTCGGCGTGAGATTTCGCGTTTGATGCGATGACAAGTGCGGCGACGGCGATGTGGACCTTGATGTTCACAATGGGTTGCCCATCGGTTTGAAGGTGGCGATGACAGCGGGGGCGCCGCGCACGGTCAAGGTGCAGAGAAAGCTACCGCTGGTGCAGTTGGTCCACTGTTCGAACACAAAACCGGTCGCCGGCGTTGCGGTCAACGTGGCAAGGCTGCCGCTGGCGTAAGTAGCCGTACACGCTCCGCTTGCCGTGGGCGGATTGCTGCAGTTGATATTGCTCCCGGTGCCGCCTGTGCCGGTCACAGTGCCGTCGCCAATTACCGTGACCATCAAGTCGGACGAGGAACCTGGGCAATCAGGCCCGGTGCTGGCAAAATTGAAATTGACCTTGGTGCTGCAGGTCAGCGTCACGTTGGCGGACGAGGTCCAGCGGGGCCGATCGGCTTTGGCGCCGGCTGGCGGTGTCACAATGTCAGTGACGCTCAGCGTGGCGGTCCCGCTGACTGAGGACTGCGTGAGCTTGAGTTGGCAGGGCGTGATGGCGTCACAGCTGTTCGGCGCCACCGATCCCGGGCTGACGCTGTAAGTGGCCGTGCCGCCCACCGGCGGCTGGGGGAGGCCATAGGCTTGCGTCTCCACCATCACGGTCGCCATGCAGGCCGCCGGTGAATTGATGGGCGGGTGCGCCACCAGTACGCAACTATAGGGCGGGGGCCAATTGGCCGCTTGATTCGGATTCGAAGCGTTGATCGCGCCTTGGCCGGTGAGACTGTCCCAAAGTTCCAATACCGGGGGAACAGCGTCCCCTGTGTGGGGAGCAATTTCAGCTTCAGAGGCGGGGGTCAACGAACCAATTTCAGGGGGGGTCAACGAATATGATAGCGGCGCATCCAGCCCGCCATTGTCGATCGAGTTGCCTAATTGGCTCACCGGCGTCGTAGAAACTTGCGTCAACCGCACGTTTGGCTGATTGCTTGGGGATTCCGAGAGTGCCGCGCCTCAGAATCCGTTGGGAAGCGTACTGGCGTTGGACACACCCGCGAAGACAGCAATTGGCGGGATTGCCGTTCCCGGTCGGCAAAATCCAGGGACCATCTGCGGGCAATTCGGACCGTATTGATAAGAAAAGGTATTCGTGACGTCAAACTGCGGCATGCCAATAACGAGCCACGTGCAGCGATAGAAAAGGCATGAATAGAGGCGCGCCCGGTGGAAGAGAATATCCGGGAGGATAATTCGCTGTATTCTCACAGACGTCGGCAATCTCCCCGGTGTTGTACTGGCCTGTTGTATCACTGCTCGGGGCGACCCAGCCCAAACCGCCTGGATCGGTGATTGTTTCCACCGTCTCATGCGAAATATTCTCGAGGACATCATCTAACGCCGCTCGAATCCCGCCCGTCACAGCAGGCGATGCGCCTACAGCAGGTGGCGCGCCACCGCCGATGATCGGCCGAGGGTAGGTGCTCAAGGCAAGGCACGCGGGATTGGTCGGTATCACCGCGAAACTCAACTTGCTCGCCTCTAATGCGCCGATAGTCGCGTCCGCGAGCGTGGCCGTTCCCGCCGCAGCCGTGCAAGTCCCAACATAGATTGCATCCGCGATTTCGCAGGCGAAGGGGACGAACAGGTCGAAAACCGGGCAAACCACCGCGCCCGCAAGCGCCGCGTCCAGACACTGTTGCGCAATGCCCGTGGCGAGACATTGATTGCTGCTCTCGAATAATCCGTGAGGGCTGGTGCTCTCGAGGAGGCACTGCTGAAAACCGCTGATAAACGGCGGATTAGTCAAATACTGTTGAATATTGATCCCGGACGGGACTGCAGAATGAAACGCGGTGGTAGAGGAGTTGGTACAGTCCGTCGGCTGAGTGAGGTTCGAGGAAGGTGGCAGGTCCGGCGAAAAGATCATAATGGTTTGGCGGGGCGCATTGGGAACGTTGGCGAACTGGCAGCTAGCCAAGTTCGCCACGTTCAACCAGCTTAGCGAGGTTTGCGCGGCGGCGCCTGGAGGCGGCGCGCACTGGCCAATCAGTGGCTGCTGACCCGCAAAAGAGGGAACGCCGACGCCGTAGCTATTTTCCATGGCCTGAAAATAGTTACTATTGAACAGTGCTTGCACCGCGCTGTCGATAGACTCGGAAGTAAGCCCCTGTAGGCAAGGAAAACCCGTGCCATCCAAACATGTGGGTGGCCCAAACTGAGGATGGCCGCTGATGAATGCAGCGAGATGCGCATCCCAGGTCTCACCTGGCGAAGCAGGCGGAAACACGAACACGGTCTGGAAAACAGGACTCTGAAGCGCATTTTTTGGGGGACACGCGAGCCCGCAGGGCAAATTCGGCGAACTAACGAAATTACTCAATTCCTGTGCGAGACAGCCGGCCGCCGGGCTCAAAAATGCAATAACTATCCCGAGGGTGACGAGCCACAGGTACCGCACCAAAGCGCTCCGCCTGTGATATTCATCTTCGAGGCAACTTTAGCCCCAGATAATTCCCTAGGCAATACGCCGCCAAAAGATTCCGCATGAGGTTGAGCCATCCTCGGGAGGTATCTGGCTTCATTTTGACCTAGAGCGACGGGCAGCGCGTGAGTGGTGGCTTGCCCGCGGAGAGAGGAAGCCTGAGGTTGGGACCATCGGTGGCGTGCGACCGACTTGTGTGGCCGCGCAGGTGTCGATAGGCAGCCGCCTGGCGACGCAGATTGACGGTCACGAGGTACGTACGGTCACCAGGAGCCGGCGCCAACGACGAATGCGACCGCAGCTTCGTCGGGGTCGAGTTCGGCGAGTGCGCTCACAATGCGTCGCTCGTGGTCGTTGAAGCCCTAGCTCCATGTCCAGTCGTGACCACGCATCTGCAAGAGGACGGAGGCGCACGGGGGGCGAGTTCGGGATCCGCGTCGAGAAGGGCCTGTGTGGCATCGCGAATAGGCAACTCCTCGCCGACTGCTGCGTTGATGTACGCCTTGGCGTGTGCCTTGCCGAATGCCGCGATTCCGCCTTCGCCTCGAGGGCCCGCTGCAGTCCACCAATTAAATTGGGGCGCAAGCGAGGGGCATTCCGGAACGACGACCGAGTTGCGGGAAAGTGATGCCCCCGATTTGCCGGTGGACAGGATTTAACGCCCAAGAAGCGCAGGCGGCCGCCATTGCGACCGTTCGCTTAAGCGACCGCGATTGCTCTCGTTACCGCCGTTCGCCTAACGGCAAGTTCCCGCCCGTTGCGCCGGTTCGCTGAAGGGCAGATGAATGCCTGCTTCGGGAAGACACGAGGCGCTCCGCGGCGGCCTTGTACGTCCGCAATCCGGCCAGTTCCTGCCGTCCGGTCTAGGCCCGCTTTCCGCCCAATTGCGACCTCAAAGCCCGCGACCAGCTATGTCCGCGATACGTGTGCGCCGTGAGAAGGCGGCGCGTTCCAGTGGGTGCAAGCCCCACCCGGCAAACGCTCCAGCCGGAAGCAACCGGAGCAGTCATGGAGGTGACGAAATGGCTGAAGCCTTCGGTGTAGCTGGTCACGTATAGGTGACCGCGCGAGTGTGCGGGCCGCAACGCGAGTGAACGCCGAGCAAACCTCGAAAAGGACGATGTGCAGGCCGACCCGACAACGTTATCGGGGAAGGCTGATACGGCTGGGTGAGATGAGCGACGACGACGCCCAGCCGCTGCACCGGGGTAGTGGCGGCAGCACGTACACAAGGAAAGCGTACGCAACACGGGAGGCCCCATGGCGTGGTCAAGGGTGATCAACCGGACGCCCGTGAGGGAGAGGCCGGGCGCTATGGGGTGGCGGAGAGGTTCGTAGTACCGCTGAAGCCGGGTAACGCCGGGGGAGGGAAGGGGCCTCAGTTCAAGGCAGACGCAAGACGCGGTGAAGGACCTGGAGATTGGGCAACCTATCAACTCCGGACAGCGTTCAGAAACTGCAGACGGCGTTGCACGCGAAAGCGAAGGCAGAACCCGGCTACCGCTTCTACGCCCTCTACGACAAGATCAGCCGCGAGGACATTCTGGCGCACGCCTATGCTCAGTGCCGCTCCAACAAGGGCGCGCCGGGCGTGGACCGTCAGGACTTCGAGGCCGTCGAGGCGTACGGGGTCGAGCGATGGCTGGGCGAACTGGCGCTTGCGCTCAGGCAGGAGACTTACCGACCGGACCCTATCAGACGCGTGTACATACCGAAGGCCAACGGCAAGTTCAGGCCGCTGGGCATCTCAACCTTGCGGGATCGGATCTGCATGACGGCAGCGATGCTGGTGCTGGAGCCGATCTTTGAAGCCGACCTTCCACCGGAACTTTACGCCTACCGTCCTGGGCGAAACGCCCAACAGGCGGTGGTCGCGGCGGGAGAGCTGCTGTTTCGCGGCCATCCGGAAGTGGTGGACGCCGACCTCGCGGACTACTTCGGGAGCATTCCCCATGCCGAGCTTTTGAAGTCGGTAGCGCGTCGGATCGTCGATCGACGCGTGCTGCATCTGATCAGGATGTGGCTGGACTGCCCCGTGGAAGAAACCGATGATCGGGGTGGGAAGACGCGCATGACTGAAGCGCGGGACAAGCGGCGCGGCATTCCGCAGGGCTCGCCGATCTCACCCTTGCTGGCGAACATTTACATGCGCCGGTTCGTGCTGGGATGGAAGATGTTCGGGCTCGAGCGAACGCTGGGCACGCGGCTCGTGACCTACGCCGACGACCTCGTGATCCTGTGCAGAAGGGGCAAGGCCGAAGCGGCCTGGCAAAGCCTGCGCGAGATCATGGGCAAGCTGAAGCTGACGGTGAACGAGGAGAAGACACGGATCTGCAAAGTGCCGGGAGGAGAGTTCGATTTCCTGGGATACACGTTCGGGCGAATGTTTTCGGCGAGGACCGGCGAGGCCCGCATCGGCTACCGGCCGTCAAAGAAAAGCATTGAGCGCGTGGTCGAGAAAGTCCACGCGCTGACCGACCGAGCGGGAACATGGCAAGAGACCACAACGCTGGTGGGCAAAGTGAACCGCACGTTGCGCGGATGGGCGAACTACTTCCAAGTAGGAACCATCAGCAAGGCGTATCGGGCGCTCGACGCTTACACAGCGGTGCGGTTGCGCCGGTGGTTGCGCTCCAAGCACAAAGTCAGGCGACGAGGGGGCGGGAGCTATCCACTCTCGCACCTCTACGGGCACTTCGGGCTCGTACGCCTGAGCCGGCTTGGACACGACGTGCCGTGGACGAAGGCGTGAGGTCTTGTCCGAGAGCCGGATGCGGGAAATCTGCACGTCCGGTTCGATGAGGGGGGTGTGGAAACGGAGCTACGGCTGAGCCACTAAGGCACCGCCAGACGAAAGGGGCGGCAAACAGACATGCTCAACCTAACGCCATCGCGCCACACTCCTACTCTACCGACTCCAGCCGTCGGCTTCGCGCAAATAGCGGCCATTCGTTGACGGCGTGGCGCACTGGTAATTTCGACCCTGAGCGGGCCTTAAAGATCAGTCCTATGAACGGGCGGTAACCGCCAGAAAGCGGTCCAAGGCGTACTCTGAAGTAACGGATACTAGCCTGCTGTTCGACCCGCATCCGGAATTGGTGCCGGCTTTACAGAGTAGGGGACGCAAGCGATTATCCCACCTCGCTGAGTGGAGGCGAGCGTGGACGTCGCGGCCTGGCTCAAGAACCTCGGTCTCGAGCAATACGAAGCGGCCTTCCGCGACAACGCGATCGACGGCGATCTCCTGCCGAGCCTGACCGCCGAAGATTTGAAGGATCTCGGCGTCACGATCGTTGGCCACCGACGAAAACTCCTAGACGCGATCGCCGCGATCGGCGCGGCGTCCAGGCCAACGCCCCCTCCTGCTCCCGCAGACCTAGCGGCCACGTTGCACGCGCCCGCCGTGTCTTCGCGACCTCAGAGTAGATCAGTTGCCGACGCCGAGCGCCGCCCGATCACAGTCATGTTCTGCGATCTCGTAGGCTCGACAAGTCTCGCCGCAAAGCTCGACGCCGAGGACTGGCGCACGCTCGTCAACACCTATCTTGACGAGGCTTCGGCGGCGGTGACCGGGCTCGGCGGCCATGTTTTGAAAAAGCTCGGCGACGGGCTGATGGCGCTGTTCGGCTATCCGCACGCGCAGGAGAACGACGCCGAGCGCGCCGTGCGCGCGGCGCTCGCGATCCAGCGCGCGCTTGTCGAGATCAACGCCAGAAACGCCAGCAGACGAGCGCCTGAGCTTTCCGCGCGGATAGGCCTTGATTCCGGGCAGGTGGTGGTCGATGCGACCGGCGAGGTGTTCGGCGATGCGCCCAATATCGCCGCGCGGGTCCAGGGCGCCGCCGAGCCGGGCTCGATCCTCATCACCGCCACCGTCCAACGGCAGACCGCCGGACTGTTCGTGGCGGAGGACCGCGGCCAGCACGAGCTCAAGGGGATGTCGGCGCCCACGACGCTCTATCGCGTCGTTCGCGCAAGCGGCGGCGGCCGGCGCGGCGGGGCGCGCGCTCTAACCCCCCTCGTCGGACGCGAGGAGGAGCTCGATCTTCTAGGCCGACGCTGGAAGCGCGCGCGCAAAGGCGAGGGCCAACTCGCGCTGATCGTTGGCGAACCCGGCCTGGGCAAGTCGAGGCTGATGGAGGAGTTTCACGGCCGCCTTGGCGAGACGCCCCACACCTGGACCGAATGGTCGTCGTCGCAACTGTTGCAGAATACGCCCTTGCATCCGATTGCCGAATGGGGCCGCCAGCGATTCGGCGCGGAGCTGCCCGCCGAACAGCGCTTGGCCGACCTCGAGAACACTCTGGTTCTGAGCGGTCTGGATCCAACCGAATACGCGCCTCTGCTCGCGCCGCTGGTCGATGTCCTCCTGCCAGAGGATCGGGCGGCGAAACTCGCGCCAGAGGAGTTGCGCCGCCGGCAACTCGCGGCGATGACGGCATGGATTCTGGCCGCCGCGCGGACGCAAGCGATCGTGCTCGCCTTCGAGGACCTGCACTGGGCCGACCCGACTTCGCTCGATCTCATGCGCGCGTTGGCGGAGCGCGGGGCGCAGGCGCCGTTGCTGATCATCGCGACAGCACGGCCGGAGTTCCGCCCCCCGTGGAGCGTGAGGTCGCACCATAGCACGATCTCGCTGCCCCCGCTTGATCGCGCGCAGATCGCGAAGATGGTTCATGAACTCTCGTCCCGTCACGCGCTACCACGGGACATCGTTGAAGGGGTGAGCGAGCGCAGCGGCGGCGTCCCGCTGTTCGTCGAGGAGGTTACGCGCCTCCTGTTGGAGCGCGGCGAACAGGGCGGCGCGCAAGCGATCCCGCCGACCTTGCAGCAATCGCTCGCCGCGCGGCTCGATCAGCTCGGCTCCGCGCGTGAGACCGCGCAGATCGGCGCAGTCTTAGGCCGCGGATTCTCCTATGCGTTGCTCCAGTCCATGGCTGGCCTCGACGAGGGCGCGCTGCAATCGGCGTTGGAGCGGCTGGCCGAGGCCGACATCCTGTTCGTCGAGGGCGATGGAGCGCAAGCGGCCTACCGCTTCAAGCACGCGCTGATCCAGGACGCCGCCTACGACAGCCTGCTTAAGAGCCGCCGCCAGGCGCTTCACCGCCGCGCCGCCGAGGTGTTGCGCGACGCAAACGCCGAGCCCGAAGCGATCGCCCATCATTTCACGCAAGCCGGCCTTGACGATCTGGCGGTCGAGTGGTGGGGCAAGGCGGGCGACCAGGCGCTGCGCCGCTCCGCCTTCCAGGAGGCGATCTCCCATCTCGGCAAGGCGATCGCCATGGCGGACAAAGCGGCGGTCGGAACTTCAGCGCCGGGTGCGGGAGATGCGCTCGCTTCGAGTCAACGAGTGAAGCTACAAACCGACTACGGTCAGGCGATGATGTACTCCAAAGGCTTCGCCGCCGAGGAAACCAAGTCGGCCTTCGCCCGCGCCGCGGAGCTCGCCGCCAAGACCGGCGACTTTTCGCAGCGTTTTGCGGCGGCGCACGGTCAATGGACCGTCGCGCTCGTGCGGGGCGAACTCAAGTCGGCGCGGGAGATGGCCTCGGCGTTCCTGCAGGAGGCGGAGAACGAGGGGCGCCTCGTGGAAGCCGGCGTCGCGCGCCGTGGCCTCGGTCTAATCTGCTACGTTGCCGGCGATTTTGCCCAGGCGCGGGCCCATTGCGAACGGGCGCTCGCAGCCTGTGAGCCTCAGCGCGATCGAGAGACGCGCGAACGCTTCAGCGAGGACACTGGCTGCATAGCGATGTCCATCCTCGCCGTAACGAGCTGGCAATTGGGCGAGGTCGAACGCGCGCGCGAACTGATCGAAATGGCGAACCGGCGCGCTCTCGAGCTCGACCACGCCCCGTCGATGGCCCATCCGCTCCAATGGAAATTCTTCCTCGAGCTGCTGCGCGGCGACGCCGCTTCCGCGCTGGCGGCGGCTGAGGCCCTGGCGGCTCTCGGTCGAGACCATGGGATGGCGCATTGGCTCGCCGATGCGGAATTGTACGCTGTTTGGGCGCGGTGTCGTCTCCATGACCCAACGGCCAGCGCAGCGCTGGCGGCCTCGCGGGGCGCGAGGAGCCGCGTTTGGTTCTCCAAAGCGCTGCTCGCCGAACTCGAGTTGCAGACGCTCGGAGCCGACTGGGCGCTCGCGCGCATAGATGAGGCGTTGGTCGCCGCGCGGCAAGTCGAAGGCCATTGCAATCTCCCATTCGCGCATCTCTTACGCGGTGAAATCCTCCTCAAGCGCGATCCCCGCGACCCCTCGGCCGCCGAGGAAGCCTTCCAAACCGCCGCAGCCATCACAAAGGAGCAGGGCGCGCGCAGTTGGGGTCTGCGTGCCGCGCTGGCGCTCGCCAAACTCTATCAAGCGACCAGCCGCCCCGCCGCGGCCCACGCCGTCCTTGCGCCCGTGCTCGAAGGCTTTGCGCCGACACCGGAAATGCCGGAGATCGCGGAGGCGCAGGCGCTGGTGACCGCACTCGCGGCGACCGGCGAGGTCAAGGCCGAAGCCGCGCAACGGCAGCGGCTGACGCAGTTGCACGTTTCCTACGGCAACGCACTCATTGCCGCCCGCGGCTACGGCGCGCCGGAAACGACGGAAGCCTTCGCCAAGGCCCGCGAGTCGGCCTATGGCGACAAGGATGCGCCGGCTCGGCTAGCGGCCGACTTTGGCTTGTGGGCCAGCAGCACCTTCCGCGGCGACTTGCCGGCGATGCGGGCGCACGCGGCGGCCTTCCTCAGCGACGTCGAGGCGAGACCCAATTCGCCCGAGGCCGGCGTCGCCCATCGCGCCGCCGGGGTCAGTTGCTGGTTCGCCGGCGAGTATCGCGAGGCGCGGGATCATTTGGAACGCGCGCTCGCCTTGTTCCAACCCGGCCGCGACGACGATCTGGCCTTTCGCTTCGGATGGGATCCCGGCGTCGGCGCGATGGCCTATCTGGCGACTGCGCTATGGCCTCTCAGCGAAGTCGATCGCGCGGTTTCGCTCATCGACCGCATGCAGACGCGGATCGCGGACCTCACCCATGTCGGCACGCTCGCAAACGCAAGAATGCACGCGGCCATTTTCGAACTGATGCGTGGCGACCACGCGCGCGCCACGGCGAACGCTTTCGAACTCGCCCGTCTCACTCGCGAGCACGACCTGCTCTTGTTTCGCGCTTTCGGCGTGTTTCTCGAGGGTTGGGTGACCGCTGCGACCGGCGCCGTCGGCAGCGGGCTCGAGGACATGCGCCGCGGCGCAGAGCTGCTGCGCGAACAGAATGTTCTGTTGTTCGACGGGCTATTGAAGATCGCGCTGGCCGAGGCCGAAGCGCGCGCAGGCGATTCTGACCGCGCCATTGCAATCCTCGATGAAGCTCTGGCCACCGTCGATCGGACGGGCCATCGCTCATTCGACGCCGAACTGAATCGCGTCCGTGGCGAAATGCTGCTCAAGCGCGACCCCCCCAACCCCGCGCCCGCGGAAGACGCCTTCCTGACCGCCGTCGCGGTCGCGAAGCGGCAGGCCACACGCAGCTTCGAACTGCGCGCCGCGCTGTCGCTGGCCAAACACTATCTATCGAACGGTCGTTCGGTCGACGCCCACGCTATCCTCGCGCCGGCCCTCGAAGGCTTTGCGCCGACGCCGGAGATGCCCGAGATCGCTGAGGCGCAGGCGCTGCTATCGCGACTGCCGTAGGTCGGCTTCGGGCAATGAAGCTGATTTTCTGCTCGCCATCCGAAGACAGCTTTCGGCTGGACTCAGGTCCTTCCCGCGGCGACCCATCTAGGTCCGGAATCCGCCCAATTGAGGCGTCCAAGGTCGCGATCTGCAACGGCAGGTTTACGTCGACACGAGACATCGCTCAAACGTCTCAAATGCGCAAATAGCGGTCATGTCTGGCCGGTGGGCGCGAGGGGGTGTGCGCGCCCGCCACGCGCCGCACCCCGTCAGCGAGCCTGGGCTGAGCCGACGCCGCCGGGGCGGTGACGGCGACCAGGCGACTGGCCGCGCGCCGGGCGCGGGTCGCCGCAGGCGCCTCTTCGACTAACGTAGGGCGTTGTATTCCTTGAGCCGCTGTTGAATAGTCGCGCGCCGAGAAGAGCGAGGAAGCGTCGCCGGGCACGACGCCGTTCGCGTTCGCGGACGGCAGGCGGCGCGGTCGAGGGAGGAGCTTCTTGGGGTCGGCGGGCGAGCGAAGAGACGTAGGCGACACCTTCGCCAAGCTCTTGCGGGCACATGCCGCCGAGCGCGGTGCCCGTCCCGCCTTCCGCCACAAGGATTTCGGGCTGTGGCGCACCTGGACGTGGGCGCAGGTCTACGATGAGACGCGCGCCATCGCCAAGGGTCTGCTCAGCCTCGGCCTCGACTGCGGCGACACGATCGCGATCGTCGGGGCGAACCGCCCGAAGCTCTACTGGTCGATCACCGCCGCGCAGATGATCGGCGCCGTTCCCGTGCCCGTCTACGCGGGTTCGGTGGCGGAGGAGATCGCCGCGGTGCTCGATCATTCCGAGGCTGGCGTGATCGTCGCCCAGGACCAGGAGCAGGTCGACAAGATCCTCTCGGTACGGGACCGGCTGCCGCGGCTCCGACATCTTCTCTACGACAAGCCGCGCGGTCTCGGCGACTATAAAGCGCCGGGCCTGCACGCGCTCGAAGCACTCATGGCCGTGGGTCGCGCCGCGCTCGCCGATCCGGCCGCCGCGGCCGATCTCGATCGGCGCACCGACGCCGTCAGAGGCGCCGACCCGTCGGTCATTCTCTACACCTCCGGCACGACGGGGCGTTCGAAGGGTGTTGTGCTGAGCGGCGAGCGCTCGATCGCCGCCGCGCTCGACACCGTCGCCTTCGACAGGCTGACCGACCGCGACGAGGTGCTCGCCTATCTGCCGCTCGCCTGGGTCGGCGACCACTATCTCAACTATGCGCAGGGCTATGTGGCGGGCTTCTGCATGGCCTGTCCCGAAAACGCCGACACCGCCGCCAATGACCTGCGCGAGCTCGGCCCAACCTATCATTTCGCGCAGCCGCAGGTGTTCGAGGCGCTGCTGACCCGCGTGCAGATTCGCATGGAGGACGCCGGCGCGTTCAAGCGCTGGCTGTACCGGCGCTTCATGGACGTCGCCAAGCGATGGGGCGAAAAGATCGCCAACGGCGAGCCAGTGCCCATCGGAGCGAGGCTCGCCTACGGCCTCGGCGATCTTTTAATCTACGCCCCGCTCAAGAGCGCGCTCGGTTTCTCCCGCATCCGCGTTGCCTACACAGCGGGCGAGGCGATCGGCGCCGACCTCTTCGCCTTCTATCGCTCGATCGGCATCAATCTTAAGCAACTCTACGGGCTGACAGAGGCGTTCCTGTTCGTCACCGCCCAGGCCGACCGAGCTGTGCGGTCCGACGCTGTCGGCCCGCCGGCGCCCAACGTCGATCTGCGCATCGCGCCCGACGGCGAGGTGCAGTTCAAGTCGCCCGGCATGTTCATCGGCTATTTCCGCGAGCCCGCGAAGACGCGCGAGGCGATGACCGAGGACGGCTACGTCAAGACCGGCGACGTCGGTTTCTTCGAGTCGGATGGGCAGCTGAAGATCGTCGATCGCGCAGAGGATGTCGGCCGGCTCAGAGCCGGGCAAATGTTCGCCCCCAAATACATCGAGAACAAGCTGAAATTCTTCCCAAACATCCGCGAGGCAGTGGCGATCGGCGACGGCCGCGACTTCGTCGCCGCCATGATCAACATCGAACTCGCTTCGGTCGACGATTGGGCAAAGCATCACAACGTCTCCTACGCTTCCTATCAGGAACTGACCGCCAATCAGCGCGTCTACGCGATGATCGAAGAGCACGTCGACGCGGTCAATCACGCGCTGAGCCTGGAGCCGGCCATGGCGGGCGCGCAGATCCGGCGATTCCTCATCCTGCCGAAAGAGCTCGATGCGGACGACGGCGAATTGACGCGCACGCAGAAGGTGCGGCGCGCGTTCATCGCCGAACGCTACAAGCCGCTCGTCGACGGACTCTACAGCGGAGCGGAAGAATCCTCGATCGCGGCCGAGATCACCTACGAGGACGGCCGCAAAGGCAAGCTCGTCGGAACCTCTCGGATCGTCGACCTGCCGCCATACCCGAAAGCCAAAGAGACGCGCGCGGCATGAGCGGCGCAGGCGGCGACATCCTCCTGTCGGTCGAGAACGTCTCGCTATCGTTCGGCGGCGTGCGGGCGATCTCGGACGTGTCCTTCGACATCCGCAAGGGCGAGATCCGCGCCATCATAGGGCCGAACGGCGCCGGCAAAACCTCGATGCTGAACGTGGTCAACGGCTTCTATCATCCGCAGAACGGCCGAATCACCTATCGGGGGCGGATGCGGGCGCGGATGAAACCTCACGAGGCGGCGGAGGCCGGCATAGCCCGGACCTTCCAGAACGTTGCCCTGTTCAGGGGCATGACGGCGCTTGACAACATCATGACCGGACGCAACCTCAGGATGAAGCGCGGGCTCGTCTGGCAGGCGCTGCGCTTCGGACCGGCGCTCAACGAGGAGATCGAGCACCGGCGCATCTGCGAGGAAATCATCGACTTCTTGCAGATCGAGCACATCCGCAAGACTCCGGTCAGCGCCCTGCCCTTTGGCCTGCAGAAGCGGGTCGAGCTCGGCCGGGCGCTCGCCATGGAGCCCGAGCTCCTGCTGCTCGACGAGCCGACGGCGGGAATGAACCTCGAGGAGAAGGAGGACATGAGCCGCTTCATCGTCGAGGCCAACCGGCTGAGGGGCGCGACCATCGCCCTCATCGAGCACGACATGCATGTGGTGATGGACCTGTCCGACCGGGTCGTCGTGCTCGACTACGGCCGCAAGATCGCCGACGGCGTCCCGGACGTCGTCAAGTCGGATCGGAAGGTCATCGACGCCTATCTCGGCGTGGGGCATTAGGTGCATGGACGTTCTGCACGCGGTCTTCGTAGACCCTTTCGCCCAGATGATCGCCTCGCCTGATCTTTTGGCGCAGACGATCTGGGAGGGCTTCGTCGACGGCGTCCTCTACTCGCTGATCGCGCTCGGCTTCGTCCTTATTTACAAGGCCTCGGGCGTGTTCAACTTCGCCCAGGGCATCATGATGGTGTTCGCGGCGCTGACGCTGGTCGGCCTGCATGAGAAGGGCGCCCCCGCCTGGATCGCGCTCCTCCTCACGGTCGCGGTCATGTACGGGCTGGCGGCCGGCATCGAGCGTCTGGTGCTGCGCCCGCTGGTCAACCAGCCCGACATCATTTTGCTGCTGGCGACGTTCGGCGTCACCTATTTTCTGATCGGCTTCGGCGAACTTATGTTCGGCGGCAACCCGAAGTCGATGATCACCAAGCAACTGCTGCTGCCGGACGGTTCGCTCGATTTGCATGTTCTCGGCGGTAAGGTGGAATTGCAGAAGCTCGACATCGCCGCGGCCGCCATCGCACTGATCATGGTCGCGGGGCTTGCGCTCTTCTTCCAGAAGACGCGTATCGGGCGGGCGCTGAGGGCGGTCGCCGACGACCATCAGGCGGCCCTGTCGGTAGGCGTCTCGCTCAACCAGATCTGGGTCATAGTCTGGTTCACCGCAGGCGTCGTGGCGCTTGCGACCGGCATCTTCTGGGGCGCCCGCTCGGACGTCTCGTTCGCGCTGCAGGTCGTGGCGCTGAAAGCGCTGCCGGTGCTGATTCTCGGCGGACTCACTTCGGTTCCCGGCGCGATCGTTGGCGGACTCATCATCGGCGTCGGCGAGAAGCTCGGCGAGTTCTACTGGGGGCCGCTGCTCGGCGGCGGGATCGAGAGCTGGCTTGCCTATGTGATTGCGCTGGCCTTTCTTCTGGTCCGCCCGCAGGGCCTGTTCGGGGAGAGAATCATTGAGCGGATTTGAGGATCGTCGCGCTGTAGCCGCGATCGCCGCGATCGCTGACCGCGGCTGCCGCGCTCATCGAGCGCGGCTACAGGTCCGCGATTAGCCGAGGAGCCTTTCCGTGTTCTATCGCGAAGCCGGTCAGTACAAGACGACCTACGCGGCCGACATGGCGATCTTCCCAATCCGCCAGGATCGCTACGGAATGGCGCTGATCCTCTTTGTCGCCTTCGTCGTGATCCCGGCGTTCGGCAATCAGTTCCTCATCAACAGCATGATGATCCCGTTCCTCATCCTGTCGCTGAGCGCCATCGGGCTCAACTTGTTGACGGGATATACCGGCCTCTTGTCGCTCGGGACCGGCGCATTCATGGGCGTCGGCGCCTATGCCTGCTACAAACTCGAGACGATATTCCCGGAAGTCAACATTCTGGTCTGGATCATCGTGAGCGGGCTCGTCTCAGCGCTGGTCGGCGTCGTGTTTGGCCTCCCCAGCCTGCGCATCAAGGGGCTCTATCTGGTGGTGGCGACGCTGGGCGCGCAATTCTTTCTCGAATGGTGCTTCGCGCGCGTGCCCTGGCTCGTCAACTATAACGACTCCGGCGCGATCGAAGTTCCGACCGAGACCCTGTTCGGCCTGCCGGTCACCGGCCCGACCGCGACGCCCGTGACGCGCTACCTGGTCGTGCTGATCATCGTCGCCGCGATGGCCTGGATCGCTTCCAACATCGTGCATGGGCGGATCGGGCGCATGTGGATGGCGGTGCGCGACATGGACATCGCGGCGGAGCTCATCGGCATCCGGCTGTTGCGCGCGAAACTGCTCGCTTTCGCCGTGTCTTCGTTCATCATCGGCGTCGCGGGCGCGTTGATGGTGTTCCTGTGGTTCGGGGCGGCGGAGGCCGAGGCGTTCAACATCGACCTCTCGTTCCAGGTGCTGTTCATGATCATCATCGGCGGACTGGGGTCGATTGTCGGCGCGTTTTTTGGCACCGCGGTCGTCTATCTCATGCCGATTGGGCTGCGCGCGCTGCCGGCGATGTTCGACCTGACCATCTCGTCGAAGACGATCGACCAGTTGACCACGATGATAACGGGAGTACTTATCATCGTATTCCTCATCGCCGAGCCGCATGGGTTGGCCCGGCTCTGGCAAACAGTGAAGCACAAACTGCGCGTCTGGCCTTTCCCCTACTGAGGCGGCGCGCGGAAGATGAAGGAGGAGACGCAATGACCACGAGCACTCTGTTGAAAGGCGCGGTTGGTGCGCTCGTGCTGAGCCTCGCGTTGCCGGCCGTGTCGGCCTATGGCGAAGACTCGATCTACGTGCCGCTGTTCACTTACCGCACCGGCCCCTTCGCCGGCTCGGGCACGCCCGTCGCCGACGGCATGCATGACTATCTCACCATGCTCAACGAGCGCGACGGCGGCATCGGCGGCGTCAAGCTAGTCGTCGACGAGTGCGAGACCGGCTACGACACCAAGAAGGGCCTGGAATGCTATGACGCCGTCAAGCCGAAGAACCCGGTGATCATCAATCCATATTCGACCGGCATCACCCTTTCGCTCATCCCGAGGGCCTCGGCCGACAAGATTCCAATCCTCTCCATGGCCTATGGCCTCTCAGCTTCAGCCAAGGGCGACACCTTCCCCTGGATCTTCAATCCGCCGGCCACCTACTGGGACGGCCTGTCAGAAATCCTCAAATATATCGGCGGCGGCTCGATCGACGCGCTGAAGGGCAAGACAATCGGCTATCTCTACTTCGACGCGGGCTACGGCCGGGAGCCGATTCCTTTGTTTCAGACGCTCGCCAAAGAGGTCGGCTTCAATCCCAAGCTCTATCCGGTCGCGCCGAACAACATGCAGAACCAGTCGGCGCAATGGCTCGACATCCGCCGCGACAAACCCGATTTCCTCGTCATGTGGGGATGGGGGGCGATGGTTCCGACCGCGGTCAAGGAAGCGGTCAAGGCGGAATTCCCGATGGACAAGTTCGTCGCCATCTGGTGGACCAACGACACCGACGCCGCCGCCGGGAGTGACAGCGCCAAAGGCTTCAAAATGGTGAGCTGGCACAGGGTCGGCGCGAACTATCCGGCCTTCGCCGACATCAAGAAGCTGGTCATCGACGCTGGCAAGAGCCAGACGCCAGCCGCCGAATTCGGCCAGGAGTTGTACAACCGTGGCGTTTACAATGCAGTGATCGTCGCCGAGGCGATCGCGGAGGCGCAAAAGATCACGGGCAAGAAGGTCGTTGACGCCGAGGACGTCCGCCGCGGCCTAGAAAACCTGAACATCGACGCCACACGCCTGAAGGCCATCGGCCTCGACGGCTTCGCCGGCCCGCTCAAGACAACCTGCTTCGACCACAACAGCCATTCCGCCACCTTTGTCCAGCAGTGGGACGGCGCGAAATGGGTCAAGGTCAGCGACCTCATCACCCCCGATTCGGCCAAGGTGGAACCCTTGATCGACGAGGCCGCCAAGGCCTACGCCGAAAAGAACGCCGGCTGGCCGGCCCGCACCCAGCCCTGCGACAACAAGTGAGCCGCTGGCCCCTCATCCAGCGCTTCGCGCCACCTTCTCCCGCAAAGCCCGTCGATAGACGGGCGTCTTTCGACGCCCTATGCGGGAGAGGGGAACGCGCCCCCTCTCCCGCTCGCGGGAGAGGGCCGGGGTGAGGGTCCTGGAACGAGTCCATGCCCGAACCGAATTCGGCAGCCGCCCCCGCCCCGATCCTCGAGGTCCTCAACATCGAAGTCATCTACAACGCCATCGCGCTGGTGCTGAAGGGCGTGTCGCTCAGCGTGCCGAAGGGCGGGATTGTCGCGCTGCTCGGCGCCAACGGTGCCGGCAAGACCACGACCCTGAAGGCGGTCTCGAACCTGTTGCGCGCCGAGCGCGGCGAGGTCACCAAGGGCGCGATCATGTTCGAGGGCGAGCGCGTCGACCGCCTCTCGCCCAACGATCTCGTCCGCCGCGGCGCGATCCAGGTCATGGAGGGTCGTCACTGCTTCGCCCATCTGACGATCGAGGAGAACCTGCTTACCGGCGCCTTCACCCGCAGAGACGGGCGCGCCGCGGTGAAGCGCGATCTCGACGCCGTCTACGCCTATTTTCCCCGCCTCGAGCAGCGCCGCAATGTGCAGGCGGGCTACACGTCGGGCGGCGAGCAGCAAATGTGCGCGATCGGCCGGGCGATGATGGCGCGCCCGAAGCTCATCCTGCTCGACGAGCCGTCGATGGGCCTCGCGCCGCAGGTGCTGGAGGAGATCTTCGAGATCGTTCGCGGTCTCAACGAGCGTGAAGGGGTCTCGTTCCTGCTTGCCGAGCAGAACACCAATATCGCGCTGCGCTATGCGGGCTTCGGCTATATTCTCGAAACCGGCAGGGTCGTTCTCAACGGCGCGGCCGAGGCGCTCAGATCTAACGAGGACGTGCGCGAATTCTATCTCGGCGCAGGCGGGGAGAACCGGCGCTCGTTCAAGCATGTCAAGACCTACAAGCGCCGCAAGCGCTGGTTGGCGTAGAGCGTGTCTTGGAAAAGTGGGAACCGGTTTTCCGACAAAGACACGCTCCACGAAAAAAGTGGGAATGAGGACAGGCCCAACAGCCGGAAGAGGCAGCGATAGAGAGACGTCATAGCCAGGTCATTGAGGGTCGCGCCGAGGGCCCGGCCATAGTCTCTGATCGCCGCTGTCCGCACACGCGCCAGCCGGCGGGCCAGAATGAAGGGCACATCCACCTCGCCCTCGCTCATCGGGAAGCGGCGGTCGCCAGGCTGATTGTTGTCCCCGCTTTGCAGGAACAGCGACTTCAACTTGACGCCCGAGCGGAAGCGCTCGAGCATCCCGTCGGCCACCGAGCATCACTCGATTTGCTCTGCGCCTCGAGCTGGGTCGTTCGGGGACGGCGGCTCAGCGGCCGGAAGCAGCCGTTCCCCGGCTGGGCTCATAGGCCTGGAATCCGCCCACTTGAGGCGTCCACGGCTGCGATCCGCTATGTCCGCTCTACGTGTGCGCCGTGAGAAGGCGGCGCGTTCCAGTGGGTGCAAGCCCCACCCGGCAAACGCTCCAGCCGGAAGCAACCGGAGCAGTCATGGAGGTGACGAAATGGCTGAAGCCTTCGGTGTAGCTGGTCACGTATAGGTGACCGCGCGAGTGTGCGGGCCGCAACGCGAGTGAACGCCGAGCAAACCTCGAAAAGGACGATGTGCAGGCCGACCCGACAACGTTATCGGGGAAGGCTGATACGGCTGGGTGAGATGAGCGACGACGACGCCCAGCCGCTGCACCGGGGTAGTGGCGGCAGCACGTACACAAGGAAAGCGTACGCAACACGGGAGGCCCCATGGCGTGGTCAAGGGTGATCAACCGGACGCCCGTGAGGGAGAGGCCGGGCGCTATGGGGTGGCGGAGAGGTTCGTAGTACCGCTGAAGCCGGGTAACGCCGGGGGAGGGAAGGGGCCTCAGTTCAAGGCAGACGCAAGACGCGGTGAAGGACCTGGAGATTGGGCAACCTATCAACTCCGGACAGCGTTCAGAAACTGCAGACGGCGTTGCACGCGAAAGCGAAGGCAGAACCCGGCTACCGCTTCTACGCCCTCTACGACAAGATCAGCCGCGAGGACATTCTGGCGCACGCCTATGCTCAGTGCCGCTCCAACAAGGGCGCGCCGGGCGTGGACCGTCAGGACTTCGAGGCCGTCGAGGCGTACGGGGTCGAGCGATGGCTGGGCGAACTGGCGCTTGCGCTCAGGCAGGAGACTTACCGACCGGACCCTATCAGACGCGTGTACATACCGAAGGCCAACGGCAAGTTCAGGCCGCTGGGCATCTCAACCTTGCGGGATCGGATCTGCATGACGGCAGCGATGCTGGTGCTGGAGCCGATCTTTGAAGCCGACCTTCCACCGGAACTTTACGCCTACCGTCCTGGGCGAAACGCCCAACAGGCGGTGGTCGCGGCGGGAGAGCTGCTGTTTCGCGGCCATCCGGAAGTGGTGGACGCCGACCTCGCGGACTACTTCGGGAGCATTCCCCATGCCGAGCTTTTGAAGTCGGTAGCGCGTCGGATCGTCGATCGACGCGTGCTGCATCTGATCAGGATGTGGCTGGACTGCCCCGTGGAAGAAACCGATGATCGGGGTGGGAAGACGCGCATGACTGAAGCGCGGGACAAGCGGCGCGGCATTCCGCAGGGCTCGCCGATCTCACCCTTGCTGGCGAACATTTACATGCGCCGGTTCGTGCTGGGATGGAAGATGTTCGGGCTCGAGCGAACGCTGGGCACGCGGCTCGTGACCTACGCCGACGACCTCGTGATCCTGTGCAGAAGGGGCAAGGCCGAAGCGGCCTGGCAAAGCCTGCGCGAGATCATGGGCAAGCTGAAGCTGACGGTGAACGAGGAGAAGACACGGATCTGCAAAGTGCCGGGAGGAGAGTTCGATTTCCTGGGATACACGTTCGGGCGAATGTTTTCGGCGAGGACCGGCGAGGCCCGCATCGGCTACCGGCCGTCAAAGAAAAGCATTGAGCGCGTGGTCGAGAAAGTCCACGCGCTGACCGACCGAGCGGGAACATGGCAAGAGACCACAACGCTGGTGGGCAAAGTGAACCGCACGTTGCGCGGATGGGCGAACTACTTCCAAGTAGGAACCATCAGCAAGGCGTATCGGGCGCTCGACGCTTACACAGCGGTGCGGTTGCGCCGGTGGTTGCGCTCCAAGCACAAAGTCAGGCGACGAGGGGGCGGGAGCTATCCACTCTCGCACCTCTACGGGCACTTCGGGCTCGTACGCCTGAGCCGGCTTGGACACGACGTGCCGTGGACGAAGGCGTGAGGTCTTGTCCGAGAGCCGGATGCGGGAAATCTGCACGTCCGGTTCGATGAGGGGGGTGTGGAAACGGAGCTACGGCTGAGCCACTAAGGCACCGCCAGACGAAAGGGGCGGCAAACAGACATGCTCAACCTAACGCCATCGCGCCACACTCCTACTCTACCGATTTCGTTCTCTAATGGGTCAAGGGCGGGAGGCTCTTCCGGGTGTCGATGCCTTCGGGTGCCTGCGTTCTCTACGTGCTCGTTCGGCACTTGATGGGGTAAGCTGGGTGCAGGGCGGCTAGGTTGAAATCGCAGTTGGCCGGGAGTTGGCCTCATGCAACAGAATCGGCGCCATCGTCTGCTCCCTCCCTCGGGCGACGCTCCTCTTGGAGCTGGATTCGGCCTCCTGGCTCGTGGCTGCGATTGTTTAGGCCGGTGCGAACTCGGTTCCGTCTCGCAGCATCGCGTGCATGATGATCCCAAGGCGGCGAGCCAGAGCGACTCGCGCTTTGCGCATTGTTGATCGCCTGGCGATCGCAAAGGCCCAGTCCTTGAGTTTGAGCTGGCCCTTATAGCGGGTCAGCATGACGTTGGCGGCTTCGTACAGGAGGGTCCGCACCCGCCGGTCGCCGCATTTCGATATGCTGCCGATGTAGTCCACCTCGCCAGACTGATACCGCCTGGGGACCAAGCCCAGATAGGCGCCGACATCTCGCGATCGGCGAATGCGGGAGGGATCGTCGATTGCGGCGACAAAAGCGAGGGCGGTCAGTTGGCCGACACCTGGAATCGTCATCAGCCGGCGGCAAGCTGCAGAGGCCCTTGTCATGCGCCTTATGTCGGCGTCGATCGCGGCGACCGCCGTCATTACCGCGGTCCGCGCCGCAATCAGACCACGCATGGCGGCGGAGAGACCGGCGACCCCCTCGCTTGCTCTAAGAGCGTTGTCGATGAAGGCGGCGGTGAGCGCGCGGGGCAGTCGGACCCCGAACACGACCGCGAGACCACGGATCTGATTTTCCAAGGTCACTCGCTGGCCGACCAGCTTCCTGCGCGCGCTGATCAACGAGCGGGCGGCGTGCGCGGGAAGCGACTTCACATGCACGGGCTTGAAGAAGCCTGTGCGAGCCAGATGCGCCAGACCTCGCGCGTCGTTGCGATCGGTCTTGTGAGTCGCCAGCGACTTGAGCGCCTGATAGGCCTGCCGGCTCTCCACGCAGACCACGGGCAGACCGAGTTGGCTCAGCCCGTGGAACAGGATCGGCGCCATTCGCCCCGTCTCGAATACGATGCGACGACAACTCGGCGCTTTGGCCAGTTCGTTGGCGACCGCCTGCGCAGTCGACTCCGCCTTGCTCTCGCGAACCACCATTCCTTCGCGGTCGAGAACGCAAACATGCGTCTCATCCATCGAGATATCGAGGCCAGCAAAATAGTCCATTGAACCTCTCCTCTTCCGAATCGTCGCCGATTCTATCGGCCTATGTGGAAGAACTCCCGCCCATTACCCGATGTTGAAAAACTCGCTTGGGTTGCCAACTCGGCTCTGATTCAGTTTTTCTCAACGAATCTGGGGCTCACACGATGATGGGCGAGCGGCGGGTGATGCAGGAGGCGCTGTTCTACGGCTTCAGCCTCGAGCGGCACGTCCCGGACAATCACCTGCTGCGCAAGATCGACCGTTTTGTGGACCTTTCGGAGGTCCGGAGGCATCTGGAGCCTTATTACAGCGAGACGGGTCGTCCTTCGATCGATCCCGAGCTGATGATGCGTATGCTGATCGTCGGCGACGGCTTCGGCATTCGCTCCGAACGTCGATTGTGCGAGGAGGTTCACCTCAATCTGGCGTACCGCTGGTTCTGTCGATTGGGGCTCGACGGCGACGTTCCCGATCATTCGACCTTCTCCAAGAACCGCCACGGCCGGTTTCGTGAGAGCGATCTCCTGCGCAAGCTCTTCGAGACCGTCGTGGCGCGCTGTATGAAGGAAGGGATCGTGGGAGGCGATGCTTTCGCAGTCGACGCCAGCATTGTCGTGGCGGACGCGCATCGACGGCGAAGCGTCGCCAAGGTCGAGGACCTCGATCCGACCTCAAGTCGTGCAGTCGCGGAATATCTGTCGGTCTTGGACGACGCGGCGTTCGGCGGGGCGACGCCCATCGAGCCGAAGGCGATCTCTCCGACCGATCCGGCCGCCCGCTACACCGCTTCGGCCAACTCCGTCGCCGGTTATGCCTATTCCGACAACTACCTCATTGATCTGAAGCATGCGGTGATCATGGACGTCGAGGCGACGACGACCGTTCGCCAAGCCGAAGTCAGCGCGGCCAAGACGATGCTCGACCGCACGGCCGAACAGTTCGAAGTCGCTCCGTCGCGTCTGGTTGCCGATGCGGGTTACGGCTCGGCCGAGATGATTGGGTGGCTGGTGGACGAGCGCGGAATCGAGCCGCATGTGAAACTGATGGACAAGTCCGAGCGCACGGACGGAACCTTCTCCCGCGAGCCGACTTCGCCTTCGATCCAGAGGGCAACCTCTATGTCTGTCCCGCCGGCAAAGAGCTGAAGAAATATCATCGCTCATTCCCCAAGCCACGCGACGGAGTGACCAAAGACGGCACGATGATTTACTTCGCGCGCAAGCAGGACTGCCACGCCTGCGCGCTCGAGCCCCAGTGCTGCCCGAACGTGCCTGCGCGCAAAATCGCGCGCTCTGTTCATGAAGCCGCTCGCGACAAGGCCCGTGCGATCGCAAAGACTGAGGCCTACGCCGTCTCATGTCGCGAACGAAAGAAGGTCGAGATGCTCTTCGCTCATCTGAAGCGCATCCTCAGGCTCGGTCGATTGCGCCTCCGCGGTCCAAACGGAGCCAAGGACGAGTTCCTATTGGCCGCCACCGCCCAAAATTTGCGGAAACTGGCGAAACTCATCCCCTTCCCGGAGCCGGCCTTCGCGCTGTGAAGTGAAGAGGCGCCGCTTTGCTTCGCTGGCAGCCGCCGCTCACGCACATCGCGCTCGCCTTAAGACAGGGTTCTTCAACAAAATCCGTCGACACCGGACAGGCCGCGAGGAGATTGTGGATCTTGGACGTCAGAGCCGGGCACATAACGCTCCAGGTCAACACCACTCGCCCTGTCGCGCAATTTTGGCCGTTCATATGCCTGCGACTAAACTAGCGGAGTGAACAACGCCAATTTCTGCGATCTTTTTTCCAGGCGCTTTGCGCGGCGTGATCGCGCGGTATCCACACGACCTTCGTACTTTTGTTTTGGGCCGCCAGTAGTGACCGGAAATCACCGTGACACGTCATAAAGTGATTCGCCGAGGAATCTTTGCTCGACGGCTCGGTATGTTACGCTCGTTCCGGTCTGGAGAGCGGCATGGCTGATTCACGCAAACTTGCCGCGATCATGGCGCTCGACGTTGTCGGCTACTCTCGCCTCATGGGCGAGGACGAAGCAGGGACTGCGCGGACCGTGGGCCCAGACGAATGGTACCGCAAGCCTCGACCGTTCTTACAATGGCAGTTAATTTGAGAATCTGGCGACCAAGATTCTCACGATTAAGTGCTTAACCTGACCAAAACGCCCGCATTCTTAGAATTAAGTGCCAACCGACAAAGGCTTGACTGCGATCCGGAGGCGGTGATCGCCGTCCGGAAGGCCGCATCGCTGCTGGAGCGGCTGGGCCACTGCGTCGAGGAAAAGAACATGGCGCTCGACGCCGCCAGCGCCTGGAAGACATATACCGCGATGACCCCGGCGGAAAGCGCAGCAGGATTCGACTTTCTCACCCTTTTGGCCGGGCGGCCGGTGACTCAGGCGGACGTCGAGCCGGTGACTTGGGCGATCATCCAGCGCGGTCGCGCCCAAACGGCGGTGGAGCACGTCAACCTCATGAACGCCCTGCGCGGCCTGTCACGCGACATTGCCGCCGATCTCATGCCGTACGACGTGTACCTCACCCCGGTGCTCACCCAGAAGCCGCGCCCGCTCGGCTACTGGGACATGAGCGAGCCGGACCTCGATCGCTACAATGCCAGATGGACGGACGCCGTCTTCATGTTCCCCTTCAACATCGCCCCGTTGCCGGCGATCGCGCTGCCGCTCTATTGGTCGGCCGATGGCCTGCCCATGGGCGTGCAGGCGGTCGGTCGCTACGGCGACGAGGCGACGTTGCTGTCGCTCGCCGCGGTGCTGGAAGCTGAGACCAAGTGGGCCGACAGGCATCCTTCCGTATCGGCGTGGGCGGGCAGACCTTCCGTCGAGAGCGAGCGCCGCTGACGCGGCGGTGCCCGGCGACCAGAGTAAGAAAGCACAGATCGATTCCGCGTCAGCGGAATGCGCTCTCGCCGCGGTCGTAGCTCGCACCCGGGAGCGGCCCGTCCTTGAGGAACGCGTCGACCACGTTCTTCGTCAGCCGCGATATCGGGTTGTCGAAGTTTCGGCACGGCAGAGCGCTCCCCCAGGCGATCGAGCCGGTGGCGAATACGGCGCCATGGTTTGGCGTGGTGAAGTAGACGATGTCCGCGCGGACAAGAGGGTTCTGGGTGCCTCCAAGGCCGGGCGTCATGAAGAATATTTCTTCCTGCACCAGCGGATAATTGTCGGTGAAAGGCTCGGACGAGGCCAGGATTCGCGCGTGCGGCGGCGTTCCGAGAGCGAGGTCGTAGCGGTCGATCTCGAGGCCGGCGGCGCCGCCCAGGCCGAGGCCCTCGCTGCCGAAAACCTCGCTTGCGACGCCCTCGAACATCCACGCGACGGCGCGATTGTAGCTGTCCGGCATGCGACGATATGGCACCGAGTGGTCCATGCCCTCGGAGGTGAAGCCGACGCCGATGAGCTTCTGCGGCGCCCGGCCGCGGTGACGCCACAGGCCGCTGCGCTCGCCGGTGCTCGCGAGGTACTGCTCGCCGGGCCGCGCCTGCCAGGCCCGCGACCCTGCTTCAAGCTTGCGGACCTCCATCACCCATGGTTCCTCGTCGCGAAAGCCGACGCACCAATAGTGGGAGTTGGCTCCGAGTTGGAGCAAGCGGCCACCGGTCGCGAGATAGTCCTCGGTCGCGTCCATCATCCGCTCCGAGTAGTACTCGTTGTGGGTGCAGTTCAGGACAATCCGGTACGGTTTCAGCGCGGCCACGCCTTCCTGGTGCAGATCTTCGTCTGTCAGGACGTCGTAGTCGTATTTCATTGCCTCCAGCCAGGCGATGATCGACAGGTCGGCCGGAAACTGCCACGTCGCGCCGAGCCCCGGGGCGCGATATTTCGGCCTGAAGTTGATGATCGGACGGCGGTAGGAGGAGTAGCAGACGCCAGCGCCGTCGTTGTGCTGGTCGTAAGTGGAGAGACCGAACTCGACGTCGTTCTTGTAGACCTCGATATCGATCTCCTGGAAGATTGGCGTCTCGGCCGTAATCGCTTGCAGCGAAGCCCCGTCGAATGCGGAGCCGATATTGGCGTATGCAAGATAGCTCGCTGTCGGGATCAGCAGGCAGATCGCCGCCCTCCTTGCGTCGGTGGGACGGACGAAGAACGGTGTGTACTCCTCGGCATCGCCCGCCGTGAGTTTGATGGCGTAGACGCCGCTCTTGAGTTGATCCGGAATGGTCAGCGTCAGCGTCGGCTCCCAATGGCAATCGATGAGCGCGTCGGCGTGCAGCTCGATGCCGCCATATTCTCGGGGCGAGAGCCGAAAGCTGTCGTTGCGACCAGACCAGTTCCAACCCGTCAGGCCACGCACCGGTCGATTGTAGCCCTCGGCGTGCAGTTGATGGGGACCGATATCCACCACCGTGTCGCCGATCCCGTGCTCGGAGTAGCCTGCGGACGTGTCCCAGTCGGCGAGCGCGCCCGCGGGATCGGGCCGGGCCCCGCGGCGGACCGCATCGAGCGCCGGGCGATCGAGCGCCACGCCCTGGACGCCGCAGCGATCGATCTTCCCATTGTAGCATTGGCTGAAGAACCTGCCGCGTGTCTCGTTCCGTTCGGTGGCGGCGCCGATGACAAACCCGATTTCCTCCGGCATCGCGGGGCGCACGCGCAGCGTCTCACTCAGGTGCGACTGGTAATCGTACGGAACGACCTTGGAGAGCAGGCTGTTGTAGCGATTGATCACCGCTTCCTGATAGATGGTCGCGAGACCACTAGCCGGATCGTAGCACGCCGCGACGAAATACCAGAGGCGCGGAATAAGCTTTACCTCCGCCGCAACCGCATCGGCGCGGGCGCCGTCGCCGACCCAGAATTCGAGGCGTCCGGAAGGATTGATGCCAAGCGCGAATCCGCTGGTGGCGTCAACCGACCACCGCCCGAGGAGAACCTGTCGGCCCGCCCCCGGCAGAGTAGGGAAGATGTAGGCGTGGAGCGTGAATGGTCCCGTCGGGGCAAGTCTACCTTGCGGATCGGCGACGCGCAGAAAATTGCCCTTCTGGATGTACCGCTTGCATGCCGGCCATTCGCGATCTATCGACGAGGTGACCGGTCGTTCGACGAAACCGGGGCCGTCCGGGTGCTCGTCGCCGTGGATCAATCGCACAAGTTGCGCGCGCACACTGGATGCGCCATCCGTGCTGGCCATCACGCGCAGCGTATCGCCGGGTTTGACCGAGAGCTTATCGGTGTAGGCGGAAATGCGGATATAGGCCATCGCCTGCGTTCCTCGGCTGCTCTCACGAATCCGTAAGATCCTGCACCCGCTTGAGAAAGACGCCATGCAGCGCGTCGTGCTCGCTGGTGAACACTTGGTCGTCGACGGTGCGTGGCGGCACGCCCCGCCGGCCGGAGAGCGCTACGATGCGGTATTCCGCGAACGGCTTGACCGCAAGGATGGCATACTTGTCGGTGACCGCGACGCTGCGGAAATAGGTCAGCACGCGTTCCAGTGCGTCGCTGCGCCGCTGGCCGAAGGTGGCGCGATGTTCCTTGATCAAGTCCTCGGTGATCAACTTCTTGAGCTCGGCCCGCAACCGTGCGTCGAACCGCCGAATAAAGATCGCCTGCTTATCGGTGATCTCGATCGCCTCTTCGGGCATCACTTCTCCTCCCTTGTTGGAGTGCCGGCCCCGCCGTTCGCTTCGCCGCTTGCCGCGCCACGCCAGATACTGAGCGTGAATGCCGAACAGGCCACCGCGCAGGAACAGCACCGTGCCAAGCATGATGCCGGCAATCAGGATCAATCGGATCGGGCCGAGGCCGATGAATACCTTGTCGAACAGCACGACGATCAGGGTGCCGACGACCGCGCCTTCGGCGGTGCCGATGCCGCCGACAACGACCATCGCCAGCAATAGCAGCAGTTGGTCCATGGTGAACAGCGAAGGCGTGGCGCCGTGAAGCAGGGTCGCGTAGAAGGCGCCGACGCCCCCCAATGCCGCCGATGAGATCAGGAATACCTGGATGCGCGTGGTGCGATAGTCGATACCAAGAGCTTCGGCAAAGGCCTCGTGCTTCTCGGGCGCTGCGCGCAGCAGGCGGCCAAGGCGCTGGCCGTTGACCACGCGATACAGAACCAACGCGCCGAGCAGCAGCAATAATGCGAGGTAATAGCCGAGGACGAGACCGCCGCGATCGGACATGCTGCTGGGAACGAAGCTGTCTGCCCCCAGCAAGCCGTTGGCCGAGCCGAGTGTTTGGTCCTGGGTGACAAAGGCGCGGCACAACTCCGTGATACCGACGGTCAACAATGCATAGTAGAAGCCTTCAAGTCGAATCGCAGGAATGGCAATGATGACACCGAACACGAGCCCAAACAGCGGTCCGGTGAGCCACATCGCCCACCACGGGAATCCGAAATAGACCGATAGGTACGAGCTCCCGTAGGCACCCACGCCGACAGTTGCGAGGCTGGCCAGCGAGAAGATCCCGGCCGTGCCGATCGTCAGCATCCAGATGACGTTGATCGCGGCATACATGGCAAAGCTGGTCGCGGAGAGGACGAACGAATTGTTGCCGATCTGCGGCGGGGCGATGGCGAGCACAGCCAGACCGATCACCCACAGGATCGGCGCCGGATTAAGGATCCGGCGCTCAGCATTAAGCGTGACCGGATTGAAGTCGGTCTCGATCAGCAGCGGCGTGCGTCGGGTGAACGGGTAGCGCCAGCGGTGCCAGCTTGCGCCACCATGGCCGCGCAGGACTGGCAGCCAGCGTCGGGTGCCCACCGCCAAGGGCACGACCGGCGCCGTCGGTTCCTGACTATCGCTTTGTGCCGCCACCGCTATTCCCGGGAATGCTCGATCATTCCGGCGATCCCCCGCGGGCGCACGAGCAGCACGGCGATGATGAAGAGGAACTGAGTCATCAATACATATTGCCCGCCCAATTGCACCGCCGTGAATGCCTCGACGAAGCCGATCAGCACGGCCGCGATCAGTGCGCCGGCGACGCTGCCAAGGCCGCCGGCGAGCGCCACGACCATGCCCTTGACCAAGGGCGTCGTGCCGGCGAAGGGGCTGATGAAATAGGTTTGCGAGAGTAGCACCGAGGCCAGCCCCGCCATCGCCCCGGTCACCATCATGACGGCCATGGCGGTGGAGCGGAGCCCGACGCCGACCAGCGCCGCGCCCTCGGGGTTCTGCATCATGGCGCGAATTTCCAGGCCCCGCCGGCTGCCTTTCATCCAGCCCAGCGTCAGCAGCAGCAGAATCGCCGAACAGACGATCGCGCCGATTTTGTCGTAGCTGGCAGTTGCCGGACCGATATGAATGCTGCCGACGCCGAAGATCTTCGGCAGCGCTTTGACCCGTGGCGTGAACAGCCAAAGCAGGGCTTGCCCGCCCATCAGGCTGATGGCGAGGGTGGCGATCAGGCTGCGCAGCGGGAAGTTCGGCTTGTCGTAGAGCGGGATAAACGCCAGCAGGCCGGTCAGCGCCCCCGCCAGCGCCCCGGTCATTACGCCGGCCGCCAACACGACGAAACCGTTCGTGCTGATGTTCTGCGCGGCCAACCATGCACCGTAGCCGGCGACCGTGAAGGTAAAGCCCTGGGCCAGGTTGATCATGCCGAGGCTCGACCAGATGATCGAGATGCCGATCGCCAGCAACCCGTAGATCGACGCGAGAACTCACCGCGGTCAGCAACAAGTAGTAGGGGTCCATGCGGCGGGCGTCTCCTGGCGGCGGCGTCAATGCTGCGGATGAGAGTGACCGCCGTGGTGGATGAATTCGCTCGTCGGCAGGTCGGGTGTGACGGCGCCGCCCTTGAGCTTGCCGGCATGCAGGGCGATCAGCCGGGAAACCCTGCCCTCGAGGAGGGAAAGGTTCTGCTCGGCGATCACCATGGCGCCGTCCTTGAGGTCAATCTGCATCAGCGCCTGCAACAATCCCTTGCTGATCTTCGGCGCGAGGCCGAGGGACGGCTCATCAATCAGAAGCAGTTTGGCGTCGTCCATCAGCCCGCGCCCGAGGCTGACCATGCGCCGCTCGCCGCCGGAGAGCTTCCCCACGGGCTGATTCAGCAGTTTCTGCAGCGGCGGGAAGATCGCCAGTACATTCTCGCGCCGCTGCTTGCGTTCGCGCCAGGCGCACTTGGTGTAGGCACCGCTGTCGAGATGGTCAGCGACGGAGAGACCGTGAAACAGCGCGTCACCCTGCGGCATCAGGGCGAGCCCCATGCGCACGATCTTGTGCGTATAGCGTCCGGGACCCTGGCTACGTGTGCCACCGATCTCCACCCCGTTCAGCTTGATCGAGCCGCTCTGCCAGCCGGTGAGGCCGGCGACCGCCCTCAGCAGCGTCGACTTGCCATGGCCGTTGAGCCCGACGATGCCGAGGCGCTCGCCCGCGCGCACCGTCAGGTCGACGTTGTGCAGCACGCCGAGCGGACCGTAGCCGGCAGAGAGGTCCTCGATGCGCAGGATGTCGCTCATGCCGCCTCGACCTCGAAATAGGCCGCGCGGACGCGTGGATTTTGAAACACGGCGCCAGGGTCGCCTTCGGCGATCAATTTCCCCAGGTCGAGAACGATGGTGTGGTCGGCGATTGCCGAGAGCAACTCCAGCCGATGCTCGACCAGCATCACGCCAACCTTCATCTGATGCGCAAAGTGGCGGATGATCCCGTCGAGCTCATCGATCTCGGAGTTGATGAGGCCGGCTGCCGGTTCGTCGAGCAGCATGACGCGCGGCCGGCGCATCAGCAAACAAGCGAGCAGCAGCTTACGCCGGTTCAGCGTCTCCAGCGAACCGGCCAACGCCGACATCCGCACGCGCAGACCGACCTGGTCCGCGGCCCATTCTGCGTGAAACCGCGTGAGGAATGGCTGGTAGGCCTGCCGCGCGGCGCGGAACACCTCAGCCACGGTAAGCGCGTCAGGCACCACTGGCGACTGATAGGTGCGGCCGAGGCCGAGGCGGGCGCGGGCGAATAGTTTCAGCGACGTGATGTCGCGTCCGCCCAGCATCACCCGGCCGCGGTCGGGCGCATAGCGGCCGGAGAGCACCTCGAATAGCGTCGTCTTGCCAGCGCCGTTCGGCCCAACCACGCCGAGGACTTCGCCCGGCCGAATACCCACCGTGACGCCCTCGAGGATCGGCCGCCCGCCCAAGCGGATGTGGATGTCCTCGCAGCCGAAGAGCGCAGGGACCGGATCCGTTGTCATTCCCGGTCCTTGCGCCGCATCCCGCATCAATCACGTCCATGGGAATGCGCGGAACTTACTCTCGGCTAGCACATCCGGCTGGATGATCTTGTGCTGGCCGTCCTGCACCTGGAAGTAGAGCTGGGCCATGCCCTTGTTGAGGTCCTGGGTTTGCAATGGATAGTGCAATGCCGCCTGGTACTCGTTGTTCATGTCAACAGCACCGTCGACGCCGCGGTAGGGATGCGTCCGGATGTAGTCGGCCATCGCCTTGAAATCCGCTGGATCGGTGTTCATCCATGCGTTCTTCAGGATGTACACGGTGTCATAGGCCGACCCGGTGTAGCAGAGACCGATGACGCCCGGGTGCTTCGCCGCATACTTCTTGCGGAACTCGGCCCCCTGGGCGTCGTTGTAGACGCCGAGCACCGTCGACCATACCATGCCTTCCGCCGCTCCCCCCGCGACATTGAGGAACTCCGGCTGGGACGCGCCGTACTGGATGTAGACCAGCGCGCCCTTCACCGGATCGGCGACGAACTGCTGGCAAAACGCGGCTTCCTCCGCCCCCACCCAGTAATCGAGCATAATGACCCCGGCCTGGACTTTCTTGATCGCCTGCATCACCGGGCCCCAGTCCTGCACGGGGTACTGAATGTCGGTGATGGTGGCGAGCTCGAACTTGCTGCTGGGTAGCGTTTCCACCACTTCCTTCGCGATCTGCATATTGTAGTTGTTCTGCTCGCGGATGATGTGGACCTTGTTGTTGGTCGGCTTCCACACCCCTCCAGCCGCCACCTGGTCGAGGAATTTGGGGAACATCCGCCCGTAATAGATCTCCGGCGGATCGACCTGGAAATAGTTCCAGTACTTGTCGCGATTTTTCTTGGCGAAGGTGAGCAGATCGAAATTGGTGTCGCCAGTCAGCAGCGGCGCCTTGTAGTCGCCCAGCGCCTCGAGCATCGTTTGGCGGGCCAGCGGCACGAAGGCGCTGCCGATGGCGTCAGGCTTCGTGTCGACGACCGCGCGGTATCCCGCCTGAATGCCGTCCGGCGTGAAGATGTCGCAGTCGTGGTGTTCGATCTTGATCTGCCGGCCGTTCACGCCGCCAGCAGCGTTGATCTCGTCCACGGCCAGCGTGGCGCCGTTGAGGTAATCGGTGTGGTCGGCGATTTGGGCGGCGACCACGGCGAGGCGCAACGGCTTGCTGTCAGCCGCCAGCGCCGATGCGACAAAGGGCGCGGCCAACGGCGCGACGACCGTGGCGCCGAGGCCCTTGACGATGGCGCGACGACCGGGCGTCCAATTCTTGTCCTTCATCGCATTTTCCCTCCTCGGTTTTCTTGTCCTTGCAATCGGCGTGCCACTCGCCGTCCTCAGGCGCAGCAGCTGTGGGCCGACTTAGACGGCGGCACGTCGAGTGTTGGATTTCGGTCGAAAAAGCCGAACGGTTGCAGGGTGAATCCGCAGTGCGTAGCAGGCGTCACCGGGTAATCCTCCGGCCGGACAATATGGTTGTGGCCGAAGGTATGCCAGACGGTGATTGGCCGATCGGCGACCGAACGATCCTGTTCGGTCCAAGCCGGGAGGCCCTGGCCCGGCGCGCTCTGGTTCACATAGTCGCCCGCCGGCCAGCGTTCATCGGCCCGCGTCGGAGTGACCCAAATGTCGTTGGCGACAAAGCCGGCGCGCTGCGCCACTTGACTGCCGGGCGGCATCGGCGTGCGTAGCGCGCTGTGAGCCAGCAACCGGTAGCCAGGATGATAGCCAAGCGCTGTTCTTCGCTCGCGATTGACGATCTTCCACGAGCGGATGCGCGATGGATCGGCGGAGCGCCGCGCCGCCTTCTCGCTCAGCAATGGCTTCTCGACGATCGACAGAGCGTTGCACCACGGGTTATCCGGCCCAGCCGGGTCGGCGACCGTGTCGACTTCCACGACCGTATTGTTGGGCCCATCCACCGCCATGTCGAGCCGGACATTGAACACGTGCTGGTGGATGTGGCCGACGACGCCTGGGGCAACGAGCGTGCCTCGGCCGGTCGAGCCGTCGAGCATCAGGCCCGCGGTATTGATGATCCCGGTCAGCTTGACAACGAGTTCGATGGTGCCATCGAGATACAGATGCCAATAGAACCCGTACTCATAGTTGCCCACCGTCGCGATGAACGAGATCACGAGCCGGCGTGCCCGCCGAACATCACTGTCCTGGGTACGGAAATCGGTGTGTTTCCACAACACGCCGGCGTCTTCCTCGTGGAGGCAGATCGCGTTCGGAATTGTTTGCGCAGTGCCGTCGATCCGGTTCACCACGGCATCGAAATAGTGCACTGCGCCCAGGCAATCGCAACCGAGCGTCAGGCTGTTCGCCAGCACGCCAATCCCGTACTCCCCGCAATCGAAGGCGTTCTTGCGCGGATGCACGCCGCTCGGGTGGCCGTACGGCACCACCATTTCCGCCAGCGACGCGCGGCTCAGCACGCTGCGCCACGCGCCGGCGTCCCGGATGCGCAGTTCGTGCAGCACGAGCCCTTCGCGCGGGGTGAAGCCGACGCGGAACCGCCAGCCGCACCACTCGACTCCCCAGCCGTCGACAGTGAAACTCGGACCCTGCGGTTGGATGACTTCGATGGGCTTGAGATCCGTTCGCCAACTCTGCTGGAAACCCGCTGCGAAATTGCCTTCGTCGCGTGGCACCGGAACGACGCCGAAATCGTCGATCCGCAGCACCTCGCCGCGATCAATGTCGACAAGGGCGCTCAACCCCTCGACGGGGTGAGCATATTGATTGTCGTGAGGGTGGTTGCGTACCCACGTGATCGTCTGGATCAGGCGGCGGCCGACCTCATCCGGATGGCCGAACACGCCACAGGACCAAGGATCGCTGCACACCAGCGACACATCGGTGATGCCCCGTTTGGCGAGCGCAGCGAGAAAATCGGGATGCGACTTGGCGATCTGCTCGGCCAGCAGGAATTCGTCCGGGGCGATGCGCGGCCGCGCGCCTGGGCGTGGCGCGCAGCTCTCGACGGTTCCGCCCGTCAGCGATACAACCGCCTCGAAAAGGTTGCCCGCCGTGATGTCGTAGAATGATACGAAGGCGCGTCGGATCCCCAGCCCGGCCGCTTCAAAATCTTCCTGCAGGACGACAGTCTCGAACCGCATCCCCGCGCCGAGGTCGTGCGAGACCCTGACGATCTCGGCTGCAAGGGCGATCTCGCTGGCCGACAATGAATTGAGCGGGTGAGGCGACGCCCGCAACGCAGTGTGAGCTATGTCCACTGATTGCCCCAGCCAGTCATCGCAACTGCTTCAAAAACAAAACCTAAGACCCGGACGACGACCGGGTCAAGTGACGCGGTGCGTTTTGGGCATCATGGTCGGGCGCGCCCAGCGGCCATATGCCCCGCTGGAGGCGCCTGCGTTTCCCTAATATAAGACCGGTTATCTCGGGCCACTGCGTCAAAGGCTGCAAGGGAGGAAGGACATGGCCGCGAAGACGAACCGAAAGGCGAACGGAATAGCGAAGAAGAACGGCGTACTGCGCGTGCTGGTGGTTGGAGTCGGCAATATGGGTGCCTCGCACGCCCGCGCCTACGACAAGATCGAGGGGTTCGAGCTCGCCGGGCTCTGCGCCCGGCGCATCGCCAAGCGCACCGACCTGCCGGCACGCTGGTCGAACGTGCCACGCTTTGCCGACTACGGGGAGGCGCTCGAGACGCTGAAGCCCGATGTCGTCTCGATCAATACCTGGCCCGACACGCATGCCGACTACGCCATCCGCGCCTTCAAGGCGGGCGCGCACGTCTTCATGGAAAAGCCGATCGCCGAGACGGTGAAGGACGCAAAACGCGTCGTCGCCACGGCGCGCGCCGCCGACAAGAAGCTCGTCATCGGCTACATCCTGCGCGTCCACCCCTCCTGGGTGAAGTTCGTCGAACTCGCGAAGGGCCTGGGTAAGCCGCTCGTCATGCGCATGAACCTGAACCAACAATCTATCGGCGACGCCTGGACCTGGCACAAGAACCTGATGAAGTCGCTGCCGCCGATCGTCGATTGCGGCGTCCACTATGTCGACGTGATGTGCCAGATGACCGGCGCCAAGCCGGTGCACGTCCACGGCATCGGCGCGCACCTGACGAAGGAGGTCAAGACCTACAATTACGGCCACCTGCACGTCGAATTCGACGACGGGTCGGTCGGCTGGTACGAGGCGGGCTGGGGCCCGATGATGAGCGAGGTCGCCTTCTTCGTGAAGGATGTGGTCGGCCCCAAGGGTTGCGCCAGCATCGTCATGGCCGAGCAGGGCAAGGGCGCCGACGAGGGGGCGAGCGACACGACCTCGGCCGATATCGGTACGCACACGAAGACGAACGCGATCCGCCTCCACCATTCGAAGCTCAACAAGGACAACTCGCTCGCCAAGGCCGACGAGCTCTTCCGCATGGACGACGAGCCGAGCCATGACGAACTCTGCGAACGCGAGCAGCTCGTTCTCCTGAACGCGATCCGCGGGAACGTCGACCTCTCCGGCCACACGGAGGATGCGGTGAACAGCCTCCGCATCGTGCTCGCCGCCGACGAGAGCGTACGCAAGAAGAAGGTCGTGACCCTGCGGTGAGCGCCGGGACCAAGCCACCCCGGCGGAGGCGCGCGTTAGCTACAAGGCGATCTATGCCTATGCCTCTGACGTGGCCGAGACGACCATGACCGGGCGCTCGCGGCGCTGAACGGCCGCCTCAAGCCAACAGCGGAAACGGTCAACGAGAGCGCTGCGCGGTCGCGACATGTTGCTGGAAGGTGAACCTGCCGGCCGTGTTCTCGGCCAGCTCGATCGCCTGGGGGAGCGCCCTCCCGTGCAACAATTTCGAGAATGATGTATCCCGCGTGATGAAGAACGTGCTCGACGCTTTCGCGCGCCCCGGCAAGCTCCCGGGCGCCGACCGGACGACGTGACGGCGTTCACTGAAGAAAGACCGAGATGGGCGAGGTTCTGCGGGTGCCGGTGGTAGGGTTGGGCAGCATGGGCCTGTCGGACGCCCGCGCCTACGACGATCTCGACGGGTTCGCCCTTGCGGGTCTATGCGCCCGAACGATCGGAAGGCGGACCGACCTGCCCGAGGCATGGTCCTCCGTTTCCCGCTTCAGCGGCTTCGACGAGGCGCTCGTCTCCGTCAGGCCGGACGTCGTGTCGATCAAACACCTATCCGGACACGCATGCGCAATACGGCATCCGCGCCATCGAGGCGGGCGCGCACGTCTTTGTCGAAAAGCCCCTCGCCCAGGCGGTGGCGAACGCCCAGCGCGTCGTCGACGCGGCGAAGGCGCACGGCCGCAAGTTGATGGCCGGCTATATCCTGCGCGTCCATCCCTCCTGGACGCGGTTCGTCGAACTCGCCCGCACTCTCGGCAAGCCGCTCGTCATGCGCATGAACCTGAACCAGCAGTCGATCGGTGCCGCCTGGACCTGGCACCGCAACCTCATGCAGAGCCTGTCGCCGCGCGTCGATTGCGGGGTCCACTATGTCGACATCATGTGCCAGATGTCCGGTGCCCGGCCGGTGCGGGTGCATGGCATCGGGGCCCGGCTCGCAGACAATGTGAAGGTCCCGAACTATGGGCATTTGCATGTCGAGTTCGACGACGGGTCGGTCGGCTGGTACGAGGCCGGCTGGGGGCCGATGATGAGCGAGGTCGCGTTCTTTGTGAAGGATGTCGTCGGCCCGAAGGGCTCCGTCAGCATCGTGGCGGCCGGGCAGTCGGGCGACGCGGCGGAGGGCGCTTCGAAGACGGCGTCTTCCGACATCGACAGCCATACCAAGACAAGCGCGCTTCGGCTGCACCATGCGGCGCTCGACGCGAACAATGCGCTTGTGCGCGTCGACGAGACGTTCCGCATGGACGATGAGCCCGATCACCTCGCGCTCTGTCGGCGTGAACAGGCCTCCCTGCTCGCCGCGATCCGCGACGACCTCGACCTGACCGACCACATGGCCGACGCGGTCAACCGCCTACGCATCGTGCTTGCCGCGGACGAGAGTATCCGAAGCCATCTAGTCGTGACGCTGTAGGCCATGCAGCCCGGCATTGTCGGCTATTGCGATCCCTGGAGCGCGCGTCCCGGCGAGACGATCTCGTTCAAGGTCAGCTCGGTCGAGAACCGGCCCTTTATGTCTGCGGTCGTGCGGGTCCGCCATGGCGACCCGAATCCGGCCGGCCCCGGCATGAAGCTCATTCCGATTCCGGGTCTTGGCGAGGGCCGCCACGACGGGCTGGCTCAGGTTGCGCGGCCCGGCTCCTATGGTCACGCGCCCGCGCCGCGGCTTCCGGATAACGGGGTCGTCCACTTCGTCGTCAATGTGCGATGTCTGAAACGCTTCGCCAGCCTGCAGTGTCTCATGGCCGTGCAAGAGCCCGGGAGCGGCCGCCATCTCGGCCTTGGTCTGCGCGACGGCGAACTCGTGCTGTTCGTCTCGAGCGGCGGAAACGTAATCGTGCCGACTGGGCTCGTCCTCGCCGAGGATGGCCTGGCATTGCGTCAGCGTCGCGTTCGATCCGGTTCGCGCCGTAGCGCAGGTAGAACTCGTGGAGCGCGCGCCGCGCCGCGGGGCGATCGCACGCGGACGCGTCATCGTGTCTGTTCCCGAGGCGTGGCCGCCGATCTCCGCATTGTCGGCGACGAGCTTCGGCGCGCTGCTCGAGCCCCGAGCCGGCCTTCCTCTTCGACGGACAGCTCGAAGCGCCGCGCATCGGCGCCGGCCCTGCGCCCGATCTCGCCGCAAGCCTGGGCGCCCTGCGGGATTGCGCCGGACCGCGCGCTCGCAGCGTGGGATTTCGCGTCTGATATGACGTCGCAGACCTTTGCGGACCGCGGCCAGGGCGCGCTTCACGGCGCCTTCGTGAACCTTCCGACGCGCGCCATGAAGGGATCGAACTGGAGTGGCCGCGAGATGGCTTGGCGGCATGCGCCGGACGAGTACGGCGCGGTGCATTTCCACAGCGACGACGTCGGCGACGTCGGCTGGCGCGAGAGCCTTGAGCTCACCATTCCCGAGGATCTTCCGAGCGGCGTCTACGCGCTCCGCGTCGACAATGGCCTCGCCTCCGACCACATTCCTTTTTTTGTGCTGCCGCACGCGAAACGGCGGAGCAGGGCGAAGATCGTCTACCTGGCCTCGACCCTCACCTACCTCGCCTATGCGAACCATGCGCGGGGCAATTGGGATGCGGCGTTCCAGGCCCGCGCCGCGGCGTGGGGGGCCAGCCCCAACAATCCCGACCAATTCCGCGACTTCGGCTTCTCGACCTACAATTACCATCCTGACGGGTCCGGGGTCGCGCTGTCGTCGCGCCGCCGGCCGGTACTCTCCATGCGGCCGGGCTATCTCACGTTTCCCGATGCACGCGGCTCGGGGCTGCGCCACCTCCCGGCCGACAGCCATCTGACCGACTGGCTCGAGGAGAAGGGCTTTGCGTTCGACGTCGTGACCGACGAGGACCTAGACGCCCACGGGGTCGACCTGATCCGCGACTATCCGCTGATGGTCACCGGCTCGCATCCCGAATATCATACCGCCGCCATGCTGGACGCCCTGGAGCTTTACAGGGCAGGCGGCGGCAACCTCTGCTATCTCGGCGGCAACGGCTTCTACTGGCGCATCGCCCGCTCGTCTGAGCCGCCCTGGGCGATGGAGGTCCGCCGCGCCGAGAGCGGTATCCGCGCCTGGGCGGCCGAGCCTGGCGAGTACTACAACCAGTTCGACGGCGCCTACGGCGGGACTCTGGCGGCGCAACGGACGGCCGCCGCAAGCCCTGGCCGAGATCGGCTTCGCGGTGCAGGGGTTCTTCGAGGGCAGTCCGTATCGGCGAACGCCGGCGTCCGCCGACCCTGCCGTCGCCTGGATCTTCGACGGCGTCGAGGCCGACACGTTCGGCGACTTCGGGCTGTCGGGAGGCGGCGCGGCGGGCTTCGAGCTCGATCAGGTCTCGCGCGACCTCGGCACTTCAGCCGGGCGGTCGTGCTCGCCCGTTCGGAGGGTCACGGCCCGAGCTTCCTGGGCGTGCCCGAGGACATCCTGACCCACACGATGGCGGTCGGCGGCAAGGTCGAGATAGAGGCGCACATGGTCTACGGCTGCAATGAGGTCGGCGGCCAGATCTTCTCGACGGGCTCGATCACCTTCTGCGGCAGCCTGTCCCACAACGGCTACGACAACCCGGTGTCGCGCATCCTGGAGAACGTCGTTCGCCGGTTCAGCGGCGAAGAGCGCTGAGCGCTTCCGCGGCAGCGGCGATCGCCGCCTCCTGATGCGGCTGCACAAGCTGGCCGGGATAGCCGCTTGAAGTTGGGGAAGAACGGATCGTCGATCTTCGTGCGGATTCCGCTCAATTGCTCCATCACCGCGAGACCGCAATAGGGCACGTAGCTCGCGGAATAGCCGCCCTCGTGCGACATGGCGAGCCGGCCGCCGCATAGATCGGCCGCCGCGCCCATCAGGAGGCGCGTCATGGTCCGGTAGCCTTCGCTATGGACCATCATGCGGCCGAGCGGATCGAGGACGGCAGCGTCAAAGCCCGAGCAGACCACGATCATCTCCGGCCGGAAGGCGTGAAGGGCCGGAATGACCAGGCGCTCGAAGGCCGCGAGGTAGGCGCCCGTGCCGCAGCCGGGAGGCAGCGGCGCATTGATATTGAGACCCTCGCCGCGCTCGGCGCGGCTGCCGCGGCCGTCGCGCGGGAACAAGCCGTCCTGATGCAAGGAGATCACCAGCGTGTCCGGGTCCTCGTAGAAGGCCTGTTGCGTGCCGTTGCCATGATGCACGTCCCAGTCGACAATGGCCATGCGGCCGATTTTGTTGGCGACCCGCGCCTTCATGATGGCGATCGGCACGTTCGCGAACAGGCAGAACCCCAGGCCCTTGTCGCGCTCCGCATGGTGTCCAGGCGGCCGGACGAGCGCGTAGCCGTTCTTGACCCGCCCCCGCGCGACGGCGTCGATGATGGCCGTGGTTCCACCCGCGGCGAGCAGCGCGATGTCATAGCTGCCCGGACCGAAGGGGATGAGGTAGCTCGCGTCGCCGCCGCGATCGGCGCTGAGAATTTTGATGCGCTCGATATAGGCGCGGGTGTGAAACAGGGCGAGGTCCTCGTCCGTGAGGGGCAGCGAGCGGACAGGCGTGAGGCGGTCGAGCTGTCCCGAGACTTCGACGAGGTTGCGGAAGCGGCGCTTGGTGGCGGAGTTCTCGGCGTGGTCGCCCGGTTCGATCGTCAACCCCGGCGGGAAGAACGTCGCGGCGTTGCCGGTGTCGTGCCAGAGATAGAGTTCGTGAAAATTCCAGCCGGTCGCCATGCTCGCCCCCGCGCGGATTTCAGGAATCCGCAAGGATCATCTGGGCGGCGCGTTCCGCGATCATGATGGTCGGCGTTTGCAGATTGCCCTGAGATCATGCGGGGGATGACGGAGGCGTCGGCGATCCGCAGTCCCTCGAGCCCATGCACCTTCATGCTGGACGGATCGACGACCGCCTTCGCGTCCACGCCCATCCGGCAGGTGCTCGAGGGATGGTAGAGCGTCGTGCAGTGCCCGCGAATATAGTAGGCGATCTCGTCGTCGCTCTGCGCCTCGCCGCTCGGCGCCAGCTCTTCGGTCAAAATCTCCTTGAGCGGCGATTGCGCCGCGATCCGGCGATTGACGCGGACGCCTTCAATCAGGGTGGCGATGTCCCCGCCGCTGGGGTCGCTGACGAAGTAGCGCGGGTCGATGTCGGGCGCCTCGATCGGGTCGGCCGAGCGCAGGCTAATCTCGCCGCGGCTCTCGGGACGCTGCAAGGTGGCGTGCGAGGGCGACGCCGGAGCCCGAATGGAGAAAGCGCGCATAGTCGCGATGCGGGCTCATGGCGCCGTAGAGCTGCAGGTCCGGTTCGACCTCGGGCCGGCTGCGCACATGCGCGCCGGCCGCGACCCAGGCCGAGGTGCGCAGGCCCGATCGCGGCGCGCCCTGCCAGGCCGCCAGCGAACTCGTCCCATTCCTTCTCAGTAAGCGCGCCGATGCCGATCTTCTGGTTGGCGCCGAAGGCGATCGGGATGTTGATGTGGTCCTGCAAGTCCTTGCCGACGCCCGGCAGGTCATGAACGGATGCGACGCCGGCGGCCTTGAGCTCGTCGGCGGGGCCGACGCCGGACAGCATCAGCAGGTGAGGGGAGCCGATCGCGCCGCAGCTGAGCACGATCTCGGAGCTCGCGTGCGCCACGCCCTGCCTGGCCCTTCTCGAGATATTCGACCCCGACGGCCCGGCCTTTCTCGATGACGATGCGGGTGATCAGGATCCCCGTCTTGACGGTCAGGTTCGGCCGATCGAGCGCCGGCCGCAGGTAGGACTTGCCGGTGCCCCACCGCTCGCCATCCTTGATGACGAACTGGAAGAAGCCGCAGCCTTCCTGCTCCGTCCCGTTGAAATCCGCGTTGAGCTTGTGACCCGCCGCCTGCGCGGCCTCGATCCACATGCGCTCGCCGCGATCGACATAGGCCGGGTCGCTGACGTGGAGCGGGCCGCCGGCGCCATGCAGGGGGTCGTTGCCGAGGCGCTGGTTATCCTCCGACATCTTGAACACCGGCAGCACGTCGGCCCACGACCAGTTCGGGCAGCCAAGCCGAGCCCAGCCGTCGTAGTCCGACGGCAGGCCGCGGATGTAGATCATGGCGTTAAGCGCCCCCGACCCGCCGACCATGCGGCCGCGCGGCCAAAAAATGCGCCGGCCGCGGCAGCCGAGCTGCGGCACAGTGTAAAACCCCCAATCGGCCGAGGTGTTGAACATCGTCACCCAGTCGGACGGGATGTCGGAGGCCTGTGGCGCGGCGCGGCCCGCCTCCAGCACCAGCACCTTGCGGCCCCGATCGGCGCTCAGCCGATTGGCGAGGACGCAACCCGCAGAACCGGCGCCCAGGACAATGGTGTCGTACATGCAGTCTCCGGCAAGTCAGGGATGGAGAGAATGCGGACTCACGCCACGAGGCTCGCTTGCCCATCGGCCAGCACGAGTTCGATGATCTTGAGGCCGTGCCGAGTGACGCGATGCGGGTAAACCTGCGCCAGCGCGTCCTCGTGCACGGGGATGACGCGCCGGGTCTCGCCGCCGACGAGCTTCATTATGGCGTCGGTGGCCAGAATCAGGTTGACTTGACTGCACTGGGCGAGCCCGATCGGCGTGTATTGCGGCGACGCCGGATCGGATCCCACGATGTTGTCGAAGCTGTAGACGAGATCGCCCGCCATGACCCACACATCCTCGCTTTCCGGGCGGCCGTCGTTGCGGATCGTCACGAATTGCGAGCCCCAGGTGTGAGTGTCGTGCACCGCGCGCAGGTCGACGCCTGGAAACACATCCTCCGGGTCGCCGTTGACGGAGACGAGCCGGCCCTCGGCCGCTCGCTCGGCGAGACGCATGATGTCGGCCGGGTCGGCGGCCGCCATCAGCCAGCGGAATTTCGCCTCTAGCGCGCGCGCCCATACCCACTTCGAGAGCTCGCGCTCCTGGAGATAGAACACCGCGTTGGGGAAGGCGTCGGTGTTGCCTGCATGATCGAATGCGCGTGGGTGAGGAAGACGTGATCCACGTCCTCGGGGCGAAGGTCCGCCTCGACCAGGACGGCCGAAGGAGGCCGCCAGCCGCGCACGCCGAAGCGGTCCGCCATCTCGCCCCCATAGGCCGCGGCGTTGTAGCCGACATCCACCATGGCCACGACGCCGGGGCCCCGCAACAGGATATAGGCGTAGGGCAGCTTGCGCGGCGGCTTGTCGTAGTCCCCAAACAAAATCGCGCCCGCCGGTGCGGCAGGCGCCCAGGCGTATTCCAACAGCCAGATCGAGTAGGTCGCCATCGGTCGCGCCTACTTCCCGGGCGCCGCGCAGCAGGCGCAGCCCTCGCCCAGCACCACGATCTCGAAAACCGGCAAGGCGCACGCCGCCGAGCTCAGGCGGTCTCCAGCCTCGCGCAGGGGCGCCAGCGTTTGGCGCGCGGCGATGTCCTGACGCTTCGACATCGAGACGCTCGCAGTGCCGAGTCGACCGGCTGACGGCACCAGATGTCGTTGTGGATGAGCGGCCGGCGGCGCCGTCCGGCGGGCGCGGATCACAGCCTCCGCCTCGGCGAGGTCGCTGCGGGCTCTGCCAAGCGCCGGGTGGTCGCGCGGTATGCGAGCTCCGCCGGCTTCGACGATGAGCAGCGCCTCAAGGCCGCGGGCCGCGTCGCCGAGCGTCTCAAACCCTCGGCGCGCCGAAAGGCGGACGCCAGCCTCCGATACGACTGCGTGGGACATCATGCGCAATGCGCGCAGCTACTGGCCTCATTGGTCTGCGAGGGGAGGTCGATCACCGGGTTCTGATCGAAGAACCCGATTGGCGCCAGAGCGAAGCCGCACGCCACGCACGTCTGCACCGGATGGTCCTCTGGGCGGGGAAGGTGGTGCAGCCCGAATGTATGCCAGAGGACAATGTCGGCGTCCTCGATCGGGCGATCCTTGCGAGTCCACGCCTCGATGCCGTCCTCCCCCGTCGATTGATTGACAAATTCGCCCGCCGGAAAGCGCTCGGCCGGGTCGAAGGGCGTCACCCACAACTGGTGCTGGATGAATCGGGAGCGGCGGCCCGAGGGGCTGTCCGGATGCGTGAAGGGCTTTACGGGAGACCGCGCCTCGAGCTTGTAGCCGGTTGGGCCGCCCAACCAATTTTTCGCTTGGCGGTTGATGACCTTCCAGTAGCGCATCCGGTCGAAATCGACGTCGCGCATGGCGCGAGTCTCGGTCGGCAGCACGGTTTCCTCGACGAGGAAGGCGTTGCCGTATGGGTTCTCCGGACCGGCCGGCGGGGCGATCGTGTCGCATTCCACGACCGTGTTGTTCGGACCGTCAATCTCCACGTCCAGACGCGCCGAGAACAGGTGCTGGTGGATGTGGCCGACGATGCCGGGCGCGACCTCAGCGCCGTATCGTCCCGGGTCGCCCGGATGACAGGCGGCCGTGTTGATGATGCCCGTGGCCTTCATCTCGTACTCGATCCGGCCGTCCTGATGCAGGTACCAGTAGGAGGCGTATTCGTAATTCCCGATCGTCGAGATGGATGAGATCACCAGCTTGCGGGCGCGGCGCACCTCCGTGCGTTCGGTGCGCACGTCGAAGTGCTTCCAGGAAAGCCCGGCGTCCTCCTCGTGCAGGCAGATGCAGTTCTCGATAGTGCGCGGGTTGCCGAATACGTCAGGCACGACGGCGTCGAAATAGTGGATCACGCCGAGGCAGTCGCAGCCGAGCTTGAGCGAGTTCGCCATGCGGCCAAAGCCGATCTCGCCGCTGTCGAAAACGTTCTTGCGATAGTGGCTGCGCTCCGGCGAGCCATAGGGCACGACCATTTCGGCGATGGAGGCGCGATAGAGCACCGGCGCCGGCGGCCGCCGACCGTATAACCGACAGTGTTAAGCACGAGACCCTCGCGCCCGTTGAACCCCACCCGGAAATCCCAGTTCTCCCAGGTGACCCTTTGGCCATCGACCTTGAAGCCCGCCCCGTGGGGCTGCACCACGTCGAGCGGCGCGGACGGCGGACGGAAGCTCGTAAGCACCTCCGCATCAAAGTTGAGCGGCGTCACCGGAACCGGGATGTAGTCGCCCTTCTCGGCGAAGTGATCCTCGACCTTGAGGACTTCGAGATTTGACAGGTCGATGAGCGAGTGCAGGCCCTCGACGGGGTGCGCGTAGTAGTTGTCGAGCGGAAAAGTTCGCATCCACACGAAGCAGTTGAGGACGCGCCGCTCCTTCTCGATCTCGTGGCCGAAGTCGCCCACGGTCCAGGGATCGATGCACATGAAGTCAAGGTAGTCGATGAGACCGCGGTGCCGCAGCGCCTCCTGAAAGCGCGCATCCGCCTTCACGGTCGCCTCGATCTCGAGCACCTCCGCGACCGCGACCATGGCGCGGGCCTCGGGGTTGAAGTGCTCGCTGATGATCGTCCCGGCCCGAAGATCGATCAGACCCTGTTGCACGCCGGGCTGGCCGCGTTTGTAGATGTTGTAATGCGCGATCCGCGCGAAGGCGTCGCCGGGCGCGTGACCGCGCACGGCGGCCTTGTCGGGTTCCGCGATGTCGATCGTCTCGACCCGAAGGTCGTCGCCCCAAGGATAATGTTGCCGGAGGATTGAAGACGCCTTCGCAATCTCGAGCGCGTCGAGCGGATCAAGCGGGTGAGCCGCGCCCGAGGCACCGTCGGCTGTCTGAGACGTCACGTGAAGATTCATCGCGATCTCCGGCATCAGGGCGGTTCAAGGCTGATCTCTCATAGCAAGGATCAGGCCAACTCCGGCCCAAATCGGGAGTGGAAAAGATCTGGTCTGCCGCGGATCGCTGACGGGGGGCTTTGTGACGCGCCGTCGCGCTCGCAACGATGTTTGGACCGCCCAGTTTCGTTTTCGACCGCATTCTAGCGCTTAACAAGGGTCGAGCTGACGCGATCGCCGTTTGCTTTCGGGGCGGTCGCTCCGCGCACCAGTTACGGGCTTCACCCGAGGGCCGCTTTCTTGCGCTTTCCGTGCATTCGCAGGGCAGACAGCTCAAGGTCGATGGCCTCCGCCACGCGCTCAACGAACGACCGGTATCGCGCAAAGCGGCCAGCAATTCACCAACGATGATCTACGCGCTGGTCCCTCGGTCGGCGCTCAGCTCGACCCCTAGCGCAATTGATAGAAGACGAACTGAGCGACTGGGTAAACGAATCTCAACAACTGACGAGGTCGACGACGGACCACCGCCCCTCTTCTCGCGGTATTTTATGGAATGGCCCGCCCCTCCTTCCGGCGCCGTAAGGTCGCCGGCGGTTCAAAAGGAGGAATGGGTATGGATATTGCGGTCCTTGGCGTCGACCTTGGCAAGAACGTGTACAGCGTCGTCGGGCTGGATGCGTCCGGCGCGGTGGTTATGCGGCGTAAGGTAAGACGGGAGACGTTGGTTGCGCTGGCGGAGAAGATTGCTCCATGCGGTTGTCGGGATGGAGGCCTGCTGCGGCGCCCATCATCTCGGTCGGGTGTTCGCCGCTCACGGCCACGATGTTCGGCTGATGTCGCCCGAATATGTGCGACCTTATGTCAAGGCGCAGAAGAACGACGATCGCGACGCCGAGGGGATCGCGGAAGCGGCGACGCGGCCGACGATGCGCTTTATCGAACTGAAGAGTCAGGATCAGCTCGACATGCAGACGCTTCATCGATCGCGAGACCGGCTGTCGGCGAGCGCACGGCTCTGATCAATCAGTTGCGCGCTATCCTTTTGGAGCGAGGACTGGTCGCCCCGCAGGGCAAACGGAAGCTCGAGCAGTTTCTAAGCGTCCTGATGGACGAGCAAGGCGGAGCAGGCCTGAGCCCACGGATGATTGTGCTCGTCGCCGACGCTCGGACGCAATGGGCGGAGCTTGATCGACGGATCTCTGCCTTCGACGCCGAGTTCGTCCGCTGGGTGAAGGAGAACGAAGAGGCCCGCCGGTTGATCACGATCCCCGGGATCGGCGCGATCGTCGCCTCCGCCCTTGTCGCCGCCGTTGGTCAGGCGGAGAGCTTCGACCGTGGGCGGGATCTCGCCGCATGGCTCGGTCTGGTCCCTCGACAGTTCACCACTGGCGGCAAGCCAAAGCTGCTCGGGATCAGCAAGCGCGGCAACAAATACCTACGCCGACAGCTGATCCATGGAGCGCTCGCGGCGCTGCCCTATGTGGTCGAGCGCGACACGCCGCTCGGCCGATGGGCGAAAGATCTCTCAAGCCGCGCCCACCGCAACGTTGCGATCGTCGCCTTCGCCAATAAGCTGGCGAGGATCGCCTGGGCGGTGTTGAGGCGGAAAGAGCGGTTTGCCGCGGCAGGACTGCCGATGGCGGCGTAGACTTCGGGCGATCGAACATAACGCATCGATCGGCCAACAGGTGTTTGCGAGAGGGTGACGACGGGATGGCCTGACAGTCGAACGGCGCTTCGGAAGCCTGGTTCAAAAAACGGCGCGATCTGACGCCGCGTCTTTTATGAGGCCCAGAGCGCGCGTATCTCCATCATGGCCGGGAGACAGGGCCTCCGAGGCCGGATACGTTGAAGCAGACTGATCAGACGGTGATCTCGGCAAACCTCTTGCAGACGGGGCGGGCCATACGTTTTTTAAAATCCTCGATTGCGCCCTCGACCTGCGCATGATGCCGGGGACGGGCCGAAAGCTTGCGATAGCCCATCTTGTGTAGCTCGCGGCTCAGCGTCTGCTGCGAGATTGCGATGCGGAATTCCACGAACACCCATTGGCAGAGGTCGACAAGCCGCCAGCGCACGACGCCATGAACGGCAGGGATCGGGCCATGCTCCACCATTGCGAGCCAGCGCCGCGCGTCAGGCGCGGACCGAGTCGTCGAGAACCGCGTTACCAATGACAATAAGTATGGCGATTGTAAAGAATGCGTTGACGACTTGGCCTCCTAGAGTATAGTGACGGCGCAGGGGACGCCTCAGATGCGACGCAAGGGTCGGATTCTGTGGAGCGCGGCGATTTCTTGCGCGTTTGTCGTAAGTTGCTCTCGCGCGGCTGACTTCCCGGTGAAGGTGCAAGGCGTCGCCGTCAATGGCGAGACCGACACCGTCACGCCGGCTGGCGACGGGCCGTTGACGGCGCTTCTGAAGGCCAAGGGCCTTCCCGCGACGCCCAACGCTTTCATCGATGGACTGGGCTCCTCAAAATTCAATCTGCCGATGTTCGACTCGACCAAGACCGGTTCGGTCGGCGACGCATTAGGCACGATCTAGGTCAACGTCACCAAGTTCCCGGTGGGCGACGTTGAGTTCGTTATGAACAACCTGACCGATACATTCGCCGGCTCGAGTGGGACGAATGGGTCCTGGAATGTCGCCGTTACGGCCCCGGACGCAAACAAGAGCAAGCCGGCCACGCTCACGATCACCGCGGCGGACAAGGCGAGCGCGATCCAGCCGAGCCAATACCTATGGCTGATGGTCCCGGCGGCGCCGTCGGACAACAACCCCAAGCAACCCGACCAGTTCACCGTCAACCTGACGCCCGCGCCGCCGAAGCCGCCGCCCGCGCCCAAGCCGCCGGAGAAAGGAGCGCCAGGGATGCGGACGGACAAGGGGTCGGTCGACGTCTCGTTCGACGCCCAGACCGGCGCGCTCATCTTCGGCGTCGGGACGGTCAGCCGGGCGTGGTACCTCGACGGCTCTTCGACGACGATGAACGGTCCGGAAGAGTCGATCATCGGCAGCTCGATCGTCGTGCAGCCGTCCGAGCTGATCGGCCAGGATCCGCAAATCTCGGGCGCCTACGACTTTACGGATGCTTTCGTCCAGATCATGCAGGGCGACACGCTCTACGCCGGGGGGACGCTCACCAATATTCGCGTCTATACCACCGGGTCTGGGAGCGAGCTGGTCGGTGAGCTGACCTGGCAGTCCCTCTACCCGAGTCTTGGCTCGCGCTACCTTCTAGAAGACTGGACGGCTCCGCTCGACGACCTCTTCTTCGACGGCGATCTCGTCGGCGCGACGCATAACTTCACCCAGGACGCGGTTTCGCTCGGGGAGCTCGACATCGCAAGCGTTGCGGCACCCGAACCTCCGGCTTCCCTGTTGCTGGCTTTCGGCGCCGCCGCACTGGCCGGTCTGCGCTTGGCCCGCCGCGGACGGCGCGGCGCGGCCCGAGAGGATTTTGCAATGGCGTAGGTTCGGTCGTCACAGGCGAAGGGCAGGAGATTCGTCATGGAGCGTGAGCAACAGCGGGCATGTTTCGTGCTATTTGCGGGGCTCCTGGCGTCATTCGCGGCGCCCCCCGCTTGGTCGGCCGATTATCCGTTCCTCGCGCAGACCGTGACGGTGGCGAACGGCAAGGTCACCCCGGACGGGAACGGGCCGTTCAAGGACCTGATCACGAAACTGCAAAACGCCGGCACGATCCCCAACAATCAGATCTTCCTGAAGGCGGGGAATCCAAAAGTCGGCACGAACGTACTGCCGAACCGGTTCGGCAAGAATTATTTCAACGCGAGGAACTTCGGCTCGGACGGATTCGCCCAGGGGGTCTACTTCCAGAACCTGACGACGACGACGGTTGACGACATCGAAGTGACCATGAACAATACGACGGACACGTTCGCCGGATCGACCGGCAACGCGGACTGGAAAGTTACGGCGACTGCGCCGGATGCGGCAAAGAACATACCCGCGACCCTGACGATCACCGCGACAGGCGCGGGCCTCGCGAAGGACGCCTCTCTCTGGCTGTCGATCCCGGCGGCGGAAAAGAACAGCGACGCGACGACGCCATGGCAGTTCAATGGCAAGCTGACGACGAAGAACCCTGTCGCCCAGGCGCCGGCGCCCCCGATGGCGCTGAGCGTCGGAACCGGCCCCGGCGCCGGGCAGCCGACCGCGAGCTATAACTCCACCGTTGGCACGCTGAGCTTCACCGACGGGACCGTAAACTTCGCTCGATATGTCGACGGATCGACGACCACGACCAACGGGCCCTTGGAATCGATCATCGGCGCGACGGTGGTCATCCAGCCGACGACGTTCCTAGGCGCGGACCCGACCATTCCAGGCGCCTTCGATTTCGCGGACACGTTGGTCCAGGTGTTCCAGGGCAGCACGCTGTTCGAGGACGCGACGCTCGGCGACCTCACCGTCTTCAAGACCAACGCCGGTTCCGAACTCTACGGCACGCTCGATTGGCAAAGCCTGATTCCGGATCTCGGCTCGCAGTACATCAACCAGGACCTGACGAACTCGGTCGAGGACGTCCTCTATCTCGACGGCGATCTCATTTCGGCGACGAACGGTTTCAGCCAAAGCGGCTCGTCCGACGGGCCGCTCACCATCGCCAGCATCAGCGGCGTGCCGGAACCCTCGACAATTTGGCTCATCGCTATCGGCATGGTTTCGCTCGTCTTCGTCGCGGGCCGGGGCCGACTTCGGGGCGCGACGTTCACGCCCCTCGCCTGAGGCAAGCCAAAAGGCCGTCGGCGCGCCGGTCGTAGGTTTGTCAGCGGCGCTCGCGGCCAGCGCCCGATTTGTCGAGGAGCAGCCTATGGGTCTCCAAGTCGCTGCGTTCCGCAGGCGACACGCTCGTTGTCTGCAAAGTCGACAGTTGCTGTGCGTCCCAAGTTCTCAAGTTAGCATGAAGCCGGAATCAACCGGAGCAGTCATCGAGGTGAAAGTCGACTAGGGCTGTGGCTGCTACGTCCGCGATACGTGTGCGCCGTGAGAAGGCGGCGCGTTCCAGTGGGTGCAAGCCCCACCCGGCAAACGCTCCAGCCGGAAGCAACCGGAGCAGTCATGGAGGTGACGAAATGGCTGAAGCCTTCGGTGTAGCTGGTCACGTATAGGTGACCGCGCGAGTGTGCGGGCCGCAACGCGAGTGAACGCCGAGCAAACCTCGAAAAGGACGATGTGCAGGCCGACCCGACAACGTTATCGGGGAAGGCTGATACGGCTGGGTGAGATGAGCGACGACGACGCCCAGCCGCTGCACCGGGGTAGTGGCGGCAGCACGTACACAAGGAAAGCGTACGCAACACGGGAGGCCCCATGGCGTGGTCAAGGGTGATCAACCGGACGCCCGTGAGGGAGAGGCCGGGCGCTATGGGGTGGCGGAGAGGTTCGTAGTACCGCTGAAGCCGGGTAACGCCGGGGGAGGGAAGGGGCCTCAGTTCAAGGCAGACGCAAGACGCGGTGAAGGACCTGGAGATTGGGCAACCTATCAACTCCGGACAGCGTTCAGAAACTGCAGACGGCGTTGCACGCGAAAGCGAAGGCAGAACCCGGCTACCGCTTCTACGCCCTCTACGACAAGATCAGCCGCGAGGACATTCTGGCGCACGCCTATGCTCAGTGCCGCTCCAACAAGGGCGCGCCGGGCGTGGACCGTCAGGACTTCGAGGCCGTCGAGGCGTACGGGGTCGAGCGATGGCTGGGCGAACTGGCGCTTGCGCTCAGGCAGGAGACTTACCGACCGGACCCTATCAGACGCGTGTACATACCGAAGGCCAACGGCAAGTTCAGGCCGCTGGGCATCTCAACCTTGCGGGATCGGATCTGCATGACGGCAGCGTGTCGATTTCCGCTGAGATTTGACCCGGAATTTCCATTGAGAACTGACCCGGCTTGATGATGGTTTCGGGGTCAGGCGTTCGTCAAGTTTCGAGGTTTCTCCTTTGCGGGTTTGGCGGCTTTCGCGGAGCTGTTCTTGAAGCGGAAGCTGTCGTTTCCGGTTTCAAGAATGTGACAGCGATGAGTGAGGCGGTCGAGCAACGCGGTCGTCATCTTTGGGTCGCCGAACACGGTTGCCCATTCGCCGAAGCTGAGATTAGTCGTGATGATGACGCTGGCGCGCTCGTAGAGCTTGCTCAGCAGATGGAAGAGCAACGCTCCGCCGGAGGCGCTGAACGGCAGGTAGCCCAGCTCGTCGAGGATGACGAGATCGGAGTGGGCAAGTCGCGCCGCGATCTGGCCGGATTTGCCCTGAAGCTTCTCCTGTTCGAGAGCGTTGACGAGTTCGACGGTGGAGAAGAAGCGGACGCGCTTACGATGATGTTCGATGGCCTGGACGCCGATCGCAGTGGCGAGATGCGTCTTGCCTGTGCCAGGTCCGCCGACCAGGACGACATTGTGGGCGTCTTCGAGGAACTCGCAGCGGTGTAGTTGACGCGCGAGCGCCTCGTTGACCTCACTGCTGGCGAAGTCGAAGCCGGCGAGATCGCGATAGTTCGGAAAGCGAGCGGCCTTGAGTTGATAGGCCGTCGATCTCACCTCCCTGTCGGCTGTCTCCGCCTTCAGGAGCTGCGATAGGATGGGCAGCGCCGCCTCAAAGGCCGGAGAGCCTTGCTCGGTCAGCTCGCCGACCGCCTGAGCCATGCCGTGCATTTTGAGGGTGCGCAGCATGATGACGACGGCGCCGGCGGCGGGGTTATGACGCATGACGCGCCTCCCGGGCTTTGCGCAGCGCGTCGTAGCGCTCGACGTTAGCCTGCGGTTCGTTCGTCAAAGTCAGAGCCTGCGGCGCCTTTATCGGAGGCGTGTCCATCGGCTTTCCGTCGACCAAGCGGTGCAGCAGGTTCAGAATATGCGTCTTCGTTGGCGCGCCGGCCTCCAGCGCCAGTTCGACGGCGGCGAGCACGGCTTGCTCGTCGTGCTGGAGAACCAGGGCGAGGATCTCGACCATCTCGCGGTCGCCGCCCGGCGTCTTGAGCATACGCTGTTGTAAGGCCCGGAAGGCAGGCGGGAGTTCGGCGAACGGCGCGCCGTTACGCAGGGCTCCCGGCTTGCGCTGAATGACCGCCAGATAGTGCCGCCAGTCGAAAACGGTGGTCGTACTCTTGCGTTGGTGGGAGCGGGCAAAAACGCGGCGATGTTCGCAGACGACTTGTCCCTCGGCGGCGACAACGATGCGTTGGGGATAGACTCGTACGCTGACTGGACGATTGGCGAAGGAGGCCGGCACGCTGTAGCGATTGCGGTCCAGATGGACCAGGCACGTCGGCGACACGCGCTTGGCGTATTCGACAAAGCCGTCGAACGTCCTGGAAAGCGACATCAAGTGCTGCGCTTCTTCCGCCCAGGCATCGGCGACCGTGCCAGCTTGCGAGCCGTGCGGCGTCAATGCCCAAAGCTCTCGGCATCGCGTCTCCAGCCAGTCGTTCAGCGCGTCTAGAGAAGGGAAGTGCGGCATGGGCTGCCAGAGCCGATGGCGCGCGTCCTGGACGTTTTTCTCGATCTGCCCCTTCTCCCAGCCGGAAGCCGGATTGCAGAACTCCGCCTCGAACAGGAAGTGGCTGACCATGGCTGAGAAGCGCGCGTTGACTTGGCGCTCCTTTCCACAGCCGACCTTGTCGACGGCAGTTCGCATATTGTCGTAAATGCCCCGCCGCGGCACGCCCCCCAAGACGCGGAAGGCGTGGTTGTGGGCGTCGAACAGCATCTCGTGGGTCTGCTGCGGATAGGCGCGGAGAATGAAGGCGCGGCTGTAGGAGAGCTTGACGTGAGCGACCTGCAACTTGGTCCGCTCGCCGGCGATGATCGCCCAATCTTCCGACCAGTCGAACTGGAACGCCTCGCCCGGCAGAAACGCAAGCGGCACGAACACGCCGCGGCCGCACGTCCTCTGTTCTTGTTGCCGAGCAGCCTTCCAGTCGCGAGCGAAGGCCGCCACGCGATTGTAGGAGCCGTCGTAGCCGAGGGCGGCCAGATCGGCGTGCAATTGCTTGGTCGTCCGCTTCTGCTTGCGGGACTTCCCGGCCTCCTGCCGCAGCATCTGCGATAGCTTGTCGGCGTAAGGGTCCAGCTTGCTCGGACGGTCAGGGATGTTGAACTTCGGTTCAACGGTGTCCGAGCGCAGGTATTTGCGGACTGTGTTCCTCGACAGCCCCGTGCGCCGCGATATCTCTCGGATCGAGAAATAATCTCGGTAGTGCCAGCGCCGGATGACGCTCAGTAACTCCATGTCGATCACTCCGATGCCCCCTGCCAAGGCCAAGGGGGCGAGGTTCGAACATGGGTCAGTTCTCGGTGGAAAAACCCGTGGCGCCCGGGTCAGTTCTCAGTGGAAATCAACAATATGGCGTCGATCCAAGACAAGTGCCGGACTTCATTGCGCTACGCGGTGACCCTTCTGACAAACTGCCTGGTGCTGCCGGGGTCGGACCAAAACGCGCCGCTCAGTTAGTGCAACGGTGCGGCACGCTTGATGGCGTCCTCAAAGCCGGTCTCTTTCAAACGCAGGCAAAGATGCTGCAACTCTCTCGGCTTATCGCGACGATGGACGCCAAAGCGCCGCTCCCCACGCTCGCCGATCAGGCTCCGAATTGGGGTTCAGCGTCGACCCTTGCGCGCCGTTGGGGACTGAATCAGCTGGGAGACCGTTTGGATGAGATGGCATGACGCTAGGGTTTGGAGTGCCGCAAATGAGTGGTTTTGGGGACATTCCCGCACCGCCAAAACAACCGGGTTGCGACTAGAAGCGGGCGGTCGAACTCGCGAACGAGGCGATTTCCGCGTTTACGGCCCGTTTTCAGGCGCATTGGCTCGCCGGCATGCGAGACAAGCTCGGACTCTCCAGCAATGATGAAGGGGATCTCGAGCTCGCCCAAGCCCTTCTTCGAGCGATGCATGAAAACGCCGCGGACTTCACATTGACTTTCCGACGGCTGTGTGGCGCCGCCGCCGACGAGAAAGCTGACGCCCATGTGCAGGCCTTGTTCGCGAACCCCGCTGCCTACGACAGTTGGGTCGCGAGGTGGCGATCGCGTCTGGCCGCTGAGAGGCTCGAACCCGACGCACGCGCTCAGGCCATGCGGACCTTAATCCGGCCTTCATCCGGCGCAATCATCGTGTGGAGCAAGCGCTCGGCGCGGCGATCAAGTATGGAGACTATTCACCGTTTGCCGAGCTGCTGGCGGTTCTCTCGCGACCTTATGAGGATCAAGCGGTCTTGACCGACTACGCGAACCCACCTCACCCAAATGAACGCGTCTTCCGGACATTCTGCGGGACTTGATGGGCTTTTGTGCGCGGTCGAGACTGAGAACTCCTCAATCAGAATCGCCTCCCGAGCAATGGCCGCGCCGCTGGCTACGATCCCGAGTCCGTTTTTCAAGCGTCTGGCGCCTTCGGACCAGGTTTGGGCGGCATCACAAGGCGACGACAGTGCGCTTCCTCTCGTGATTCGTCCGCAAGGGCTGGGCAGAGGGCCCAGCATAGTCAGAGCTTGGTCCCTTTCATTATTGATACGAAAACTCGGAGCGCCACGGCCGCATTCTGCGGAGCATCTCGATCGCTTCATCTGAAATGTTGAGCGGCGGCGGGCCGCCGATGCCAGAGGCCAAGCCCAGCGCGCCCGAGGCGGCGTTGCACAAATCGTCATGGCCTTCGCGCCCGTGGTCGACGCGGTCACGGCCAACCGAACTCGTGCGGCGCTCAAGGCTTGAGAACTACGAAACGAGTTTTCGATTGTCGACGAGACGGGCGCGGCCTGACGTGAACAGGCTTAGCGTCTCGACATAGATCGCAGAACGATCGCGTTCACTGTAAGTGTAACTGATCCCCGCCTTGGCGAAGCCCTCGATCACAAATCCGGCGCTGTACTTGTCGCCATTGCAGGCGCGGAGTCCGTAGGACTTGAGCAGTGAGGCGCATTCGCCAATCGCGCTGTCAGGCGAGAACGGCGGCTTGATCTCATGCGCGAGGTCGAGAATGACCTCGTTCTTGTCTTGATGGGCGATGGCGAGGGCGAAACTGTCGGCGCCAACCCCCGAGGCGGCGTCGACGAACGCGCGATACCATACCCCAGGCTTCGGTGGCCGTACAAGCACGCCCACGTCGACGGCGGCTTCAATCAACTCGGTCGGGACATAGGTCCCGATGTCGTCGCGGAACTGACCGCCCCATTCCGCGCGAGCCGCAGCCGGATCGGCCGCGTAAGCGCGCGTGACAACGCCAGGGTCGAGGCTCGGATTTAATTGCAGGCTCGATGCCTGAACGACGAGCACCTCTTCGTCGTCCTTGCCGAAGCAGGCCTTCCATTTGTCGAAGAGCAGCCCCGCCTTGCGATACGGGCTCGAGATCGCGATCAACATGGAGTTCGGGAGCGTTGCCAGTGACGGCGTGATCGCGCGATAAACTTCTTGATCGGGGCTCGCGCTGTCATCACTCCGATAAAATGCTACGTCATCGAGGATCGCCAGAAGCACTGTGCGACCGCGCGACTGCCTGAAATTGTTCGTCGTCACCTCAATCGACACGCGATTGCTCAGTTCCAAGCCGAAGCGCGTTTCGCGAACGACCATTGCCTTCAGATCCGGAATCGCATCGAAAAAGGCCTTGATGTACGAAAGGACGATCCGAGCCTGATCCCGATCGACCGCAAGGCACTGCACGACCGCCACCTCGCCAGGGCGCAGTTTGCCAAGGTGTCCCTGCTCGATCGTGGTCGCGAAGGTCGCCAGCAGCGAGGCGATGGAGTCTTCCCGCGCGACGGCCTGCCGTGACAATCAGTTCGCGCACACGCTTCGTCGGGGGAGAGCGACCGCCTGACAGGTCGCCGAACGTGATCAACTCGGCTCGCGACATCGGCAAGGCGAAGGCGGCCTTCAGGATCGCCTTCCAGGCAACCCAGCTCTCGCCCTCGAACCATGGGCCGAAGCACTCGGCGTCGCTCATGGCCGATGATAGTTGTCACGGCTGACCGCCTTTGGCGGCGTATTTGGCGGCGAGCCGTTCGTGAAGGCTTGAGGGCGGCGCGGTAGCCGCCGCACGCTTGCTCGCGCGCAGCTCGCGCTCGGCGCGCTTGGCGAGGTTCGACAGCCGAACGAGATCGTTGCGCGCCTTCGGATCGCCGTTGACGAGCGCCGCCTGCGTGATCTCCACGTTGAGCCTCAACCCAGCAAGCTCGCGGACCTTGGTCGGATCGAGGTCCGGGCCATGCTCGGCAATGACGCGAGCGGCAAGATCGCGGAATCTGCGGCCTGCTTCCGAACGCATGTCGACGCCCGCGATCTTAAACGGATCATGGCTTTTGTTGATCGGCGGGCATTCGGGTCGCAATTGGGCGGCAAGCATGGCTCAATATACGCCAAGTTTACGGCCGGCGCATACTGTTTCATGTGAAACAGATTTGTAGCCGTATGCTTGCGCTATGCTGCGGTGACTTGCGGAGAACTGCGGAAGCTTGCGGAGGTTGACTACGCCTCGGCTCTACTTTGGCTTCCATTCGCTCGCCAGCCGCTGCGCCTCGGCAACCTGCGCGGGGGTCATTTTCGTGGTCAGATCGTCGCGTGCGACCCTCGCGTAGGGACCGTGGGACCCCATGGCCGACCAAGTACAAGTCGGCGAGAAAGTACTGCGCCTCGGCGTCGCCCTGATCTGCCAGCGGCCGTGCGAGCGCGTAGGCCGTCGCGTAGTCTCCTCGATGATTAGCCGCATAGGCGTCACTGAGAGGCCCCGCCACTGCTGCGCCGAACACCGCGCACGTGAGAACGGCACTGGCAGAGAGAAGTCTTGATGCGTTGCTTCATCATGCCAGGGCATCCTCGCCGGCAAGGCGGATGATCGCCTCGCTGTAGCCCTCTGAGGGCCGCCTGGAGGCCGAGAGGCGGTTCAGCGTCGGCTCTCTTCGTCCAGCCAGAGGTAAAACCCGCCTGTGGGGCTCCGCTGCGCCTCCACAAGCCCACGCGTCGTCGCCGCGGCAAGCGCGGCATAGGCGGAGGCTGAGATTTCGATCCGGATCATAGCTGCGCCTCATCAGGGGCGGGCGTGACGGTCGATCTCGGTCAGCATCTCCCTGCCGAACTCGTCGATGGTCAGATAGTCGTTCAGCATCTGCTCATGGAATGGGACGCGACGCGATTCCTCGCTGACGGAGTGCACCATCCAAGGCCGATAGAATCCCAGCCGGCCCTTTTGCTCGGCCTGCAGCTTAGCGTAAAGATCAAAGTCGAGACGGCCCAGGGCCGCTTCCGATTCCATCTCAAGCCGGTTGTACTCGTCGATGTGCTTGGGATCGACGAAGAATGGAGGGATGTAGAGCGGAATGCGGTGCGCGAGCGCATCGCGGAAATCCTTGAGATGGTCGACCCACGGCTGCCGCTTGTCGAGGTAAGCGACGAAGTCGGGCGAGAACGAGTCCCTGACTTCCTTGCTCTTCTTGCCAAGGCCGACACGCCCGCGGTCAAGCGGATCGCCGTTCTTGTCCATGACCGGCCTCTCCTCCACCCAGATCCACGCCAGGTTGTCGAGGCAGCCGAACGCATTGAACACGAATGCCTGGATGGCCGTAGCGGCATCCACAACTACTTCGTGACTCGGGATTGCCTCAAGCTCAGGCGGCAGCTCTGCGAACACCTTGTCGATGCAGTGGATCAGGGTGCTCAGCCGGCGGCAGAAACCCTGATAGGCGAACTCCCTCGCTCGAGGGTTCTTGTAAGGCCGCGCGAGCAACTTTCTACGCAACTCGTTGTATCGACCGTGAACGTCGCCCAAACTGCTCTGCAGGTCACGGATCGTCTGCTCGCTGAAATATCCGACCGGCTTCGGCTTGTCGGTCATGCTGCAGCTCTCCGGTCCAGCCGCTTCAACACGTTCGCGAGCGATTGCGGCGACCACGCTTGCCCTGCGGCGTGCTTATGGGCTTCGCTCTCATCAGGGCGCGCTGATTCGCGCCAACTAGCAGACTCGGCTCTTCGGCGATTCGCATCAACGCGGGCGTGATCAGAGAGGTCGATAGCGTTTCATGCTTTCGAAGGCTCTTAACGACGTCACGATCCGAGACATTAACACACTGCGCGAAAACCGGGTCCTCGAAAGCCGCTTCCTTGACTTCAAGGCGAACGCGATCGGCACCCTCGACCGGGACAAGCGCGAGTTTCTGGCCGATGTCTGTGCGTTCGCCAATGCTTCCGGCGGAGACTTGGTGTTAGGCCTCCGGGAGAAGGATGGGATCGCCGACGAGGTCTGCGGCGCCGACGTCGCGGACCCCGACGCGGAGAAGCAGCGCCTGATCAACTTGGTTCGGGACGGTCTCGAGCCCCGCGTTTCCGGTCTGGACACGAAATGGTTGCCGATTGAGGCGACGCGCGGAGTCATGATCGTCCGCATTCCGCGAAGTTGGTCGGCGCCGCATCGGGTCACGTTCCTAAAGGACATGAACTTCTATGTGCGCAACCCCGCGGGGAAGCACCCCATGAGCGTCGACGAGATTCGACAGCATTTTTTGGCCGGACGTGAAATGGCGGAGCGGCTGCGCGCGTTCCGAGACCGCCGGGTTTCGGCGATCGTCGAGAAGGACCTGCCGGTGGCGCTGCGCGATGGCCCGAAGGTCGTGCTGCATATTGTTCCCCTGTCAGCGGTTGCCGATCCGACAGACCTGCGATTCCGTTACGACGACCCGGACATTCTGCAGCCTCTGCTATGGAGCAGCGGCTCCTGGACCCACACGCTGGAAGGCTTTGCGACCTACAACACGCCCGAACCGTCGCAATCCTACAGTCTCATGTTTCGTGACGGCTCCGTCGAGGGCGTCGGACCGCTCGACCGAGGGCACCCCAACAACCTCTTCAGTCTCCCCGCATTCGAAAAGCTTGTAACTGACGGTTGGGAGCGGTTCCTCCCCTTTGCCAAAAGTCGTGAGCTGCAACCGCCGTTTTACGTCTTCGCGACTCTTGTCGGGATCGTGGGGCGGAAACCTACGGAGGATCCGGTGGAGGGCGGGGGGTCGAGGGCAGCAAAGAAGGACGTAGTTTTCCTGCCGGAAGTTGTCGTGGGATTGGACGAGCTCGCAACGTCGCCAGGACAATTGTTCGGGAGACTTTTCGACGTCGCTGCCAACGCGTTCGGCCTGTCAGGGTCGCCCAGGGTGTCTCGCCGCGGATCACCTTGAACTGACGTGCGAGGCTGCGGCGCCGCCCACTCTCTGTCAGGAAGAGTTTAGCGCGAGGGCCTTAATCTCAGAGGCGAGCCAGAACGTTGATGACGGAGCGCGCCGTCCACTTGCCGCCGCGCGCTGTCGCGATCTCCCGCCCGTTGAGTTCCGCCGCAATCGCGTTCGCGCTGGTGGCGCCCTTGGCCCCGATCTCCGCGATCGTCGACGCCAGACCCTTCGCCCTCTGGTCAGCATTGGACTTCAAGGCGGCGACGGCTTCCTTGTGGTAACGGCCGGAAGGCGTTCAAGGGGAGGCTGTGTTTTAGCGGAGATCGCCGGGGCCACGCCGGATCGTTCGCCCGGTTACGATCTGAGCAGGACGATCGGGCCAGTGGATCACTGCGGTAGAATTGTCGAACTCGCCGCTCGCGGCGTGCCGCTGGGCTGGGTTTCCTCAATTGCCTCATCCCAACATTCGCGGTGCATCCAGTTGAGGCGGCCGTTGGCGCGAAACGCCATGTTGTGGGTATGGTCTTCCGTCACCGGCTGGTCGCACCTGATACAGTTCTCAGCCATTGGCGGCCTCCAATCTGCGTTGAACTCGGATCACCGTCTCAGCGTGCCATCTACCGCCGCTTGGCGTCGCGATCCCGCGCGCGTTCAGCTCGCCCGCGATCGCCCGAGCGGACAGGCCGGTCAGCTCGGCCAGGATCGGCCGCAGCGCCTCGGCCCGAGCCTTGGCTTCGTCGCGATTGCGGATGCCCTTCGCGTTGAGGCCGCCCAACTTGACGCCTTGCGCCTTTTTCGCCGCCAACGCGTCACGCGTGCGTTGGCTGATCAATCGCCGCTCTTTCTCGGCCAAAGCCGCGTACAGGTGGAGCATGAACGGGTCGGCGTCGGCGCCCAGCTCGGCGACGATGAACGGCGTTCGATGCGTCATCAGTCCCGAAATGAAATGAACGTCGCGAGACAAGCGGTCGAGTTTGGCGACAATGATCGGCGCCTTGAGCTTCCGGGCCGCTGCTAGGGCGGCGGAGAGCTGTGGTCGCCGATCGAGCGCGTCGGCGCCCTTGCCGGTTTCGATTTCGCTGAACGTCTCGGCCAGGGCGTAGCCTTCGGCCTCGGCAAAGCGGGCGAGCGCGGCTTGTTGCGCTTCAAGACCAAGGCCCGATCGCCCTTGGCTGGCGGTCGAGACGCGGGTGTAGGCGATGGCGGGTTTCACAGTCTTGGCCCCTCTGCGTCACACGGCGACGCAGGTCGCTATGTTGCATTAGCCGCACAACAGGTCAAGGGTAGGCTGTGTTACACTTTCGTCCCGTCAGGCAACTGGCACGTCGTGGTCGATCAATGGCCGCGGAAAGCAAACCACAGAAGGCGGAAGTTCTTATCTGTGCGAGCGCCGGCGTCGGCCTCCTACCCACTCGCCGGTCGCCGCCAGCCTCCCCGCATAAGGGTTTTCTAAGCGGGGCGCTGGCGGCGGTTGCCGGCTCCGGCGAGCATCGACCCGTGCTAGGTCTTTCGAGCGATGTCGATGACAGACCCGATCACTCTTGCGCTGGTCTTGGTGGCGTCCGGCCTTATTTCGGCGGCGATCGCCGCCATCAAGGGAAGAAACTTCCTGTTGTTCGGGCTGCTCGGCGCGCTCGCGCCGATCACGGTCGTCTATGCGATCTTCATGCGCCGGAAGGTCCGCTGCCCGGGCTGCCGCGAAAGAATCTGGCGCACGGAGAAGGCCTGCCCGTATTGCTGGATGCCTTCAGCCTTAGGGCGGCGGCGCAGTCCACGTCGCATCACTGCATCCGGATAAAAAATCAGCGGGACGCGCCTGTCTATTGTGCGGTCCCATCAGGCAACTGGCACGTCGTGGCCGATCAATGGCCGCGGAAAGCAAACCACAGAAGGCGGAAGTTCCTATCTGTGCAAAGCGCCGGCGGTCGGCCTCCCTGCATAAGGGTTTTCTAAGCAGGCGCTGGCGGCAGTTGCCGGAGGTGGAGCGTCAATGCGGTTACTGCTCAACGCAATCGCCTTCGCCGCGCCTCTGGCCTTCCTCGCGATTGGCCTAGTCTTAATCTGGGCCATCACATGAAAGAGCTGCGGCGGCATCCGGATTAAAATTTCGCGGGGCGCGTGGGTGAGTTGTGGCCCTTTCATCCCCCTCCGTTCGGAGGGGGTCACTAGTCGTCACAATCTGTGACCCCCTCTAGTGACCGGGGGGTTTCACTACCTTTCTTTCGCGTATTTCAATGTCTTATACCGGGTGTCCCGCGAGGGCTTTTCCGGACGATCCTTGGAAACCCCTGGAAAAATGGGGTCACTATGGGGGGTCACTACCTTTTTTGCCCTGTGACCGGGGTCACGTCACTAGCCGTTCCTATAGGGGACGGCGTAGTGACCCCTGTCGGGCCGGTCATCGCCAGATGTAACCCTCGCACTCGATTAACCTCGGGTGGGGTGTTGAAATCAGATCGGCCTTCGCGCGATTGAAGTAGGTCTTGGCCCGCGTCGTGAGGCCGCCGGTGTCTTTCGTGTCCAAAAAGCCGCGCGACTTTAGTTCATTGCGCAGGTCGTCGACGGGCACTTTGAGAACGGATGCGCCGTTAAATCCCGGCGAGGGGCTCCTTGCTGTCGGCGAGGCGGGCATAGGCGTCGAGGATCGCAGTTCTGAGCATGTCGATTTCGCTCCGCCCTTTGAACGCAGCGGCCTTGTCGCCGATGACGATCCATCCGGTTTCGTTGCGGGCGATAATGCGCGGTTTGAACTGGTCCGCGGTTTGCGGCGTACGCAGCCGCGCTTCTTTGAACTCCATGAGCACGCCCTGGTCATTTTCGCCTGCCGTGAGAGAGATGACGGTGTCCATTTCCCACTCGCGCGTTTTCGTTCCAAAGCCTTTGGTCGTGTCTGGCCGGTGTGGTGCAGCCAGATTTGACCGATGCGCTTCGCCGAGATTTTGCGCATCATCAGCTTGACGGGCGCCCAGCTTTCTTCCTCGGCCATCGTCCCGGTGAGCAGGCACATGATGGAGTCGAATACGATCGCGTCGGGTTCGACCTTCTCGATTTCGCGCCAGAGCCAAGCCTCGCCCTCCGGCGCGAGGTTCGTGGTGAAATGAACCGCCTCGGCGGAAGCCGAGAGCGTCGACCCTTGGGGGCGAACCGTCGTGGAGCTCGATCCATCCGCGCCGAACGGCGTCCAGCGAAGGACGGCGGCGAAGCCGCGTCGGGCTGGCAGACGCGCGGCGTCTGAGCCGCTCGGCACCGAACCGGCCTCGCCCGCCGCGCCCGAACTCCCGAAGAATGCCACGAAGGCCGACGATCTGGAGGCGATCAAGCAGGCGGTCGACGACGCGGCGGCGGTCAGCGGCGCGCTGTGGTTCTCCTATCTGTTCGTTCTCTTCTATTTCGCGATCGCTGCAGGCGCGGTGACGCACGCCGATCTCTTTTTGGAGAATCCGGTCAAGCTACCGTTCCTCGGCATCGAACTGCCGCTGCTCGCCTTCTTCCTCGCGCCGATCCTATTCGTGGTCACGCATGCCTACATCCTCGTGCATCTGGTGATGCTGACCGACAAGGCGAAAAGGTTCGATCAGGCGCTACGCGACCCGAAGCGCGATATAAACCGCTTGCCGAAATCCGAGTCTGCCGCATTCCGCGACGGCTTACAGCGGCAATTGCCGAGCAACATTTTCATCCAGTTTCTCGCCGGGCCGTCGGATTTGCGCGAGGGCGCCTTCGGCTGGCTCCTGCGGGCAATCGCATGGGTGACGCTGGTCGTCGGGCCGGTCCTGTTGCTGCTGCTCATGCAAATCCAGTTCCTGCCGTTTCACAATAACTTCATCACCTGGACCAACCGCCTGGCGCTCCTCGCCGATCTGATTCTGGTGTGGTGCCTGTGGCGCAAAATCCCGTCCGGACGAGAGGTTGAGGGCCGCAACCCAATGGCCGCCTTGGCCGCTTTCGAAATCGCCCTCCTACTCAGTTTCGCGGCGGTTTTCTTCTCCTGGATCGTGACGACGTTTCCGGGCGAATCGCAGGAAGAGTTTCTTGCCAAATGGGACAAACCGCGGTGGGCGATTGCACCCCATAATTGGGTTTTCAACCTTCCCTTCGATTCCAACACTGGCCGTCGCAAAAGTTTCTTTTCCAGTACGCTCGTGCTGCCCGACTTGAATATCTAGGACGGTCTCAAGATCGACGATCCCGAGAAGGCAAAGTGGCGGAAATACGTCTTTGTCGCGGGCCGCCGTAATCTAAGAGGCGCGATCCTCGATGGAGCCGTTTTGCCGAAGGTCGACTTCACAGGTGCCGAGCTTCAGGGCGCGTCGCTCGATGGCGCGCAGCTTCAGGGCGCGTCGTTGCAACTAGCAGACCTGCAGGCGGCCGATCTTTCGGAGGCGTTTCTCTGGCGAACCAATCGTCCGGGTCTTTCGAGGGCGACGCTGCAAACGTCAAACTTCCCAGATTCGCCCCGACCACTGGCTTCCGTCGTGGCGGGGTGACAAGGATAACGTTCGGCCGTGGAACGACAAAGATTATCAGGCCCTCCGCCAGATGATGGGGTCTCTCCCGTCGGGCGATCTACGCGATGGGGCGCTGGAACGCATAAAGTCCCTCGACTGCGCCAATCCAGACACGAGGCTCGCGTCTTGCGATTCCTCCATCGCCCCGCCGCCTCAAGCCACGGCGTGGCGAAAGGCGCTGGAAGACGCCCGCGTCGATGACGCGGCCTACACGAAGGCGCTCGCGGGGAAACTAAAGACGCTCATCTGCGCGAACGGTGACGATGCAGCCCATGTTCCGCGGGGCCTCTTTCAATTCGGCGGCCGCCTAGCAGAAACTGGCCCCGAAGCCCCGGCGCTGCTCGATTTTATCATGAGCAAGGATTGCCCCGTCTCCGTATCGCTGACCGACGTCGACAAGGCGGACCTCCTGCGCATCAAGCAGGCCGACTTAAGAAGCCGGGAGGCTAGCGGGCCTCGCCACGCCCTCGCGCCCATGTCGGCGACGCTTGGCCTGGCTGATTGCCGAAAGCGGCCCGACGGCCCGGTCTCCGCCGTCGCGCCCCGCCAATCTGCGAGCACGCCGTTACCCCAACGCATACCCCGGCAAGAACGCCTCCAAAACTTGGCGGAAGCCATTGAGCCGTAAGTCTTTGATCTGCCGATGGTACCGCCACCCCGGCTCGAACGGGGGACCTCTAGATCCACAATCTAGCGCTCTAACCAACTGAGCTATGGCGGCCGACTGGCTGGGCCGGGAAACTAGTGACAAAGACCAATCCGCGCAAGGTTTGCCTTCAGACAAACGGATCGCCTGCACAAGCCGCAACAGCAAAACGCCGCCCGCAAAAGCCGACGGCGCCGATTGTTCGCGCGTGGGAGGAAACGCGCCGCCAAAAAACGAATCAGGTCAAACAGCGACCTTGAACGACTTCGCCGCCTGTTCCTTGAGCGGCTCCACGGCGTCCGTCATCGCCTTCTGGGCCAGCGCGCCGAATTCCTTGGTCTGGCTGGCTATCGCTTCAGCCTGTTTGCGGGCGAACTCGGTCTGGAGCGTTACGAGATCGGGGAGAGACTTCACGGCGAACACGGCCTTCAAGAAATCAAAACCGGCGTCCGCATTGGCGCGCAGCGCGTCGAAGGCCTTGGCGTTGATGGCGACCGCGCCGTCCTTGGCGGCCGCGAAGCTGACCTCGAAGGCGCTTGCGGTTTCATCCGCGGCGATCTTGGCTTTGGTGAAAACCGCGCGCGATTCGACGACACCCTTCTCGAGCGCGCTGCGCAAGCTCTGTTAAATCTCCGCGGCCGGCGCGGCGGCGAATTGCGCTTCGGTCGAACTCGACGGCGCTGGCCGCGGCGGCGACGACCCCGAGCGGCGCGACGGCGGGAACCGACTTGAGGACAGCACTCTTCTTGGGTACGTTGGCCATAAACTAACCTCGATGTTGGCGTTGACGATTGTGAGTTGACAATGGGACGCGGAGAGCGCCGATGCTTATCTTGAACCGGGCGGCGTCATGCTCTTTTGCAGGACGGAGCCGAACTCCTTGGCCTGCTCCTGCAATACTGCGAGCTGGGTCTTCAGATACTCGCTTTGAAGCGCCAGAGCCTCCTGCGGGTCTTTCGCCTTGACCAGCTTTTGCGCCAGATCGAACGCCGCGTTCACGTTGCGCTCGGTATAAGACAGCACGTGAGCGCCGACCGATTTTGCCCCGCCCTCTGACGTCTTGGACAGTTCGCCGGCGACGCCGCTCGCGCGCTGCGCGACCGCGAGAAAGCCCTCAAACGCCTTGCGCGCCTGCTCGACGCTGCGCTCGGCGAAGTCACGCATTTCGTTTGGAACCTCAAACGGCGAATTGGCCATGCTCTTCCCTTTCGGCGACCGCCGCGACTCGGCGTCCGTTGTTCAAAGTGCATATATCCCTGTTTTTGCTGCAGTGCAACATATTTGACGGCGCCTGAGATTTTAACCCTGAAAATAATGAAGGACCTCGACGCCGTGGCGAAAATTCAACGAGCGCGTTAAGCTTTCGCTAACGATAAAGCCCAAATCGTCGGCCGTGTGACTGCGCCGATCCGATGTCCACTCACGAGCGCCGACTTTGACCCATTCGCCGCCATCGTCCGCCGCCAACCTCACGGCGCCGTCGTGTGAACAAGCCGCTGCGGCGTTGAGACATGACGCGCCAGAGGCATGGCGGAAAGATCGGGCGAGGCTTGCGATCCTGTCCCCGCCGGGCCTTCTCGTGAGCGCGAGTCCGGACATGCTCGCCCTGTTCGGCGCCAAGGATTGCGAGGCGCTCGAAGCTCGGCTGGTGCGGGGCCAGGGACCGTTGGCGCGGCGTCTGCGGCGCCTCATGGCGACGCTCCCCATTGGCGAGGCGCCGCGTCTCGAGCCGATGCGCGTTGTCGTCGATCGGCGCCTGGCCAACGTCAACTTGCGCTGCGTCCGCAGTGCCGGACCGGAAGGCGCGACCTGGCTTCTGGCTTCGGTTCCGGCCCTGGGCCTTGCGGGCGACGATCCGCCCACGCTTGGCGCGGGCCACAAAGCCTCGCAGCCGGAAGACATGTCGGCGCCCGATTTGGGCGAAAAACCGGCGCCGCAATCGACAAGCGCGGCGCCGCCTAATTCACGCTTCCTGTGGACCCTTGACGAGGAGGGCCGCTTCGGCGCGTCGCATCCTGTGCTGGTCGCTGCGGTTGGGGCCAACGCGCCTGAGCGCGGCGAGTCCGTCGAGGCTCTCTTCAGCCGCGTCGGATTGGATCGCGGCGAGGAACTCATCGGCGTGCTGGGCGAGCGTCAAACCTTCTCCCGCCTCATCCTTGAGTGGCCCCTCTCGGAGCGTGGTCGGCGCCGGCTGATCGCGCTATCCGCCGCGCCGATGTTCGGCCGTCATCGCGAATTTTTGGGCTACCGAGGTTTCGGCGTGCTAGGAGAGGAGATCGAAACTGTCCCTGTGTCCGATGGCCAGGTGTCGGAAGAGCTTGACGCTCGATCGACGTCGCCTGAGACATTCGAACCCAAACCCTCGTCACCGACGAGCGAGCTTGAGGCTAAGGTCCAGGCGAACGACAGCGCCGCGGCGCCGGTCGAACCGAACCCCGGATTTTCGCCGACAGACGGCCTTCATGCGCCTCAGTCCTTGCTTGAGGCGGACGGAGTGGGGATCGCCGCGACCCAGATCATGTCCCTCGATCCGACGCCCTCGTGGCCGATGGGCGAGCCTGAAGCCAATGTTCATGCGCTCGAAACCCCGGCGTGGCCGGTCGAACCGAACTCTTGAGCCTCCGCCAATGGATGCTCGCGACGTTCCGCCGCTCGACGTCTCGCCCGAGGCGAACGGGGCCGAATCGGCTGCGGGCCTCACCAAGCCGAGCGACTCCATCGCGACGGTAACGGAGACTGTGCAACCGGATCTCATCGAGCGCTCCTCGGCGAGCGGGCCTCCGCCGCCATCGCCTGAACGCACCGCGGCGATCTACGTTCTTCGCCATCCGGCGCCCGCGGTCTCGTCCAACATCGTTCCGATCCGCCCGGGCGCGCTTGACGCGCTGGCCCGTGAATCGGCGCCGAGCTTTTCGGCTGAGAGCGTGGAGCTTAGCCGCAGCGAGCGCGATGCATTCCGGGAAATTGCGCGCGCTCTGGTCGGCCGCGCGCCGGCTTCGCGTGACGACTCGTCCGACGAAGGGGCGGGCGCCAACAGCCGACGGGAACTTGCGACCGACGCCCGCGCCGAGCAGTCGACGGGCGAAGGCGATGTTGCGATGGCCCGGGGCGCGGACGACGATGAGGTTCGGCGCAACGCAAGCGCGGTTCTGGACCGTCTTCCGGTCGGCGCCTTGGTCGCCCGCGACGGCCGCGCGCTCTACGCTAATCGGACGCTGCTCGAGCTCATCGGTTATCGTGATTTCGCAGAATTTCAGGCGGCGAATGCGCTGACCAAGATGTTCCGCGACCGCGATCCGCAAGCGATGGCGGTGGAAGACGTCGGCGCGGTCGCGGTCGTTAGAGGAGATGGTCAAATCTTGTCCGTCGACGGCCACGCGCAGGTGATCGGCTGGGACGGCGCGCCCGCGACCCTGATCACGCTGCGTCGCTCGCTGGAAGCGGAGCTGAGAGCGAGAATGCGCGTCGCCGAGAGCGAGGCGGCGGGCCCCGGCGGTTTGGCGACCAGCGACCTTCAGGCGATGCTCGACCGGGCGAGCGACGGCGCCGTGACGCTTGACCTGGCCGGCCGCATCCTGTCCTTGAACGCGCCGGCGGAGCGCCTGTTCGGCTACCATCAGAACGAGATCGCCGGCGAAAGCCTGTTGATGCTGCTCGCGCCGCAGAGCCATCCCGAGGCCACCGCAAGGCTCGAAAGCTTGAGCCGCGGCGGCGGCGAAGCCGAAGCATTTCGGCCGCTGCAGGTCGTCGGGCGGGATCGTGACGGCGCCTCGATCCCGTTGGCGCTGACGCTGGCGCGCATCGGCCCCAGTGACGCCCCGCAGTTTTGCGCGCTTTTGCGCGACCTTCGCCGCGAGCGCGAGACGGAACGGCGCCTCATCGCCGCCCGCGAGGCCGCCGAGGCCGCCAGCGCCGCGAAGACTGATTTTCTCGCCCAGGTCAGCCACGAGATCCGCACGCCCTTGCACGCCATTCTGGGCTTTGCGGAGGTGATGATCGAGGAACGTTTCGGACCGGTCGGCAACGAGCGCTACAAGGACTATATTAAAGACATTCACGCTTCCGGCAGCCACGTGATGAGCCTCGCCGACGACCTGCTCGATCTCGGCAAGATCGAAGCGGGCAAGCTCGAGCTCGCGTTCGCCTCCGTCGACGCCAACAGCGTCATTCGCGAGTGCGTGTCGCTGATGCAGCCGCAAGCGGCGCGGGAGCGGGTCATCATGCGCGTCTCGCTCCATGACCGCCTGCCACGGGTGATGGTCGACGAGCGCTCGCTCAAGCAGATCATGCTGAACCTGATGTCGAACGCGGTGAAGTTTAACGAGCCGGGCGGACAGGTGATCGTCTCGACCGCCGTCGACGCCGCGGGGCAAGCGGTCATCCGCGTGCGCGACACTGGCGTCGGCATGAACGAGAATGAGGTCGGTCTTGCGCTTACGCCATTCAGCCAGGTCGGCAAGGCCGGAGCCAAGGGCGGGGCGGGTCTTGGCCTGCCGCTGACCAAGGCGCTGGTCGAAGCCAACAGGGCCGAGTTTTCGATCAAGAGCCGCCGCGAGCAGGGCACGCTGATCGAGATCGCCTTCCCCAACATCCAGGCGGCTGAGTAGGCGGTCACCGAGCCAGGCCTTTGGCTTCCGTTGGCCGCGCTCAGAACCGCTCCTTACGGCGTTAGGACGGAGGCGTCTCCGCCTCTTGTCGTCTGCCTCGATCGTTGATATCGTTGATATCATTGATCGCTGGAGCCGCAAATATGCCCGATCTGCTGGTGCGCGGAGTTGATGACGAGATCGTTCGGGCGCTCAAGGAGCGGGCCGGGGCGCATGGCCGGAGCGCGGAAGCGGAACATCGCGCAATCCTGACGGCGGCGCTAGCACGCCCTCGCCGACGCGCCTTCGCCGAGGTTCTGGCCTCAATGCCTGACGTCGGCGCCGACGCGGATTTCGAGCGGGTCGACGCGACCGAGCGCTCGCCTCATGTATTTGATTGACACCAATGTGATTAGCGAGGCGCGCAAGCGGGCCAAGGCGAATCCTGGCGTCATTGCCTTTTTCGAGACGGTCGCCGCCTCAGACGAGCCAGTGTTTCTTTCGGCTATTTCGCTCGGCGAGTTGCGTCGTGGGGTCGAACTGATCCGGCGCCGTGGGAGCGCTGACCAAGCGCGACGGCTTGAGGCTTGGTTGGCTACAATTGTCGACTCGTTTGGCGATCGCATTCTCGCCTTCGATGCGGACGCTGCGCAGGTCTGGGGCTATCTGCGAGTTCCTGATCCAGACCATGCGCTTGACAAGCAAATCGCCGCCATCGCGCTCGTGAACGACCTCATCCTCGTGACCCGCAACGTCGCCGATTTCGAGAGCTCGGGGGTCAAATTGGCGAACCCGTTTCACTAGCGGCCGGGGCGGCCCTACGCGAGTCTCGCCCGCAGTCGAGGCGCGGCGAAATCCAGCAGCATCCGAACCTTGAGCGGCGTCAATCCCTGATGGCCATGGACAAGACTGACCGGCGCGGGCGCAGGCTCATAGTCGGCGAGCACAATCTCAATTTTTCCATCCAACACAGGCTGGGCGACCTGATAGGATAGGACGCGCGTGACGCCGAGACCGGCGGCGGCTCCGTCGATCGCCGCTTCGGCGGTGTTGACGGTGAGGCGGGAGCGCACTTGCACGGTGTGCTCGCGCTTCGACTGCGGGTCGGGAAAAATCCAACGCTCGGAAGACGAGAGAGGCTCAAACGTCACCGCGGTCAGCGTGCTGAGATCCTCCGGCCTTTTCGGCACGCCCCGCGCGGCGAAATAGGCCGGACTGCCGCACACCACGCGACGCACCGCGCCGACCCGCGTCGAAACCAGGGCGCTGTCCGCCAGCGCGCCAATGCGCACCGCGATGTCGACGCGATCGTCGATGAGATGAAGATTGCGGTCGGAGAGCACGAGCCGGACATCGATCTCGGGCCATTGGCTCAGAAACTCGGCGATGACCGGGAGAACGTGCAGCCGGCCAAAGACGACCGGCGCGGTGATGACAAGCTCGCCACGCGGCGCGGCATGTTCGCCGGAGGCCGCGCGCTCGGCCTCGTTCACCTGGTCGAGGATGCGCTTCGCCGCGGCGACATAGGCCGCGCCTGCGTCGGTGAGCGCGAGCCTGCGGGTCGACCGGATCAGGAGCCGGGTGCTGAGATGCGCTTCGAGTTCGGAAATCTTGCGGCTGACCGTCGGCAGCGGCACGCCGAGCTTGCGGCTGGCGGCGGACAGGCTGCCGGACTCGGCAACCCTGACCAAAAGCGACATGGCTTCGAGACGATCCATGTTCCAGATACTGAAAGATTGTCTTCCGATGGCGCAAGATTATTGACCGTGGTGAAATACGCTATCTGTTTTTTGCGGGGATCGTAGTCCGGCCCAAAACGCGCGGAGGAAAACGCGTGCCTTATGACTATCTCGACATCGCCTGGACGCCTGCAGTCCGCGCCGCTCAGGAGGCGAACGGCGTCGGCGAGCATTGGGCGAACTTCCACGGCGACCGTCTCTCCGACCGCTTCACGCAAGCCGAAGCGGCGTTCATCGCCGAGCGCGACAGCCTCTATATGGCGACCGTCTCGGAAAGCGCCTGGCCCTATGTGCAGCACCGCGGCGGCCCGCCAGGCTTCATCCGCATCCTCGACGAGAAGACGCTCGCGATCGCTGACTTTCGCGGCAACCGCCAATACATCAGCACCGGCAATCTTGCGGCCAACGATCGCGCCGCGCTGTTTCTGATGGACTATCCCCATCGCCGTCGCCTCAAGATCTTTGCGCATGTCGAGGCCAGGGATCTCGGCGCCGATCCGGAGCTGGCGGCGAAGCTCATGCTGCCCGACTACAGGGCGAAGGTTGAGCGCGGCCTCATCATCCATCTTGCGGCGTTCGACTGGAACTGTCCGCAGCACATCACGCCGCGATTCAGCGAAGCCGAGCTTGCGCCGGCGCTCGCGCCGATCCGGGAGCGGCTGGAGGCGCTCGAAAGCGAAAATCAGGCGTTGCGCGCCAAGCTCGCTGCGAAGGGAGATTGAGACTGGCGCCGCCAGAGCGGTAGCGCGAGCCGCGCCATCAGCGCCGAATCATCTCAAGTTCATCGCGAGCAGCGAAGCGACGTGGCGATCCGGAGTCGTCGGGCGCCCCAAGTTCTCTGGAATGCTTCGTCGCCATAGCCCGTCGCCAGATGGCGTCCTTCCGGACGCCATCTGGCTCCTCGCAATGCGGCAGTGGTTAAATCCAATGGCGTCCTGCTCTATGCGGAGCCCATGAAAATTCCTCTCCGCATGTCACAAGGCGCCGACCTACCTCGTCATGTCCTGCGAAGCCCCTTGATGAGGAGATGATGATGACGCCAAGATTGAACCCCTTCGCCGCTGCGCCGGCGCCCATGAAGCCGTGGCTCGAGTTCAGCCAAGGCCTTAAGCAGAGCGGCCTCGAGGAGAGCCTGATGGATCTCGTGGTGACCCGCGCCTCCCAGATCAACGGCTGCGCCTTCTGCCTCGACATGCACACGGCCGACGCGCGCAAGCGAGGCGAGACCGAGCAGCGTCTCTATCTGCTCGACGCCTGGCGGGACTCGCCGCTCCACAGCGACCGTGAGCGCGCCGCGCTGGCCTGGACTGAAGCCCTGACTTTGTTGCCTCAGACGCGCGCTCCTGATGACGTCTACCAGGCGCTCAAGGCTGAGTTCAGCGAAGAGGAGCAGGTGAAGCTCTCGCTCTTGATCGTCGCGATCAACGGCTGGAATCGGATCCAGGTCGGCTTTCGGGCAGTCCATCCGCTCGAGCAGCGCCGGGCGGCGTGATGCCGGCGACGTCGGCCAAGGACGCGGCCTTAAGCTTTGATCCGCTGCGTCCGCGATTGATCCGCATCGCCTATCGCATGCTGGGATCGGTCGCGGACGCGGAGGACGTGGTGCAGGACGCGTTCCTGCGCTGGCTCGACGCCGATCGGGGCGCCATTGTCGAACCGGAAGCCTATCTGCGCCGCATCGTCACCCGTCTCTGCCTCGACCAATTGAAGTCGGCGCGACGGCGGCGCGAAACCTATATCGGGCCGTGGCTGCCCGAACCCTTCGTCGAAGCCGACGCCGACCAAATCGACGACGTCACGCTGCCCTTGATGATGGCGCTCGAGCGATTGTCGCCGCTCGAGCGCGCCGCCTTCCTGCTGCATGACGTCTTCGGAATCGGGTTCGAGGAGGTGGCCGAGACGATCGGTCGGGAGGCCGCGACATGCCGCCAACTCGCCAGTCGCGCGCGGACGCATGTGCGCGCCGCGCGTCCGCGCTTTTCGATGCCCAGGGAGCACGGCCTCGAGATCGCCGCTGCGTTTTACTCGGCTTCGCGAAGCGGCGACATGGATAGACTGCGGTCGCTTCTGACGGCGGACGTCGTCCTCTACTCCGACGGCGGCGGCAAGAGGCCCGCGGCGAAGCGGCCGCTCATAGGGATCGACGACGTCATGCAGTTTCAGACCGCAATCGCGCGCGTCCTCACAGGGACGACGCCAGTGCGCTACGGCTTCATCAACGGCCTGCCGGGTTTCATCACCGTCGAGCATGACGGCGTGCAAACGACGGCATTCGAGATCGCTGATGGCAAGATCGCCGGCGTCTACGTGATGCGCAATCCGGAGAAGCTCAGGCATCTCAGCGGCGAGGCTATACACTGATCGCCGGCCGCGCTTGGAGCGTAGAGCGTTTCATAGGAATCGAACCAGGGTCGTCATCGCGAGCGTAAGCGAAGCGATCCAGGAGTCGTCGGGTGCTCTACGCCTCCTGGATCGCCGCGTCGGCCTTCGGCCTCCTCGCGATGACGAAACCGTTAGCCGCTCGGCAGACCGGGAATGTCGACGCCGAAGGTCTGAAGCAGGAGGATGGCGTTCAGCGTCAGGATCAAGAGGGCGCCGACGATTGCGGCGAAATTCGTCAGGCGGCTGTTGGCGAAAGCGCCCATGATATCCCTGCGGCGGGTGAAGATGAGCAGTGCGATGACCGGCGCGGGCAGGGCGATGCTGAGCACGACTTGGCTTATCACCAGCGCATTGGTCGAATTGACGCCAAGCCAGACGACGACGAACGCCGGGATCATCGTCACCAGGCGACGGACGATGATCGGAATTCGGAAGCCGACGAAACCCTGCATGATCATCTGCCCGGCCATCGTGCCAACCGCCGAGCTCGACAGGCCGGACGCCAGGAGCGCGGTCAGGAACACCCCCGCCGCGCCGGCGCCGAGCAGCGGCGTCAGCGTCGAATAGGCGGTCTCGATTTCGGCGACGTCGCTATGGCCCTCGTGGAATGCGCTCGCTGCCATGATGACCATCGCCATATTGACGAGTCCGGCGACCGACAGCGCGATGAGAACCTCGATGTTCGAGAACCGCAGCAACTGGCGCCGCTCGTCATCGTCGCGGGCCGGCGCCCGGTTCTGTGTGAGGCCGGAATGGAGGAAGATCGCGTGCGGCATGATCGTCGCGCCGACGATGCCGACTGCGATCGTCACCGCGCTGGCGTCGGGCAATCGCGGAATCACGCTGCCCAATCCCGCTGCGGCCCAATCGACCGGCGCGATGAACATCTCGACGAGATAGCAAAGGGCGATGGCTGCGACGAGCGCGCCGATGATCAGCTCGATCGGCCGGAACCCGCGTCCCTCGAACATCAGGAGGCCGTAGGTCAGCACCGCCGTGACCCCCATGCCGGCGACCAGCGGGATATGCAGGAGAAGCGACAGACCGATCGCGCCGCCGAGGAATTCGGCGAGGTCGGTCGCCATCGCCGCCACTTCGCTGACGATCCACAAACCCCAGACCACGGGCTTCGGGAAATGGTCGCGGCACATTTCGGCGAGGTTGCGCCCAGTGACGATGCCGAGCTTGGCCGACAGTGCTTGGTAGAGCATCGCGGTGACATTGGCCACCAGCACCACCCACAGCAGCGCATAGCCGTATTTCGCCCCGGCCTGGATGTTGGTGGCGAAATTGCCGGGGTCCATATAGGCGATCGACGCGATCACCGCTGGGCCGGCGAACAGGAGCGGGCTATGCCAGCGGATATTGCCGGCTAGCACTTCGCGGATGCCCTCGACGGTCCGGTCCGTCATGCTCGCGCCCACGCGCGCGACCGCGTCGCTCATCGCCTGATCTCCAGCTTCTCTTGCCTTCCCTTGACAATGTACCCATTGCTACGCGATAGTCAATAGGCTGCAAATAAGCGCAAAGGCTGGACGCGGCCGCCCGGGCGGGGTAATGTCTTCGTTTGAATTTCAGTCCCCCTTGACGATTGCCGGCGCGTCGCGAAGTCGCTGTTATGCTCAGCGGGAAGCTAGGAGCGTGGTCAGTGAGTGAGTTCGAGAGGGTCAGGGCAGACGCCTGCACGGACGAGTGTTGTGCTCTGCCGCCGATAGCTTTGCCGACGCGGCCGGAGCGATCCGCGGAGAGGCGAGCTCTGATCCGTCAGGCGTTCCGGCTCGAATGGCTGACGATCGGCTGGATGACCGTCGAGGCCGTAGTCGCTCTAGCATCGGGACTTGTGGCAGGCAGCCTCGTTTTGATCGCGTTTGGCCTGGATAGCCTCATTGAGTTGGCTTCGGCCGGCGTTCTGGTCTGGCGACTGACTGTCGAGCTTCGACACGGCGAGCGCTTTTCGGAGCAAACCGAAAGGATGGCTAGTCGGATTGCGGGCGCGTTGCTTTTGGCCTTGGCCGCTTACGTCACGACCGCCGCGGCATGGAGCCTGTCGACGCGGGCCGGGGAGGCGTTCTCCTGGCCCGGCCTTATCGTGGCCTTGGCCGCCATTCCGTCCATGGGCTATCTCGCTAACCGGAAGATTGCGGTCGCCGAAAAGCTCGGCAGTCGTGCGTTGCGAGCGGATGCAATGGAGGCCGTGACCTGCGGCTGGCTGTCGTTTGTGGTCGTCATCAGTCTTGCCGCCCGATGGGCTGTCGGCGCGTGGTGGATTGACGGCGTCGCTTCGCTGGCGATTGTCTGGCTTCTGGTCAAAGAGGGCCGAGCCGCGTGGGCCGGTCAAGAATGTTGTTAGAGGACTTTGACCATGTCCTGCGGCGAACGCCGCCCCGCGGGCGTGATCGGCAAGGCCTTAGAGGCCATGCCCGGCGCAACCGGCGAGGAGCCGAAGGACTTCAGCCCGGAAGATAAGAGCGGCTCGCTGCGGCCGAAAATTCAAGCTGAGCCGCTGCCGAGCCGGTTGCATTTTGCAGCCAAGGCTGGATAATGACAACCTAGCGACAGTGGCGCGGCGTGCGAGCGAGGGCGATTTTGGCGACCACGAAGCGCGGCAAAGAGCCGGCGCCCGCACAAGCGGGGCTGGTGGCCGAGCCCGCGCAGGCCGACCGGTTCTTGAAGGCGCGCTCCGCCCGCTCAGCCTCGTTGCTCGAGGACTACACCGAACTGATCGCCGATCTGATCGCCGTGAATGGCGAGGCGCGCACGACCGACATCGCGCGGCGGATGGGCGTCGCCCATCCCACCGCCAGCAAGACGATCGCCCGCCTCAAGCGCGAGGGGCTGGCGCGCGCCAAGCCCTATCGCGGCATCTTTCTGACGGAAGCGGGCGCGGCGATGGCGAAAGCCGCGCGCGAGCGCCATCGGCTGGTGGTCGACCTGCTCGTCGCCGTTGGCGCGCCGCAAGAAGCCGCGGAGGCCGACGCCGAGGGCATCGAGCATTATGTCTCCGCCGCGACGCTCTTGGCCTTCGAGGCGTTCCTGCGCGGCCGCGAAGCGCCTTAGCTTCCGCGGCGGCGGGCGGACTAACAAAAATTGCTGATCGCGCTCCTCGCACGTGCGGCGATCCTGCTCTAATAGAGCGGCCGGTGAACTCTACCGGGGCCATGAGCGAAGCAAGCCGACGAGAGGTGCGCGCAGGGCTCGAGCCTTCGCTCGCGCGCCTTTGGCGATATGCGCTCATGTTGTCGAAAGCGCGGGACACGGCTGACGACCTCGTGCAGGCGACATGTTTGCGGGCGATCGAGCGGGCCGATCAATTTGTCCCGGGAACGCGCGTCGACCGCTGGCTGTTCGCAATCCTTCGCTCGATCTGGCTCAACGAAATACGATCGCGACGGATTCGCGAAGGCGGCGGCTTCGTTGACGCCGAAGAAACGTTGACGACCGACGGCGCGCATGAAATCGAGATGAATATTACGGCTTCCGCGGTGTTAAGAGCGATCGACGGTCTTCCGGAGGCGCAGCGCGAGACGATGCTATTGGTGTATGGGGAGGGTTATCGCTACGCTGAGGCGGCGGCAGCGCTGGGCGTCCCGATCGGCACGATCATGAGCAGGCTGGCGGCGGGGCGGGCGGCGCTGGCGAAACTGAAATAGGGAGGGTTAGGGCGACCACACCCATGTCGGATGACGACGCCGAACTTGTCGCGCTGATCGACAACGAACTCGACGACAACAGCAGAACCGCCCTCTTGGCGCGTCTGGCGGCGGACGAGGACTTGCGCCGGCGTTACGAAGAATTGCGGCTTACTAGCGCGCCGCTCGCCGCCGCCTTCGACTTGCTGCTCGGAGACGCTCCGCTCGCCCGTCTTCGCGCCTCCCTTCCGCCTGACGCGCCGGCTCGGGCGCGGCCAAGGCGCTTCGCCGGCGTCGCCTTCCGGGATCTGGCGGCGGGCCTCGTCGTCGGGGCGCTAGCGGCGGGCGCAGCCATTTGGGCGGCGACAAGCTTTGGGCTGTTCGATGGGAGCGACGATTGGCGCACGGCGGTCGCCGAATACACCGATCTCTATACGGACGAGACGTTCGCTCCGCTTAACCCTAACGCCGCGATGCAGGCGACGGAGCTGAGCGCCGTCAGCGCCAGAGTGGGCGCCAATCTGACGCCCGAAAATGTGACCCTGCCCGGCCTTAGGTTCACAACCGCGTTCATGCTTTCCTATGAGGGCGCGCCGTTGGGCGTGGTCGCCTACGTCGATCCCTCCGGCGAGCCAGTCCTGCTTTGCATCATAGCCAATGATGCGCCCGACGCCCCTATTCGCTCGGAGCGCCGGGACAATCTGTCGCTGGCCTGGTGGTCGCGCGGCGGACGGAGCCGGTTGGTGATTGGCCGCATCCCGGAGAAGCGGGCGGTTGCATTAGCGCAAACGCTCGAAAAGCGAATTTGACGTCGTCCTTCGCACGCGGAGCGCGCGGAATCGCCGGGCCTATGCCTCCACGACGGTTTTCGGATCGAAACGGCCGCGCGCCAAGAAAACCCAAATCGACCGGACCCGGCTTATCCGGGCCGCCGCCGAGAAGGCGCCAAACCGAATCAAAAATGCGTAACACCCTAGTTAAATACTCCGCTCACCCGCCTCGCGTCCAGTCGAACGACTTGCAGATGAGGCCGCCGAACACGCAGCCGGCGGTTACGAGATGGTCGCCCGAAAGCGTGAGCTTCGCCGTGTAGTGCTTGCCGTCTTCGGGATTGAACGCAGTCCCGGCCCAAGAGTTTTTGCCGTTCGGCTTCATGCCGGAGAACAGTTGCTGACCGATTTTGGCCGGGCCGTCTGGGCCCTTCTTCCAGGCGAGAAACCCGCATAGGGTTCCTCCTCCGCCGCATGGTACGAAGCGCAGCTTCGCCGACCCATCGTCACGAATCCACAGCCCCGCCGCGTCACCGGCATTCGCCGCCGACACGGCCGCTGTGAGCGCCAAAGCGACGAACAACGCGCGCATCATCGTTTACTCTTTCGTGAACCTTTTGCTTGGGGGGCGGCCCCATTAGACCACAAGCAAGCGCCGGTCAACGCGCGGGCTTGAGGCTCGCTGGCCAGAGCGGGTTGTACCCGCCCTTGAGCGCGGCGACGGTCGAGCGCGGAGTCAAAACGTCGGCGACCGCGTTCGGTTCGAGCGGCGCGGGCGTGCGATAGCCGGCGAAACTCCAGGGCAGAAGCTTGCCCGAGTGCACAGCATAAGCGCGGCCGTCGCGCGCGATCATCGCCCCGTCCGGCAGGTCGCCGAGCCGAGTTCGCCATAGGCGTTTCAGCCGGTTCGCGACCCGCTCGCGGTGGAGCGTTTCGTCCATCGCCTCGACGCGGCTCGGGCTGCCGGGAAAAGCGGCGATAAAGGCTTTCGCGGCGCTTCGGCGGCACTCGAAGCACGGCCGGTGGCCGGCGGCGAGCGCGGTCGGCTCGTCGAGGAAGAAGAGCTCCGTGTAGTACCGGCCCCAAACGTCGCGGCGCCGGCCCTTGAACTCGCAGACGCAGATAAGCCAGTGCTTGTTCTTCCAGCGGCTCCTACCCAAAGTCTGATCGTCGCGATGCAGCCGCCCGCCTCGATTGCCCATGAGGCCGCCGCGCTCGGGCGTCGCGTGAAGCTCGCCGAACGGGTCGACGCGATTCTGCAATGGCCGGGAAGCTTGCGACACGCTTGGCTGGCTCAGGTTGCGTTCCACGCGCGGCAGGTCCACGCTGTTGGAGGCCCGGCGCTTTCGGAGAGGAGATGGCGCTCGAACTTCGTCCGAATTGCGAGTATTGCGACAAGGACCTGGGGCCCGACGCGACGGACGCGCGCATCTGCAGCTACGAATGCACCTTTTGCGCCGATTGCGTCGAGCGATACTTGAGCAATGTGTGCCCCAATTGCGGTGGCGGCTTAATGGCCCGGCCGATCAGGCCAGCGCGAGAGTGGCGGCGCGGCGTGTCGCGCGCCAGGCAGCCGGCGTCGACGAAACGCGTCCACCTCTCGCACAGTCGCGAGGAGATCGCCCTGTTCGTTCACGAGGTCGCGGGAGTCCCGCCCGAGAAGCGCTGAACCGCCTTTAACGGACCGGCGCGGTCTGCGCGCTCACCTGCGCTTCGCCGACATTGTCGATATTGTAGACGTCATCGCGGAAATTGGCCGGCCCCTCGCCGTTCGACCAGCCGGTCAGATAGACCCAGATCACTGGCACCGCCTTGACGAGGTTGATGTCGTAGCGCGCGCCTTCCTTGATCTTGGCCTGCAGCGCCGCCTTGTCCCAGCCGCCGGCGGGCCCGCCGCCGGTCCCTTCCAAGAGCCACGCCGCGTAATCGTAAACGCCCTGCACGCGGACACAGCCGTGGCTGAGGAACCGGTAGTCGGCGCCGAACAGCCCCTTCGAAGGCGTGTCGTGCATATAGACGGCGAGCTTGTTGGGCATGCCGATGCGAATCGAGCCGAGCGAATTGCCCGCGCCGGAATCCTGCCTCAGCGTATAATTGGCCGCCCGCTCGGTGCTCCAGTTCACCGACTTTGGATTGATCTCCTTGCCCGAGCCGTCGAGAATCCGGATCTTGGCGCGCGTCAGGTAGCCCGGATCGCGCTGCATCCGGGGAATGATTTCATGTCTGATGATCGACGTCGGCACGGTCCAGGTCGGGTTGAGGTTCACGACCTGGAGGTGGGCCGAAATCTCGGGCGACGGATGCTCCGGATCGCCGACGATCGCGACATAGCGGTGGACGACCCGACCATTCTCGACCGCCTCGACCGAAGTCGAAGGCAGGTTCACCACCACGTAGCGGTCATCGAAGGAAAAACTGAGCCCGGCAAGGCGATTGGCGCTGGAGGCGAGCTCGTTGAAACGCTCCCTCGCGGGAACGTTGATCGCCTTCAACGTCGCGCCGGAGACGATCCCGGTCTGGCGCAGTCCCATGCGCGCCTGGAAGCGCTTGACCGCTGCGGTCAGACCCTGATCCCAGGCAAGGCCGCCCGCCGCTCCGGCCGAGAGGTAGCCTTCGATGGCGAGCCGCTTGCGCAACTTCGCCACCGCTGGGCCCTTTGTCCCAGGGCCAATGGCGGCGATATCGGTCGGCCAACCGCCGGCGTCCACGATCGCCGAGTAACGCTCGGACGCTTTCGCGGTGGCGAAGAAGGTGTCGGGCTGAAGCGTCGGCTGGGGATCGTCGCTGAGCGCGGTTTCGCGGGGCGGCGGAGGCGGGGCGACCTTCTTCGGCTTCGGCGGCGCCGCAGCCTGGACGGGAGGGGGCGCCGCAGACGGGGAAGCGCCGGGCGCCGAATCGGTTCCCGCCGCCGGCGGCGTCGCCGCCTGGGGCATGAATGGGCTCACGAGCCCTTCGCTCGGCGCCGGCTGATTCGCCGGATTGGATGGCGGCGCTGAACTCATCGTCGCGGCAGGCTGATTTGCCGGAATTGATACTGGCGGCGCGGGAGGAGGTGTCGTAGCGGCGGACGGGCTCACCGGCGCGGCTGACGGTGCCGGGGCGGTCGTGGCGGCGGGCGCGCTTGCCGGGGTCTGCGCCAGCGCGCCCGAGGCGAGGAGGGGCAACCCGACGAGCGCCCCCGCAAACAAAACCCGCAACGTCATGCGACATGACCCGACACAGAAGAGACGCGCTTCATGCGAGTCCCGGACCGATTCACTATGCATATTAAGGTTACTAATTCGTCGCCTCGGCTCTGTTACGAGGCGAGCACGATGCGAGCGCCTGCTGTTTCGGCCCTTACGCTGCTTGGTCCAGAAATGCAAAGGCCGCCCCGAGAGGCGGCCTTTTACGAGCGCCGAGGCGCTCCACGACTTCACTCGATACCCGAGGAAAGCCTGTTCCCGCGGCCCCGCCGGAAACCGGCGACGCCGAGACCGGCGACGCAAAGCGCCATGAGCGCCCACGCCGACGATTCAGGAGATGCATAAGTGGCCGCCCCGTAGGGTAACCCGATTGCGAGCGCGCCGCACCCGGCGGCGATCGCGATACGACGCGGATTTGCTGAACTGATGGACATGTAACCCCCAAGTCCAAACGAGGCCAGTGACGCAGGGTTAAGCAAGAAGCGTGACAGGAAGATGGCGAATGCTGCGATTGCGAATAAAATTTCCCGCGCTGCGGTAAAACGCCTTTGGCAGTTAACATGCCGTTAATTCCGGGGCGGTCGTCGTTGGAGGTTGCGAGCCGGGCTTAGCCGACGACGACAATATGCAGTCGACGATGACGATATGCCGGCGGCTGAGGATGGTTTTGTGGTCGGCGGCGATGTCCGCGCGCCTGATTACAATGATCACGGGCCCGCACAGCGTCGACGACTGGGCGACCGCTCTCCGAAATTACGGACCGGGGAGACCGCTTGCTGGTGTGTGAGATCGATCACAGACACGTCCGGCAGTAGACACTAATACGACCGCTCGCCAAGCCGCGTTCGCCAGAGCTACTCTGATGGGCTTTTTGAACTCGGGCGAGATCACGCTGATCTTTCTGTTCGCCGGCCCGCTGACGTTGGCGCTGGGAATTCTGACTCTTTGGCTTTACCGGCGCGGTCTCGAGCGCGAAATGCGGAGCGCTTCCAATAAGCGGCCGGCATTCGAGGAGGAAATGGCTCGGCGTAGGCCGCAGTCTCAGCTCCACTACAAGACCGAAGAGATCGAGTCCGAGCAACGGTCAAGCCCTTCGCTGCTCGCCGATCCCAGTGTGCCGGGCGCGGCTATCTACGCATTGGCGGGGACCGCGTTCGGAATATCAAGCATGATTCTTCTGTTCGCCGCCTCGGGCATCGAATTTCGCCCGCTCCGGACTGCGTGCGTCGCCTGGGCCTACGCCTGGCCAGTCGTTCTTACCCTCAATCTCATATGGACGGGGGATCGGCGGCGTCAGGCTGGGGTGATCGCTTGCTATGCTTTCGTAATCGCGTTCTTCTGTCTCTGGTCCACGCCGAGCGGTTCCCGTCCGACCACGATTGCCGGAATTACCTTCGCCGCCTTTCTCAATCCTGTTCTTCTTTGGGTGACGTTCGCCGAACCGGGCCTCTATTTGCTGTTGTTCTTAAACCGTACCGTTCGCGCGATTGGGCCGATTGTTCTCGTATTTACCACCCTCGCCCTTGGGTGCCGGCAGATTGCTTTGATCGCGCTGGGAAGCCCCATTGGAACAAGCGCAGCCCACCAGATCTTGCACTGGACCAACATCGGGGCGAACGGTCTCGTTTGGACAGTCGACATTGCAGGCTTGGCCGCGGGTCTGGCGATTGGATGGATCACCGTTCGATGGTTGGCCGCCGCCTACGCCGCCCGATGTTTCAGCGAGCAAACCATGGTCATCGATTCCATCTGGTTCGGGCAAAGCCTCATTTTGTGCATGGATCTCGGCTTCGAAATTGGCGTCTGGGCGGGCCTAGGACTAATCCCGTTCGCGATCTACAAAGCCGTCTGCCTCTTGTGGTTTCGGCAGCTGTCGACAAAACTGCAGCAACAACCCCTTCGCCTGTTACTGTTGCGCGTTTTCGGTTTTCGCGGACGCTCCAGCCGACTTTTCGACCTGATTGGGTCGCGGTGGCGCTATCTCGGATCTATTCGGGTTATAGCCGCGCCGGATCTTGCGAGCCGCACCATTGAGGCCTCAAAGCTTCTCGCTTTCGTTCGTGGACGCCTCGGCGGACTGTTCGTTCGCGACGAAGCGGCTCTGTTCCAGCGCCTCTAGGAAATGAACGAGCGTCGCGACCCCGATGGACGATTCCGAAATCGCTGAGTTTTTCTGCGCAGGCGAGGTTTGGCGGAGCGCCGTCAGAAAACTGATGATCGATGTGCAACTCGTTGTCATGGACCTACGGAGTTTCGGCCCTCAGAATGACGGCTGCGTGTTCGAGTTGCAAACTCTGCTGGACCTCGTTCCTCTCGAACGCATGGCGCTCCTCATCGATCAAGGGACGGACGTCGATTTTCTGAAGCGGGTCCTCGATGCGCGATGGCGGCAGCTCTCGGTTCTCTCGCCCAACGCCGACGCAGTCGGGCCCACATGCGTAATGCTCAAAGTCGACCGTCACGAAGTGGACGTCGTCCGCCGCCTCGTTCAGGCCGGCCTTGGGCAAAGAGCGCCAGAACCTTCATCGAATCGAAGGCGCTGGGAGCGAACAACACGGCCTCAGACGCTTTAGCAGGCCAAGCTCGCGGCGCTTAACCGACGACGACGATATGCAGCCCTCGAGGTCCGTGAGCGCCTAAGAGAAGGGTCTGCTCGATATCGGCCGACCGCGAGGGACCCGTGATGAAGTTAAGCGTGCGCGGCGCGCCGCCCTTGCCATAAATCCCACGCAGCTTGGCGAACACGCTCTCGTAGTCGGCCTCGATGGCCTCGCGCGGCAGGACGACAATGTGGTTGTCGGGCAGAAAATTGAGAGTTGTTGGATTGTCGGGGCCGGAGACGAGCGCCAGCGTTCCGCTCTCAGCAATCCCCGCAAAGGCGGCTGAAACCGCGTTGACGTCGCCTCCATCGGATGGGCCGTGTAGGATTTCGAGCGAGGTTTCGCCCCACGGCATCTGAGCCAGACGCGGGTCGTCGCCCATGCGTAGCGTCGCGGGGCAATTTCTCTCGCGAAGGTAGCGGGCGATTTCCGCCGGCGCGTCCGCCCACTCCTGGACTTCAGTTACGCTCGCCTGGGCGCGCTCGGCCTCCGCCTTGAAAGTCGCGAGCCGGGCGGAGGCGTCGCCCTGACCGCGCTTCGGCACGATTCCGGGCGGCGCTTGCTTGAGCCGCGTTTCGACCTCGAACCGGCGCGTCGCTTCGTCGCCGGTTACGCCAAGCGAGCGGCGAATGCTGGCGAACACCGCCGCGCGCGACCTCATCGAACCGCTCCGCTCCTCGATCGCCACTGGCTCTGGAATGTGGCCCCCTGCGGCGCCGCAAGGTCGCGATAGCGCGTCCAGCCGCCAGCGAAGGGCAGCGAGGCAAAGCGGCCCTTGTTTCGGCCGGCGAGATGCAGGACGCGGGCGGCGAGACCCGTCGCCATCCGGTAGAGCCCCGGACGATTGGCGAAAAACGCCCAGAATCCCAGGCCATAGCGCAGCGGCGCCGGCGACAGCCGACGCTCAAACTCGCGCTCGCGCCAGTGTCGCATCATGCCGGGCAACGGGATGCGGACTGGGCACACCTCTTCGCAGCGGCCGCAGAAGGTCGAGGCGTTGGGCAATTGCCCGCCCTCGGCGACGCCGATGAGCGAGGGGGTCAGCACCGCGCCCATCGGCCCCGGATAGACCCAGCCGTAAGCATGGCCTCCGACGGCTTGATAGACCGGGCAATGGTTCATGCAGGCGCCGCAGCGTATGCAGCGCAGCATGGGTTCGAACTCGCCGCCCAGCATTGCCGAGCGGCCATTGTCGAGAATCACGACATGGTAAGCTCTCGGACCGTCGGGATCGCCCGGCCGGCGCGGCCCGGTCGACAGCGTCGTATAGACCGAGGCGTCCTGGCCGGTCGCCGAGCGCGCCAGCACGCGCATGAGCTGCGCGGCGTCCTCGAGCGTCGGCACGATCTTTTCGATGGATGCGATGACGATGTGGGCCTCGGGGAGCGTTTGCGTCAGGTCCCCGTTGCCTTCGTTGGTGACGATGATCGAGGTTCCGGTCTCGGCGACGAGGAAGTTGGCGCCGGTTATGCCGACGTCGGCGGCGAGGAACTTGGCGCGCAGCACCTGGCGCGCTTCCGCCACCAATTGCTCCGGCTCCGCGAGACTTCGGTCGGCCGGCAAATCGCGATGCGCCTTGCGGAATTCCTGCTCGACATCCTTCGCCAGGAGATGGATCGCCGGGGCGAGGATGTGAGACGGGGTCTCGCCGCGCAATTGAATGATGTATTCGCCGAGGTCGGTTTCGATAGGCTCGATCCCTGCTTCCTCCAGCGCATGATTGAGGCCGATTTCCTCGGCGATCATCGATTTGCCTTTGGTGACGCTCTTCGCCCCCCTCGACTTGCAGAGGTCGACGATGATCTTGCGCGCTTCGTCGGCGTCCTGCGCATAGTGGACTTCGCCGCCGCTCGCGCGGACCTTCGCCTCGTAGGCTTCGAGATAGAGGTCGAGATGGGCGAGCGTATGGTCCTTGATCGCGCGGGCGCTGTCGCGCAGCGCCTCGAATTCGGGCAGCCGGGCGGCCGCTGCGGCGCGGCGCGTGACGAAATTGCGCGAAAATGACATCGCGCTTTGCAATCGGGCGTCGCTCAGCGCCTCATGCGCATTGTCCTTGAATTGGGCCGAGGTCGCGATGACACTCATCGGGCCGCCTCCGGCTTGCCTTCGCCGATCGCCGGGCCGTCCGCCATGCCGGCGAGGATTTCGGCGACATGGCGCGCCTTGATCGGCGACCCCTCGCGCTGAAGCCTGCCGGCCATGTTCATGAGGCAGCCGAGATCGCCGGCGAGCACCGTATCGGCCTGAGCGCTACGGATGTCGTCGGCTTTGCGCCCGACGATCGCGTTCGAGAGTTCGCCGTATTTGGTTGCGAACAGGCCGCCGAAGCCACAACAGGTCTCGGCCTCGTTCAGCTCGACCAGCGTCAGGCCCTCGACCCCTGCCAGAAGCCGCCGCGGCTGCGTCTTGACGCCGAGCTCGCGCAGGCCCGCACAGGAATCGTGATAGGCGACGGTTCCTTCATAACGCGCCGCGACCTTCTTGACGCCCATGACGTCGACCAGGAAGCTGATCAGTTCATGCGCCTTTTCAGCGAAAAGCTCGGCCCGCCGCGCGAGATCCGGCTCGCCAGCGAACAGGTCCGGGTAGTGCTTGATCAGCATGCCGCCGCACGAGCCGCTCGGCGCGACGACATAGTCGCAATCCTCGAACGCGTCGATCGCCTGCCGCGCCAGCCGTTTCGCGCTTTCGCGGTCGCCGGCATTGTACGCCGGCTGACCGCAGCAGGTTTGACTCGGCACGACCACCTTGCATCCGGCGTCCTCGAGCAATTTGACCGCCGCGAAGCCGACGCTCGGCCGAATGATGTCGACGAGGCAGGTGACAAAGAGGCCGACGCGAGGCTGAGATTTCCGGGTCGGGCCTGGAGAGGCCGCCGTCACATTCATCTGTTCATCGCATCCTTGGGCTCAACGGCATGGGCGCCCTTGTCGCTTTGCCGTCGTGTCCTTTAAGCTCGCATAATGGCCACGGATATCGCAACCCGCGTCTATAATCATACGTTTCGCATCGATCCAGCCGTCCGCACGCTGCTCGATACGGACTTCTACAAGCTTTTGATGCTTCAGATGATCTGGAAGATGCATCCAAAGCGTCAGGTGACCTTCCAGCTCATCAATCGGACGACGTCGGTGAGGCTTGCCGATATCGTGGACGAGCGGGAACTCACCGACCAGCTCGATCATGCGCGCACCTTGCGACTGGCCAAGAACGAGCTGATCTGGCTCGCGGGCAATACCTTTTATGGCACGCGCCATATTTTCGAGCCTGAGTTCATGGAGTGGCTGGCGGCGTTTCAATTGCCCGAATACGAGCTGACGACGCGCGATGGGCAGTACGAACTCAGCTTCGCCGGCCCCTGGACGGGGACGACGATGTGGGAGATTCCCGCGCTCGCCATCATCAGCGAGCTCAGGGCGCGCGCCGCCATGCGCCGCATGAGCCGCTTCGACCTCGACGTGCTCTACGCCCGCGCCAAGGCCAAGCTATGGTCGAAAGTCGAGCGGCTGCGCATTCTCGAGCGGGAGGAAGGGCCGGTGAGAGTGTCGGATTTCGGCACCCGCCGGCGCCACGGCTTTCTTTGGCATCGCTGGTGCGTCGAGGCGATGCAGGAGGGCTTAGGCGCGAGTTTCATCGGCACCTCCAACGTCAAGCACGCGATGGATACGGGCCTTGAGGCGATCGGCACCAACGCCCACGAATTGCCCATGGTCTATGCGGCGCTCGCGGAGGACGACGAGGCTTTGTTCGAGGCGCCGTACAAGGTGCTGAAGGACTGGGCGAAGATGTACGGGGGCAATCTCTTGGTTGTTCTGCCGGATTGCTTTGGCACAACGTCGTTCCTTGCCCACGCGCCCGACTGGGTGGCGGACTGGAAGGGCGCGCGGCCGGACTTGAAGGCCCCGGTCCCCGCGGCGCGGGAGCTGATCGCCTGGTGGAAGGAACGAGGACGGGATCCGCGCGACAAGCTCGTCGTGCTGTCCGACGCGATGGACGTCGATTCGATCGAAGAATCGGTGCGCGCGCTGCGCGGGCAGGTCAACCTGTCATTCGGCTGGGGCACGAACCTGACTAATGATTTCATTGGCTGCGCCCCAGCCGGCGTCGACGGCCAGCTCAAGCCGATTTCGCTCGTCTGCAAGGTTGTGGAGGCGGATGGACGACCAGCGGTCAAGCTCTCGGACAACCCCAACAAGGTGTTGGGCCTGCTGGACGAGGTCGAGCGCTATCGCCGGGTGTTCGGATTGGTCGGCATGAAGACCATGCCTGTGACAGTTTAGGGGGTCGAGCCCCGAGGATCAATGGCGTTCGCAGGTTTCGGCCCTAAGGCGCTGCCGTTCTTCAAGGCGCTCAAGTTCCACCAGAGCCGGGAATGGTTCGAGGCCAACCGCGAGACTTATGAAACCGCGGTCAAGGGCCCGATGGGCGACCTGGTCGAGGAGGTCGCCGAGCGCCTGCGCCAAGCGAAAATCCCGATCAAGGGCGATCGCAAGTCTTCGATGTTCCGCATCCATCGCGACGTCCGCTTCTCCGCCAACAAGGACCCTTACAAGACGCACGCCGGCGTGGTGCTGACCCGGTCGGGAGGGAAGAACGATCCTGGGCTTCTCTATTTCCACCTGTCTCCCGAGGAATGCTTCTTCGCCGCCGGCTTCTATCATCCCGAGCCCGACCAGCTTGCGCGCCTGCGCGCGGCGGCGGCGCGCGCGCCTAAGCCGTTCAAGGCGATGCTTGCCAAGCTCAAGAAGGCGGGGCTCTCTTTGTCGGCGGAGGATTCGCTCAAGCGCGCGCCGCGCGGCTTCGAGGCGATCGACGATCCCGAGATTGCCGCGGCCGCGCGGCTCAAGAGCCTGGTCTGCTTGCGCCCGGTCCCCGAGACGGCGATCGCCTCGCCGGCGCTGCCCGACGACTTCTGCGCCTTCGTCCGCGACACGCTGCCGTTGCTCAAATGGGGCTGGGACGCCATCGTCGACGTGCGGTAGCCTTCGCCCCGCCGGCTTCGTCGCGTCCATCGTCGTTTTCGGGTGGCGCGGGTCGTCAGAGCGGGGTATGGGCGCCGATCCGGTGCGCTTGAAGCGCGCGCGGCTCAACAGGACCGGTCATGCTCGACATCCCTACCGCCCCCCCCGCTGGCGCGGACTACGCCACCGTCAAGCGCGCGATCGAGTTCATCTCCAAGCGGTACCGCGATCAGCCGTCGGTCGAGGCCACCGCGAGCCATGTCGGCCTTTCGGCTTCGCACTTCCAGGATGTCTTCAAGCGCTGGGCCGGCCTGACCCCGAAAGCGTTCTTGCAGGCGATCACCATCGAGCGGGCGCGGGAGCTATTGCGCGATTCAGCGAGCGTGCTCGACGCGGCCTATGACGTCGGCCTTTCGGGCCCGAGCCGGCTGCATGACCTGTTCGTCGCCCACGAGGCGCTGACGCCCGGCGACTATCGCCGCGACGATCTCAAGCTCGCTTATGGCTTCCATCCGTCGCCTTTCGGCGAGGCGATCGTGGTCGCAGCGTCCCGCGGCATGGCGGGTCTCGGTTTCGTCGACGACGGCAATCGCGAAGCGGCGCGAGCCGACATGGCGAGGCGCTGGCCGCGAGCGCGCCTCATCGAGGACGAGCGCTCGACCGCCCCTTATGCGAGCCGCGCCTTCGATCCTGCGCTGTGGCGGGCTGACGCGCCGTTGCGCGTCGTCCTGATCGGCACGGATTTCGAGCTTAGGGTCTGGGAGACGCTGCTCAGCGTGCCGCTAGGGCGGGCGACGACCTATTCACATATCGCTTGCAAGATCGGCAGGCCGACCGCCGCGCGCGCCGTCGGCGCCGCTGTCGGGAAAAATCCGATCTCGTTCGTCGTGCCCTGTCATCGCGTGCTGGGCCGCTCCGGAGCGCTCACCGGCTACCATTGGGGCCTTGCGCGCAAGCAGGCCATCATCGGCTGGGAGGCGGGGCGGCTCGGCTCGGCCGCGTGAGGACGTCCTCGCATCGCTTGCTCCGACGCCGGTCGCTAAGCTACTTCCGCTGCGCCTGAGGCGGCGCGGGCTTCGTCTCCGGCTGGAATGTCCAAGGGACGTCCGCTGGCGGCGGCGCGGGATAGGCGATGCGCAGGCCCGCCTCCCGCATTCGGCGTAAGATCTCGAAATGGATGTCGCTTCGCGTGCGCTCCGCCCTCTCGATGTCGTCGACGAAGCAGATCAGATTGAACTTGATCGACCAGTCGCCGAACTCGGCGAACAGCACCGACGGGGCGGGAATGGCGAGCACCTGGTCCTGCGCCTTGGCCGCGGCGATCATGAGATCGCGCACCTGATCGACGTCGCTTTCGTAAGCGATGTTGATCGGCACGATGATGCGTCCGACGCGATCGTTATGCACCCAGTTCTTGACGACGCCGCTGACGAAGTTCGAGTTGGGAACGATCAAGCTGCCGCGGTCGAAGGTCTCGATCTCGGTCGCGCGGGCGTTGATCGAGCGAACGAACCCCTGGTCCGATCCCACCACCACCCAGTCGCCGACGCGGATGGTGCGGTCCCACAACAGGATGAGGCCGGAGACGAAATTGTTGGCGATCGTCTGCAGCCCGAAACCGATGCCGACCGAGAGGCCCCCGGCGATCAGCGCGATCTTCTGAAGATCGAGGCCGATTTGCGCGCCGGCCATGAGCACCGCGACGATGACGCCGATATAGCCGAAAATCGTCCGGACCGAGTTTCTTGCGCCGGCGTCCAGACGCGTCTGCGGCAAGAACCGTGAACCGAGCCAATCCTGGACGAGGCGCGTGAAAAAGACGGCGATGGCGAATACGATCGCCGCGCCGACCATCGACGACAACGACAGGGTGACGCCGCCGATCGAGAAGCCGAAATAGGCCGAGCGCAGCGCGCCGAACATGTCCTGCGACTGCACGCCCCACGGTTTCAGCACCGCCGCGAACCCGAGCAGCACAACAACCAGCCGGGCGGCGCCTTGCAGGGTGACGGAGATCTGCGCGAGCACATTTCGGCGCAGGCCCGCCATGGCTATCAGACGCGAGCCAATCGGCGCGTCCGGCTTCAAGACGGCCTCGGTTCCGTCCTGGGCGATGATATCGGCGATGTAGAGCGCGGCGCCGATAACGCTGAGGTAAATCGCCTGATCGACGAGGAAAGTGGCGAAGGCGACGTAGCCGGTCACCGCGGCCAGGAAGATGATCAACGCCGCCGCCCACCCCAGCGTCCGGAGCGGCGTCCAGGCTTCGCTTTGCGGCGATCCTTGCGGGCCGGCCGGCTGGACCCTGAGCTGGCGCAGCGCATGAGACATCGCGATCGCGGCGATGACAGCGCCGACGCCGCGTGTGGCGACCGTGATATTAAGCGAGGCGGCCGCGTCGGCGATGGGCTCGACCAGCCGTTCGACCGCCCAGACCGCCGCAAGCGCCATCGCGAGCCGATAGAGGATTCCCGCCGTCCGATCACTGACCGGAACGAGCCTCCAGGACCCGCGCTGAGGCGCGAGCATGCCACGGCCAAGCGCATTGACGGCAATCAATACGCGCGCCCCCGCAAACGCGGCGTCGATGAGCGCCTGCGTGCTTCGATCGGTGAGATTGAAGGAGTCGAGGGCGCCGGCCAGGACGCCGAGGCCCGCGAGCGGCAGCGCGGCATAGATCACAAACGTCCAGGCCGCGGCCAGCGCGCGACGCAACCGGCTTGGCGTCGCTTCGCCCTGATCGCGGTAAACAAATCGGCGCGCAATCCAGCCGAGCGGAGCGGCGGCCAGCGCCAGCGCGATGACGATCGCCGCCATGCCGATCTTCTCGGCGAGCGTCGGCCGGCCCGCGAGCGCGCCGAGCCAGTTGTCGACTAGATTGGCAACGGCCTCGACATCCACCGGGAGTTCGCGCCTGACAGCCGTCCAAAGCTGCGGATTGAGAACGCTGGACGAGCGAGCGAATGTTTGTTGCGCGAATAATTGACGCCGCGCCTCGCTGATGCGCGTGCTGACATCGTTGGCTTCCAGCAACATGGCGCGCGCGGCGCGCAGGTTCGCGTCGAGCCTGTCGTGCCTCTGCTTCTCGTTCTCGAGGTCCTTGGCGGCCACATCCGTCGCGGGCGCTGGTTGACCCGATTTGGGCATGAGCTCCTCGAGACGCTGCGCCGAGGCGGCGAGGCGAGGCGTCAGGTCGGCGATCGCGCCCTGCAGCGCGAGGGCGAGCGCGTCGCTTTGCGCCCGCAGGCTCTGCAACCCGGCGTCGTCGAGGTTTTTGTCGCGAAGCGCTCCTTCCGTCGCGGTCAGCGTCGCGCGCGTCTCGTCGAGATTGAGCCGATGGGTTTCTTGCGCGCCCGCGCGCCCCAGCGCCGCAACGGCAAAGGCGACGACGACCCAGCGTAACAAGCGCAATGCGGAAGCAGGCTTCATTGCAGGTGAGATCGCCCCCAATAGTGATTCGGCGCGCTCCTTTGTCATCCGACCATGGCCGCGCTGCGGCCGCAACCGGGCGCTGACGGAGCGTTCACCTTGGGCAAGGTTAGGGGCTGCGCGCTCGCGCCGGCTTTGTTAAAGGGGGGCCAAAGACCCATGAGGGCCATCTGGTGACCGAAATGATTCTGGCCGATGCCGGGAGCCAAGCGCCGCGAAGCGGCGACCCCGCCAACGAAGCGCCGCGCACGGCCGGCGAACGCGCGCTCGATTGCCTGCTTGCCGCCGGCTTCGAGCGCACCGAGCCGCCGATCCTGCATCCGGCGGCGATTTTTCTCGATATGTCTGGCGAGGAGGTCCGCCGCCGCCTGTTCCTCACCGCCGACGCCGCGGGCGAGGAGCTGTGCCTCAGGCCGGAATATACGATCCCCGTCTGCCGCGCCTATCTCAGTTCGGACAATGCCGGCAAAATCGCCGAATACTCCTATCTCGGCCCGGTATTCCGGGCTCGGGCAGGCCGGGGCGGCGAGCAGACCCAGACGGGGCTCGAGAGCTTCGGGCGCCGTGACGCCGAAGCGGCCGATGCGGAAGTGTTCTCGCTCGCCATGGAGGCGGCGACGGCGGCGGGCGGAGCGCTCGCGGCGCGGCTCGGCGACGCCGGCCTGTTCGACGCCATGCTCGATTCCTTGAAAATCCCGGAGCCGTGGCGGAGGCGTCTGCGCCGCGGCGTCGCCCGGGGCTTAAGCCTCGAAGCCATTTTCACTCGCCCGAGCCAGAGCGCCCTCGCCCAGCCCGGCGTTCTGGCGGCGCTCGAGAGCGCCGACCACGCCGGCGCGAAGGCTTTGGTCGAGGACCTGCTCGCGATCGCCGGCATCGACGCGGTCGGCGGGCGCACGGCGAGCGAAATCGCCGACCGTTTTCTGGAACAGGCGTCGCTGCGCTCTGGCCCGCCGATCGAAACCGAGAAGCGGGCGGCGCTCGACGCCTTCCTAGGCATCTCCGGCGATCCGGATCAGGCCGCGGTCGAGCTCCGGCGCCTGGCCCATTCCGCCGGCCTCGACTTGGACGCGGCTTTGGACGCGTTCGAGCGCCGCAACGGCTTCATCGCCGCCCGCGGCGTGGCGATCGAGGCGACCCGGTTCAGCGCCGCCTTCGTGCGCGATTTCGACTATTACACGGGCTTCGTGTTCGAGGCCCACGATCCTCATGTCTCCGGCGCGAAGACCGCGCTTGCCGGTGGACGCTACGACGGGCTTGCCAGACGCCTCGGCGCCAATGAGGACATTCCCGCCGTTGGCGCGGCGATCAATCTCGATCGCCTTACGAACGGGGGAGAGCGCTGATGGCCGGCAAAGGCAATGGCGCCGAAGCTCCGTTCGTGCTCGCTGTCCCTTCCAAGGGGCGGTTGCAGGAGGCCGCCGCGGCCTTCTTCGCTCGCGCCGGGCTCGAGCTCGTGCAGGGGCGGGGAGCGCGCGACTATCGCGGCGCGATCGCCGGGCTGCCGGGCGTCGAGGTCGCCTATATTTCGTCAGCCGAGATCGTCGGCCAACTCGCGGCGGGCAGCGCGCATTTCGGCGTCGCCGGCGAGGATCTGCTGCGCGAGAAGGCGCCCGACGTCGAGGCTCGGTTCGAGCTGTTGAGCCCGCTCGGCTTCGGCCACGCCAATGTCGTGGTCGCGGCGCCGAAGGCCTGGATTGACGTGCGCACCATGGCCGATCTCGACGACGTCGCTTCGGCCTATCGCGCCAAGCGCGGCGAGCGCATGCGGGTCGCGACGAAGTACGTCAATCTCACCCGCCGCTTCTTCGCCGAGCATGGCGTCGCCGACTACCGGATCGTCGAGAGCCTGGGCGCGACCGAGGGGCGCCCGCATCGGGCGCGGCGGAGCTCATCGTCGACATCACCACGACCGGCGCGACGCTCGCCGCCAATGCGCTGAAACCCCTCGACGATGGGATCATCCTGCGCTCGCAGGCGACGCTTATCGCCTCGCTCACCGCCTCGTGGGGGGCGAATGCGAGGCAGGCCGCGCGCGCCATCCTCGCCCGGATCGCCGCGAGCGAGGAAGCGCGGCAGTCCCGCGAAGTCCGGGCGCGGCTGCCGAGCCCGGCGCATTTCGTGGTCGAGACGGCCGCCGAGCGCTTCGGCGCGGTCTCGGCGACCGGCGAGGACGTCGATCCGCATGGCTTCGTCGCGCTCCATTGCGCACGCGACAAGGTGGCGGAGCTTTCCGGCTGGCTGCTCGCTCAGGGCGCCGAGCGGGTCAGCGTCGCCGCGCTCGAGCAGACTTTCGCCGCCCGCAATGCGCTCTACGACGCGCTGGAGAGCCGGATCGGCGCCGAGAAACCATGAGCCGCGGCTCAACCGGACAGGTCGCTCGAGCGCGCCAGATTTCGGCGCTTGAGGGAGGGCCCTCGCCGACAATTGTTTTGCCGCTCATGGCCCTTTTTTGGTCAGCCAATCGTTGTAAACGCGCATAACCCCCCTGTCTCGGCTCACTTGGAGCACGATCATGGCGGATCCGAGCGTATTGATCGTCGGCGCAGGGCCGACCGGATTGGTTCTCGCTCTTTGGCTGACGAAACAGGGCGTCCCCGTCCGCATCATCGACGAGACGGCTGAACCTGGAACAACGTCCCGGGCGTTGGCCGTCCACGCGCGAACGCTCGAGCTCTACGAGCAGCTCGATCTCGCCAAGCTTGTCGTCGCGAGAGGCTACACGGTCCCCGGCGCCCGCTTGTGGCTCGGCGGTCGTGAAGCGGCGCGGGTTCCGTTCGAGCAAATCGCCTCGGATCTCACGCGCTATGGCTTTCTGCACATCTTCCCGCAGGACGAGCATGAGCGGCTCTTGATCGAACGTCTGCAAGACTTCGGCGTGCAGGTGGAGCGACGAACCGAATTTCTCGGATATGCCGAGGAAGGCGACCACATCCGCGCCCGCTTGCGTGGGCCGAACGGCAGCGAAAGCGTGGTGACCGCGGCTTTCATCGCCGGCTGCGACGGCGCGAGGTCGAAAGTCCGTGAAATCATGGGGACGAGCTTTCCGGGCGGAACTTACCCGCAGATCTTCTACGTCGCCGATGTGGTCGGCGAAGGCCTGGCCATCAACGGCGATCTCAACGTCGACCTCGACGAATCCGATTTCCTCGCCATTTTCCCACTGGCGCATGAGGGCCGCGTACGCCTGATCGGGGCTATCAAGCCCTCACCGGGCAAGGACGTGGACAAGCTCACCTTTGACGACATTAGCGATCGAGCGAGCCACAATCTCAAGCTCAAGGTCGACAAGGTAAACTGGCTTTCAGTCTACCACATTCACCACCGGGTGACCGACCGCTTCCGAAAGCGTCGAGCCTTCGTCCTGGGCGATGCGGCGCATATCCATACGCCTGTGGGCGGGCAGGGGATGAACACCGGCATCGGCGACGCGATCAACCTCGCCTGGAAGCTTCAAGCGGTTCTGGCTGGCCGCGCACAGGACGCGTTGCTCGACACATTCGAAGCCGAGCGGCGCGCTTTCGCTTTGCGTTTGGTGCAAACCACCGACCGGTTTTTCAACGTCGCAGCCGGCGAAGGCAACCTGGCTGAGATCATTCGCACGCGCGTCGCGCCGATCGTTCTGCCGCAGATGGTCAGGTTCGAGGCGGCCCGCGACTATATCTTTCGCACCATCTCCCAAATCACCTTGAACTATCGCGGCAAGGGCCTCGATGAAGGCCACGCGGGCCCTGTTCACGGCGGCGACCGCATGCCCTGGGTGAAGATGGGCGAAACCGACAACTACCAGGCGCTCAGGCGCATCGGCTGGCAGATCCATGTCTATGGGAAGGCCGACGACTACGTGAAGCGATGGGCCGAAGGGCGCCACATTCCTCTCGCGGTCTACGCGTGGACCGACCACATGCGTCACGCCGGGCTCAGGGAGAACGCGCTCTATCTCATCCGTCCCGACACCTATGTCGGGTTGGCCCTGCCGGCCCCGTCGGTGGACGGGGTCGAGCATTATCTCGCCAGGGTTCAGATCAATCCGTAAAACGCGGTCAGGCCGCACCTGTGTCGCCGCGCCGCTGGAAGAGCTAAGCTACGTCCTTGGAACACGTCTCAAATGAGAGGAGCGGCGACGCGTGGGCAAGCCAGATCTCAAGTGGAGCGAAAAGGAGGAAGACGAGGATTTCGAAGCCGCGTTCAAATATCTTTCGCTTCTGTGCCCCGACGCGAAAGCCCACGCGCTCGTCAAGAGCCTTCGCGGCTCGAAGCTTATTGAGCACGCCGCGAAGGACTTGTTGCGCGCGGCTCAGCTCCCGCTTCTGCCGCGTGACGAGCCGCATGTCGATCAAGACCTGAAGCGGATTCAGAAAGGCAAGGCGCTAGCGCCCGTTCTTCTGGTTCGCGGGGACATGGGAAACGGGCTCCCCCTCGTTGTCGCCGACGGTTATCACCGGATCTGCGCAATCGTCTATTTCGATGAGAGCGCGCCGGTTCGCTGCCGAATCGCCGACATCGGAAGAAGTGCGTAGATTAGGACCGCGCTGCTCTCGTTCGATCGATGGTGAGGGAGCGTCCTAGTTCAGTAAATGACCTTGCTTGCCGCCGCGGCGGCCGCGCGCTTGGCGAACTTTTCGACGATCGCCTTCAGCTCCGGGTCTCGAATGAGTGAGATCGCCTTCTCCGGGTCGACCCATTGAACCACGCGCTGTCCGAATTCTGGCCAGGTCGCGCTTTGCCTTCGAACCAGCAGAGGGAAAATCTTGACCTCGTAGTCCGGGTCGGCGCCGTTCTCCCCCGCCGCCTTTTTGTATCTGAAAACGCCGATCGCTCGCGCGCCGATCTTTCCTCTCACGCCGGCTTCCTCGAACGCCTCCCGCGCAGCCGACTTCGAAGGCGTGAGCCGCTTGATCGGCCAACCCTTGGGCACAATCCATCGTCTGGATTGACGCGTCGTTAGGATGAGGATCTCGAGCGCGGCCATGGGCGTGAATCGGTAAGGCAACGCACCGTATTGGACGCGGACCGCCGGCCGTGCTCGTCGTCTCTTGGCATTGCGGGGGATGATCGTTTCTCCGGGGAGCCAGCTTTCAACGCGCTGCAAGCCGGATAGGCGCGAATCGGCTGGATTGAAAGCCCTCGCGGCCCGCCGCCCAGCTCGCCGGCTGCGTTACATCCCCCTGGGTCGGTGACAGAATTCTAGAAATCATCGACATTTTGTTGCGTTAAGCAGAACGTCGGGTTATGATTTCGGCCCTGACAAACTCGACCGCCGCAAGCTCCGTGGCCCGCGACAACGTCGACATGGCGCGTGCGATTTGCAACCGGGGCGGGTCTCGGTCGCTAGGGGTTATTTTTTATTTTTTCCGTCGTAACCCATTGAAAAGGCTCATTTAGGCCAAGGAGATCCAAGGGAAATCCAAGCAATCTTCCTTGCATTTCCCTTGGATCTCCTTGCATTTATTTGGATCAAATTCGCCCTTTCAGGTTGTATCTGTCCAAGCGCGGGATGCGTTCACGGGATCGTCACCACGAGCCGCCCCCGGGTCTCGCCCTTGAGGATGCTGGCCCCGGCGTCGAACACCTCGGCCAGGGGGATGGTCCGGGTCATCGAGGCGAGCTTCAGGCGGTCGAGGTCGAGCGCCAGGCGCCGCCAAGCTTCGAGCCGGCGTTCGGTCGGGCAGTGGACGCTGTCGATGCCCAAGAGCGAGACGCCGCGCAGGATAAACGGCGCGACCGTCGTGGCTAAGTCCAGGCCGCCGGCGAGCCCGCAGGCGGCGACCGCGCCGCCGTAGCGCGTTTGCGCCAGCACATTGGCGAGCGTCGTCGAGCCGACACTGTCGATCGCCGCGGCCCATTGCTCCTTGCCGAGCGGCCTGTTGCTGGGAGCGCTGAGCGCCGCGCGGTCGATGACCTCGTCCGCGCCGAGCGCCTTGAGGTAGGCGGCCTCGCGCGCGCGTCCCGTCGAGGCGATCACCCGCCAGCCCTTGTCGGCGAAGAGCGAGATCGCCATCGAGCCGACGCCGCCGGCCGCCCCGGTCACCAGCGCCGCGCCCGCGGACGGCGTCAGGTCATGCCGCTCGATCGCCATCAGCGCCAGCATCGCGGTGAAGCCGGCTGTGCCGATCGCCATGGCCTCGGCCCGGGTGAGGCCAGTCGGCAGCTTGACCAGCCAGTCGCCATTCACGCGCGCTCTCTCGGCATAGCCGCCGAAATGGGTCTCGCTGAGGCCATAGCCGGTCAGCACGACCTCGTCGCCGGGCGCAAAGTCCGAGCGGCGGGAGCTCTCCACGATTCCGGCGAGATCGACGCCGAGAACCATCGGAAAGCGCCGGATGACCGGCGATTTGCCGCTGAGCGCCAGCCCGTCCTTGTAGTTGACGGTCGAATGCGTCACCCGGATCGTGACGTCGCCGTCCATCAGCTCGGACTCGTCCATCTCGACGAGCTTGACGACCTGCCCGGCGTCGGTCTTGTCGGCTCGAACGGCGCGAAAACTCATGCTCTGTGCCCCTCGAGTTGGCCCACGAAGGAGCGAAGTCTATGAGCGGGATTCCGGGCCGGTCAAATGGCTTGCCAGGCATGGGTTGAGGAGGGAAGGTCGCCAATGGCTGGAAAAGAGAAGCCGCCGCGGGTCGAAAAGGAAAGGCCGCCCCGCGTCCTAACGGCGCTCAAGGGCGCCGACGGATTGACGCGCTGTCCGTGGCCTGGCGTCGATCCGCTCTACGTCGCCTATCACGACGAGGAATGGGGCGTGCCCGAATACGACGATCGGGCGATGTTCGAGAAGCTCGTGCTCGACGGGTTCCAGGCCGGACTCTCCTGGATCACCATCCTGCGCAAGCGCCCCGCTTTCCGCCAGGCGTTCGACGGCTTCGACCCGAAGAAGATCGTGCGCTGGAGCGACAAGAAAAAGGACGCGCTGATGCAGGACGCCGGCATCATTCGCAACCGGGCGAAGATCGAGGCGACGGTGGCGCTGGCGCGCATCGTGCTCGACTTCGCGGACAAAGGCGGGTTCGCGCGTCATTTGTGGGGCTTTGTCGACGGACGCCCGATCGACAATGCGCGGATGAGCTTCAAGGACGTCCCGGCCGAGAGCGACGTTTCTCACGTCATCGCCAAGGATTTGCGCGCGCGGGGGGGCAATTTTGTCGGGCCGACGATCATCTACGCCTTCATGCAGGCGACCGGCATGGTCAACGATCATCTCGTCGATTGCTGCCGTCACGAGGCCTGCCGGGCGCTGGCGCGCGAGCTTGGCCCATGAGCGAGCGCGCGCCGCGGCGCGCCTGGCAGCGGATGTTGTCAGGACGGCGGCTCGATCTCATCGATCCCTCGCCGCTCGACGTCGAGATTGGCGACATCGCGCACGGGCTTGCGCGGGTGGCCCGCTGGAACGGTCAGACGAGGGGACCTGAGATCTTTTCCGTCGCGCAACATTCCCTGTTGGTGGAGGCGTTGTTCGCGGCCGCGGAGGTTTCTCCTCCCGCCGGGGCTCGGCTGGCGGCGCTGCTCCATGACGCGCCGGAATATGTGATCGGCGACATGATCTCGCCGTTCAAGGCGGCGATTGGCGGCGACTACAGGCTGATCGAGGCGCGGCTCAAGCGCGCGGTCCTCATCCGCTTCGGCTTGCCCGCCGAACCCTCGGAGGATCTTGAGCGCCGTATCAAGGTCGCTGATCGCGCATCAGCCTATCTCGAGGCGACCGCGCTTGCCGGCTTCTCGATTGCGGAAGCGCGCAAACTGTTTGGCGAGCCTGACCTGCCGATCCGGGATTTCGCCGCCTTCCTCGAGCCGCGGCGGCCGGCCGATGTCGAAACCCAGTTTCTCACCCGTTTCGATGAACTCGACGCCGAGGTCGCCAGATCCCGATAAGCCGCCGCCAAGAGAGCCGTTCTATGCCCCGCCTTCACGTCTGCTCGCTCGCCTTGATAACCGAAACCGTCGCGAAGACCGGCGCGCGCTCGCTTGTCACCCTGCTGAGCCCAGGTACTGAGATCCAGCGGCCGATGCACATCCTGCCAGAACGGCATCTGCATCTCGCCGTCTCTGACATTGTCGAGGCGATGCCGGGGCACGTGCTCCCGGAAGCCGCCCACCTTGATGAGCTATTGATGTTTGTCCACGCCTGGGACCGCGCCGAGCCGATGCTGATTCATTGCTTCGCCGGGGTCAGCCGTTCGACCGCCGCCGCCTATATCGCCGCATGTGCGCTTGCGCCCAAGCGCGACGAGTTCGACGTCGCGCGCTCGCTGCGCGCAGCGTCGCCCACCGCCTCGCCGAACCCACTGCTCGTGGCGCTCGCCGACCGCGCTCTCGGACGCCGGGGACGCATGAGCGAAGCGATCGCCGAAATTGGGCGGGGCCGGGACTGTTTCGAGGGAGAGCCGTTCGCGCTGGAGCTGAACTGACGGGCGCCCCTCAGCCCTTCACCGCCTTCGCCATCGCCTCCTGCTCGGCCTGCGTCGGCGAGCCGAAGAAGGCGGGATCATTGTCCTTGCCGCCCAGCGCGCCATAGGCGCGCTCGCCATTGGCGTCGAACAGCACGACGAACTTGTGTTCGGCGCAGTCCGTCGGCTTGCAGACGAAAGAAATCTGATAGGGCTTCCCATCGACCGTGAGGCTCGTCATCTGGCCGGCGATGCCATCGAAGTTTTTGTTGAACTGAACGAGCCAGTCGGGCGTCGGTTGCACAAGCTTCATCAGTTTTTGCCACGAGGCGCGGTAGGGGGTCTTGCCGTGCAGCGCGTCGAACAGAAACGCCATCTCTGCCTCCGCGGCGTTCGCGGCGGAGGCGAGAACGAAGAGAGCGAGAGAAAGGCTGAAGCGCATCTTGGAGTCGGACCACTTGCTGTTGAGATTGAATAGGAGCTTCCCATGGCGCAGCGATGCTCGGTTGTCGCGGCTCAATTAGAAGGCTTTGAATGTGATCATGGTGCGGGTGTCGACGATTCCTGGTATCACTTGAACTTTGTGGCCGACGAAATGGCCGATATCGACATTCGACTCCACGTAGAACTTGGCCAGAATGTCGAAGTCGCCGGCGATGGAATAGATTTCCGAGGCGATTTCCGCTTCCGCCAGCGCGCTCGCGACCTCGTAGGTCCGGCCGAGGGCGCATTTGATTTGCACGAAAAACGTCTGCATCCGATCACGGCCCTTGTTTGCCGCTCTCTTCTGCAACAACTTCGACGTCGCGGTCCATCCCCGTCTGAACCTGGAACGTCGACTGGTAGACCTTGGACTCGTGCCGCGCGATGACGACATACTCGCCCTCGGCCAACACCAGGGAGGGGAAGGCCCCGACAAGCTCCCGGATGACGTCGCCGCCGGGAGTGAGCACTGTGAAAGTGGTGTTGGCGAGCGCCTCGGCCCCCTGCTTGTTGACAAGCTTGAGCGTAAGCGTCGCGCAGCGGTGGCGAATTGTGACGTCGATCCGCTTGCCCGAGACAACCTTGATGTCGGCGTTGACCACCGAATTGGAGGGGATCGCCGCAGGCGGGGCGGGCGCCGCCGATTTCCCGGAATTGCCCGCGGAGCTAACCCCGGAACGAGCGCCGACCGTGTCGAGATAGGTTGAAACGATATGGTAGGAGCCTTCCGGCAGTCCCACGATATCGCCGGCCTTCGCCTTGGCGTAGACGAGCTTGCCTAGCGGATTGCGGTTTTGCGGCACGTAGATCGCAAGCGACAGCTTGGACGAGTTGATCGGTGCGTCTGCGAGGGTGCCTTCAATCCGAAGCGCGCCGGCCGACAACGTGAGCCGCTCGGATCGGACTTCCGCGCCGAGCGTCACGCGTTTAGCCGCGCTGGCAAGCCCGAAAGCGACATGAACGACATAGTCGCCGGGCGGTATGGTCAGGGTCGGCTGGGCCAGACCGGATTTAACGATCAGGGGATGCGAGCCGTCCGGATCGGCCTGCGCGGCGAACACGCGCCAGCGCAGGCCACCCGTAAGCGAAGCGGCGCCGCCGCTGAGGACCGCCGAAAGGTTGAGCGTCGCCTGGCCGGATTCGCTTGTTGGCGCTTGAGCGCTGGCAGGCGCGAGCAGCGCCATCAGCGCGACCAAAGCCGCCAGAACTCGCCAAGTCGCTGCCAATCTGCCTCGCGGCGCCGAAAATCGACGTCAATGGTTTCGTTCACACCGGCTGGTGGCCTGACATTGAGGCAGATCGAAGGCGGTTTACACCTGTCGGGTTTTCGGCCAAGGAGCAACCTTTCGCCTAAGACGAAGCGCCGATGAACGACACGATCGAGATCCTCACGCGCCGCCGGTCGGTTCCTCCGCCGATGATGACGGGGCCGGCGCCGAGCCCTGACGAGCTCGCCACGATCCTGACGGTCGCCTCGCGCGTGCCGGACCACGGCAAGCTCGCGCCCTGGCGGTTCGTTGTCTTCGCCGGGGCCGCGCGCGACCGCGCAAGCCGGCTTGCGCTCGATATTCGTCTCGCCGACAAGCCCGACCTCGACGAAGCCGCTCGCGCCGAAGAGTCGCGCCGTTTCGCCCGCGCGCCGCTGGTTGTCGCGGTCGTCTCGCGCGCAGCTCCGCACGCCAAGATCCCCGAATGGGAACAGGTGTTGTCCGCGGGCGCGGTGTGCATGAACATGATCGTCGCCGCCCGCGCACTCGGCTTCTCGGCGACTTGGCTCACCGAATGGATGGCCTATGACAGCCGCTTTCGCGCCGCGATAGGCCTCGCCGAACATGAGCGCGTCGCCGGCTTCATTCACCTAGGCCGCACGACGGCGGCGGTCGAGGATCGCCCACGCCCCCCGCTCGCAGAAATTGTCACCAACTTTCCGGAGTGAGGCCTGACGCCGATGTTCTATGCGACTGCGGAGCGCGACCGGACGAAGCTGCCGCACGATCCCTTCAAGGCGATTGTCGCGCCGCGCCCGATCGGATGGATCTCGACGCGCGCGCTGGACGGGCGGATCAACCTTGCTCCTTACAGTTTCTTCAACGGCTTTTCGAGCGCGCCTCCAATCGTCGGCTTCTCCAGCGAAGGCTGGAAGGACTCGGCGTCGTTCGCCAAGGAGAGCGGCGAGTTCGTCGCCAATTTGGCGACGCACGACCTGCGTGATCCGATGAATAAGACCTCGGCTCCGTTCCCCCGTGGCGACAACGAATTCGCCCGCGCCCGATTGACCATGGCCGAGTGCCGTCTGGTCGCCGCCCCGAGGGTCGCCGAGAGTCCGGCCGCTTTGGAATGCAAGGTGGTCGAGGTCGTCGAGATCAAGTCCCTGAGCGGTGTGATGACGGGAGCGGTGCTCACGCTCGGCGAGGTCGTCGGCTTTCACATCGATGAGCGGTTTCTTCTCGATGGCCGCTTCGACACCGCCCGCGCCCGGCCGCTCGCACGTTGCGGCTACCACGATTACGCCACGGTCGAGGGAGTGTTCGCGATGGTGCGGCCAACGGGTGGCGGCGACGTTTGAGTGACTTGCAGGGCGTGAGGAAAGCGAGTCTTTCGCATCCTTTCGCGACCGCCGCCATCCGACGGCTGCGATGACGAGAGAAAATAAAAAGCGGGACATTGAGCCGAAGATGGGTTGTCGTTACACTTGCCTATTCACAGCCGGTTCGTAGGGTGCGGAGATGTCAGCGACGACGATCACTCGCGATTACAGTCTTGTCGGTCCGGAGGCCGATAAGGCCGTCGCCGCCGGACTCGCGTCGGCGAAATGGTACACGCCGCCGATCACTCGCGCCGAGCTGAAAGAGCTCATGCGCCGCGAGGACGGGCCGGCGATCCGGGATACGCTCATCTGGTTTGCAGCGTTCATCGTATCGGGCGGCCTCGGCTACTATTTTTGGGGCACCTGGGCTGCGGTTCCGTTCTTTATCGTTTACGGCGTGCTTTACGGCTCTTCGACCGACAGCCGCTGGCACGAATGCGGCCATCGCACCGCGTTCAAGACGCAATGGATGAACGACGCGGTCTATCAGATCGCCTGCTTCATGATCATGCGCGAGCCGGAGATCTGGCGCTGGAGCCATACGCGCCATCACACTGATACGATCATCGTCGGGCGTGATCCCGAGATCATCACGCCGCGTCCTCCGGACGTTCTGTCTCTCGCGCTCAACATTTTCGCGCTCAAAAACACCTTCGCTTTCTTTCAAAAGGTCTTTCTGCACGCAACCGGCCGGCTCACGGAGGAGGAGGCGACTTTCGTGCCTGAGACCGAGCGACCGAAGGTTTATCGGACCGCGCGTATCTACCTTGCGATCTACGCCGTGGTTATCGCCGCCTGCGTCTATTTCCGTTCGATTCTGCCGGCGATGTATATTGGTCTGCCGACCTTGTACGGCGGATGGTTCGCGCTCTATTGCGGAATGACGCAGCACATCGGGCTTGCCGAGGACGTGCTCGACCATCGGCTGAACTCGCGCACGGTCTACATGAATCCCATCTTCCGGTTCCTCTATTGGAACATGAATTACCACGTCGAGCACCACATCTTCCCGACGGTGCCCTATCACGCGCTGCCCAAGCTGCATGAGGCGATCAAGGCGGATTGCCCGGCGCCTTACCCAAGCTCGATCGCCGCCTATCGCGAGATCATTCCAACGCTCTTTCGCCAGCTGAAGGATCCAACCTATTTCGTCCGCCGAGAACTGCCGCCGAATGCGCAGCCTCAGGCGACTGCGGCCAGGGTGGCAAGAGCGGAACGGGCCCTCTGACATGAGCGAGAGCTGGATCGACACCGGGCCTATCGACCGGATTTTGCCCGAGGACGTCGCGCCGTTCGAGCACGAAGGCAAGCAATACGCGCTCTTCCGGACGGCGGACGATCGCTATTTCGCCACCGACGGCCTCTGCACACACGAATTGGTCGAGCTCGCCGACGGTTTCGTTTCGGGCACGATCATCGAATGCCCCATGCATAACGGTCGCTTCGACTTCACCACCGGTGAAGCCAAGGGCGCGCCCGCTTGCATCAACCTCGCGACCTATCCGGTGAAGGTCGAGGGCGGCAGGCTGCTTATCAAGCTCAACTGACGTCACGCGCGTATCCCCTCCCGCGCCGTCCGCGGCGCCCGAGAGGCGCGCGCCGGCCCTTGATAGGACTAGAGGCTTGGTTCACACCGGCGGGGGGAGGAAACGCGATGAAACTCGATGGCGTTGCGGCGATCGTCACCGGCGGAGGGTCTGGGCTCGGCCGCGCCACGGCGGAGGCCCTCGCCGCCAGGGGAGCGAAAGTCGCGGTCTTCGACCTCAATTCCGCGGCGGCGGAGGACGTGGCTAAGGCGATTGGCGGCCTCGCGCTCGCGGGCGACGTCGGGGACGAAGCCTCCGCCGGCGCGGCGATCGCCAAGGCCGGTGCGGCGCAGGGTGTGGCGCGGGTGCTCATCAATTGCGCCGGGATCGGCGTCGCCAAGCGGGTGGTCGGCCGCGAAGGCCCCCAGCCGCTCGCCGACTTCGAGAAGGTGATCCGCGTCAATCTCATCGGAACTTTCAACATGATCCGCCTCGCGGCGGCGGAGATGGCCAAGCTCGAACCGATCGACGGCGAGCGTGGGGTCGTCATTTCGACCGCCTCGATCGCGGCCTTCGACGGCCAGATCGGGCAGGCCGCCTATTCCGCCTCCAAGGGCGGCGTGGTGGCGATGACCCTGCCGATCGCGCGTGAGCTCGCGCAGTTCGGCGTCCGGGTCAACGCGATTGCGCCCGGGGTCTTCATGACGCCGATGATGGCCGGCCTGCCGCAGCCCGCGCAGGATTCGCTCGGCGCCTCGGTGCCGTTCCCCGCGCGCCTCGGCCAGCCGGCCGAGTACGCCGCCCTCGCCGTCCATATCATCGAGAACGGCTATATCAATGGCGAGACGATCCGCATCGACGGCGCGCTCCGCATGGCGCCCAAATGAGGCGGCGAGCCGCGGGCGCGGTCCGTGGGAGTGAGCACAACTCCAAAGCGAACTTCATGCAAATAATACTAAGAACTCGGTGATCAGGACCGATAGGCCCAGTGCCGGAGGCCGATCGAGATGATCCGCCAGGGCTGGTTTATGAGCTTGTTCCATGCTTCGCAGAGGTGATCGACGGTGTCGTCGAAGGAATTGAAGATCGGATTTGAGAGCCAGTTGTCGCGCCGGAACTGAGGCTCATCGGCAGGCCGCGCTGCGAGAAAACCTCGCTTAAGTCCCGGAAGGTCGAGGCCCGTGCCCTCCTCCTCGATGAGAAAGGCCAAGTAGATCGCCCCCCGTCGCGTCGTCCATCGTGACGGTCAGGTCGAGCGGCGGTTCGCCCTCGAGCCATTCGTGGCGCGAGCCGTCCTGATGCAGCATCATCCCCGGCGGGCGGCCGCCGTTCGCGCTTCCTGCGGTGGGCCCTTGCACGGCGCCTTGGGCGCGACGCCCGTCTACTGCAGATGCAGCTTCAGCCAGGTGTAGCTCCAGCCGAAGCCGTGATCCTTGATGAGATGCTCGTGGAAGGGCTTGACGGTGAAGCCCTGGTAGCGCTCGCGGTAAAGCCGCTTCCCCTCCTGCGCCCGGTCCTCCGGAACCCGCCTGCCCGACGCCTTGCCGAGCCGGCGATCGATGAGGCCGACCGACCTCCCCCTCCTCCTCTTACCGCCGCGTCCAGCGCCGGAATGTCCGCTCGCTCACGCCCAGCAACTCCGCCGCCTCCTCCTGGTTCAGCCCCGCCGATTCGAAAGCGCTAGTGCGACCCCCGATCCGTTTGCTTCATTGGCGTCATGTCCGCGCCCTTTCTCCCAACGGCACTGTCTTATGGATTCGAGGCGAATTCGGCCGGCCGCGTCTGGCGCGCCAGCGCGTCGAGTACGGCGTTGATCATGCCGCTTTCCTCGGGGCCGAAGAAGGCCGCCGCGACATCGACATATTCTGTGACCGCCACGCGCGCCGGCACGTCCGGGCGGTTGCGCAGCTCATAGAACGCCGCGCGCAGAATGGCGCGCATGAGCGCTTCCACCCGCCTGAGCGGCCAGCCTTTGGCGAGCGTGTCGTCAAGGCTGCGGTCGATCGCCGCTTGATCGCGCAAGACACCCGAAACCACGTCGCGAAAGAACGCCGGGTCAGCGGGCATGTATGCGTCGCCCTCGATCTCGCGCCCGATCCAGTGAGCCTCGAACTCGGCGAGGATATCGTTAACCCCCTTGCCGGTAATCTCCATTTGATAGAGCGCCTGCGAGGCCGCGAGCCGCGCCGCCGAGCGCCGGTCGGACCGTTTCATCGCGTGACCAACCGGCGGGCAAGATGGGCAAGCCCGATCGCCGCCCGCGCCGCGTCGCCGCCTTTGTCGCCCCGCTCGGGGTCGGCGCGCTCCTCCGCCTGCTCGATCGTCTCGGTGGTGAGGATGCCGTTGCCCAGCGCGAGGCGGCGCTCGACCGACATGTCCATCAGCGCCCGCGCCGACTCGCCAGCGACGATCTCGAAATGAAAGGTTTCGCCCCGGATGACGCAGCCAAGCGCTACCGCTCCGTCGTAACTCTGGCCTGCCGCTTTCGCGGCCTCGAGAGCGATCGCCATCCCCGCCGGAATTTCCAAGGCGCCGGCCACGCTGACGAGATCGTAGGTCGCGCCAGCCGCGTCAATCGCACCCGTCGCGCTGGCGAGCAGGTCGGCGCCGATCGCTTCGTAATAGCGCGCCTCGACGATGAGGAAGCGACCGCCTTCGAAGCGAGGCACAGTTACGGCGGCCCGGCGTGGCTCGGCCATCGGACAAATCTCTCGGAGGCACTTTCAGGAACGGCGCAAGTCCATAAAGGCCAGGAGAGGGAGAGGCAAGCTCACTCGCCTGAGCGCCAGCGCCCATAAGCCCATGGCCGCGCCCATGAGGCGCCGTGCGGCGGCTGGTCAGGCGGCGGATCATAGCCGGCGCCGCCCCAAGGATGGCAGCGACACACGCGCGCCAACCCCATCCAGGAGCCGGCCCAAAGGCCATGACGCTCGATCGCTTCGTCCGTATAGGCCGAGCAGGTCGGCAAATACCGGCACTGCCGGCCGACCAGGCTCGAAAACGTAAGCTGGTAGAAGCGGATGAGCGCGTGAGCCGCCCGGCGCGGCGCTAGAACCAGAGCGCTCACGACGCCGGCGCGGTCTCGCGAGCCGCCTCGCGCGCGGCGATCTGGCCCAACGCGTCGACGACGGCGTCGAACGTCAGCAACGTCGAGGCGTGACGGGCCTTGTAGTCGCGCACCGGCTCGAGCACGGCGAACTCGGCCCATTTGCCATCGGGCGGCGGGCCATTTGCCTTCAGCATGCGGGTCACGCGGTCGCGCAGTTGGTTGAGCTCCTCGGCGGTCGCGCCAATGACATGGCGGGCCATCAGCGACGATGACGCCTGACCGAGCGCGCAAGCCTTCACGTCATGGGCGAAATCAACCACTCGCCCGTTGTCGACGCACAGGTCGATCGTCACGGTTGAACCGCACAGCCGCGAATGCGCTTTCGCGCTGGCGTCCGCGTTCTTAAGTCGCCCGAGCCGCGGAATGTTGCCCGCCAGCTCAAGGATTCGCTGATTGTAGATCTCGTTGATCATCCTGACCCGATCCTCAACCGTCCCTATATAGGTCGCGAGAAAGCCGAAATCGAGGCCTTGAAAGACGCGGATGGAAAGCCGCGGGACGAGAGATGGGGATGAATGAGACCACCAAGCTTGAGCCGGATCCGGCAAGCAACCGGGAGGAGAGCTGCGCGTTTAGCCCGATGTTCGGCCCCGACGGGCTCGCCACTTGCGTCACGATCGACGCTGCGCGCGGCGACGTGCTCATGGTCGCACACATGAACGAGGCTGCTTTGCGGGCGACGCTGTCGACTGGAGTTGTCCATTACTGGTCGCGCTCGCGCGGCGCTCTGTGGCGGAAGGGAGACACGTCAGGCCAAACGCAGACACTCGTCGAAATGCGCGTCGACTGCGATCAGGACGCGTTTCTCGCTCTTGTTAACGTCGGCGGCGACGGGGGCGCCTGCCACACCGGTCGGCGATCGTGCTTCTACCGGAAGGTCGAAACCGAGGGCGACACAACCCGGCTCGCATTCATCGACCCTTCAACCACGAATAGGTGATCGGAGGGTCAGCGGGCGTTGCCGCAGTGCAGCAACAAGATCACGTTAATTGTCTAGCGACATCTTGCGCGCAAGCTTAAGTTTCTCATGCGAAGGCGAGCGGTGGGGTTATATCCAAGCGAGTTGAGCGATGTTCAGGGCGGCTTATCGCAGAATTGATACTGACCCTGGATCGGGCGGCGGACGACGCCGAGCGAAAGTCGGCCTGGTGCTTGGCGCGGGCGCGGCGCGCGGCTGGGCGCACATCGGCGCGCTGCAGGAACTCGATGCGCTGGGCCTGAAACTGGACGTCATTGTGGGCTCCTCGATCGGAACATTGGTCGGCGGCTGCTACGCGGCTGGTCGGCTCGACATGCTCGAGGCCTTCGCCCGTTCTTTGACCCGGCGCCGCGTGTTCGGTCTCCTCGATTTCTCTTTCACCGGCAGCGGCCTCATAGGCGGCCAACGGCTGCGCGCGAGGCTCGAGGCGGCGCTCGGCGACCTTCGCATCGAGGATTTGCCGGTCCAGTTCGCCGCTGTCGCCACCGAGATCGGCGGCGGACACGAGATTTGGCTCCGGCGCGGACTCCTCGTGGACGCGATCCGCGCTTCCTATGCTTTGCCTGGCGTATTCGAGCCGGTGAAGATCGATGGGCGCTGGCTGTTCGACGGCGCAATCGTCAATCCGGTCCCGGTCAGCGTCGCGCGCGCTCTCGGCGCCGAGCGCGTCATTGCGCTCAACATTTCCAGCGACCGATTTGGCCGCGGCGCCGTCATTCAGGATCCATTCGGCCGGCCGGACTCCCCGGCTTCGGTTGAGGAGCCGGCGGCTCAGGACAGCAGCGGCATGATCTCCAGATGGTGGCGCGGCTCAAACGGGACAAAGGTCAACGGCGAAGCTGCAGCGCCAGGTTTAATGACCTCGATGGTCAGCGCCTTCGATATTCTCCAGGACCGCATCATGCGCTCAAGGCTCGCCGGCGATCCGCCGGATGCTCTGGTGCAAGTCAGGGTCGGCAAAGTCGGCATGTTCGAGTTCCACCGCGCGGACGAACTGATCGCGTTCGGCCGTGAGGCGATCCGCAAGGCGGCCGCCGAAATTCAAGAGCATGTCGAACTCAATCGAACGGACGCCGGGGCTGTCGCCTCGGCAGGCCCGCCAAACTAAGCCGTCGCGATATATTCCCGCAGCGCCTGGCGCTCGCTGTCGAGCGCGTTGACGTGTCGCTTGACGACGTCGCCGATGGAGATGATGCCGATCAGACGGCCCTCTTCCACGACCGGAACATGGCGAAACCGGCCGGCCGTCATTGTGTGCATGACGTGATCGATGGTGTCGTCGCGCGTCACGGTGATGACCTTCGGCGTCATGTAACGCGACACGGGATCGTCGAGCGCTGAAGCCCCCTGCTTGGCCAGCACGCGGACGACGTCGCGCTCCGAAAGTATGCCAAGCACGCTGAGCGACGCGTCCGATACGACGACGGCTCCCACGCCCTTTTCGGCCAAGAGCTCAATGACTTCCTTCAGGGTGTGATGCGGCTGAGTGGTGAAAACGTCGCGCCCCTTCGCATCAAGAATGCGGGCAACTGTCATCGTTCACTCCCCTAGTCGGGCGGTCTTGAATGGGGCCGCCGTAGAATCGGGACGATGCGCCTTCAAGATGGCGTGATCAAGTTCATTTTTGTCGAGGCGGACTAACGCAGTCCGCCATCCACCTGATAGCATTGCTTGGTAATCATTGCGCTGTCATCCGAGGATAGAAAGAGCGCAAGGCGCGCCACATCTTCGGCAAGCAAGGTTCGGTTAATACATTGGCGCGCGCGGAAGTCGGCGATGTGTTCCTCGCTCATCCAAAGGCGGCGCTGCCGCTCGGTGATAACCGCCCCGGGGGCGATTGCATTGACGCGAATATTGTCCGGGCCGAATTCTCGCGCGAGGCTGTTCGTCAGGCCCACGACCGCGGCCTTCGCCGTGGCGTAGACCGACAATCGGGGGACCCCGAGCATCCAGGCGGTCGATGAGAAATTGACGATCGCCCCGCCGCCAAGCTCGCGCATGGAGCGGCGCGCGATCTGCGCGGCGAAGAACTGGTGCTTGAGGTTGAGCGCCATCGTGCGGTCCCAATCCTCTTCGCTCACTTCGTCCGCGGCCTGGCGCTGGTCGTTGGCGGCGTTGTTGATGAGCACTGCGATCGGCCCCATGCGCTGCTTAGCCTCCTCCATCGCCGCTTCAAGCGCGGCGATGTCGGTGAGGTCGCAGTGGAGAAAGAGCGGCGGAGGATGCGAGGCGCCGATTTTCGCCACCAGCTCTTTGGACGGCTCGATGGCGATGTCGACGAAAGCGACATTGGCCTTCTGCTCCGCGAACGCCTCGACCATCGCCGCGCCGATGCCCGACCCGCCGCCGGTGATGAAAACGACCTTATCGATAAGCGAGGGATAGCGAGCTAGGGACATCGGACGGCCTTATCGTTCAGGCTAAAGGACGACGCCAGATTAGAGCGCCGTTCGCTGCGACGGAACCGGCTTCTCCCTGCGGCCCGGCCAAACGATCCCCAGGCATGAATACAACCTCAAGGCGAAACCCGTGCAAACAAAAGCAAGGAAATGAAAGGAAATGAAAGGAAAATTGGTTTTCATTTCCTTTCATTTCCTTTGCCTAATCGAGACTTTTCAATGGGTTATGGCCGATAAAAATAGATTTTTTCTCCCCCGCTGCGGAAACACGCCATGGTTGTAAAAACGTGACGCGCGCGGCCCTTTGGTCGCTGATCGACACGGGTCGTGGGATTTTCGGGCGATCAAGTTCGTCATCGCCGAAGACCATAGCGCATAGTTCTGTTCTACGCAAGAAAATGTCGGTCAAATTCTGGAATTGCCGCAGTCCGCCTGCGAGTTGGGAGCGCGCGACGCCGACGGAACAGCGGGGCTCGAAATTGCGCGCATCGGCGCTCCGCATGTGCCGGACAGAGCTTCAGGACGGAACCCTCTCCTGACGGTCGAAACGGTCGAAATGGACTGGGACCCCTAAAGCGTGTCGATCGTCTTCGCGACGCCGTCGAGCGCCTCGCCCGATTCGTCCATCAGCGCCGCGGAAATAAGCCGCGCCATCCATTGCGCGCCGTCCTCGCGCGAGACGAGCTTCGGCACCTTCGCCATCACGCGGTCGAATTTGCTCAAGCCCCGCGCATGGGTGTCGGAATAGCCCTTGACCAGCCGCCGGCAGCGCAGAATCTCGACGCCAAGATCATAGTTCTTCGGCAGGATCTCGGACGCTTTGGTGAGCCACGCCTCCCAATGCTCAGTTTCCCGTTTGTGCCGCAGGCTCGAGCGCCGCGTGGGCCGCAAAGCCGCGACGCCATAAAGCTGCAGGAAGCCGCCGATCCGCCCGACCGGCACGCGGCGCCCGCGATTGACGATGCGGTCCAGCGTCCGGAACAGGAACGGGCGGGCTTCGATGAACGCGCCAAGCGAAGCGGGCATCATGCCGCAGATCTCCTCGCCGCGCGGATGGAGGTATTCGGTCGCGTAGACGAGTTGGTCGGGCGCCGCGCCCGCCTCTTCGCGCAGGCGCGCGAACCGCGACGGGCGCAATTTGATGTCGGCGACGCGGATCACGTCGTCATAGGCCATGGCGACAGCGAGCCGCTTCGCGGCTTCGGCCGTGAAAGCGAAATTTCTCTCCGGGCCGCCATTGGCCGTGTCGAGCGCGGCCAGCTTCTTGAGTCGGTCGATATAGTCGTCGCCGTAAGCGACGTCCTGGAAATCGACGATGCGTTTCAAGCCGGCGAAGGCCAGGCGCCGCGCGCTTTCCGGCAGATCCGAGCGCAGGCGCGCGACTAGCCGGTTGAGCTCGGGATGGCCGGATTTGTCCGGCAAGACATCGAGTCGCTTCGCGGCGCCGGCGTTCGGCGCCCCGTTCTTCCCCTCGCGCGCGCGATCATAGGCGTCGGCGAAAGCGGCGAGGCTGGCGTTCGCGCCCCGCACGCCTTCACGCACGATCGCCTCATAGGCGGACCGCTCGAACGGCAGCGCGCCGGAACCCGCCAGCGCGCCGAGCATCGTGGCCGAGATCACCGTGCCCCGTTCGACGGCGACCTTCTCCATGTCGAAGGCGATGGTCCGCCGCGCGGCGAAATCGAGCGCATCGATGACCGTGAACGGGTCGCCCGCGCCGTCGCCCGGCCTTTCCTTTTCGGCGACCGCATAAGCGCGATGGGTCGAGGCGATCAGCGTCGTCTTGTCTGGCGTCACCAGCCCGCGGAGCACCGATCGGCCAGCCTCCATGAGCTCCGCGGCCATCACCACGTCGACATCGCCTGGTGTCGGCATGAGCGAGAAGACAGGCGCAACGCCGTTTCGCGGCGGCAGCGTCTCGATGTAGTAGATTGTCGCGCCGGTGCGCTGCGCGACGCCCGGCACGGAGGTCGATTGCGCCGCCCATCCCTGATGTTCGGCGACCTCGACGATCCAGTCCGCCAGCACCCCGCCGCCTTGGCCCCCCATGGCGAGAATGGCGATGGTGAGGGGCTTGTCGAGCGATACCGGCGGCGGCGGAATTGGGGCGGCTTCATTCATCGGCATGGCAGGCGCCGCGACTCCCCTCTCCTACGGGAGAGGGGCAGGGGGTGAGGGTTCGTCGCCGCGACGCCCTCATCCGTCGGGCTTCGCCCGCCGCCTTCTCCCTGGGGGAGAAGGGAAGGGGCGGCGTCTTACGCAAAGGCGATCCGGCGAGCTTCGCGGCGACGCTGCAGCCAGCCGATGATGCGCTCGCGGAAAGCCGCGAGCCGACGGTCCCAGCGGCTGGGATTGAAGATGATCTCGGTTCGGTAGAAGGAAGGACAGAGGACAGCGGCCTCCGCGACTTCGCCGCAATTGCCGCAGCCGACACATTGATTGTCCACGGCGGCGACCGGATCGTCCTTGAGCGGGTCGTCCGTGTGTTTCAGCGATAGTGAGGGGCAGCCCGAGAGGCGGATGCAGGCGTGGTCGCCCGAGCAGATGGCCTCGTCGACGCCAAAGCGCTCCTTCACCATGCGTTCGCCCGCCGCGACCTGCTTCGAGAAGAGAGGCCGCACGCGCCGCTGCTTGTTCAGCATGCATTCGGACGATGCGACGATGATCTTGGGGCCTTCGGCCTTGGTCGTCAGCGCCTCCCGCAGCGTGTCGCGCACCTTGGCGACGTCGTAGGTGCGGTCGATCTCTTTGACCCAGGTCGCGCCAACGCCCTTGACCGCGTCGACGATGGAATTGTTCGTTTTGCGGCGCGGGTTGATCGCCCGCGATGACGGAATATCTTGGCCCCCGGTCGCGGCGGAATAAAAATTGTCGACGATGATTGTGACGCCATCCTGCTTGTTGAAGACGGCGTTGCCGATCGAGGAGGCGAGGCCGTTGTGCCAGAACCCGCCGTCGCCCATGACAGAAATGACGCGCCTGTCCGACTTCACATTGAACGCCGAAGCCGAAGCGGGCCCGAGGCCATAGCCCATCGTCGTCGTGCCGAGGTTGAAGGGCGGCAGGATCGAGAACAGGTGGCAGCCGATGTCGGCCGAGATGTGGTGCGGTCCGAGCTGCTTCTCGACCATTTTCATCGCCGCGAAGATCGGCCGCTCCGGGCAACCTATGCAAAAGCCGGGCGGGCGCGGCGGCACGGTCTTGGCGAGCGCCTTGACTTTATCGTGTGCGAGAACAGGCGCGGGATCGGGGATCGGCGGCTGGTTTCGCAACAGCTGAGGCGCATGGGCAACAAGAAAAGCGCGCAGGCCCGTGACAACGACCGGCGCGGTGTACTCGCCGCCCATCGGCAGGACGTCCTTCCCCGCAATCTTGGTTTGGATGTCGCGGCGGCGCAGCAGCGTGTTCAGCGCCTGCTCAAGATAATCAGGCGCGCCCTCTTCGACCATCATGACCGCCGACTTGCCGAGGCAGAACTCGACCATCTCGTCCTCGATGATCGGATAGGCGACATTGAGGACATAGATCGGGATCGACGTCTCGCCATAGACGTCGGCAAGGCCCAATTGCTGAAGCGCACGAAGCACGCCGTTGAAGAGACCACCGAGAACAATAACGCCTACCGGGCCGTCCTTGGGGCCGAAGAATTCGTTGAGCTTGCGGCTCTTGATGAACTCGACCGCGGCCGGCCAACGCTTCTCGAGCTTCTCCTTCTCCTGCATGAACGAAGCGGGCGGAAGCACGATGCGGTTGGCGTCGCGGACCGGATTTTCCAAGGCCTCGCGAAGCGTGAAATCGGGCTTCCTGTTGTCCTTGGCGACGAATTGCCCGTGCACGTGGCAGGTGCGGATGCGCACTTCGAGCATGACCGGCGAGTTCGAGGCTTCCGATAGTTCGAAGCCCTCCTCCACCATGCGAACGAGCGTCGGCAGATCGGGGCGCGGATCGAGAAGCCAGATCTGCGATTTCATCGCATAGGCGTGGCTGCGCTCCTGCATGATCGAGGAGCCCTCGCCATAATCCTCGCCAATGACGATCAGCGCGCCGCCGGTGACGCCGCTTGACGCCAGGTTCGACAGCGCGTCCGCCGCGACATTGGTGCCCGCGGTCGATTTCCAGGTCACCGCGCCGCGCACCGGATACATGACGGAAGCCGAGAGCGTCGCCGCGGCGGCGGCTTCGGAAGCGGAGGTCTCGAAATGCACGCCGAGGTCGTTCATCACGTCCTTGGCGTCGGCGAGAACGTCCATGAGATGCGAGATCGGCGCGCCCTGATAGCCTGCGACGTAGGAAACGCCGGATTGAAGCAGGGCTTTGGTGATCGCGAGAATGCCTTCGCCGCGAAAGATTTCGCCAGCTTGAAGTCGCAAGTCCTGAACTTCGCGCTCGAAGGACCTTTCCGCCATCGGCTCGCTCCTTCAGGGATTCATCTGCAGGTATTTATTTGCATGAGCATATTTAGCGGCTCACGGGGTGTCAACGATGAGGGCGTGCCCAGTGAAAAGGCGCGAGCAAGCTGCGAAAAGCGCACGCGCATATAAATTCCGCCTCATACAATTGCGCATGCCCGCCTTGCCTCGCCAATTTCCCTTTGCTAGCGTGCGATCAACAGTCGGCTGAAAGTGGCGCGCAAATTGCGAAGCCTTAAGACATGAGACCGACGGCTCGGATGAATTGGGAGGTCATGGATGATGGAGGTCACTCGGCGCCAAACTCTGGAGCTCGGTGCAGGCGCGTTTCTCGCCGAGCTTCTTGTCGGAGGCGCCGTTCGGGCGGCGGCCAAGGACACGCTCACCATCGCCTATAACGTCAACCTGCCCTCGTTCGATCCGACCGACGGCACGTCCGCCGTCAATCCGACCATCCAGGCGATCTATCGCTCCATCTTCGATCAATATATCGGTCAGGGGCCGGATCTCGCTCTCAAGCCCGGCATTCTTACCGCATGGGGCTGCAACGACGACAAGACGAAGCTTTGGATGGACGTTCGCCCGGACGTCAAATGGCAGGATGGGTCGCCGCTGACGCCCGAGGATGTCGTGTGGTCGCTCGAGCGCGCCGGCAAGAAAGACAGCGCCAATCCCATTTCCTTCATCTGGTCGACCGCGGGAAACTACAAGATCGACGGGAACCGGATCACAGCGGACGCGATTCGCATCGAGCCGACCTTCTTCATGTGGATGGCGTTCCTGACCGGCTATGTTTTGCCCAAGGCCTATTATGAGAAGGTCGGCGCGGAAGGCTTCGAGAAAAAGCCGATCGGCTCAGGCCCCTATATGGTCGACGAATATCAGGGCAACGCCTTCCTCAGGCTCAAGGCCAATCCGCACTATTGGGGCGACAAGCCGGCGTTCGAGACCGTGATCTTCAAATTCGTGCCAGACGCGACGACTCGCGTGGCCGAGATCGAGTTCGGCTCTTCCGACATCACGCTTGAAGTGCCGTACGAGGAGTTCGATCGCTTGAAGAAGAAGAGCGGCCTCACGGGGGTGGCGACGCCGATCACGGACATCGGCATGATCTTCATCACCAACAAGGAGCCGATGCTGGACAAGAACGTGCGGCTGGCCGCGATCATGGCGATCGACAAGAAGGCGATCGTCGACCGGCTGCTGCGCGGCTATGGCGTGCCGATCGAAACGCTCGAAACCCCCGAATATTCAGCCTTCGACCCTTCGATCAAGACGCCTTACGATCCCAAGAAGGCCGCCGAATTGCTCGCAGCCTCCGGCTATTCGCCTGAGAAGCCGGTCAAGTTTACGATCCAGACGACCCGCGGCTTCAAGCCGAAAGATTACGAGATGATCCAGGCAATCGTCGGCATGTGGCGCAAGGTCGGGATCGAAGCGGATATCGAAGTCTATGAGATCGCCAAGCACTTCGAGCTCAGGACAACGCACAAGCTCGCGCCCGCCGCGTTCTACAACTGGGGCGACGCGATCGGCGATCCGACGACCTCGACCGGCTTCGCTATGTTCGGGCCTTCGCCGCATTCGGCCTGGAAGACCGCTGATCTCGACGCCAAGATCGGCCCGCTTTGGGGCGAGAAGGATGAAAAGAAGCGCATCGACGGCTGGAAGGCGGTCGACGCCTATATCGCCGAACAGGGTTATGTCATTCCCCTCCTGCAATACGTCCAGCCGATCGTTTACAAGTCGGACCTCAAGGTCATCCCGAACAAGTCCGGCGCCTTGCAGCCGACGCTGGTGTCGCCGGCCGCCTGAGCGGCCGGATGGCGACTGCAAGCGCGGTCGCCTTCGGCGCGATTGGGTGAGGCCATGACGAAGCGATGATCGCGCTTGCGATCCTGCGGCGTCTCCTGGTGGCGCTGGTTACGCTCGCTGGCGTCGCGATCGTTGTTTTCGTTCTTCTTCGGGTCGTACCTGGGGATCCCATAGCGATGATGATCTCGCCTGGCGCAAGCGCGGCGGACATCGCCGCGCTCCGGGCGCATTATGGGCTCGACGGCAGCCTAATTTCGCAATTCGCCGTCTGGGTCCGCTATGCTTTACGCGGCGACTTCGGAACCTCGATCTCGCTCCACCGCGACGTTCTCTCTCTGCTTGGCGAGCGGCTTCCCGCGACGCTTGAGCTCGCGACCGCGGCGCTGGAATTCGCAGTGATTGTCGGCGGCGCCGTCGCGATTGTCGGCGCAATGGCGCGCCGCACTTGGGCGGAGCCGGTCATCGACGCGATCAATGGGCTTTTGCTCGCCGTTCCCGATTTCGTTTGGGCGCTCGCGCTTGTGCTCGCTTTCGGAGTCGTGTGGCCGCTTCTGCCGCTGACCGGCCGAGTCGATCCGAGCGTCAGCGCCGGCATGACGACGCCCTTCTATTTCATCGAGAGCCTGTTGAGGCTCAGGTTTGACGTGTTCTTCGACCTTCTCAAACACCTCGCCCTGCCGACGCTGGCGCTCGGCCTTCCTCTCGCGGCGGTGATCGCGCGAGTGCTCAAGGGCGCGCTCAACGAAGCCATGGCGCAGGACTATGTCCTGCTCGCGCGTCTCAAAGGTATGTCCGAGTTCCGGCTCGTCTTGCAGGAGGCGCTGCGCAACGCGATCGGACCGACGCTCGCGCTGACCGGCGTTCAGTTCACTTTCCTCATCGGCGGCACTGTAATCATCGAGCGAATCTTCGCCTATCCCGGTATCGGCAATATGGCGATAGAGGCGGTCATCAATCGCGACCTGCCGCTCATTCAAGGGCTTGTGCTCGTGTTCGCCGTCATTTTCATCCTCATCAATATTGCGGTCGACCTTCTCGTCGCGCTGTTCAATCCGAGGCTTCGCCATGCTTGAGCGGGCCCGCCGTACATGACGGAAGCCTCCGCTTCTTCTTCTCTTCTTGTGGCAGCCGGCCCGAGCCTTGCCTCTCGGCGTCTGCGCGCGCTCATGGCGGAGCCCAAGATAACGATCGGCGGCGGCTTTATCTTGGCCCTGATCGTGATCGCGCTGTTCGCGCCGTGGATCGCGCCGAAGAACCCGCTCGACCAGGATCTCATGCTCGCCTCCCTGCCGCCGGTAGGACTCACGAGCGCAGAGCCAGGCTACTACCTCGGCACGGACGACCTTGGCCGGGACGTGCTCTCGCGCCTCATCTATGGGGCGCGCGTCGCGCTGATCGTCGCTTTTGTCGCCGCCAGCCTTGCCGCGCTCGCCGGCACGGCGCTCGGATTGCTCGCGGGCTGGTATCGCGGCTGGGTCGACGGCCTGATCTCCCGCCTCGTCGACATCTGGATGGCCTTCCCGCCGGTGTTGCTCTCGATCCTACTCGTCGCCGTTCTCGGCGCTGGCGTGGGATCGGTCATAGCGGCGATCGCCATCATCGACTGGACGCGCTTCTGCCGGGTCGTACGCGCCGAGACGATGGCGCAGGCTGAAGCCGACTACGTGACAGCGGCCCGCGCGATCGGCTTTCCGCCACTCCATATCCTGATGCGCGAAATCCTCCCCAATGTGGTGCCCGCGTTACTGGCGCTGGTGAGTCTCGAAATGGGCATTGCGGTGATCGTCGAGGCGATCCTGTCGTTCGTCGGCCTGTCGGTGTCGTCGGACACGCCGACCTGGGGCGGCATGATCGCCGAAGGACGGCAGTTCATCCATCAGACATGGTGGCTGTTCGCGGCGCCGCTCGCGGCGCTGTTCGCGACCGTGCTGGCCTTCAATCAGCTCGGCGACGGATTGCGGCGGGCGCTCGATCCCGTGCTCAAGCGATGACCGCGCCGATCCTCTCCATTCGGCGTTTAAGCGCGGTCTCGGAACTCGGCGCCGCTGAGCCGATCCTGCGGAATGTGAGCCTCGATCTTGAGGCCGGCGAAACGCTTGGGCTCGTCGGGGAGAGCGGCGCCGGCAAATCCACTATCGTCAAAGCGCTGCTTGGTGTGCTGCCGCGCACGGTCCGCATCACGCATGGCGAAATCCTGTTCGAGGGCCGTGACCTGAGGACGACGCCGCGGCGCGAGACGCGCGCGATCTTCGGCGACGCCATCGCGCTCGTCCCCCAAGACCCGATGACTGCGCTCAACCCAGGCCGGCGCATCCAGGCGCAGCTGACGGACGGCCTGCGGCTGCGCCGTGGTATGACGGCCACGGCCGCGCGCAAACGCGCGCTCGAATTGCTCGCCGAAGTGCATATCAGAGACGCAGAGCGCGTCCTGCGCTCCTACCCGCACCAATTGTCGGGCGGCATGCGCCAGCGCGTCCTGATCGCCGCGGCGTTTGCGCTCGAGCCAAAGATCATCGTCGCCGACGAACCGACAACGGCGCTCGACGTGACAGTGCAAAAACAGATCTTACGGCTTATTCGCCAGATGCAGGAGGCGCATCGGACCGCCGTCATCTTCGTCACTCATGATCTTGGCGTGGTGGCGCAAATCTGCGACCGGGTAATGCTCATGTTCGCGGGCGCAGTCATCGAATCCGGCCCGACTGCGGACATTCTCTCGTCGCCCCGCCACGCCTATACTCGCGCCCTGATCGCGGCGGGGCCCCGACACGATCGGCCCGACGCGGGGCTCGCTCCCGTGCCCGAGGCTTTGGTCGCTGAGCTGCGGCTTGAGGTCACAGGGACGGTCGGCTAGGCCGCCGCATGGTTCAGGATCTCATCGTCGCGAGCGGCGTCGAGGTCGCCTATGGCGGCAAGCGGCGCCTGAACGGCGAACGCGTGGGCGGGGTAAAAGTCCTGCATGGCGTCGATCTCAGGATTGGTCGAGGGGAAACGGTCGGCATCGTCGGCGAATCGGGCTCAGGCAAAACGACGCTCGGCCGCGCGCTCCTGCGGCTCATCGACATCGACGCCGGCAGCATCGTCTTCGACGGACGCGACATTTCGCGGCTGGCGGAATTGGACATGCGGCCGCTGAGACGGCGCATGCAGATGATTTTCCAGGATCCGATGACTTCGCTCAATCCGCGCCATACGGTCAGGCGAATCCTCGTGGAGCCGCTCCTCTTTCATCGCGTCGCGCGCGACGGCGCCGACGCCGAGCGCCGCGCGCGGGGATTCTGCGATCGCGTCGCGCTGCCGCTTTCCTGTCTCGACCGAACCCCGCACGAACTCTCCGGCGGGCAGCGCCAGCGCGTGGGCATCGCCCGCGCCGCGTTGCTCGAGCCGGACTTTGTGCTGGCCGACGAGATCGTCTCGGGCCTCGACGTGTCGACGCAGGCGCAGGCGCTGAACCTTCTCAAGACATTGACCCGTGACCTCGGTCTCGCCATGGCGTTCATCAGCCACGATCTCTCGGTGATCCGAGCCGTTTGCGACCGGGTCTACGTGATGCAGTTAGGCCTGGTGGTCGAGGAGGGCCGCTGCGAGGATGTCTTCGCCTCGCCGAAGAGCCGCTACACTCGGCTCCTCATCGACGCCATCCCGCTGCCCGAAATCGATCCCGGCTGGCTCGACCGGGACATCGCGCCGGAGATTGACTGAACATTCGGGGTCGCGGCCAGAAGACTGCGCTTCGCGGTTGAGCTCCGGTTGAAAACGCCGTTTACTTTGATCGGGCGCGACGGGGGCGAGGGAGCCAGGCTCGGGCTCATGAATTCCGGGCTGCCGGCGCGCCCGTGCCGCTGGCGTTGCGGGTCTCAGTCCAGCATTGCGGCCAGGACATCGAACGCGCGATCGATATCGGCCCTGATCGCCGCTTTCGCCGAACCGGCGTCGCCGCGCTTCAACGCCTCGGCCGCAATCCGATGGCTGGAGTTGGCCGAGACGTAGTTGCCTGAACCTTGGAGCAGATTGAAGTAGGGGCTGATTTGCAGCCAAAGGCTCTCGATCAGCGCCACTGACACGGGCGAGCCCGAGGCGCGGTAGATCGTAAAGTGAAACGAGCGGTTGGCCTTGAGATAGGCCGTCGTCTCGCCCAACGCGATCGCCTGGTCCATGCGGCCAAGGTCCTGCTCGAGGGCCGCGAGACTGTCGGCGTCGATGCGCTTGGCCGCCCATGCGGTCGCCGCGCCCTCGATCTCGCGGCGTACGTTGCGCAGGTCGGCGAACCGCTCAAGCGTGATTGGCGGAACGCCGATGCTACGTCCGGAGACCACGGTCAGGGCGTTGGACGCGGTGAGCCGCTTGAGCGCCTCCCGCACGGGCATGGCGCTGACGCCGAACGCCTCCGCCAAACTTTGGATCGTGACGAGCTTGCCCGGGGGGATGTCGCCGTCGAGGATCAGATTCGCCAACCGATTGTAGACGCGTTCCTGCAGGGTGTCGCGCGCGACGGGCGCCGACCGAATATCCGCCTGAGCGACGGCCGCGACCGTCATTGCAACCGCCTGTCCGTCTCTCGAGGCCCGTAGGCCTCATGTCTTGCGCGCTTCATGATTTGTGATCTATGATCAAAAGTCAACGGCCAGCAAGGCCGCCAAATGGGAGGAGGACCTTGATGAGACTATCGTCGTGTGTCGTCGGCGCAACAGCGCTTGGAGCCGCATTCCTGGCGGCCGCCGGGATCTCCGCACAGGCTGCGGACAAGTTCAAAGTCTTCCTCAGCATGAGCTATATCGGCAATGACTGGCAGGCCGAGGCGGCGAACATGGTCAAGGCCATGGCCGACCATGCGTCGCTTCGCGACAAAGTGGACCTGACCGTGCAGGTCGCGGGTCCCAACGCGCAGCGGCAGATCCAGCAGATCAACGCGATGGTCCAGCAAGGCGCGAAGGCGATCGTGGTCTATCCGATCTCGCCGACGGCGCTCAATCAGGTGGTGAAGAACGCCTGCGACAAGGGTGTGGTGGTTTTCGCTTACGACGCCGAGATCACCGAGCCTTGCGCCTACAACACCCACATCGATCAGGATGAGGCCGGGCGAGTCACGGCGCAATGGCTGGTCGACAAGCTGGGCGGCAAGGGCAACATCGTCATCATCACCGGCGTGCCCGGAACCTCGGTCGACACGCAGCGCACCGCGGCGGCGAAGGCGGTTTTCGCCAAGCATCCCGACATCCATGTCGTTGGGGAGGCGGTCGGCATGTGGTCGCAGGCCGTCGCCCGCACTGAGCTTTCGAAAATTCTCGCCACCCACAATTGGAATGAGATCGACGGCTTGTGGATGCAGGTCGGTTGCTACACTGCGGCGTCGATGCAGGATGAGGCCGGCATCCCTGACAACAAGAAGAAGCCCTGCGCCGGTGAAGGATCGAACGGGCACCGTATCCAGATGCTGCCGGCGGACACCAAGATCGACGGCTCCTCGGGCACCTATCGGCCGATGGGATATCCGAGCATCTCCTACGCCTCGCCGCCCTACTCGGGCGGTCTCGCGCTCAAGCTCGCCGTCGACAAGCTCGAGGGCAAGGACGTGCCGAAACTCACCAAGCTGCCGCTGCCGGTCGTCACCAACGAAACGGTCAAGTTCTGCCAAGAGGGAACCTGGGAGGAAATGAAAGCTGGATGCAACGCCTTCAGCCCGACGATTGTCAGCAATCCCGGCTGGTTCGCCTCGATCTTTTCGGAACAGACGCCGGAGATCGGCTTGAGCGCCGCGCTCGTCGGCCAGCCCGAGCATTGATCCTCGAAATGAGGCGGGGAGAAGCGCCCCGCCTCGAGACCAGGTCGGCGCCACAGGGACGCAAGGTGGATATATGACGGAGGCGTCCGGCGATGTGGCAGTGTCCGTCGTCAATCTGCGCAAGACCTTCGGCGCCACCGTCGCAGTCGACGATGTCTCGTTCACGGTCGCGAAGGGAAGCGTGCACGCGCTGCTCGGCGAGAACGGCGCCGGTAAATCCACGATCGTCAAGCTTCTCTCCGGACTGATCCTGCCGGACGTTGGAAGCATTGAGGTCTTTGGCCAGCCTGCGCGCCTGCGTTCGCCACGCGCCGCCCACGCGCTCGGCGTCCAAACTGCGTTCCAGGAAATGACGCTAGTCCCCGACCTGACCGTCCTGGACAACATGCTTCTGCCCTATGCGCCGATGGGGCCTATGGGCATGATCCGCCGCAGGAAGGCCGCTGCGGCGCTACGCGAACATCTGGCCTCCCTGGGCTTCGATGTCGATCTCGACGCCGAGGTGGGCGGACTCGATCTCGCCGTGCAGCAGAAGATCGAGATCGCCCGCGCTGTTTACCGCAAGCCTCGCCTGATCTTGCTCGACGAGCCGACTTCGACTCTCGCGGGCCGCGACGTCGATTGGCTCGGCGACCTGATCGTTCGCCTCAAAAGCCAGGGCGTCACCGTCGTCTTCATCTCGCATCGGATGCGGGAAGTCCGCGCGTTCTGCGATCGGCTGACAATTCTGCGCAATGGCCGCCATATCACGACCGGAGCGGTCAGCGATTTCAGCGAGGAGCAGGTGGTCGAGATGATCGTCGGCCACTCGATCGCGCAAACGTTTCCCCCGCGGCCAGCGGCGCGGCCGACCGAGGCGCCGGAAGTCTTCGCCGTGCGCGACCTCGCCGCGGGCGAGAAACTGGAAAACGCGAGCTTCGCCTTGCATCGAGGCGAGATCCTTGGCGTGGCGGGCCTTCAGGGAATGGGCCAGCTCGACCTTTTCCTCGCTTGTTTCGGCATGGCCGATGTTCGTGGCGGAGAAATGTTGCTCGATGGCCGTCCGGTTGTGATTGGCGCTCCGAGCGACGCGCTCAAGCCGAATGTCGGCATCGGTCTCGTGCCCGAGGACCGCAAGAGCGAGGCGCTGTTCATAAATCTGCCCGGCAAGCACAACGCCTCGCTGCCGGTTATCGAGCGGTTCGCCAGGGGCGGTCTCATCGATAAAGCGCGGGAGGCAGCCGAGGTCTCGCGCGTCTTCGAGCGGGTCGAGGTCGAGCGCCGAGCTTTATGGACGCACGTGTCCGCATTCTCCGGCGGCAATCAGCAGAAGATCGCCATCGCCAAATGGCTGCTCGCCGAGAGCCGTATTCTGCTTCTGTTCGATCCGACGCGCGGCATCGACGTCGGCACCAAGCATGAACTCTACGTGCTGATGCGCAATTACGTCGAGGCTGGCGGCAGCATCCTGTTTCACTCGACCGAAATCCCCGAACTGGTTCATCTCTGCGATCGGGTGATCGTGCTGTACAGCGGCCGGTTGGTCGCGGAGATCGCGGCGAAGGACCTCACCGAACGCGCGATCATGTGGCCGGCGCTCGGCGGCGAGACGCTGCGCGAGGAGGCTGTGGCGTGAGCGTTCGGGCCCTCGAGGCCGCCGCTCCAGCGCGCTCGACGCTGTGGCTCCGGCTCGCCCGCAGCCGCGGGCTCATCACGGCGATCGTCGTTTTTCTCGCGCTTCTGTTGATTGTCGACGCGGTCAACACCGCGCCGCTTTCCTACTTTGATGTGAGCTTCCTTGCGAGCGGCGGAGCCTCACTCGCAATCGCCGCATTCGGCGAGACCCTTGTCATTCTCGTCGGCGGCTTCGACCTGTCCGCGGGCGCCGTGCTCTCTCTCGTCAACGTTGCGTTGGCGGCGAGCATGAGCCCGACGAATCCAGATGCGTCGGTCGTCTTATGGACGCTCGCGGGAGTTGGCGTCGGCGCCGCGGTCGGCGCCTTCAACGGGCTGTTCATCGCCTTCCTGCGGTTGCAGCCGATCGTGGTGACGCTCTCCACCATGTTCATCGTGCAGGGCGTCACCTTGCTCGTCATGGAGAAGCCGGGCGGTTTCGTTTCTCCTTCGCTCGGAACGTTCTTCTTAGGGGACGCCATTCCGAACAAGCTGCCGATGCCGATCGTGCTTCTCCTCGCGCTGGTCGCGTTTTGGCTTTGGCTCAAAAACACGCGGTTCGGAACAGCGATCTACGCCGTCGGAAGCGACGCCGACGCAAGCGCCGCGACGGGCGTCCGCGTCATGCTGGTGCGCTTTGGCGTCTACGTGCTTGCGGGCGGTTTCTATGGTCTTGCGGGCGTCTTCATCAGCGCGCAGACCGGCTCAGGCGATCCGCTGGTGGGCAACCCTCTGCTCTTGTCGATCTTCGCCGCGGTCGTCGTCGGCGGGACGCGCCTCGGCGGCGGTCGCGGGGGTCCGATCGGCTCGATCGTCGGCGCCTACATCCTGATGATCGTCGTCAATATTCTCCTCGTGCTTAACGTCTCCGCCTACTACTCGAGCATAGCCGAGGGGCTGATCCTTCTGCTCGCCGTGCTCGCGTCATCCATATCGCGCGACTCGACATTGGCGGGGCAGATTCGCGGCGGGCTCGTCCATCTCGCGGCCTGGCGAAAGGGCATGCTGCCCCGCCAGATCGGCGGCGGCGACAGGCGTCTTGCCGTGGGCGGCTTCAGCGAAAGCGCAACGTCTCCTTTGTCTGGGACAAGCTGGTTTACGCGTCACGCTCAGACGCTGCGCTACGCGCTCCCAGCCTATGTCTGCTTCCTGATTGTTCTCTTCGTGACGCAACTGACGCTCGGACACGCCATCAGCAACTGGCGCTATTGGGACGCGCTTGTCGTTCTCTCAGGCTTCCTCGCCATCCTGGCGCTCGGCCAGGGGACGGTTATCCTGACCGGCGGACTCGACCTCTCCGTGCCCTGGACCATTGGTTTCTGCGGCATCCTGCTTGCCGGCCTGGTGCAAGGGTCCGACGCCGCGCTCCTCTATGCGCTGCCGGTCGTGTTGGCGCTGGCCTGCCTTATTGGCTTCATCAACGGCGTTGGCGTCGTCGCGCTCGGATTGTCGCCGATCGTGGTGACCTTGGCTATGAACGGCTTTCTGCAGGGCGCGGCGCTGCTCTACTCCCATGGAACGCCGGCGGGCTTCGCCTCGCCGCTCTTGCGCTGGTTCATGACCGGGCATCTCGCGGGCCTCACGCCTGTCGTCTTTTTCTTGATCGCTTTTGTCATCTTCGCGACGGTCCTACTGTCGGACACGCCGTTCGGCCGGCGGGTTTATGGAATCGGCAATGGGATTCGCGTCGCGCGCCTCTCCGGGATTGCGGTCGGCCGCACGACCGTCGGCGTCTACATGCTCTCCGCGCTCTGTTCCGCGCTTGTTGGCATCCTCCTCACCGGATTTTCCGGGCAGGGGAGCCTCGGAATGGGCGACGACTATCTCCTTCCTTCGATAGCGGTGGTGGTGGTCGGCGGGGCGTTGATCACCGGCGGCCGAGGGAGCTATCTCGGCATGCTCGGCGGGGCGCTGTTGTTGACCTCGCTGCAGACGCTGCTCGCGGGCACGACGCTGCCCTACGCGACGCGAACGATTCTGTTTGGCCTTGTCGTTCTTGTCGCCGTTATGGCGCTGCGCGACAGGCGAGCCTGATTGTCGGAGTGAATGAATGAGCGATCCCGCTGACGTCTTTGCGCTCCCGGAGACGCTGCGCGTCCTGGTCACGGCCGGCGCCTCGGGCATCGGGCGCGCGACCGCCGACCTGCTCATCGCTCGTGGCGCTGAGGTCCATATCTGCGATGTCGCCGACCAGTTCCTCACCGACTACCGCGCCTCTCATCCTGACGCTGGAGTGACGAAGGCCGATGTCTCATCCGAAGCGGACGTCGCACGCCTGTTCGATGACGTCAAGGCGTCGCTTGGCGGGCTTGACGCGCTGATCAACAACGCAGGCATCGCCGGGCCGACCGGCGGGGTCGAGGAGATCAAGCCGGAGGATTGGCGGCGCACCATCGACGTCTGCCTGACGGGACAGTTCCTCTGTGCGCACTTTGCCGTGCCGATGCTCAAGGCCGCCGGCGGCGGTTCGATCGTCAATCTGTCCTCCTCGGCGGGGCGGTTTGGCTACGCGTTCCGCACACCCTATTCGGCGGCCAAGTTTGGCGTTATCGGATTGACCCAAAGCCTCGCCAAGGAGCTAGGACCCGCCAACATCCGCGTCAATGCAATTCTGCCTGGGATCGTCGAGGGACCGCGCATGACCGGAGTGATCACTGCGCGCGCCAGACAGACGGGCGTCAGCTACGAGGCTATGGAAAAGACCTATCTCGAGCGGGTCTCGATGCGCCGAATGGTGACAGCTAGCGACGTCGCCGCGACAATCGCGTACCTACTGTCGCCAGCGGGGCGTAACGTATCCGGCCAGTCGATCGGCGTCGACGCCAATGTCGAGACATTGTGACGGATAGCGGCTTGGAGCAGCACATGACACGAGTGGCGGTCGTCGGTACGGGCTTCGTTGGCCGCGCATGGGCGATCAGTTTTGCCCGCGTCGGTCATGAGGTCGCCCTTTGGGATCAGGACAAAGAGGCGCCCCGCAAGGCTCTGGCCTATATCGAGCGGCTGTTGCCGGACCTCGAGGCGAATGATCTTGTGGGCGGCGCCACGGCGAGCGAAGTCGCAAAACGAATCCGCATAGGCACGACGCTCGAGTCGGCGCTTGAAGGAACAGTCCACGTCCAGGAGAACACGCCGGAGAATGTCGAGGTGAAGCGCGCGGTGTTCGCTGTGCTCGACGCGGCCGCGCCCGCTGACGCCGTGCTGGCGAGTTCGACCTCCGCGATTCTACCCTCAGCCTTCACCGAAAACCTCAAGGGCCGCGTGCGCTGTCTCGTCATCCACCCGATCAATCCGCCTTATCTTATTCCCGCCGCCGAAATTGTCCCGGCGCCATGGACTGACCCGGCTTTCGTCGAGCGCGCCGCGAAGTTCCTGCGTGCCGCGGGCCATGCGCCGATCGTCATGAAGCGCGAGCTCGACGGCTTTGTCATGAATCGGCTGCAAGGCGCGCTCCTGGAGGAGGCCTTCCGGCTCGTCGAGCAGGGATATGCGGGGGTCGAGGACGTCGATGTCGGGATTCGTGAAGGCCTGGCGTTGCGCTGGTCCTTCATGGGGCCGTTCGAGACCATCGACCTCAACGCTCCCGCCGGGATTCGCGACTATTCCGATCGCTATCAAGGCATTTATTCCGGCATCTTCCCATCGACGCAATGGCGCGTCGATTGGAGCGGGCCTGTCATGGATAAAGTCGAGTCCGAGCGGCGCGAACGCCTGGCCGCGGACCGGCTCGCAGAGCGTCAGGCCTGGCGAGATCGCCGCCTGATTGCGCTCGCGGCGCATAAGCGCTGGGCGGACAAGAACATCGGTCAGTAACGAACGGCGCAGAGATAAGGAACATCGGTCATATGGCTCAGTCGAACAAAGTCATAATCACCTGCGCTGTGACGGGGGCGATCCACACGCCGTCGATGTCGTCCTACCTTCCAGTCACGGCCGACCAAATCGCCGAGGCCGCGATCGCGGCGGCCGAGGCCGGCGCCGCCATTGTCCACTTGCACGCGCGGGACGAGCAAACCGGCCGGCCCGATCAAAGCCCGGAGGCCTTCGGGCGCTTTCTGCCGCGCATCAAGCAGTCGACAAAGGCGGTCTTGAATCTGACCACCGGCGGCGCGCCCTTCATGACGGTTGAGGAGCGCGTGAAGCCCGCCGCGACGTTCAAGCCGGAGGTGGCGTCGCTCAATATGGGCTCGATGAACTTCGGGCTCTTCCCGATGCTCAACCGCTTCAAGACCTTCAAGCACGATTGGGAGGCGCAGGCGCTCGAGAACTCGCGCGACCTCGTGTTCCGCAACACGTTCAAGGACATCGAATTCGTGCTGCGCACGCTCAGCGGCTCCGGAACGCGCTTCGAGTTCGAGTGCTACGACACTGGGCATCTCTACAACCTCAATCACTTCCTTGAGCGCGGCCTCGTCAAGCCGCCGCTGTTCGTCCAGACCGTGTTTGGCATCCTGGGCGGGATCGGGCCTCACCCCGAGGACGTCATGCACATGAAACGGACCGCCGACCGTCTGTTCGGCACTCAGTACAAATGGTCGGTGCTCGGGGCCGGCCGCAATCAACTGCCCATCGCCGCCATGGCCGCCGCGATGGGCGCCAATGTGCGCGTCGGGCTCGAGGACTCGCTCTGGTCAGGTCCGGGCAAGCTCGCCACGAGCGGCGCCGAGCAAGTGCGCGCCGCTCGCCAGATCATAGAGGGGTTGGGCCTCTCGATCGCGAGCCCGGACGAAGCCCGCGAAATCCTCGTGCTCAAGGGCGGAGACAAGGTCGCGTTCTAATGGTTCAGCGTGTGCCGTGATTGGATGGAGCCAGTGTCGTCATTGCGAGCGAAGCGAAGCAATCCAGGGATCGTGGGGCATCCTTCGTTCTCTGGATTGCTTCGTCGCTGCGCTCCTCGCAATGACGGTTCCATGCGAACGTGACAAGTTCTAGGCCGCGACGGTCACGGTGCGCCTCGGACTCGGTCGAGCGCCGCGCTGAAAAGCAAAATGACGGAGGGAGGAGCTGATGCGCATCGAAGTGCTGATCGACGTCAAGACCATACTTGGAGAGGGACCTCTCTGGGACGTCGACGAGCAACGCCTCTATTTCATCGACAGTTTCGGCTGCAACGTCTTCCGCTGCACCGCCGACGGGCGCGAGGTGCGCGCCTGGGACGTGCCGGCGAAAATCGGTTCGATGGCGTTGCGCCGTCAGGGTGGCGCGGTCGTGTCGCTTGCGAACGGGTTCCATTTTCTTGATTTCAAGACCGGCGATTGTGAGCTCATCGTCGATCCGGAACGGGACAAGCCGGCCAATCGCCTCAACGACGGCAAGGTCGACAAGCGGGGCCGATTCATCGCCGGCTCAATGGACACGATGGAGGAGGGCCCGAACGGGGCGCTCTATCGTCTCGACCCCGACCTTTCGCTGCATAAGCTGGACGACCACATCATCGTCTCCAACGGACCGTGCTGGAGTCCGGACGGGCGCATCTTTTATTTCACCGACACCTGGACCGGCGAGATTTGGGCCTACGACTATGACCTCGAGACGGGCGCCGTCTCCAACAGGCGGACCTTCTGCAAGGTCGACCGTTCGCGCGGCGGCGCGGCGGATGGCTCGACCGTCGACGCCGAAGGTTGCCTCTGGAACGCTCTGGTCTACGACGGCCGACTCGTCCGCTACACGCCGGACGGCGAAATCGACCGCGTCATCGAAATGCCGGTGAAGAAAGTGACGAGCGTGATGTTCGGCGGCTCGGACCTCGACATCCTCTACGTCACGTCAATGGCGAAGCCGCCGCTGCCTCGCTTTCCAAGCGACGGCGTTCTCCGGGGAAGCCTTTTCGCCATTCACGAACTCGGCGTCCGTGGCGTTCCAGAACCGCGCTTCGCCGGTTGATTGTCAATTCGGCTGGAGGCGAAGACGCAAATCCGAGGGAATCCGCGCCGAGCGGCCGTCGCGAAGCGAGGCGACCAGCACCTCCGCGGTGACAAGCTCCTTGTCGCCGCGCACGACGCGCTGGTGAAATGTGATCGAGGCGCCGCGCACGGTTGCGGCGCGGGTCTCGACTTCCAGGAGATCGTCCATCATTGCCGGCATGAGATAGTCGATTTTGAGCGAGCGCACCGCAAACATGACGCCTGAACTTTCGGCGAGATCCCGATGCGCGAACCCACGCCGACGCAGCCATTCGGTGCGGCCGCGCTCGAGGAAGCGCAGATAGGACGCGTGATAGACCCGACTGGAAAAGTCGGTGTCTTCGTAATAGACGCGAACCCAAAGCGCATCCGCATTTGGCTCTTTCATCCAATGATCCCAGTTAGTTAGCTAAAGCATCCGGTCGCTGATCCCCGCCGTCGACGCCGAGTTTCAAAAAAGCGGGCATTATACTATCGCAAAATGCGATAACGTCTAGGATCGCCAGAAACGCCCCACAGCAGGCTTTTGATCTTCACCGCTGTTTGAAAAGAGCGCCGAACCCGGCGACGCCAGTCAGCGCCGCGCGTTTCAAAGCGTGCGAGCGGCAGAGGGCGGCGAGCGCCGGACCCAGAACGCCGGACACGAGTAAGTTCTCAGTCTGGAACTTAGTCAACTCGGCGTCACGAAAAAGCAATCGCAGGTGATCCGCGCAGGGCGCGTAGGCGGTCGAAGGACTGTCTCCCTGAACCTTCCGGCTTTTCTTTCGCCATCGTTGGCCGCCATGCTCACGCAGGCAGCTCATAGGCTCGCGCGAGTGCAGGGAGGAGATTCATGAGGGCGCGGATCATCCTGGCCGTCACGATTGCAGCGGCGCTGTTCGGCGTTGTCGCGGCCCCGGCGCTTGCACAGAAGTCGGAGTCGACGCCAGCCGCTGCCGCGCCCATGAAGTCCAAGCCCAAGACGCCGGCGGGCGGCGCAGTCACGGTGAAGGTGACGAACTGGCGCGAGGCCGATCTCATCGAGCTGCAGGTGGCCGAGAGCGGCTCGACCAACTGGAAGAAAGTGCTAGGCGCGCTGAAAGCCGGTCAATGGACATGGACTAAAATGCCGCAGGGTAAGAATTGTCACGTGGATCTGCGCGGGAAATACGCCGACGGCAAGTCGGCGGATGTGTCCAATGTCGATATCTGCGCGGACAAGACAGTCGACCTGGTCAACTGACGCAGAAGCGCTCAAGCCACATCTAACGTTCGCCTGTCGCGTCGGCTCGCGCTCGACCCCGGCGGAGCCGAACAGGCGACCTGACCGCATCGGCGTTGACGACGCTACGCGACGCCTAGCTCAGCGGCTTGGGCGCCGTCGCGACATGCGGCCCTTTGCCGTTGCTGAGGCGAACGCCGATCAGGCCTGGACTGAGGTCAGGGCGCAATCGAGCAGGCTTGGAGTCGAGTCGGTAGCTGCTGCGCAACCCGAGTCGGGCAGTTGCCTGCGTCACTGTATTTTCCAGTGGACTTTTTCGCTGACGATCCCCCTGGAGACCTTGTCGTCCGCCTTAAGCGGGAACTTCAGGACGGTCCATTCGCCGGTCCCAGAGATGCCAGCGAACTTTCCGGTCCCGGCCACCAACGTCTCGATCCCGCCCGCGGCGGTCTTGCGTTCATACGTCGCCATGATCTTATCGCCGTCGTTGTCGGTGAAGGTGCAGGCGCCATGCTCCTGCGAGCGGGCCTTACCGGCGTCGTCGTAAATTCCCAGGCAACGCATCCCCATGTCGGTTGTGGCATCGCCCTGAACATTTTGGTGGACGCCGCTAACCTCATAGGTTCCCAGCGTTCGATCCCCAACCTTCATGGTGTTTGAGGTTGTTATCAACCACGTATTCGTAAAGCTGTCGGTCCCCTCTTTTGGCGTCTCTCCCGCCAGGACCGTAATGGGCACCAACGGCAGTAGTGTCGTTGAGAGTAACAATCGCAGAGACATCGTTTCCTCCTTTGCGGAGCAAAGATTTCCCCCTTGCTGTACGCTGTGCGCACATTGCAGCGGACGTCGCTGTGATAAAGGTCACACCCCGCGGCCCCAGCGGAGGGCATGCGAACGAGTGGTTTTTAAGGTGTGTGCCTTCACGTCACGGTTATGAGCTCAGGCGGCTCTGCGCGCCGCTCATAACGCCATTTGCCACCGGCGCGTTTCTTGGCCGGCTCACGCGAATCTCGCGGCAGATTTGCTCGCTCGTCGTCGGGAGGCTAAGAAACGGCACTTGCCCCCGAAAAACGCGCGGAGAAACCCATGGCTGAACAAGCTGACATCGGCGTTCTGGGATTGGCTGTCATGGGCGCAAACCTGGCGCGAAACGCGGCGCGGCATAAGTTCGGCGTCGCGGTCTTCAACCGCAATCCCGAGCGGACCGACGAGCTTATTGCGCAGCACGGCGGCGAAGGCCGTTTCTTCCCGGCCAAGGCGCTGCCCGAGTTTATCGCGAGCATCGCGAAGCCTCGCCCGATTCTCATCATGGTCAAAGCGGGCAAACCGGTCGACGAGGTGATCGACGAACTCCTGCCCCATCTCGAGGAAGGCGACATCATCATCGACGGCGGCAATTCGCTCTTCACCGACACTGCGCGACGCTACAAAACCTGCGAAGAAAAAAAGATCCGTTTTGTCGGCATGGGCGTCTCCGGCGGCGAGGAAGGCGCGTTGGAAGGCCCGAGCATGATGCCGGGCGGCGATCGCGAAGCCTGGGACCGCATCGCGCCGATGCTGACCAAGATGGCGGCGCAGGTCGAAGGGGTTCCGTGCTGCACCTATATCGGCCCGCAAGGCGCTGGCCACTACGTCAAGATGGTGCACAACGGCATCGAATATGCCGACATGCAGCTGATCGCCGAAGCCTATGATCTCATGAAAAGCGTCTACGGCCTCGACGCGCCCGCGATGGCCGACATCTTCCAGACCTGGAAAGAGGGCGACCTCGACAGCTATCTGATCGAGATCACCGCGGCGGTCCTGCGCAAGACCGACGCAGGCACAGGCAAGCCGCTGGTCGACGTCATCCTCGATGAAGCGGAGCAGAAGGGGACGGGCCGCTGGACGGCGCAGAATGCGCTCGAGCTTGGCGTGCCGCTGACCGGGATCACCGAGGCGGTCTTCGCTCGCGTCGTCTCCGCCAACCGCGCAATGCGCCTGGCGTTGGACAAGAAGATTCCACATCCGGCAGTCACGACGCGCAAGCCCGAGAAGGCGGAGATCGACGCCATCCGCGACGCGCTCTACGCTTCGAAGATCGTCGCCTATGCGCAAGGCTTCGAGCAGATGTCGGTCGCTTCCACGCAGTTCAAATGGGATCTGAAACTCGGCGACATGGCCACCATCTGGCGCGGCGGCTGCATCATCCGCGCCCGCTTCCTCGATCGCATTAAGGAAGCCTATGACCGCGACCCGAAACTGACCAACCTCTTGCTCGACGACTACTTCCAGGAGGGTGTCCTGAGAACGGAGGGCGCGTGGCGCCGCGTGCTTGGATTGGCGGTCGCCAGCGGCGTGCCGACGCCGGCTTTCTCATCTTCGCTCGCCTATTACGATGGTCTCAGGCGCGCCCGCGGGCCGGCGAATCTGCTGCAGGGCCTGAGAGATTACTTCGGCGCCCATACCTATCGTCGACTCGACAAGGAAGGCAGTTTCCATACCCGTTGGAGCCAGGACGGGAGCGAGGTCAAAGTCTAGGCCGCCGCAGCCTCAGGCGCCTGTGACTTCGACATCACCGGCTAGGCTCAGCTCGGTCTTGGAAACATCACGATGATTCTCTAGGACCTCATGACGGCCCATGCCGAGTTCGGCCAATTGCTCCGCTGATTTGGGAGACTTGCGATGACGTCGTTCAGAATTGCTCTTGCCGCGGCGCTTGTCTTGGGTGTTACGCCCGCCGCCCTGGCTCAGAATGCGCAGGTGGCATCCTCGCGCGCAACCATCCAAACGATCAGCGCCGACGGCTCCGCCTTGAATGTGCAAACTCGCGCGGGCGAGGATCAGACCGTCCATCTCAATCCGAAAACGCGCTTCATCCTCGTGGTTCCCGCCGCGCTCACCGACGTGAAGCCCGGTTCCTTTATTGGCGTCGCCGCTCTGCCGGGCGAGGGGAGCGAACTCAAGGCCATGGAAGTGCACATCTTTCCCGAGGCTATGCGGGGGACCGGCGAGGGCTTTCGCCCCTTCGATCTCGCACCGAAAAGCTCGATGACCAATGGTAACATCTCCGCGCGCGTCGACGCAGCTACCGGCCCCAAGCTCACGGTGACTTACAAGGGCGGTGAGCAGACCATTGTGGTCGATCCGAAGACGCCGATCGTCGCTCTCGAACCTGGCGCAAAGACCGATCTCAAGCCCGGCGCGGCGATCATCGCCCGGGGCCCCAAGCAGGACGATGGCTCGATTGACGCAGCCTTCGTCCTGGTCGGCAAGGACGGGCTTGTCCCGCCAATGTGAGCGGCCTTGAGCCGGACACAGGATTCGAGCGAGATTTGCTCCAATAACCGGCCCGTGCTAGCGGTGCGCGAGTCATCTGCGGGGCAACCAATTCATGAGGGCGTCGTCGAATCCAATCGCGGCCGAGCCGGTTTCACGCGCGACGGATTTGTTATTTACCTTCGTTCTCGTCAAGCCGACCCACTATGACGACGACGGCTATCCGATCCAATGGTTCCGCTCGGCGCTGCCGTCGAACACGCTTGCCTGCATGAACAGTCTGGCCGGGGACGCGATCCGGCGCGAGGTGTTGGGACCGGGCATAGAGATCGAAATCGACACCTATGACGAAACCAACCGCCGGGTGGTGCCAAGCCGCATCATCCACAAGCTGAAGCAGAAGGGCGGGCGGGTTCTGATCGGCCTCGTCGGCGTGCAATCGAACCAGTTTCCGCGCGCGTTCGATATCGCGCGGCAGTTTCGCGACGCGGGCTTCCGGGTATGCATGGGCGGATTCCACGTCTCAGGCTGCATCGCGATGTTGCCGGAAATGCCGGCGGAGCTCAAGGAGGCTCAGGGGCTCGGAATTTCGCTATTCGCGGGCGAGGCGGAAGAGCATCGGCTGGACGAAGTGCTGCTCGACGCGTGGAATGGCGCGTTGAAGCCGCTGTATAATTTCATGGACAAGCTGCCGTCGCTCGAAGGCGAGCCGGCGCCGATCCTGCCGCGCAAACATCTCGCGCGCACGACGGGCCATTATTCGTCGATCGATCTCGGTCGGGGCTGCCCCTATCAGTGCTCGTTCTGCACCATCATCAACGTACAGGGCCGCAAGAGCCGCTTCCGCACCCCCGACGATCTCGAACAGATCATTCGCGAGAACAGGAAGCAGGGCATCGACAGGTTCTTCATCACCGATGACAATTTTGCCCGCAACAGCGACTGGGAGATCCTGCTCGACCGCGTGATCAAACTCCAGGACGAGGGCATCCACTGCGGCTTCACCATCCAAGTCGACACGCTCTGCCACAAGATTCCGAACTTTATCGAGAAGGCGACCAAGGCGGGAGCGCGGCGCATCTTCATCGGGCTTGAGAACATTAACCCCGAGAATCTCATCACCGCCAAGAAGCGGCAGAACAAGATCACCGAATATCGCGTGATGCTGCAGAAGTGGCGCGCCCATGGCGCTCTCACCTTCGCCGGTTACATCCTCGGCTTCCCGGCGGATACAAAGGAATCGATCCTTCGCGACATCGAGATCATCAAGCGCGAGTTGCCGCTCGACATCCTCGAGTTCTTCTTTTTGACGCCGCTGCCGGGTTCGGAGGATCACAAGAAGCTGCTGGCCAAGGGGGTCTGGATGGACCCCGACATCAACAAATACGACCTCGATCATCGCGTGTCGCATCACTCGAAAATGTCGGACGCCGAGTGGGAAGACGCCTACCGGGCGGCGTGGGCGACTTATTACACGCCCGAACACATTCGCACGATCCTCAAGCGAGCGGCGCAGATCCCGAACGGCCGGCCGAAACCGATCACAAGCACGATCATGTGGTTCAAACTGATGATCGAACAGGAGGGCGTGCACCCGCTCGAAGGCGGCGCTTTTCGCCTCAAATACCGCCGCGACCGCCGGCGCAGCTTGCCTCTGGAATCGCCGTTCGTCTTCTATCCGCGCTACTGGGGCGGGATCGCGGTCAAGGCTTGGCACTATTCGCGGTTCTTCTTGAGGACACGTCGCATCCTCAACGAGGTCCTGAATGCTTCCGACCGCTACACATACACCGACCTCGCGATCGCGCCGCCGCGCGACGACGAGTTCGAGCAACTCTCGCTTTATCACGCGACCAGCGGCGGCGAAGCTGCGCTTGCGCGCAAGGCGCTTGGCGACAGCATTCGCGAAGCGGCCCATCCCGCCGCGGTTGCTATGTCAGCGACGCCCGCGCAATAATCTGAGGCGATGATCGAAGCCTCCCAGGTCAGAGCGGCGCGCGCCCTTATCGATTGGTCGCAGACGAAACTCGCCGACGCCGCCGGCGTGCCGGTTTCGCTCGTCGAGCGTCTGGAGACCGAAGCGGCCGGTCATCTCGCCGACGAAGCGATCGACAAGTTGCGCGCGGCGCTCGAAGCCGCCGGCGTTGTCTTCATCCCCAAGGACGGCGGCGGCGGCATAGGGGTCCGGCTGCGCGAGCCCCTTGAGGGGGAATACATCGGCTGGGACGACCTCAACGCGTCAAACGACGAGTGAGGCGCATTCAGGCGGAATCGTCATCGCGAGGAGCGAAGCGATGTGGCGATCCAGAGAACGCAGGGCGCCCACGTTCCCTGGATTGCCTCCCCCCGGACTTGATCCGATGGGAAGCAATGTCGAGCGCGCCAATCGTATCGCCTCACGCGCTGAGCGACGCGCCGAGCTTGTCGAGCAGGTCGCCCGTGCCCTGCTCTCGTTTGCCCGCGTCGTCATAGCCATCGAGAAACGCGCTTTGCTCGCAAATCTTGAGCTTCGTCCGTCCCGGCCTTACGGGCTCGATCTCAAGTGTTGCGAGGGAGACGGAGATCTTCCGCTCGTCGAGACGCATCTCGTAGGTGTAGACGATCCGTTCGCGCGGGACGATGTCGTGATAGATCGCATCGAACGTCGTGGTCACTCCGCCTTGGAAGCCGCCCTTGACCCGCTCGCGGCCGCCGACGCGAAAGTCCATCGTGCGTTCGATCAGCCGCCACCCTTCGGGCCCATAAAACCAGCGGCCCTTCGCCGTCTCGTCCGATAGCGCCTTGTACACCTGCTCCGCGGTCGCGTCGTAGGTGCGCTCCAAGTGGAAGTCGCCATGAACAACCGATCGGCCGCGGCCGTTCGCTTGCAGACGCGAGACTTCCGCCTCGAGCTTGTCGAGCGTCTGACGCCAGCCCTCGGGCGCGCCCTTGAGCATCTGCCCGGCCTGCGCGGAGCTAAGGAAACTATAGGTTTGCACAACCTCCATGAGCGTGCCCTCGGGGCGCACGCTGAATTCTGACCTCAGTGACGGCGCTGAACAGCGGCCCGCCGCCGCAGGGGTCAATCACGTGATGGTCGATCGTCAGTCGCTCCGGCGCCACGACGTCGGCGAACGTTCCCCGGGTCCAGTGGTCGACCCCCTCCGGCGAGCGCATGCACACCTCGAACGCTCCGCCGACCCGCATCTCGACCTTGGCTTCCGGAACCGAATAGCCGTTCGGGCAGAACCATCGCTTGACGTGGTCCGCCGAGCTCCACGCCTCGAACACGGTTTCGCGGGGCGCGGGGAAGACGCGCGAGACGCGCACGGGCGCCGGATGGATCGTGCTCATCGTGTCATTCATCCTGTTCATCGCTCTTTCCTTCGCTTTTCAGGGTTTGGAGATAGTCGCCGAGCCGATCGAGACGGCGCTCCCACTCGAGGCGGCGCTCGGCGATCCATCGCTCGGCTTCGGCAAGCGCGGCCGGATTGATGCGGCAAGTCCGCACTCGTCCCGACTTTTGCGAAACGACAAGCCCCGAGGTCTCCAGCACCGCGAGATGCTGCATCACCGCCGGCAGGGACATGTCGAGCGGGCGCTTGAGCTCGCTGACCGACGCTGGCCCCTCCGCAAGCCGCCCGACGATCGCTCGACGGGTCGGATCGGCGAGAGCCTGGAAGGCCTGGTCGAGCGGGACCTCATAGTTAAGCATGTTCTTAAGTATCACGCCTGCGATAGCTAAGCAAGAGCTTTAGTATCCTCTGGCAGGATCGTGCGGCTGAGCGCCCTTCGCGCGCCGGCGCTCGGAGCGGCATACTGAAGGGCGGAATTAAACGGGGTCGTAAGTAGCTGAAAACATGACGGCGCGCCGGTAAAATGGCGGTTAGGCCACCGCGCCGCTCCGCCGGGATGGTCTCGATCGCGGCTTGCTCCGCCCAAGGCCCGAACGCTCTGGCGAACTTGACCACGCCTAAGATCGGGCGTTGAACCGGCGGCGCTTCGGAGTGCGCCCTATGCTTGTCGACGGCAAATGGTCCGAGACCTGGAGGCCGGTCTCGGCGACCGACGCCAAGGGCGGCTTCGTCCGCCAGGTTTCGAGCTTCCGCTCCTGGGTGACGCCCGACGGCGCTGCTGGACCGACCGGGGAGGGGGGCTTTCGCGCCGAGCCCGGCCGCTATCATCTCTATGCGTCATTCGGCTGCCCGTGGGCGACGCGCGTCTTGATCGCCCGCAAGCTCAAGCGCCTCGAGGATGTCGTTTCCGTCGCGATCGTCGAGCCCATGATGACCGACCAGGGCTGGCGGTTCGGCGACTATCCCGGCACAGACCGCGATGCGGTGAATAAGGCGACCTACCTGCATGAGATCTATACAAGCGCCGACCCGCATTTCACCGGCCGGGCGACGGTTCCGGCTCTGTGGGACAAGAGCCGCCGTACGATCGTCAACAACGAATCCGCCGACCTCGTCCGCATGTTCAATTCGGGCTTCGGCGCGCTCGCCGACGCCTCGATCGATCTTTGCCCGGAGGATCTGCGCCAAGCCATCGATGCGCTCAACGAGGCGACCTACGCATCGCTCAACAACGGGGTTTACCGCGCCGGATTCGCGACCACTCAGGCGGCCTACGAGGAAGCCTTCGGCCCGATCTTTACGACGCTCGATATGCTGGAGCGCAAACCTGAGGCCGGCCCATTCCTGTTCGGCGACCGGCTTACCGAGACCGATATTCGCGTCTTCGTGACGCTCGCGCGCTTCGACGCGGTCTACCACGGCCTCTTCAAGTGCAACCTGCGCCGCATCGCCGATCACGCGAATGTGAGCGCCTATCTCGCGCGCCTGATCGCGATTCCCGCCTTCCGCGAGACCTTCAATCTGGACCACATCAAGCGTGGCTATTATTCCATCCAGGCCCTCAACCCGACCCGCATCGTCCCGCTCGGTCCCGAACTGAAGTGGGCGCCGCGCCGAGGGTGAGATCCTAGGCAGCCGTCAAATCGAAGCCCATATGGTTGTCGGTCCCGCGCTGGGGTTGGCGCGCCAGAGCCGGCCGCCTCAAGGGTGAAAAACTGGAGCCGCATCAATGAGCAGTTCGTCCGAATACATCCCCCCGAAGGTCTGGGCCTGGAACAAGCCAAATGGCGGCCAGTTCGCGAACATCAACCGCCCAATCTCCGGCTCGACTCACGAGAAGGAGCTGCCGATTGGTCGCCATCCGTTCCAGCTCTATTCACAAGGAACGCCGAACGGCCAGAAGGTCACGATCATGTTCGAGGAGCTGCTGGCGCTCGGCAAGAAAGCGGCCGAGTACGACGCCTGGCTGATCAAGATCAATGAGGGTGACCAATTCGGCAGCGGTTTCGTCGCCATCAATCCCAACTCCAAGATTCCGGCCCTGGTCGATCGCAGCGGTCCGAAACCAATCCGCATCTTCGAGTCTCGGGCGATTCTGCTCTACCTCGCCGAGAAGTTCGGCGCCTTTTTGCCGACGGAACCTGCCGAGCGCGCCGAGTGCCTTTCCTGGCTCTTCTGGCAGATGGGTAGCACGCCATACATTGGCGGCGGATTTGGCCACTTCTACGCATACGCGCCGATCAAGATCGAATACGCCATCGACCGCTTCGCGATGGAGACGAAACGTCTGCTCGATGTGCTCGACCGGCGTCTGGCGGAGAGGGAATACGTCGCAGGCCCTAGTTACACGATCGCCGACATCGCCATCTGGCCCTGGTACGGCGGGCTGGTGAGAGGCGGACAATATGGGGCGGCGGAATTCCTAAGCGTGCAGGATTACAAGAACCTCGGCCGCTGGGCCGATGCGATCGCCGCGAGGCCCGCCGTCAAGCGCGGACGAATCGTCAATCGGACGTTCGCCGGCGATCCCGTAAGTCAATCGCCCGAGCGCCATGACGCGAGCGATTTTGACCCCAAGACGCAGGACAAGCTGTCGGCCGGAACCGCGTCGGCGAAGCCCGCGGCCTGAGCAATGCCTTAATCTCCGCATCGCTGATCGCTACTCACGCTGGCGGAGCCGCCCGGATTGAACCGGCTGCGCAGGCGCATCGGCGCGGGCGCCGTGTATTGGCGCCCCTATGCTGGTTGGCTCGCTGTGAAATAAGGAGATCGTTCATTCGGATCGCCGCGACAATCGCCGCCTTCGCGGTTCTCTGGTACGCCAGCTTTCGCACCGTCGCCGTCAGCCGCGGCGCAGCCAATGTTATCGCAAGGGCGGCCTTCCTCATCCTGACGTGCCTCGCCTGCATAGCGATGGGCTTCTTCCTGCCGATCGTTCCCGTCATCGGCGCTGTTGTTGGGACCGCGTTCTGGGCTGGATTGCTGGCGACAGCCGGTGCCCTCGTCGGGATGGGCCTATCGGACGCCATCCTCGCGCGCCTCGAGACGCGCCAATCCGACGCATCGGCCGGCAAAGCCCGGACGGGCAAAGAAAAAATGCGCCCACCACTGTGAGCAAGGGAGCCATGTCGCGGCGAGTGGGCCCAATCGCCGCAAAGGGAGCGCACGCGACTTCGCAAGGCGGCGCGCCAGCTTAATGACCCGCTTCAACATCCATGGGCTCGGGTTCACGCTCTTTCTCGCCCTGCTCACAGCCCTGCCGCCGCTCTCGATCGACATGGCGCTGCCGAGCCTTGCGCTAATCCAGGCCGATCTTCACGCTCCGCAAACCGAAGCAGCGGCGGCGATCGCGATCTTCATCGCTGGCTTCTCGAGCGCGCCGATCGTGGTCGGCCCGCTCGCCGACCGGTTCGGCCGCAAGGCGGTCATGGGCGTCGGGCTCGTTCTGTTCACGCTTAGCGCGGCGGGCGCGGCGCTTGCGCCCTCAATCCGGGCGCTGCTCGCGTTTCGCCTGATGCAAGGGGCAAGCGCCGGAGCCGTCGGCATCCTGCCAAGGGCAATCATCCGCGACCTGTTCGAGGGCCGGGAGGCGCGCCTGCAGCTCGCAGCGGTCTCGCTCGTGTTCAGCGTGGCGCCGCTGATCGCGCCGTCGCTTGGCGCCGCAATTCTGTTCTTTGGCTCTTGGCGCCTCATCTTCGCCGTCCTGACCGGCGTCTCCGTTCTGGTCACGCTGGTCGCCTTTGCCTTGTTCCAGGAATCGCATGCGGCCGAGAACCGGAGGAGCCTCAAGCCCTCGACGATTCTGGCCGGGTATCGCCGGGCGCTGACCAATCCCGCATGCGCGGGCTTTTCGCTGCTTGGCGGCCTGCTGTTCGCGGGTCTCTTCGCCTATGTCAACGTTTCGCCGCTCCTGTTCATGCAGGGCTATGGCGTATCGAAGACGGGATTTGCGGCGCTCTTCGCCATTACGGCCTCGGGAGTGATCGTCGGCTCGTCGATCAACGCCTGGCTGCTCAACCGCCATGTCCGGGCGAAAACGGTTTTCGACGCCGCGTTGGCGCTCGAATGCTTGGCTGCGCTCGCGTTGCTCACGGTCGGTCTCGCTGGCGCAGGCTCGGCGCTTATCGACGCCGCGTTGGTAATGGTCTTCATTTCCGCGTTCGGCCTCGTTTTCCCGAACGCGGTCCACGAGGCGATTCATACCCTGCCGGAGATCGCCGGCCTCGCCTCCGCGGTCGTCACCACGACCCAAATGCTGTTCGGGGCGCTTGGCGGCGTAACCGCCGCCGCGCTTTATCGCGACGCTTCGCCTACCGGTGTCGGCGCCATTATGAGCGCCGCCGCCCTTGCCGGGAGCGCGCTTTACGCCTTCTGGCTGCGGGGAAAGGTCGAGGGGTGAGGCGCTGACCAACCCTTCGATCAAGCCGCCAAGCTCAAAAAAGCAGAAAAACTGGCTCGCGGACGCAAAAGCGTACGCCAACATGCTGGAAATTTGTTTTTTCGTGATTACCTAAGCCTTTTCGTGCGGCTCGTGCCTTGGAGCGCAAGTCCCCTTCCTTCACTTCCGTAGAGCGTAAAAATGAACAATAGAAATGCTAACATTGTGAACGTCGCCATCTCCGAGAGCGGCGTGACGTTCACCACCTACTTTGCCGACCAGGAGCCAATCGACGGGAAGCTGACCGTTGTCGACCTGACGGAAGGAACTTGCCGCTGGCCGACGGGCAATCCGCGCGATCTCACGACATTCCGCTACTGCGGCGCGGCCGCGCACAGCGGCCCGTATTGTGACCGCCATGCGCGGCTCGCCTACTTGCCGAGGCTGCCGAGGGCCGCCTGAGACGGAAGGTCCGTGTCTCCGTCAGCTCCGCTTCAAAGCCACGCCCGATCCAGCCGCAGGCGGATGATGCAGGCCGGCTTGCGCCTTGGCGAGCGCTTCGAGCGCCGCCTTGGTCTCGAAGCTCCACTCGACGACCTGCGAGCTTCCATCGCCCTGCGCGACAGAAATCAGAAGTTGCTCCGAGGCGGCGAGGCGCTCGCCGCTCGGCGTCGTCATGTCGAGCCAAACGCGCATACGTTTGTCGTCGTGCTCGAGCAGATGACAGGCGACGGTTAGCGCGTCGCCTTCCTTCGCCTCTTTGAAGTAATGCAGCATCATCTGCAGAGTGAACAAGGTTTGTCCGGTTCGCTTGCGTGCGGCCGCGTCGAGGCCGACGCGGTCCATCAGCGCGTCGATCGAGCGGCTGAACACGATCGCATAGGCCGCATCGTTCATGTGGCCGTTGTAGTCGACCCAGTCACTGACCACGGTCGTTTCGAGCACCGGAAGCGTGGAGCCGTGCCGCATGGCGTTCTCCCAAAAAAGCTTCCTAACGGGCTGGGCGTTTCCGCCATGGGTCAATATTTTGCATCAACGCGGTGAGTTCGACAAGGAAACCGTCACGCCACGTCATGAGTTCCGGGCTGAACAGCTCGTCCCGCCCTTTTGCTTACGAGCCGCGGTGCATGAGCGCCGATGATCGAGCGGACCCGATCATTTGCGATGGTCCCTGCAGGTGGACACAAGGCCTTCGAGCCGGAGAGGCGCCAATTGCTGCGACACTGACGCCTGGCGCCTCGACAGCAGCGCCTCCAGTTCGCCGACCGACTTCTCGCCCTGCAAGGGATCGCACAGAATCACCATCCGCCCTTCGTGGCTCACGCCTTGAGAAGCTCGCTCGCCTCCCGCGCATGACCGGCGTTCGGCATTCACACGGCCAGTCTATGCCCGTGGAAGCGATCGGCTCCGCCGTTCACGCCTCGCGGTAGTCTTCGAACCTGCCGATCGCGGGCGGCCGGGTCTTGCGCAAGGAAGCGCCGATCGTTTCGACCCGCCGCAACATGCGCAGCATGTTCTTCGACGACATCTTCTCAAGGTCGCGCTCGGAGAAGCCGCGGCGCACCAGCTCCGCGAACAAGTACGGAAATCGGCTCACGTCTTCGAGCCCGATTGGCGAAGCCCCGCCGAAATAGTCGGAGCCCACGCCGACATGGTCGAGGCCGGCAGTCTCGACCAAGCGGACGATGTGGTCGGCGACCTGCTCAAGCCTCGCCTTCGGCGCCGAGCCATGCTTGGTCTCGAGTTCGGCCAACTGGGCCTTGGGATCGGCGGCGACCGGCGCTTTGCCGTAGCCGTCGCGCGAGCGGCGCAACCAGTCGCGTAAGGCTTGCGACACGAAGCCAGGCACGAATGTCGCCATGACCAGGCCGCCATTGGCTTTAAGCAGCTTAAGAACGTCGTCGGGCGTATTGCGCGGATGATCACAGAGCGAATAGGCGTTGGAATGCGACAGCGCGACTGGCGCTTCGGTCACGTCGAGCACGCGTCGCATCGCGTCATGAGACGTATGGGCGAGATCGATCACGACCCCGAGGCGATTAAGTTCGCCGATCACTGCTCGGCCAAAGGCGTTGAGGCCGCTATTGCGCGGCGCGTCGGTTGCGGAATCGACCCAATCCAGAGTTTCGTTGTGGCAAAGCGTCATGAGGCGCATGCCGGCCGCATGCCAAATGCGCAACGGGCTTAGCGAATTCTCCAACCCCACGCCGCCCTCGACCGCGATGAAGGAGGCGATTCGACCCATCGCCTTCGCTCGGCCGTAATCGGCGGCCCGCCGCGCGGGCAAGAACACATCGGGATGAGCCTCCTCGATGCGGCGGATGAGGTCGATCTGCTCGAGCGTCGTGCGCGCCGGGTGCGGCGTGTTGGTGGGCTGGAAAGCAGCCCAAAACTGCGCCCCCACCATGCCTTCGCGGAGGCGCGGAATGTCCGTATCCGCGCGCTCGTGAACCCGCGTCAAATCGTAGGCGACGACGTCGCCCCGCGCCGCCCTGTCGACCCGGATGACCCAGGGCAAGTCATTGTGCCCGTCGATCAGCGGCGCGCGCTTGAGTACGTCTCGCGCGACCGCAAGCGCGTTGTCCGCCGTCACGGGTCCGTCCGCCATTGCGTCCTCCTGGCCCTCAATCTACAGGCACAGCGACGAAGCGAACCTCGCCCTCGCCGTTGGAGACCAGCAACAACGCCGGCTTTTTCGAATCTGCCTTCGCTCCCTCGATCGCCTTGGCGATGTCGCCCGGATGTTCAACCGCCTGATGATTGACCTCCTCGACCACATCGCCTGGCCGCAACCCCCTTTCCGCGGCGGCCGAGCCGGGCTCGACCGAAGTCACGATCACGCCCTTGACGCTGTCCTTGATCTTGAAGGTCTTGCGGGCCTCGTCGCTGAGAGCGGAAAACTCCATGCCCAGCGCCTTGGTGACAGCGTCCAACTTGAGGGGTTCATCATTTTCAGTGGCGAGCGCGGTCTGTTTTTCTCCATCCTCGAGGCGCCCCAGCGTCACTGTCTTGGTCACCTCCTTGCCGCCGCGAATGACGACCACCTCGACTTGCTTGCCGACCGCCATCGAAGCCACAAGGCGCGGAAGATCGCGCGATTCCTTGACGTCCTTGCCGTCGAACCGGACGATCACGTCGCCCGCCATCAGGCCCGCAGGCTTTGCCGGACCCTTCTCGTCCACGCCCGCGATCAAAGCGCCGCGCGCCGTTCCTAGGTTCAGGCTGTCGGCGATGGTGTCGTCGACAGGCTGGATCCTGACGCCCAGCCAACCGCGCCGGGTCTCATGGAACTCCTTGAGCTGCCCGATAACCGGCACGACGGTTGCCGAAGGCGTGGCGAAGCCGATGCCGATTGAGCCTCCCGAGGGGGAGAGTATGGCGGTGTTGATACCGATCACCTCGCCCTGCAAATTGAACAGCGGGCCTCCGGAATTACCCTTGTTGATCGAGGCGTCGGTTTGAAGGAAGTCATCGTACGGGCCGCTGTCGATATTGCGGTTGCGGGCGGAAATGATGCCTGCGGTCACGGTTTCGCCAAGGCCAAAGGGATTGCCGACCGCCATCACGCCGTCGCCAACACGCATCTTGTCGCTGTCGCCGAACTTGACTGTCTTGAGCGGCTTGTCGCTCTCCACTTTCAACACCGCCACGTCCACCTTCGGATCCTTGCCGATCACCTTGGCCTTGAGTTTGCGACCATCGGTAAAGATGACGACGATATCGTTGGCGTCTCCGACCACGTGATTGTTGGTGATGACGACGCCGCTCGGGTCGATGACGAATCCGGAGCCCAAGGATTGGGCGCGGCGGGCGCGCGGCTGCGGGTTGATGCCGTGATTCTTGAAGAATTCCTCGAACATCTCGTCGAACGGAGTCCCTTTCGGCAAATCGGGAGTGGCGTCCTTGTCTTCGACCGTCTGGGTGGCGGAAATGTTGACGACCGCGTCGGCGACCTGGTCGACGAGATCAGCGAGGTTGGTGGGCCGCGCCTGCGCCACCGCCGGAGTGGCCGGCGCCAACGCCAGCGGGGCGCCGAGGAGAATTGAAGCGACCGCCAGCGCGCATGCCGATTTTGTCGCCGAGCGACGCGTCGTCGAAATTCGCAACCCGTCGTATCGCATGGGGTCTCTCCTCACGTTCATCGCTCGGTCCGGCTTAAAACAGCTCGTTTCAATCCGCCTTCGCCGAAGGCGTGGAATTCACAGGCGGCGTCGGCGGCGTTGCAGCCTCAGGGGCGGGCGTCGGCGTAGAAAAATATCGGAAGAAGTCCGACTTCGGACTAATGAGCGCCCGCGTTCGCCCGTTGTCGAAGCTCTTCTCATAGGCCTGCATCGACCGATAGAACGCAAAGAACTCCGGATCGGCTCCGTAGGCCTCGGCAAAAATCCGATTGCGCTCGCCGTCGCCCTCGCCGCGGATCTGCTCCGACTGCTGCTGGGCTTGGGCCGTGATGACCGTCACCTTCCGATCCGCCTCGGCCTTGATCTGCTGCGCCTGCTGCGACCCTTGCGCGCGGTAAGAGGCGGCGCGCTGCTGCCGTTCCGTCTGCATTCGACGGAACACGGCCTCCGCGTTTTCGGCCGGCAGATTGGCGCGTTTGATGCGTACGTCAACGACCTCCAGGCCGAAGCGCTTGGCGCCGGCGATCATCTGGTCGCGAATGTCGGCCATCAACGAATCCCGCTTGTCGCGCACGATGTCGGTGATCGAGGCCTCCGACAAGGTGCGGCGCAAGGCGGAATTCAGCATGCCGCCAAGCTGCGCGTCGGCGCCGCGGATGTTGAAGACCGATTGATAGAACAACAGCGGATCGGCGATGCGGTAGCGCACGAAGGCATCGACCTCGAGCCGCTGGTTGTCGGACACCAGCACCTCCTGCGGCTCGCTGTCGAGCGCGAGGATCCGTTTGTCGATGTAGACCACGGTGTCGACAAACGGCCATTTGAAATAGAGACCGGGCGCGCCGATCAGATCGCGCACCGGCTGGCCGAAGCGCAGTACAAGCGCCTGTTCGGTCGGGTCGACGACGAACATCGACATCCAGGCGAGAGCGATGACGACCGCCGCGACGACGGCGATCGCCACTCCGCTGAGGCGCATCATTTCGCGCCTCCCGGCTTCTGTTGCAGCGGATCGAGCGCGATAAAGGGAACGGGCGGGCTGGCGGAGTTCTGATCGACGACCGTCTTGTCCATTGGTCCGAGCACGCGCTCCATCGTCTCGAGATACATGCGCTCGCGAGTCACTCCGGGCGCCTTCTTGTATTGCTGATAGATCTGATTGTATCGCGCAGTCTGGCCCTTGGCCTCAAGGATTGTCTGCTCGCGATAGGCTTTGGCCTCGGCGAGGATGCGGGCCGCGCCGCCTTCCGCCTCGGGCACGACCTTGTTGGCATAAGTTTCCGCTTCGTTGACCGCACGCTGCTGGTCCTGTTGGGCGGCGGTCACGTCCCGATAGGCCGAGATGACCTGACTTGGCGCATCGACCGATTGGAGCTGGACCTGCTTGACGAGCACTCCGGCGCGATAGCTGTCGAGCACCTGCTGCATCCGTTTCTGGACGTCAATCTCCACAGACTTGCGGTCGGTCGTCAGGATCCCGTCAATCGTCTTGAGGCCAACTTCCTCGCGCATGATGGTCTCGGCCACCGCCTTGACCGTCTCGCGTGGGTTCAGGATGGTGAACACATAGTCTTCCGGCTTCGCCGGGTCGATTTGCCAGCTCACCCTGAAATGAACGTCGACCATGTTGTTGTCCCCGGTCAGCATCTGGCTCTCTTCGGGGATGTCTGCGCTCCCACCGAGGCTACGGTAACCCACTTCGGTGATCTGCTGATCCCAAACCGGAACCTTGATGACTGAACCGATCGGCCAGGGCCAATTGGTGTTCAGACCGGCGGCCGTCTTGCCGGTGTAGCGGCCGAACACGAGGTTGATGCCGACTTCGCTGGGTTGGACGGTATAGAAGGTTCCCCACGCCAGCCAGAGCAAGAGAGCCGCGAGCAAGACGAACACCGCCCCGCGACCCCCTGGCCCCGCGCCGCCTGGGCCCGATCCTCCTGGCGCGAGCCTGCCGAGGGCCCGCTGGATACGGCGGATGATCTCCTCGAGATCGCCCGGCGGCTGTGGGTTGAAGGGCCCCTGGCCCCATGGCCCGCGGCCCGACGGGCGCCAGGGGCCCCCGCCTTGATTGTTCCAGGACATTCAAACCTCTTGTCGGCCGCTGGCCGATACACCGGCGCTTATATAGGCACCTGTGTCAAACCAACAACGATTCCCGCGGCCGGCCAACGTCGATTGGAGCTCAACTCAGTCGTGAGGCGCGGCTTCTCCATTCTGGTCGACCGCCCGGCGCTCCCCCGCGCGCGGGCCGAGCGGGGTGATTCTGAGTGCTGCGATCCGATTGCGCTGCTTGCGCAGCACTTCGAAGCGGAAGCCATGAAAGCTGAAGGTCTGACGCGGCTCAGGGATCGAGCGCGCCTCGTGAATCACAAGGCCGGCCACCGTCGCGGCCTCGTCGTCAGGCAAATTCCACCCCACCGCCCGATTGAGCTCCCGAATGGTGGCCGAGCCATCGACCACGACCGAACCGTCGCGCTGTTTGCGCACGCCTTGCACCGCAACGTCGTGCTCATCACGAATATCGCCGACGATCTCCTCGATAATGTCTTCAAGGGTGATCAGTCCCTGCACGACCCCGTACTCGTCGACGACGAGCGCCGAATGGGTCTTTCGGCGCAAGAACTCCTGGAGCTGGTCGCGCAGCGTTGTTGACTTGGGGATGAACCAGGGCTCGAGGGTGAGGTCAGCGATACTGAGTTTGCTGGCGTCTCCGCCAGCCGCGACATAGGCCCTGAGTAGGTCCTTGGCGTGCAGGACGCCGATGATGTTGTCCGGCTCCCCGCGCCAAAGGGGCATCCGCGTATAGGGGGAAGCGATAACTTCGCGCACCAGCTCGTCCGGCGGCAGGTCGGCGTCGATGAGCCGCATTTTGGTGCGATGAACCATGACGTCCGAGACCGGGATCTCGGACAATTCCAGGAGACCGCCAAACATGTCGCGCTCGTCGCGCTCGACTTCGCCTTCGCGATGCAGGATGTCGACCGCGCCCATGAGTTCTTCATGGCCGGAAACGCCAGGGTCGCCTTCGCCGAGCGAGACGCCGCACAGGCGCAGGATGCCGCGCACCAAGATCTCGACCGCGCTCACGACTGGACCGAAGACGGTCACGAAGAACGACACCAGCGGAGCGATGAGCAGGGAAACACGATCGGGATAGGCGATGGCGATCGTCTTCGGCATGACTTCGCCGAAAACGACGATCAGCGCGGTCATGATGGCCGTCGCGGCCCAGACTCCATGCTCGCCAAAGACCTCAAGCAGAACGCTTGTAGCGATCGCCGACGAGCCGATGGTGACGACTTGCCCGCCGAGCAGCATCGCGCTGATGAGCCGACCACGCGCTCCAATGAGGCGGGTGACCAACTTCGCTCGCTTGTCGCCCGCGGTTTCGAGCGCATGCATACGGGCCCGAGAGGCGGCCGTCAGGGCCGTCTCGGCGCCGGCGAAGAACGCCGCGGCCACGACGCTCAGGAGGATGACGATAATGTCGAGGGGGTACGACATCGAGGGATTCTAGCACGGGGGCGTTCGGGCGTAATGCGCTTTGCAGGGGTTCAGCTCGAAGGAGCCAGTTCGCGCGCCAGGAAGGTCGAGACGTTCCCTTCCTCGACATCGCGGGCGACGAAAGCCTCGCCGATGCCCCTGACGAGGATGAAGGTCAGTTTGCCGCGCTCGACCTTCTTGTCCTGGCGCATCGCGGCCAAAAGACTTCCCGAATCCGCCCGGAAGCAGGGGATATCGCCTATCCGGGTCGGAAGGCCGGCGGCCTTGAGATGCGCCTCGACTTCGCGTGGCGTCCTGCCCAGAGCATAGGCCCAGATCACGGGAGAAACGAAAGGCCAACGCCATGCCGATGGCGACGCCCTCGCCGTGCACGAGCCGAGCCGAATCATAATCGGTCAATTTTTCCAAGGCGTGGCCGAAAGTATGCCCAAGGTTGAGCAGCGCGCGTTCTCCCTGCTCGGTTTCGTCGGCGGCGACGACGCGCGCCTTCGCCGCGCAACTGACTGCGATCGCTTCGGCCCGAGACGGTCCGCCAGAGAATATGTCGCGCCAATTCGCTTCCAAAAACTCAAAAAAGCCGCGGTCGCCGATCAGCCCGTATTTGACGACCTCAGCGAAGCCCGCGCGGAAATCTCGCTCGCTCAGCGAATTGAGACATGTGGTGTCCGCCAGCACCAGCGACGGCTGATGAAACGCGCCAACGAGATTCTTTCCGTGCCGCCAATTGATCCCCGTCTTGCCGCCCACGCTTGAGTCAACCTGAGCGAGCAACGTCGTCGGGATCTGCGCCAGTCGCACGCCCCGGCGCAGGGTCGCGGCGCAAAATCCGGCAAGATCGCCAATAACCCCTCCGCCAAGAGCAATAACGATGTCTCGCCGCTCGATGCGCGCCTCGATCAAGGCGTCGGCGACACGAGCAAACTCGGAATAGGACTTCGCCCCCTCCCCCGGAGGGCAGACGATCGACGTCGAGCGCAAACCCGCCCGATCCAAGCTTGCGACGAGCCGCTCGAGATAGAGGGGCGCGACCCGGGCGTCGGTGACCACAGCGCAATTGACGCCCGGGGCGATCCTGGCGATTTCGGCGCCCGCCTCGTCGAGGACGCCCGGTCCGATCAGAATCGAATAGGCGCGCGCGCCAAGCGGAACTTCGACACGACGCTTCGCTTGAGCCAATGCTCCAGCCTGATTGCTGAGCGCCGCATGGAGGCGCTGCAGGATGGCCTCGATGACGGAATCGTGGGCGGCGTCAACCGAACTCGATGGTGAAATCAGCGAGCGCATAGGTCGGCGACCGCTCGTCGAGCAGCCGACGCAGCGTCCCTTCCGGATCGGCGGTCTTCAGCAGCGGCCGATTGGACTTCTTGCGGACCCGGGCAAGCAGAATGTCAAAACTCGGCTTCAGCCAGATTGAGAGCCCATGCACTCCGATATTATCGCGCGTCGCTGCATTCATGAACGCGCCCCCGCCGGTCGCCAGCACTACCGGTCCGCTTGTGAGCAAGCGGGCGATCACCTTGCGTTCGCCCTCGCGGAAATAAGCCTCGCCGAACCGATCGAAGATCTCGGAAATGGTCAGTTGAGCGCCCGCTTCGATCTCCGCGTCGGCGTCGACGAAGGGCAGTCCAAGCTTTGCCGCGAGCCGTTTTCCGACTGAGGTTTTTCCTGCCCCCATCATTCCGACCAAAACCACCGAACGTCCGTTAAGCGCCGCCGTCACCTGCCCTGCGTCGATCGATTGGCCCTGGCCCATAAAACCTCTAACCTCGCGCGGGATTGTGTCCGAGCCGTCCCATACAAGAGGCCGCCGGCGAATGCGAGCCGGGACAACCGGTTCGGGATGGATCCGCAACCGTCTTGCGCGCCGCGCCTGTTCTTGCGACCATGTCAAAAGCACGACAGGAAGTCCGTAGCGGTCGACGACGCCGACGCCAAAACCCAAAGGCGCGCGAATCGCGGGAATACTGAGGAAACCGTGTCTCAGGGAGTTGGCCGCCCGGCGAAGGGAGCGCACGACCGCCTCCGCTGCGTGACATAAGAATTTTAGGGAGGCCGACCATGAACGCACCCAATCACGAGAACCGCGTCGCCGGTCCCCGTCTTGTGGGGATCGTCGGGCCGTTTCAGAGCGGAAAGACCAGCCTTCTCGAGGGGATATTGGCGCGTGGCGGCGCCGTGGCGCGGCAAGGGACCGTGCGTGAAGGCACCAGCATCGGAGATTCAAGCTCGGAGGCGCGCAGCCACGCGATGAGCGTGGAGCCAAACGTCGCCAGCATTGACTATCTCGGGGACCGGCTCACCTTCTTCGATTCCCCCGGCTCGATCGAATTCATCCATGACATGCGCTACGCCTTGCCAGTCTGCGACGTCGCCGTCGTCGTATGCGAGGCCGATCCGCGCAAGATCCCCGCGCTTCAGGTCATTCTTCGCGAACTGGAAGACCTCGGGTTGCCGCGGATCCTGTTCCTCAACAAGATCGATCAGGCCAACGGCAGCTTGCGCGAGACGCTTGAGCTGCTTCAACCGGCTTCGCGCGCCCCGCTGCTGCTGCGCCAGATTCCGGTATGGGAGAATGGTGTCGCCACCGGATTTATCGATCTCGCGCTCGAGCGGGCCTTCGTCTACCGGGAGGCGGCGCCCTCCAGCGTCATCGAGATGCCGGCTGGCGTGGTGCCTGAAGAAAAACAGGCGCGGTATCTCATGCTCGAGAAGCTCGCCGATTATGACGACGCGCTGATGGAGCAATTAATTAGCGACATCGATCCGCCGAAGGACCTCGTCTTCGACGATCTGGCGCGTGAATTGCGCGATGGGCGGGTCGTGCCAGTGCTCCTCGGCTCGGCGACCGGCGGCCATGGCGTCACCAGGCTCCTCAAAGCGCTGAGGCACGAGTCGCCGGGCGTCGTCCACACACGCAAGCGGCTCGGCGTCGAGGACAAGGGTCCGGCGCTCGCACAGGTGGTGCGGACGATCCACACCGCACACGGAGGCAAACTGTCGCTGGCGCGGGTGCTGCGCGGCGCCTTCTCCGACGGCGCCACGGTCGTCAGCTCGCGCGGGATCGAGGAGCGCATCGGCGGCTTGGCGCGGCTCATGGGCGCCATGTCGTCGAAATTGACGCGCGCAGAGGAGGGCGACACCGTGGCTTTCGCGCGGCTGGAAGAGCTCGCCACCGGCGAACGCATCGCTGATGGGCGAAACCCTCCGGCGCCTGGCGCAACGGCCAGCCCCCCGCCGGCGACTCAGGGAATTGCTATTCGCGTCAAGGACCGGAAGGACGAGGTCAGGCTTGCCGCCGCTTTGGCCAAACTTTGCGAAGAGGATCGCGCGCTGTCTTATGTCCAAGACGCCGAAATGTCCGAATTGAAGCTGTTCGGTCAGGGCGAAATGCACTTGCGCGTGACCTCCGAGCGGCTCGCTGACCGCTTCGGGGTGACGATCCAAGCGCACAAGCCCTCGGTCGCGTATCGGGAATCGATTCGCGACGCAGTCACGGTGCGTGGACGGCACAAAAAGCAATCAGGCGGCCATGGCCAGTTCGGCGACGTCGTCGTCGAGGTGAGCCCGCGAGGCCGCGGCGAAGGCTTTGCCTTCGCGGAGCGCGTGCATGGCGGATCGGTGCCGAGGCAGTATTTTTCGTCCGTTGAGGCCGGCGCTCGCGACGCGATGGCGCGCGGCCCGCTCGGATTTCCGGTAGTCGATGTCTCGGTGACTCTGGTCGACGGCTCCTACCACACAGTCGATTCCTCCGACATGGCCTTCCGCGCGGCGGCCAAGCTCGCCTTGGACGAGGCGCTCATCAAAGCGCGGCCGATGCTGCTGGAGCCGATCCTCTCAGTGACCGTCTATGTGCCGACCGACGCGCTCGCGCGCGCGAGCGCGCTGGTCAGCGCGCGGCGGGGGCAGATCCTCGGCTTCGAAGCCCGCGAGGGATGGGCGGGTTGGGAGGCCCTGCGGGCATTGATCCCTGAGGCCGAGATCGGCGATCTCATTATCGAATTGCGCTCGGCGACGGCGGGCGTCGGCGCCTTCGAGACCAAATTCGATCATTTGGCCGAGCTCTCTGGGCGCGCAGCCGAGCTAGTGGTCGCCACACGTCAGAAGGCGAACGCATAAACTTTTGTCGAGCGTCGGGCGCGTTTCCCGGTATACAGGCGGGCGGCCTTCGCCTAAACGGGCGGCGCGCCTTTCGAGAGGATGTCGATGACCGAAGCGACCAGGGAAGCCAACCGTTTGGCGACGGTGTTCGGCGGCTCGGGATTCCTCGGACGCTATATCGTGCGGGCGCTGGTCCACCAGGGATGGCGCATCCGAGTGGCCGTTCGGCGCCCCGATCTTGCGGCTTTCCTGCAGCCGATCGGGGGCGTGGGGCAGATCCAGCCGGTGCAGGCCAATCTTCGGTTCCCGGATTCGATCGCTGCGGCGGTTGAGGGCGTAAGAGCGGTCGTCAACGCCACAGGAGTGAAAGCGGAAAGCGGGCCGCAGACCTTTACGGCCGTCCACGTCGATGGCGCCTTGGCGCTGGCGCGAGCCGCGGCGGCTGCAGGCGCGCCGTCCTATGTGCATATTTCGGGAATCGGCTCGGATCCGAACTCGGCCTCGCCCTACATCGCGAGCAAGGGGCTCGGCGAAAAAGCGACGCGCGAGACGTTCCCCGATGCGGTTGTCCTGCGTCCGTCCGTCGTGTTTGGCCCGGAGGATGAATTCTTCAACCGCTTCGGCGCCCTCGCCTGTTATTTTCCGGCTTTGCCCCTCATGGGCGGCGGCGGAACACGTTTGCAGCCCGTCTACGTTGGGGACGTCGGGCAGGCGGTCGCCGCTTCCCTCTCCGGTTTGGCGAAGCCCGCCGTAACATACGAACTCGGCGGCCCGAGAACGATGACGCTCCGCGAAGCGGCGGAATTGACATTAAGTGCAATTGATCGTCGTCGTCTGCTCGTCGGCCTTCCCCTCGGCCCATCGCGTTGGATCGCGTCCTGCACACAGTTCGCGTCGAAAGCGACATTCGGGCTTTTTCCCAAATTGTTGACGACCACCCGAGATCAAGTCGATTTGCTTGCGTCTGACAACGTTGTATCTCAAGAGGCGGAAGCCGAGGGACGTGTGCTGAGCTCCCTTGGCGTCCTGCCGCGGGCGGCCGAGGCGATTATCCCGTCCTATCTGGCGCGGTTTCGGCGGACTGGCCAATATGAAGTTCTACGTTCGGACTGAACGCTTTTCTGGCCCACGCGCGAGACGCCGAAGGCGTTGGAGCGAAAACTTTGATGGTTTGCTATTGATGCCAGCTCCCCTTTCAGGGCATTAAGGCAACGCGAACGTCGGGGATCTCGAGCGGGGACATTCGGTGATCAAGTCTGAACTCGTGCAGCGCATGGCCGCTCGCAATCCGCATCTTTATCAGCGTGACATTGAGAACATCATCGACGCCATCCTCGGCGAAATCACAAATGCTCTCGCGCGCGGCGAGCGCGTCGAGTTGCGCGGCTTCGGCGCTTTCTCGACCAAACAACGCCAAGCCCGTACCGGACGCAATCCGCGCACCGGCGACAACGTTCCGGTGACTGAGAAACTGGCGCCGTTCTTCAAGACCGGCAAAGAAATGCGCGAGCGTCTCAATCGCTCGCCCGAGGCGATCTAAAGTCGTTGCAACTGCCGCTGTCGCTTGAACCGGCGAGAGCTGGGCAAGTCGGGCGTATGAGGCTTGTATGTTTCGCTTCTTGAAAATCGTCATCCTCATCTTCTTGGCCATCATCCTGCTCGGTTTTGCCTTCGCGAACCATCATGAGGTAATCGTTTCGTTCGACCCATTCGCTTCGATCGATAGCGCGGCGTTCTCGATCGTGGCCCCGCTATTCGTGGTGGTGATCGTCGCGGCGATGCTCGGCGTCGTAGCAGGCGCGCTGGCGACTTGGGTGTCGCAAGGGCGACATCGGCGGGCCTCACGCCAGAGCCGGGCCGAGGCGGAGAAATGGCGCGCGCAAGCCCAGGCGCTTAAGGCCGCTCATCCCGCCTTGACGAGCGACACGTAATCGCAAGCGGTCTGCCGTTCAATCAAGTGTAACGGGCGCGACGGGCGCATTCGATGACGGCGCCGCGCAAGCGCTTTGCATTGGATGGAACCGGTTTGGCTTCTGCTCGGCAGCTGGCCGCGTTGCGAGTCGCGCCCTTTTCCGCTGCGGCAGAAGCGCCGGGAGCGGGAGCCTGCGGTCGTCATGTGGACGGACAGAATCGTTCATGGGGCAAGCTCAATTCAGTTTCTGATTGTTGGCAATTCATTATCGTCCGAGCGGTCCGCTCTCGGCCGCCCCAATCCCTAAGGTGCTTCGCTCAACACAATTCACCCGACGGTCGGATTCGCCGCCCGCCGCTGCCGCCACGTGAGCTGAGCTCCAGGGACCGAAAGCGGGGTAGCCTCGTACACGCCGCGAGCAATCGCGCGAGCGACGCACTCGGCGCATAACATGCCGATCTCAGTCAGATCTCGAAGGTCCGGAACTGCGCCTGCCCGCGCCGTCGCCGCTGCGAAGACAACGTCGTTGTCCATGGGCGCATGGGCGGGGCGCAGCGCCAGCGCGCAGCCATCCTGGGCCATCGTTGCGACCCGCTTGAGTTGCGTTGTGGTCAGCGCCGCATCGGTGACGACGACCATGAGATCGGTGCTCGAGGGCGTGTCGGACTTGAGGCGAAGCGCCAGGTGATCGTCGATATCCTTGGGCCCGAAGCCGAGGCCGCCGAACTCAGCCTGCCGCTCATAAGGCGCGGCCCAGAAATAGGGGCTTTCGCCGCGCGTGGCTCGACCGACCGAGTTGACAGCCACGAGCGCGCCGACGTGAAAACCGCTTGATGTCACCGCGCTCGCGGAGCCCAGGCCGCCTTTGAGATTGTAGGTCGTCGCGCCAAATCCAGCCCCTGCGGTTCCGAGCGCGAAATCGACCGACGCGGCTGACGCGGCCCTAAAGCCCATGTCCCAATAGGGCGGCTTGCGGCCCCAAGCCTTGTCGCCGCCATTGAGGAGGTCGAACAAACTCGCGCCCGGCACGATCGGGACGCGTGCGCCGCGATGCTCGAAGCCGCGGCCGATTTCCCAGAGATAGGCCATCGCGCCGCCCGCGGCGTCGAGGCCGAAGGCCGATCCTCCAGAGAGAACGAAACCGTCAACGCGCTCCACCGTCATTTCTGGCTCGAGCAGCGCTGTGTCGCGCAACGCCGGCGCGCCCCCGTTCATCGCGATCGACGCAACAGCGGGTTCCTCGAACACGATAACCGTGACGCCGGACGCGAGCCGCTCGTCGTCGGCAGACCCGACGAGCACGCCCTCCACGTCGGTGATCAGATTGCGGGCCATCGAAAATGCTTCATCGGTTCGGTCGCGCTTATCGGATAGCGGCAAGATCTGGCGCCGACTCGCATCAGGGCCAAAAACGAGACGGGAGACTCGCGCCGCCTGCGTCAGGTATAACCGAAAAGGACGGCCTTGAGCGGGCGATCGAGAATAGGCTGGGACAAGGTTGATTTGCGACTCTAAGACGTTCAGAGCGAGGGGCGTCGACTGAAGTGTGGGACGAACTTAACGAGCCGCTCGGTTTTGTTTCGGGCGGCGCCTCGGCGCTGCCCCACGGGCGTTGGCGCCCGACGATAGGAACGGCGACTGGCGTCGGGATCCTCGCGATAGCCGGCGGCCTCGTTATGCTTCCGCGACAAGATTTCCCTGTCGCGGGCGAGCCCTTTGCGGTGGCGAAAGTTGAGGTCTTGCCCGCGCCGCGAAAGCTCGACGCCCCCGACGTAACGGCGAGCGTTGGCCAAACCCGTGCGGCCCCAGCAGCGTCCGCGGCGCAAGTGGAAACGACGAACGGGGTCAAGATCACGCGTGGGTCCGACGGTCTACCTAAGCCGCTGATCATCGATGTGGCGCAAGCGCTGGGCGCCAAGCCCCCTGCTGCTCCAGACAGCCGCCTTCCGGAAAGGCCGAAATATGGCCTTTTGCCTCGCATCGCGCAATAAATCACTCGCGATGGGCAATCCCATTCCCGTCCTACAGGAGATCGCTCACCGTGGGTTCGGCTATCTTGGTGATGACGCATTGTCTCGTAGCGTAATGTTGGGCCTCGTCGCATCGCCACCACCCCTGCCGTCCTCGGGCGCCGAGCTCCCGCGTCAGCGAGGCTCGGGAGCGTCTGGGCGGTCTGCTCAATCGAACGGGTCCCTCAGCCCATGAGCGGTCCTTTGTATCGCCCATGCGTTGGTGTCGCGCTGATCAATCGAGCTGGCGATGCGTTCATTGGCCATCGTAAGCGTAAACGTGGCTCCGAGGTGTTGGATCCGCGGTCATGGCAGATGCCGCAGGGCGGCATCGACGCGGGGGAAAAACCGCTTGCAGCCGCGAAGCGCGAGCTCTGGGAAGAGACCAGCGTCAGTTCGACCGAACTGATCGCGGAGCTGCCCGAGTGGCTCAAGTACGATTTGCCGGAAGGAGCGCGCGGACGCTGGAGCGGGCGGTACCGCGGGCAGACCCAGAAGTGGTTTTTGTTCCGCTTTGTTGGCCCGGATAAGGAGATCGACGTTCACCATCCGGCCGGCGGCGCCCACGACGCCGAATTCGACGACTGGCGCTGGGAGCGTTTCGATCGCCTGCCAGAGCTGGTGGTGCCGTTCAAGCGCGAAGTCTACGAGGCCGTTGCGGCCGCTTTCGCGCCGCTGGCGCGTCCTGCGGGCGGGTGAGGCTAACGCTTACTTCCCGGCTTTGACCGAGGCGATCGCCGCCGCCATCTCCTCGTCCATCTTACGGCTCAGACGGTGATCCGACAGATCGACCTTGCCGCTCGCTCGAGGTCCGCCCTGAGCGCGGCTTCGACGTCACCGTCGCTTTTGCCGACCTGCGCGCCGACGAATTCGCTGGCGTATTTTTCCGCGTCTGCCCCGAGAAAGCCCCTTCGTCTCGGCGACCCAGAGCGCCACCGCTTTGTTGCGGCGCGCGACCGCCTTGAAGCGCAGGTCCTCGTCGTGAGCGAACTGCTTTTCGAACGTGTTTTCACGATCCTGGAATGCGTCGGACATGACCCCTCCGTCACTTGGCGAGATCACCCGTAAGCCGTCTCAAGCGCCGACGCCGTGATCCCGGATTTCCCTAACCCGGATGATGGGCGGGGTTATGACGATTTCCGCCGCGTGGCGCAATGCGGACCCGCGCGGGCGACAGCTCGTCCAGGGCGCGGTCCTTCAAACCTCATACGGCCCAGGCGCGCCCATGGGCGCCGCGCGGCAGGCCAAGCTTGACGGCGATGGTCTCGGCGACATCGGCCAGGCTCGAGCGCGCGCCGATCGGGCCCGCGGGCAGCGCCGGCGCCGAAGGCGAGGATCGGGACGTGCTCACGCGTGTGATCGAAGCCTCGGAAAGTCGGATCGTTCCCGTGGTCGGCGGTGATGACGCAATAGTCGGTCAGCCGCATCGCCGCTTCGATGGCGCCGAGCCGCCGATCGAAAGCCTCGAGACAGGCGGCGTAACCGGGAACGTCGCGGCGATGGCCCCATTCGGTGTCGAAATCGACCAGATTGACGAAGATCAGGCCGCCTTCTGGGGTCGTTAAGAGCGCCTCAAGGAGAAGATCGACGTTGCCGTCGTTGCTCTTGCCCTTGCGCTCGTCCCCGGTGTCGCGATGGGCGAAGATGTCGCCGATCTTGCCGATCGAGACGACTGTGCGGCCGGCGCGGGCGGCCCGCTGCAGAATATTGCCGTCCGGCGGGGGGATGGCGAAATCCTTGCGGTTGGCGGTTCGCGCGAAGTCCTTGGCGCTCGAGCCGACGAACGGACGCGAGATCACCCGCCCGATCTTGAGCGGATCGCAAAGCCGGCGCGCGATGCGGCAAAGATCATAGAGCCGCTCGAGGCCGAAAGCCTCTTCATGCGCGGCGATCTGGAGCACCGAGTCGGCGGACGTGTAGCAGATGGGTTTCAACGTTCGCAGGTGCTCCTCGCCGTAATCTTCGATCACGGCGGTGCCCGAAGCGTGGCGGTTGGCGAGAATCCCGGCAAGCTTGCCTTCGCGCGATCAGCGCCTCGGTCAGCGTCGCGGGAAAAGCGGGAATCGTCTGCGGAAAATAGCCCCAGTCGAAGTCGACCGGCGTTCCGGCGAGCTCCCAATGGCCGGACGGCGTGTCCTTGCCGCGCGAAGTCTCAATCCCATAGCCCCATTGGCCGCTCGGCTCGGGAAGCGCGAAGCCGGGCGGCGCGCGCCCGGTCGAAGCCTTCATCGCATGGCCAAGCCCCAGCGCCTCGAGGCGCGGCAATTTCAAGCGGTCCGCTCCGCAATCCGTCGCGATCGCCCCGTCCCTGAGCGCAGGCTTCGGCGATATGGCCGAGGGTGTCCGCGCCCTCGTCGCCATAAGCCCCGCGTCTTCGGCGCCGCCGCAGCCGACCGAGTCGAGAACAATGAGGATTGCGCGGGTCATCAGCTCCCCTCTCCTACGGGAGAGGAGTCGGGGGTAAAGGTTCGCGCCGCGACGCGCGCTCTCGCCATTGCCGCGTCTCCCGTCATCCGGACGCCCTATGGCCCGCCACCTTCTCCCGCAGGGAGAAGGTGGCCGCGCGCGATCGGCGCGGCATGACTTCACTGGCTCACGACATGCGACAAGGTCGCCTCATTGGCGAAAGCGGCGGCGAACAGGGCGCGCGTATAGTCGTTTTGCGGCGCGCTAAAAACCGTCCGCGCTTCCCCGCTCTCCACCACCTTGCCCCGCCGCATCACGATGATCTCGCTCGCCAGCGCCCGCACGACCCTCAGATCATGGGAAATGAACAGATAGGCGAGGTTGCGACGACGCTGCAACTCGCGCAACAGATCCACGATCTGCGCCTGGATCGACATGTCCAAGGCCGACGTCGGCTCGTCCAGGACGACGAACCGCGGATCGAGAGCCATCGCGCGAGCAATCGCGATGCGCTGGCGCTGGCCACCGGAAAACTCGTGGGGATAGCGGTCGAGCGTCGAGGGGTCGAGCCCCGTGTCGGCAAGCGCCTGCTCCACCACGCGGCGACGCTCGGCAGCGTTCAGCTTCGTTCCCTGCGCGATCAGCCCCTCCTCGACGATCTCGGCTACCGACATGCGTGGGCTGAGCGAACCATAAGGGTCCTGGAAAACGATCTGCATCTCGCGCCGGAGCGGCCGCATGGCTTTCGAGGTCAGTCCGTCGATGGCGCGCCCGCAATAGACGATCGGTCCTTGAGACCGAATGAGCCTTAAGATTGCGAGGCCTAGCGTGGTTTTCCCTGAGCCGGATTCGCCCACAACGCCGACGGTCTGCCCTTCCCGGATCGCGACCGAAACCCCGTCGACGGCTTTCACGTAAGCGACCGTGCGGCGCAGGAATCCTTTCCGGATCGGAAACCAGACGCGCAGATTGTCGGCGCTGGCGATCGTTGGCGCGGCTTGATCGGCGCGAGGCGGATCGCCCTTGGGCTCGGCGGCGAGCAGCGCGCGCGTATAGGGATGGCGGGGATTGGCGAACACGCCCGTGGTCTCGCCGGCCTCGACGATCTTTCCCTGGCGCATGACGATCACGTCGTCGGCGATGCGCCGCACGATATTGAGATCGTGGGTGATGAACAGCATCGCCATGCCGAGCCGTTCTTGCAGGTCCTTCAGGAGCTCGAGGATCTGCGCCTGCACGGTGACGTCGAGCGCCGTCGTCGGCTCGTCAGCGATCAGGAGATCGGGACGATTGGCGAGCGCCATTGCGATCATCACCCGCTGGCGCTGTCCGCCGGAGAGCTGGTGGGGATAGGCGCCAAGTCTTTGCGTCGGATCGACGATGCCAACCTCGGTCAGAAGCTCGACGATCTTCGCAGGCGTGACGGCGGCGCGCCCGTGATGGAGCGCGATGATCTCACCGATTTGCCGCTCGATCGTATGGAGCGGATTGAGCGATGTCATCGGCTCCTGAAACACCATGGTGACGGCTGAACCGCGCATCGCCCGCAATTCGTCGTTGGACATTTTGAGCACGTCACGGCTACGGAAGAAGATCTCGCCGGTCGGATAGCTTGCCGCCGGCTGCGGCAGGAGACGCACAATGGCCTGGGCGGTCACGGTCTTGCCCGAACCGGATTCGCCGACCAGCGCCAGCGCGCGTCCCTTTTCAAGCCGAAAGGAGACTCGATCGACGACCGTGTGGCGCTCGCCGCTTTGCGCAAACGCGATCGACAGCTCGCGAACGTCCAGAAGCGGCGCGGCCTCGTTCACGAGAACGTCTTTCTGGGATCGAAAGCGTCGCGCACCGCTTCGCCGATAAAAATGAGGAGCGACAGCATCAGCGCCGTCACGGCGAAAGCGGAGAGGCCGATCCAGGGCGCCGACAGGTTGGACTTGCCCTGCAGCAGAAGCTCGCCGAGCGAAGGCGAACCGGGCGGCATGCCAAGACCGAGGAAGTCAAGCGAGGTGAGCGTGCTGATGGAGGAATTGACGATGAACGGCAGGAAGGTCAGCGTCGCGACCATCGCGTTCGGCAGGACGTGCTTCATGATGATCTTGGTGTTGGAGAGGCCAAGCGCGCGCGCAGCATTGACATATTCGAAATTGCGCGCGCGCAGGAACTCGGCCCTCACCAAATGAACGAGACTCACCCAGGAGAACAAGAGCAGGATCGTCAGGAGGACGAAGAAACTTGGCGCGAGGATCGCCGAGAGTATGATGAGAATGTAGAGATGCGGCAGCGACGACCAGATCTCGATCACCCGCTGCATCGTGAGATCGAGCCAGCCGCCGAAATAGCCTTGCACCGCGCCGGCGAAGACGCCGATGACCGACGAGACGCCAGCGAGCGTCAGGCCGAACAGAATCGAGATGCGAAAGCCGTAGATGAGCCGGGCGACGATGTCGTGGCCGTCCTGATCGGAGCCGAGCCAGAGCGGCTCGAGCCTGCTGCAAGGACGGGGGACGGTCGCGGCGTCCTTGACATTCTGCTTCTCGAGCGCGGCGCGGCACTGGACGTCGGTCAGCATCCAGGTAGGCGGCGTCGGCAGCGGCGTCGGCGGGTTGAGGATCGTCGTCGAATTGGCGAAGCGGATCGGCGGCCAGATCATCCATCCATGCGCCTTGATCTCGTCGGCGATGAATGGGTCGCGAAAATCCGCCCGCGCCTGGAACCCTCCAAATTTATCCTCCGGATAGTCGAAGAGGACCGGGAACAGGATCTCGCCCTTGTAGGAAGCGATGATCGGCCGATCATTGGCGATGAATTCGGCGAATAAGGAAGCGACGAACAGGACCAGGAAGATCCAGAACGACCACGCGCCGCGCCTGTTGCGGCGGAAATTGTCGAGGCGGCGCCGGTTCATCGGCGAGAGCCACGGACGGCGCTCCAGGCGCGCGCGGTCCTTCGCCTGCTCCCATGTATCTGTCTTTTCGTCGAGCGGAATGAGGGTGGCTTCCCCCCCTTGCGGCCGCGTGTCGGTGTCCGGAGCGAAGCGGTCCGTATCGACCAAGCTCACACCTCGCGCGTTTCGAAATCGATGCGCGGATCGATCCAGGTGTAGGTGAGGTCGGAAATCAGGTTCACCACGAGGCCGATCAGCGCAAAGATATAAAGGTTCGCGAGCACCACCGGATAATCGCGCTGAATGAGCGAATCGTAAGAGAGATAGCCGAGTCCGTCGAGCGAGAACACCTGTTCGATCAGGAGCGAGCCAGTGAAGAAGGCTCCGATGAAGGCGCCAGGGAAGCCGGCGATGACGATCAGCATCGCGTTGCGGAACACGTGGCCGTAGAGCACGCGCCGCTCGGTTAGTCCCTTCATGCGCGCGGTCTGCACGTAGGCCTTTTTGATCTCGTCGAGGAAGGAATTCTTCGTGAGCAGCGTCGAGGTCGCGAACGAGCCCAACACCAGCGCGGTCACCGGCAGCGTGATGTGCCAGAGGTAGTCGAGGATCTTCTGCGGCCAACTCAGGTCAGCGAAATTGTCGGAAGTCAGGCCGCGCAGCGGGAAGATCTGCCAGAACGAGCCGCCGCAGAACAGCACAACCAGCAACACCGCGAACAGGAAACTCGGGATCGCATAGCCAAAGATCACGAGCGCGGAGGTGACCGTGTCGAAGCGAGAGCCGTCCCTCACCGCCTTTCGAATGCCAAGAGGAATCGAGATTGCATAGGAGATGACCGTCATCCACATGCCGAGCGAGATCGAGACCGGCAGCTTTTCTTTGATCAGCTCAAGCACGGGAACGTCGCGATAGTAGCTCTTGCCGAAATTGAAGGTCGAATAGTCGCGCACCAGAATCCAGAACCGCTCGAGCGCAGGCTTGTCGAAGCCGTATTGCTTTTCGAGTTCCTTGATGAATTTCGGGTCGAGGCCTTGCGAGCCGCGATAGCGCGAGGAGATGTCGCCGCCCGCCTGCGCGGTTCCCGAGCCAATCTGGCCGCCGCCGCCTCCGAATTGCGCGGTCGAGCTCTGGTCGGCTCCTTGCAGTTGCGCGATCGCCCGCTCGACCGGGCCGCCCGGCACGAATTGCACGATTGCGAACGAGACCGCCATGATGCCGAGGATCGTCGGGATCATCAGCAAAAGCCGGCGGAGGATATAGGCGAGCATGCTTCGTCAGCCGGTCTTTGCGAGACGACGCGTCAGCCGTCTCTCAGAGTCCAATGGTCTTGGCCTTTGCTTCGTCCCACCACCAGGTGCCGGGGGCGCCGACGCCAAGCTTGGGCTGGCGCTCGGGGCGCGAAAAAGCGTCCCAATAGGCGATCCACGCCGTGTCCCGATACCACATCGGCACCCAATAATGGCCCGCGCGCAGGACGCGATCGAGCGCGCGGGCGCCGGTATTGAGCTCGTCGCGCGATTTCGCGTTTGCGATTTGCTCGACGAGAGCGTCCACCACCGGATCGGAGACGCCGGCGAGATTGCGCGAGGCGTTCTGCTTGGCGGACTCGGACGTATAGACGTTGCGGAGATCGACCCCCGGCGTGAACGTGCCCCCGGAGGCCGTGGTCACCACGTCGAAGTCGAAGGCGTCGGTGCGACTCTTGTATTGAGCCGGATCAACGATGCGGATGTTCCCCTGAATGCCGAGCTTGCCGAGATTCTGGATGAACGGCATGGTGTGCGGCTGCAGCGCGGGGTTGCTGTCGAGGAATTCGATGGTGAAAGGCCTGCCGTCCGGCAGGTTCATCACCGAGCCTTCGCGCTTGCATCCCGCAGCGAGCAAGAGGTCATAGGCCTGCTTGAGCAGCTTGCGGTCGGAACCCGAGCCGTCGCTCTCCGGCGGAACGTAGGGCTCGTCGAAGACAGCGGGCGCGAGCTTGCGGCGGAACGGTTCGAGCAGTTTGATCTCATCGGGGCCGGGCTTGCCCTTCGCCTCCATGTCGGTGTTGGGAAAGTAGGAGGCGATCCGCTTATAGGCGGAGTACATGATGTTCTTGTTGGTCCACTCGAAGTCGAAGCAGAGGCCGATCGCTTCGCGCACCCGCGGGTCCTTGAACTGATCGCGGCGAGTGTTGAGGTACCACCCCTGAGTGCGCGACGGCGCGCCGTCGTGCAGGGTCTCCTTCTTCACCCGTCCCTCCTTGGCGGCGGGAAAATCGTACGACGTCGCCCAGAAGCGCGAGGTGTATTCCTCGTGATAGTTGATCGCTCCCGCCTTGAACGCCTCGAACGCGACCTGCCGCTCGCGATAATATTCGAAGCGCAGGCGGTCGAAATTGTTCTGACCGAGATTGACCGGCAATTTTGCGCCCCAGTAGTTGGGATCGCGCCCATATTCGATGAACCGCCCCTGCTCGAAGGTCTTCACCTTATAAGGGCCTGAACCCAGCGGCGCATCGAGGGTGGCGGCGGTGAAATCGCGCCCTTTCCACCACGCCGCTGAGAAAACCGGCATGCCGACAACGATCAGATGCGCGTCGCGGCTGCGGCCCTGGACAAAGCGCACATGCACGACGTCGTCACCTTCGGCATCGGCCTTATCGACCTCCCTCAGGAGCTCTGCGTAGATCGGATGGCCCTTCTCTTTCAAAATGTTGAGCGAGAAGGCGACGTCGGCGGCGGTCACTTTCGAACCGTCAGAGAAGCGCGCCTCGGGCCGCAACCGGAAGCGGTAGTCGAGCTTGTCAGGCGAGACCCGGACCGATTGGGCGAGCAGGCCATAGACGGAATCAGGTTCGTCGCCGTTGGCGGTCATCAGCGTATCGAATGTGGCCGACATGCCGGCCGCGCCGTTGCCCTTCCAGGAATAGATGTTGAGCGTGTCGAAGGTCTCGAAGTTCTGGTTGCCGCTCGTTCCGGTGATCTGCAGCGACAACAGGCCGCCCGTGGGCGCGTTCGGGTTGACGTAGGAAAAATGCGGAAAGTCCGGCGGCAAGGCGAGATCGCCGAACGACGACAGGCCGTGCGTTTCGAGCGAATTGTCGGCAAGCGCGACGAACGGGCGAAAAACGAGCGCCGCCAGCGCCCCGCTTGCGCCGGCCTTCAACGCCGCCCTGCGGGTTATTCTCATGGCCATCGAATTGTCCGCCTCATGGCTTCCACCGCGCGATGTACCGCGGCTCAGCGCTCTTCGCCAGCGACAGCGGCGAAAACGAGGCGTGAGAGGCCAAGTTGCTTCGAAGGCGGGTTAAACTTCGTCCATGAGGCTCGCAGGCGCTTGAGCGAGCTCGGCGCCCTTGCCTTCCGCCCTTCCGACGGTCTTATACGTGCGCCCATGGAGATTTGCGAAACAGTCGCCACTGAGGCCGAAGCGGCGCCCTGGACGATCTTCCGGCCGTTGACGGTCAACGACGCGGGCGAGGCGGCCGAGCTCATCCGGACCGCTTTCGCCGACCAAAGCCGCCCGACCCGCCCGCCTTCGTCGGCGCTACGCGAGACTGCCGAAGCGATCGCAGCCAAGATCGCGGCGGGCGGTGGCTTCGGGGTCTTCGAGGCCGGCGCGCTCTTCGCGGCGGTCCTATGGCACATCGATGGCGACGCGCTCCACGTCGCGCGCGTATCGGTTGCGCTTACGCGCCGCGGGCGCGGGATCGTGCGCTCGCTGATCGCGGCTTGTGAAGCGGAGGCGAGTTGCCGCGGCGTAAGGAGAATGACCCTCAAAACGCGGCTGGAATTGCCCGAAAACGAGCGTCTGTTCGAACGTTTCGGTTTTGTCCGGCTTAAGGTCGAGGCGCATCCGGGATTCGAGGCTCCGACCACGGCGGTGATGGAGAAGGTCCTCGGATGACTGGCGTGACCGCTTCGGGAAGCGCCCCGGGTCGTCTTAAGATCGACCTTGGCGCGCTGGCCGACAACTGGCGCGAGCTGGCGCGTCGATCGGCGCCGGGGCGCTGCGCCGCCGTCATCAAGGCCAACGCTTACGGGACCGGCGTCTCGGAGGCCGCTCCCGCCCTCTGGGCGGCGGGAGCGCGGATTTTCTTCGTCGCCCATTTCAGCGAGGGGGTTGCGGCGCGCCGGGCGCTCCCGGCTCAGGCGCAGATCTATGTGCTGAACGGCCTGGAGAACGAGGCCGAGCCTGCGGAGTATGTAGAGTATCGCCTCGCTCCGGTGATCGGCAGCGAGCATGAGCTTGGCCGCTGGTCCGCCTTCGCCGCCAAGCGCGGCAGGCCCTCGCCATCCGCCTTGCATCTCGACACCGGCATGAACCGGTTGGGCTTCGAGTCTCTCGCTCGCCTGCGGGCGGCGATGGAGACGCATGGGCCCACGAGCGGGGCCGATCTCCTGATCAGCCACTTCGTCTCGTCCGAAATTCCAGGCGATCCCATCAACCAGGCGCAGATCGAGCGGTTCGAGGCGGCCCGCGCGGCTTTTCCGCATCTCGCCGCCTCGCTCGCCAACTCGTCTGGCATGTTCCTCGACCCCGGCCCGATCTACGACCTAGCGCGGCCGGGCTACGCGCTCTACGGCGGCAATCCGACGCCGGATCGACCAAACCCGATGCGCCCCGTCGTCACCCTGACTGCGGCGATCCAGCAGATCCGTTGGATCGAAGCCGACATGACCTGCGGCTATAACGCGCAGTGGACAGCCAAGCGCCCGACCCGGCTCGCAACCCTGCTCATCGGCTACGCCGACGGCCTGCCGCGCGGCGCCGGCGCGACGGATTCGAAACCGGGCGCCGAGGTTGCGGTCGCCGGCCGCCGCTGCCCGCTGGTCGGGCGCGTCTCGATGGACCTCGCCATCGTCGACGTCACCGACCTGCCCGAGGACGCCGTCCGGACGGGCGGACGGGTTGAGTTCTTCGGCCCGACGATCGACCTCGACGACTTCGCCGCGCGGAGCGGGACGATCGGCTATCACCTGCTGACCAGCTTAGGCCCCCGCTACCAGCGGGAGTATGTCGGGCGGCGGTCAAGCCAACCGGCCGGGCCCATGGATACAAATGCGGCGTGACTGACGCCGAAGCAATCCAACAAAACAAGGCAAAATTGGATTGGAGCGGGTGAAGGGAATCGAACCCTCGTATTCAGCTTGGAAGGCTGCTGCTCTACCATTGAGCTACACCCGCGCTAATAAATACAGTTACGTTTCAATAGCTTAGAATCCACCACCTTAACCGGGTTTGGCCCAGTTCCTCAGCTTTTGCTACTGCGTTGCACCAATTTGCACCAATCTCGCAGGAAGCGTTAGGCGCTTATCACCCCAATTCGGGCATCGCAAGGAGGGCCGCTATGACCGAATTGGGATGTTTGAACTCCAAACCCGCTGTGCGGCATCAGCGACGCCACTCTCAGTCAGTGCTCCAACAAACGCCTCGTACATCGGCCATGGATACGGTGATGGGCCAATAATCAAACGGTCGAACAGACGGGCGAGATCGATATCGGCAAGCGCCTCTGAAACGCCACTATCCAACGGGATTTTGTGAATGATCTGGGGAACGCCCCCAATCGTCTCCGTTGCGGTTTCCATGAGAGGCGAAGGCATCCGTTTCGGCCCATAGACTACCCGCCATTCCCTCTCTTCGTGAAAGCCTTCGTGTTTCATGCACACGACGCCAGCCATGAGCATTGCAAAAACAGTGTTCACAACCGACTGGCGATCCGCAGAATATATGAATCCACAATGACTGCTGATGTTCTGAATAACTGTATTTACTTCTGCATGAACATCTTTCTCCTGCAAATAAGCAACCGGGCTGACCATGATTCTCAGTTCCTGCGAGGCAAGCGCGTTTTTTGGAAGCTTGAGCACGAGCGCAACCCGAGCGACATTGCTGCCGCCAAAAGCCCGCCACATCGACAACCGCCCGTGGAAATCCTCTCTGTCGTCGTGTTCGGAAATCGAAGTAATGTATGTGCTGAAGCGAATATCGTTCCACCACTGATTAAACAATTGGAAGGCTTCGGCTGCTGCATTCGGCGCACAAGCATCAAGCGCGGCGTGAAATCGCCCTAGATTGGCGTTCGCTGCAAAGACTCTGTTTAGAATATCATATCCATGCTGCACCTCGCGATAATCAGCCATGCATGTCGTATTCCGCATCCAGACACGCTTGGTCCTGATTATCTTCAGCGCTGCTTCGGCGGATGTGTAATGCACGAAGCGAGCATAGTCTTTCGTGCCATTCTCGTAGAGGATGCTACGCCGCCTTGTAGCATGGGGCATGAAAATCGCTTCAAGCCTCAGAAGCGCTTCCATTTGCTCTGATGTGAGTGCCATCCTACCGATTCGCAAGCCAGCCAGATGGGGCTGTCTAGCAAGCGGCCCCGGCGGTTCCTAGCGCCGCCGCAAAGCGGAAGTCCTATTTTACGGCGCTGGGACAGGGCGGGGTTAGATTGCTCTTGCTGCGGCGATAGGTGGTATGACAGTGAAAATTTAGTCCAGATTCCGCAGAAAACTTCCTCATGGCGTGGGCCTGAGATCACTCTCTCTACCATCGAAGAATATGCACAGTGGATGGCGGACGAATACGGCTGGACCGAACCAGATGCCCGCATCTTTTACAAGAGCAGCGAAACAAAAGTGATCTTCAAGAGGAGGAAGGATAAAGCCGAGTAACCCCTACCCAAATGAGCCGTCGATGCCTTCCCGCGACCGGCTCAAGCGCAAAGAACCGCCGCCTACTGCACCAATTTGCACCCAAAAATGCCAATTAATTGAAACGCCACCAACGAAATCAATCATTTAACCGACAGACCTTAGCTTGGAAGGCTGCTGCTCTACCATTGAGCTACACCCGCGGCTCTTATCTCATCCGCTGTTGGCGCTTTTCTGTCACGGAAATCACGGCTGTTCTAACGAAGGAAGCCTGGTCGCACAAGGCATCCGTGACAATCGGGGTCGGCCAGGGCCGATTGTGTCGAAGCAATTCCTGTCGACGGCAATTCATTGTGTGAAACAGAATAGGGTGCTATATATATATATATTGATTGCAGAATCCACCCGGCGCTTGGCCGCCCGGCGGCTAGAGGGGAGAGAGCGAAGGCGAGAAACGCGTGCGCGAGCCCGTCGGGCGCAACCTGCGACGCGAGTCGAGCCGCAGAGAACTTTTTTTATTTTTTCGGCCGTAACTCATTGAAAAACCTCGAATTGGCCAAAGAACTCCAAACAAATCCAAGGATTTATGCTTGGATTTGTTTGGAAACATTTGATTTGCTTGACCTACGCTCGCGCGATGGTTGTGTCCACAGTCCTAGATCGTATGTCGGCTGGACGCCCAGCGTGACGAGGCTATCGGCCCTGGGCCCTTAACGCCTTGTCGAGCCGCGGATAGACCCGCCGCGCATTGCCTTCGTAGACCTTGTGGCGGTCCTCGGGGCTGAGGGCGCCCGCCGCCTCGATGTAGCGCCTGGTGTCGTCGTAGTGATGGCCGGTCTCGGGGTCGATCCCCCTGACCGCCCCGATCATCTCGCTGGCGAAGAGGATGTTGTCGACTGGGATGACCTTGGTCAGGAGGTCGACGCCCGGCTGATGATAGACGCAGGTGTCGAAGAAGACGTTCTTCAAGAGATGCTCGGTCAGAAGCGGCTTCATCAATTCCTGCGCGAGCCCGCGATAGCGGCCCCAGTGATAGGGCGCGGCGCCGCCGCCGTGCGGAACGATGAAGCGAAGGGTCGGGAAATCTTTGAACAGTGCTCCTTGAATGAACTGCATCACCGCCGTCGTGTCGGCGTTGATGTAATGGGCGCCGGTGGTGTGGAAACAGGGATTGCAGCTGGTCGAGACATGCACCATCGCCGGGATGTCCCACTGCGCCATCTTCTCGTAGATCGGATACCAGTGCCGGTCGGTGAGCGGCGGGCTCGTCCATCTGCCCCCCGACGGATCGGGATTGAGGTTGATGGCGACGAAGCCGTAGTCCCTGACGCATCTTTCGAGTTCGGGAATGCAGGTCTTCGGATCGACGCCCGGGCTCTGCGGCAGCATCGCTGCGCCGATGAAATTGTCGGGGAAGAGCTTCGAGACGCGGAAGCAGAGCTCATTGCAGATCGAAGCCCAGCTCGAGCTTATGGCGAAATCGCCGATGTGATGGGCCATGAAGCTGGCGCGGGGGCTGAAGATCGTGAGGTCACAGCCGCGCTCCCGCATTAGGCGCAGCTGGTTCGATTCGATCCATTCGCGAAGCTCGTCGTCGGTGATCTTGAGTTCCGCCACCTTGGGCGCCTGGGCGGGATCCGTAATGCCGGCGATCTGTCGGTTGCGCCATTCCTCGAGCGCCTTGGGAGCGGTCGTGTAGTGCCCGTGGCAATCGATGATCATGGCGCTCCTCCTCAAGGACGGCCTCGGACGCGCCATTGGCGGTGAAGATAAGCGCAGTCGGGGCGAGGCTCCGTCCGGAAAGGCTTAAGCGATGGTTGGGTCGGAGGCTATCAGAACGGATTCCAGGTCGCCCGCTGGGTGAACTTGAGATAGTTCAGGTTGACCCCGAGACGCCAGCCGAGCCCGGTGCGGATGGGAACCACAACGACGCCCTTGGCGCCGACCGCGGTGAAGCCCAGCCCGCCGATAAAGTAGGCCGAGCCGTCCAATCCCCCGAAGCGGTCGAAAATCGCTCCGGTGTCCGGCAGATTGTAGACCAGCATCATCGTCCGATCGCCGTCCGCGCCGGCGTCAAAGCCAATCGACGGTCCCTGCCAATAGACCGGCTGGTTGCCGGCGTTGCGCGTATACATTTTTCCTTCGCCGTATCTGAGGCCGCCCACGAATGCGCCAGACGCCTCTTGACCAAGAATATAGGCGTTGGGCAAACCCCAACGGCGGCATGCTTCCTGGACCCCGTCGGCCAACCCACGCGACAGAGTGCCAAAAAAACGCTGACCGTCGTTGACGATCTCGTCGGGGGAAAATGGCGGCGGCGCCTCGGCTCTCGCCGGCGCCGCGAAAGCGACGGCGCCTGTCGCGACGACGGTCAGAAGCTGTCGGCGGGAGATGGTCCTCATGGCGACCTCCTTCGAGGCGATCGAGACTGTGGCGCTCCTGTGGCGCTTGGCGAAACTCGTTCCCTTCCGTCGGCGCGCGGCGCGCTGACGGATGGTCAATCATCGCTGAACGGAGTTGATAGAAAATTAATGATGGTCGGCTCTCGCCCCAACTTTTGCGCGAAGACGGACGCTTATCGAGGGGCGGTCGCCCGGCTAGTCCATGACCTGGACGATGCGATTGTTGCTGAGGTCGATAATTGAGCGATGGCCGTTGACGATCGCTGTCCCATAGCCCGGCCGGTCCGACATCGCGGCGGGGGTGACATTGCTGGGGAGGGTCTGACCTTGGGCCGCTCCGCCCGGGATCGTGATGCGCGGCCCGACGCCGATGGCGCTAGAATCCAGGACGGACGTAGCCGGCTTGCCGGACTTGGCGGCGGGAAGCGCCGCTCCAGGAGGCCCGTAGACGCCGCGCAGCGTCTGGTCCTGGGCGAAGCCCAAGGACGCCATTCCCATCAGGGCCACAAAGGACATTGCAAACGCGCGCATGGTGCTCTCCCCTTCGCGACCCCGAGACCAATTTTACCACGCGGCCTCCATCAAAGCTAGGATCGGCGCCGTGTCGCTCATGCGAGCGGATCAAAGATGGGAGAGCCACACGTCCAGCACCGCGCAACGGCTCTCCTCAAGCACCACTCTCAGACCCTCGGAGACCGCGGCCTCGACGTCATGCGGATGCTTGACCACCTGCGCGTAGGCGGCTCCCGCGGCAGCGGCGATCCCGGAATAGTCCGGCGGCGGATCGAAGCTCAAATCCAGATCCTCGGCGCGGCTGGCGAAGCCGTCCGGATGGACGGCGAGCGCAGAGAACTTCGGCGCTTTCCAGCCGCGATTGTTATAAATGACTTGCAGAAACGGCGTGCGATAGCGGCGCGCCATCCAATGGACGGTGGACGGCTGCGAGAACATGTAAGAACCGTCCCCGGCGAGGGCGACGAAGGTCTTGCTAGGAGCCGCCAGTTTCATCCCGATAGCCGCGCCGCCGGTCCAACCCAGCGAGCCGCCGCCGCTCGCGAACATAGTGCCCGGCTTTTCGCGCGCCATATGAACGCAGATCGCAGGATAATTGGTGATGCCCTCATTGAGAACGACCGCCTCGAGCCCCACCTGGCGACGCACGCAGGCGGTCAAATATTCCGGCGTGATGATGTCGCCATCCGGCGACTCGAGACGGTCGAGCTCGGCCTTCCGCGCTCGATGCCGGTGGGCATAGTGGCGCCGGCGGCGCTCGGCGGCTTCCCCGTCAATCTCGATGCGATCCAGACGGGCGTTCAATTGTGCGAAGGCGGTCGCGGCGTCGGCCCGATAACATTGCCGAGCCTTTATCGACCAAAGCGGCGTCGATTGCTTGAGCGGATCGACGTCGATGATGGTGATTGCAGCCCCGTCGCTCGGCTTGCTGACCGTCGGAATCCAGGGCACGTCGCTATCGACGACCAGGATGAAATCGGCTTCGGCCAGGGCGCGGTTTTGGAACGGATGGTTCCATTGATTGCCCTGGTACATGGGATCGTTGTGCGGATAGTTGACGTAACTTGGGACCGATTCCAGCACGCCCACGCCCAGCCGGCCGCAGAAACGGATGAGCTCGGTGACAGCGACGGGATTGCGGCCGACATAAGAGGTGACGATGAGGGGCCTTGCGGCCCTTTGAATGGCGTCGACGAGGCTCGCGACGGCGGCTTCGCCGAGCGGCGTTGGCGCGATCGGCGCCCAGTCGGCGACATCCATCGCGACGCGCTCGCTCTCAGCCTCCATCACTTCGCGGGCGCCGACGAGATAGACCGGCCCTTTGGGATCGCTATGAGCAAGTTGCAGCGATCGATGCACGATTTGCTTCACGTTCAGCGCATTACGAAGCTCATTGTCGTATTTCATATATTGGCGGACGATGCCGCGCTGATCAGGCACGTCCTGAATCCATTGGATGAATTCGTTGCGGCTGCCGGTCGCCTCGCCCTCCTGGGTGGACGGCGAAAGGCCGGCGAAGACGATGACTGGAATACGCGCTTTCGCGGCGTTGTGGACCGCCCCGCCCAACGACTGCGTGCCGCAGTCGACATGAACAACGACGGCCTGGGCGCGCCCGGTCAATTGGGCGTAGCCATGGGCGCAGGTCATCGCGACCATTTCGTTCGGGCAGGTGACGATGGCGGGTATCGGCCGACCCAGAGATCGCGCCTCTGCAATCGCTTCGATGAGAGCCGGATGATCGCTGCCGAAATTGGCGAAGATATAGGAGACGCCCGCTTCCTGCAGCGCCTCGAGCATTGCGGCGCTCGCGGTATACATGCGATCTCCTCCCGATCCAGCGCGTTCCTTGAAGCTGGCGCCCGCCCGCGGTCACCGCCCCGGATTCTGGCCTCTGAATTTCGCCGCGAGCTGATCGGCGCCCCTCGCCAGCAGTCCGATGTCGGAGCCGACGGCGGCGAACAGACAGCCAAGGTCGATATAGTGCTGGGCCAGTTCCGCGTCGCCGGTCAAAATCCCTGGCGCGATCCCGGCGTTTTTGATGCGCGGAATCATATCGTCGATGATCTTGACGACCTCGGGATGGGCGGGTTGGCCGAGATAGCCAAGCCCAGCCGAGAGGTCGCCCGGGCCGACGAACACGCCGTCAACGCCTTCGACGCTCGCGATTTGCTCAAGATTATCAAGCCCCCGCTTCGTCTCGACCTGCACCAGGAGACAGATCTCTGCGTTGGCGGCGGCGTGGTACCCCCTGATCCGGCCATAGCGCGACGCCCGCGCTTGGCCCGCGAAACCGCGGAACCCGTCCGGCGGGTAACGAACCGACATGACCGCGCGGCGCGCTTCCTCTTCCGTCTCCACATAAGGAATGAGCAGCGACTGCGCCCCGATATCGAGCAGCCGCTTGATGATCACGGGATCGTTCCAGGCGGGTCTGACCACGGCGTGCGCTGTTCCCCCGCTCAGCGCCTGAAGCTCGGCGAGCACCATCGGCAATTCGTTCGGGGCGTGCTCGGTGTCGAGCAGAATCCAGTCGAATCCGGCGTCCGCGAGGATTTCGGCGGCGATAGGGCTCGACAGGCTGTGCCACAATCCGATCTGCAATCGGCCGGACTTGAGCGCATGCTTGAAGGGATTGTGGAGTTTGTCCATTTGCGAAAGCCTGAGAGTTGAGCCGATGATGGTTCATATACCGCCAGACGGAGGCGCGCAGCCCCTTCGATGTCGCATCCACTCCTAGGCGCGACCCCACCGCCCGGCGCGAAAGTCGCGGAGCATCTCGCGCGCGGCGTTATGGCCGGGCGCGCCGGTGACGCCGCCGCCCGGATGGGTCGAGGCGCCGCACATGTATAAGCCCCGAATGGGCGAGCGGTAGTCGGCGTGTCCGAGCACAGGCCTTGCTGAATAGAGCTGGTCGAGGCTGAGCTTACCGTGAAAAATATCGCCGCCGACGAGGCCGAACTCGCGCTCGAGATCGAGCGGAGAAAGGATCTGGCGGGCGATGACCGAGGCTTTGAAGCCCGGCGCGTAAGCTTCGACCGTGTCGATCATGAGGTCGGCGACCGTCTCGCGCGCCTCGTCCCACGAACGCCCGCCCGGTAGCTTGGGCGCGACATGCTGGCAGAACAGGGAAGCGACGTGGCGGCCGGCGGGGGCAAGCGAATTGTCGAGTGTCGAGGGGATCAGCATTTCGATGATGGGCTGAGCAGACCAGCCGTTGAGCCGCGCGTCGAAGAAGGCGCGCTCCATATAGGCGAGGCTCGGCGCGATCACGATGCCCGCGCCGTGATGCTCGGCTGGCGCATGTCCCGGAAGAGCGGAAAAGCTGGGTAACTCGCCGAGCGCCAAGTTCATGCGGAACGAGCCCGAGCCGCTGCGATAGGCGGCGATGCGGGCGCGAAAGTCGGCTGGCAGGACGGCCGGATCGAGAAGCTTCTCGAAGGTGAGCTTCGGATGAAGGTTCGAGACGATCGCACGGGCCGTGAGCTTCTCGCCCCTCTCCGTGACGACGCCTATGGCGCGGCCCTTCTCGACCAGAATCTCGTTCACCGCGCAGCTCGTGCGAATGTCCACCTCGCGCACGGCGCAGGCGCGCGCGATCGCCTGCGCAATCGCGCCCATGCCGCCGAGCGAATGGCCCCAGACGCCCTTTTTGCCGTTCACCTCGCCCCAGCAATGATGCATGAGCACGTAGCCCGTGCCGGTCGCATAGGGACTGGCGTAAGTCCCGACGATGCCGTCGAAGCCGAGGATTGCCTTGATGGGGTCGCTCTCGAACCATTGGTCGAGCACATCGCCGGCCGAGCGGGTGAAAAGTTCGAGGAGATCGCGCTGCCCTTCGAGGTCGAGCGAACGCAGGCGGTTTCCGACTTTGGCGGCGTCGACGAGGGCGCCGAGACTGGCGGCGAGCCCTCGGCCTGTCGCCACATTAGGCGGCGGTTCAAGTGCGAGCGCGCGCAAAACTTCGGTTACGCGCTCGAGCCGCGCCTCATAGGCGTCGAGCCGCTCGGCGTCGCGCACGGAGAACTTGGAGACTTCGGCCTTCGTGCGCTCGGCTGCGACTTTCAGATAGCGCCCGTCGGCCAGAGGCAGGAAATTGGATAGAGGCCGCTCGACGATGCGGAGCCCATGGCGGTGAAGCTCGAGGTCGCGGATGATTGTCGGGTTCAGCAGCGACACGGTGTAGGCGGCGACCGAATTGCGAAAGCCGGGGTGAAACTCCTCGGTGACTGCCGCGCCGCCGATTACCGCGCGGCGCTCGAGCACGGTGACCTTGAGGCCGGTCATGGCGAGATAGGCGGCGGCGACGAGGCCGTTGTGACCGCCCCCGATCACGATAATGTCAGGCATCAGGGCGCTGCGGGGTTGGCGCGCAGACCCTCATCCGGCCCTTCGGGCCACCTTCTCCCCGAGTGAGAAGGGGGTGAGAGCCTGCGTCCCATCGCCGCGCTACACGTCAAACCGCACCCCTTGCGCGAGCGGCAGCTTGGCCGAATAGTTCACGGTGCTTGTCTGGCGGCGCATATAGGCCTTCCAGGCGTCGGAGCCGCTTTCGCGCCCCCCTCCCGTCTCCTTCTCGCCGCCGAAAGCCCCGCCAATCTCGGCGCCCGATGGGCCGATATTGACGTTGGCGATCCCACAGTCGGACCCGGAGGCGGACAGAAAGGTCTCCGCCTCGCGCAAGTTGAGAGTGAAGATCGACGAGGACAGGCCCTGCGGCACGTCGTTCTGTATCGCGATCGCCTCGTCCAGCGCGTCGTAGCCGAGCGTATAGAGGATCGGGGCGAAGGTCTCCTCGCGCACGATTCCCGACTGATCCGGCATTTCGACGATCGCAGGCTCCACATAGGCGCCGCCGTTCGGAACGCCCTTGGCGACGGTCCCGCCGCCGTGGACCTTGCCGCCTTCGTCTGCCGCGCGTTTGAGCGCAGCAGCCATTTTGTCGCGCGCGGCATGGTCGATCAGCGGACCGACCAGCGTTCCCTCCTTGCGCGGGTCGCCGATCGGCAGGCTTGAATAGGTCTTGACCAGCCGGTGGGTCAGATCGGCGCGAATGGAACGATGGGCGATGACCCGCCTGAGCGAAGTGCAGCGTTGCCCGGCCGTGCCGACGGCGGAGAAGACGATCGCCCGGACCGCCATGTCGAGATCGGCCGAGGGGGCGATGATCATTGCATTGTTGCCGCCAAGCTCCAGAATTGGCCGGCCGAACCGCGCCGCGACCTTCGGGCCGACGATCGAGCCCATGCGGGTCGAGCCGGTCGCCGAGACGATCGGCACGCGCTTCGAGGAGGTGAGCGCCTCGCCAATCGCCGGACCGCCGATGACGATTTGGGCCAGGCCCTCTGGCGCGTCGGGGCCGAAGCGCTTGATGGCGCGTTCGAGGATTTTCATCGTCGCCAGCGCCGAGAGCGGCGTCTTTTCGGACGGCTTCCAGATCACCGGATCGCCGCAGACGAGCGCCAGCGCGGCGTTCCAGGACCAGACGGCGACCGGGAAGTTGAAGGCGGAAATGATCGCGCATGGGCCGAGCGGATGCCAGGTCTCCGTCATGCGGTGGCCGGGGCGCTCGGAGGCGATGGCGAGGCCGTACAATTGCCGCGACAGGCCGACGGCGAAATCGCAGATGTCGATCATCTCCTGCACTTCGCCAAGGCCCTCCGAGACGATCTTGCCGACCTCGAGCGTCACCAGCGCACCGAGCGCCTCCTTCGAGGCGCGCAATTCTTCGCCGAGGAGGCGGACGAGCTCGCCCCGCCTCGGCGCCGGGATCTCGCGCCAAGCGAGAAAAGCGCTCTGCGCTCGCTCGATGATCGGGGCCATGTCGGCGACCGGCGTCTCCCTTATGCGGGCGATCTCGGCGCCGTCGATCGGCGAGCGGACGGCGAGCGCGCCGCCCTTTAGCTCGGTAGCGGTGAAGCCTAGGCGTTCAAGAACGTCCTCGCTGGTCATGGGGTAGGCCTCATCCGCTCTGATTTGCGTGTCTCGCTCAAGGGCCGTCGCGGCGCCGCGGCCGCGCGGCTCTCTTCGACCCCAAATTCACCCGCCCGGCAAGCCCCTCGCTAAAGGCTGCTCTGGCGCTTAACGCTTGTGCGAATCACAAAATGGGCCAGATTTCCCACTAAGTTGGAGGTCATCCGGCGAATGTCGGCCAAACTGTTCGGCCCTTCGGCGCCGACTGCTTGACGATCTTGGGAGGAGGACACGTGATGACGCGTCGCAAGAGGCCGACGACGATCATCAAAGGCTTCGCTTTCGGATCTCTAATTTTCGCTCTCTCCGCTGGCGCCGCTCAGGCCGCGGACCTGCCGAACCCGCCGGTCCTGCCGAGCCCCGTTCCCGAAGCCGCGCCCCACTGGTACGTCAGGCTCGGCGCGTTGGGCGCGCTGAATCAGAGTTCGTCCAGCCTGTTCGCGCAACCCATAACGGAGGTCGCAGTCCCGGGAATTGGATTGGTTCCCGTCGGCGGTTTCGGACCCGAGGTGTCGTTGGTCGGGCGTGGCGCGACTTATTCGAGCGTTTTCACCGCAACGTTCCAGGGCGGCTATTTCTTTACTCCGAACTGGTCATTGGAGGTCTCGAGCGGAGTTCCCCTTTGGCTGACCATAAAGATCACCGGTTTCTCACCGACGCCGCCATTTTCAAGGACAGTTCTCGGTAAGCTATTGCCGGGCGTGGTCCCTATAACAGCCGTCTATCACTTTACCCAATTTGGCGCGATCCAGCCTTATCTAGGGGCCGGGATCGTGCCGACCTTCGAATTTGCGGTTCAGAACGGTTTTAACACCGCAGGCTGGTTTCCACCCACTGTTGGTCTCGCTGCTCAGGCTGGCGCCGATTACATGTTCAACCGAAATTGGGGCGTCTTCTTAGATGTGAAGAAGCTGTTCATTTGGTCGACAGGCACGTCGGGCGGATTCGATCTGGGTCCGCCGATCGGTACGATTCCCGGGGCCGCCACGATCAGGACAACGATCCAACCGTGGCTGTTCTCAACGGGTGTCACGTATCGCTTTTGAGTCCGTCCTCAAGCGGATAGCCCCTCGTGACTCCGCCTCAGCGGGAGGTACTGTCTGGTCGAACAGAGACGCTACCGAGCGAGGGCCGCTGGGCTTCATTAAGATAAATTCACGGGACGCGACTGTTTCGATGGGCTAAAAGCCGTCGCCACAACCCCAGCGTTGCACGGCGCGGAGTGAGCGCCTACATTGACGGCCGCGGGCGGGGTTCGCGGGCGGAGGAGCCGAAAGTGGCGCGTTCCACCAATATTTTTCTAGCCTGCGTGGCGATGCTGGGTGCGATGCTGCTGGCGGTCGCATTGCAGCCGCGTAACTTGATGGCGCGCACCCACGACGTGTTCAATATCGACCAGCACCTCCCGACAAAATTCGGAGATTGGAAGCCGGTTGAAGGCCTCAACGTTGTCGCGCCGCCGCCTGCAGATTCGCTTGAGGCCGAGCTCTACAACCAGGAAGCGTCGCGCGGCTTCGTCGATCCAGACGGGCACGTGGTGATGCTGATGGTTGCCTATGGCGAGAGCCAGAGCGATCGTTTGCAACTTCACCATCCGGAGGTCTGCTATACGGCGCAGGGCTTCCGCGTATCGCGGACGAGCGCGGTAAAGCTCGACTACTCCCCCTCGGCGCCGCCGCTCAAGGCGACGAGGCTCGTCGCCCAGCGCGAGGAGCGGATTGAGCCGATCACCTACTGGATGCGGATCGGCTACGACAATTCGAGCAGCAATTGGGCCCGTCAGGCGCTCAAGCTCGGATATGGCCTCAGGGGATGGGTTCCGGATGGAGCCCTGTTCCGCGTGTCGACGATCGGCATCCCGGCGGAACAAAGCTTCAAGATTCAGGATAAATTTATCCACGATCTGTTGAATGCGGTCGATCCCGGGACTCGGGAATTCATGGTCGGCGATCCGAAGAAAGCGCTGCTCTAGTTCGTCGGCGGGCGCCTAAAGGCTCGTGACCTGACAGGCCTGTGCGTCGGCAAAGATACGGTGCCGCCTTTCAAGGGCCAGATGGCGAGTCTCGTCGACGCATCTCGTTTATCAATATGATATTCCGGCATGTGGTCTAGTTTTAGACTGGCGCGGGTCCCCCTTCGGCGATCCCTCCCCACCACCCACCTAGAGGGGGTCCTTTGGCTGTCAGAAATGCCCGATAGGGTCCCCGCGCGGTTCCATTTGTCGCCACTCAATAACCGGTAGGTGGCCGCGCGGCGGTGTAACTATTCCGGAAGGCGTTGTTCCAAAGAAATGGCCGCCCGAGCGATCTCCCCCGGAATGAGTTAGACTAGAGCGGAATCCGAGCTGAGTGAATTGAGGGGGATTCCGCCGATGCGGGCGTTGTGATTTAAGCTTCCTGCCGGATCGGAGGCCGGCAGGCATGTCGAAAGCGCTGTCGCTTGATCTTCGGGTTCGGGTTTTGGCGGCGGTTCAGGCCGGCGCCACGCACCGTGAGGCGGCGGACAGGTTCGGCGTCAGCGCAGCGAGCGTGAGCCGCTGGCGAACGCGGGAGCGCAATCAAGGCGACGCGTGTCCGAAGGCGTTGGGCGGTGACCGGCGGTCAGGGCGCATCGAAGCGCACCACGAAGCGGTGATGGCGGCGCTCGGCCCAGACCGGGACGCGACGATACAGGAGGTTCGCCGCGATCTTGCCGCTCGCGGTCTCACCTTCGGATTCGGCACGATCCAGCGCTTCTTCGCGCGTCACGCCATCACGCGTAAAAAAAGACTGCGCACGCCGCGGAGCAGGATCGTCCAGACGTCGCAGAGCGACGATTGAGATGGTTTGACAGGCAGCTCGACCTCGACCCCGAACGGCTGGTCTTCATCGATGAAACCTGGGCCTCAACCAACATGGCGCGCCGCTATGGCCGGTGTCTGCGCGGCGAACGCCTGCGGGTTGGCGTTCCGCATGGCCATTGGAAAACGACGACATTTGTCGGCGGACTGACGCTGCGCGGCTTCATCGCGCCGTTCGTCCTGGACGGCCCGATCAATCGCGTCGCCTTCGAGACCTACGTCGAGAAGGTCCTCGCCCCAGAGTTGCGCGAGGGCGATACGGTGATCATGGACAATCTCCCGGGCCACAAAGGCCCCAGAGTGCGCCAGCTGATCGAAGCTGCTGGCGCCCATCTCCTCTACCTCCCGCCCTACAGTCCCCACTTCAATCCCATCGAGAACGCCTTCGCCAAGCTCAAGGCGCTCCTGCGTAAAGCGGCTGAGCGAACCGTCGAGGGTCTCTGGATCGCCATTGGCGAACTCATCGACCTCTTCAGCCACAACGAATGCCGCAACTTCTTCACTGCCGCCGGCTACGATGCAGACTGATCGGATTCCGCTCTAGCGCCCGCGATGTCTTCCGCGTCTGCTTGACACCAGCATAGCACAGTCCGGCGAAGCCAATCAGCATCATCGCCCACGTCGACGCCTCCGGGACTACCCCCGCGCTCACAGTCAACGGGACGTTATAGGCGTAGTAATTCTTGGAGCCGCCCGTCCCGAACAACGCGCCCTGATATTCGTTCGCTCCGACTGAGTAAATGCCGAAGACATACCCCTGACCCCAGGGGGCGGTGTTGAAGACTAACCCGTTTCCGTCAATCTGATACGCGGCGTCCCCACCATACAAATCCGTGCCGTCGCCTGCCCGCCAGCCTGTGGAGGGGCCTGGGTAGTTGTCGGCCGTGACGAGGCTGAAACTCAACTGCCCACCAAAGTTGCCGCCGCTAAGGCTCGCCGTTCCCGCGGTCGCTTGGCCGCCAGTAACGTCCAGGATGACTTGTCCGGTGATCTCGCCGTAGCCGCTCGGATTGAAATTTGACATATTCAGGACCTCAGTTCCTGCATACGCGACGCCGGATGCGGTCAGCGCAGCCCCCAAAGACGCCGAAGCCAACAAGACACCCAGTTTCATCATACCCTCCATTTGCGCCGTCCCCAAGCTTCATTGGCATTCGGAGACGGCGCGATCCCTAATCTGCAGGAGGACCTGCGTCTTGCCTTTTCCGGCCAGAAGATTGCTTTCAGTGGCCTATCGCCATATTGGCGCTCTTAGAGCCGCGAGGGTTACGATGCTCAGTTTGGACCTCGCAGCCTACGCCGAGCCTTGTGAGATGGATGTTGCTCGCAGCGAGCTCGCGTAGCGCGTTCAGGAGGACAGCTGTTCCAAACTTGGCGTTCTGCCGGACTGAGCGGACGCTCGATGGCTTATCGGGCTCTCGTCGCCCACCGCTCGACCGAAGTCGCGCTCGGATAGACCGGCTGAACGCAGCAGGGGCTCGATTGTGATCTTGTGAATAATAAGGGCTTATGCAGAAGGCATCAGTTTTTGTCAGGAGCCGAAATTAATGAAACGGATATGGCTCAAGTCCTATTCCGAGGGCGTGCCCGCCGAGATTGACTTGAGCGCGCTCGGCTCGCTTGGGGATTTCATCAGGACGAGCTTCGAAAAATTTCGCGATCGGATCGCCTTCGTCAGCATGGGCAAGGCGATGTCCTATGGCGAACTGGATCGGAAGTCGCGCGCCTTCGCCGGCTACCTTGAGGGCGTTGCGCGCCTGCCTCGCGGCGCCCGTGTCGCGCTGATGATGCCGAACGTGCTGCAATATCCAATCGCCGCATTTGGCGCGCTGCGCGCGGGCTACGTGGTCGTCAATTGCAACCCTTTGTACTCGCCGCGCGAGCTCAAGCATCAACTCGCCGATTCGGGGGCAGAGGCGATTGTCGTTTTGGAGAACTTCGCCGGCACGCTCGAAAAGGCGAGCGATGGCGCGCCGGCGCTCAAAACAATCATCGTCACCGGCGCCGGCGACCAATTGGGCGGCGCCAAAGGGTTCATCGTCAATTCGGTCGTGCGGCATGTCCGACGCGCCGTTCCCGCCTTCCGCCTGCCGCAGGCGTCGCCTTTCAATCGAGCGTTGGCTTTGGGATCGCGCCAGTCGTTTACCGACACGCCGGTTAAGCCGGATGATATCGCGTTCCTTCAATATACCGGCGGGACCACCGGCGTGCCGAAGGGGGCGATGCTGACCCATCGCAACATGGTCGCTAATTTACGCCAGATTTACGCATGGCTTGCGCCCGCTATCAAGGCAGACGGCGAAATGTTCGTGGCCGCCTTGCCCCTCTATCATGTGTTCGCGTTGCAGGTGAACGGCTTCGTGCCGCTGATGATTGGCGCCTCGAATCTCATGATCGCCAATCCGCGCGATATTCCGGCGCTGGTCAAGACGTTGCGAGGAACGCGCTTCACCGCCATACCCGGGGTCAATACGCTGTTCAACGCGCTCCTCAACAACAAGGACTTCGCCGGGCTCGATTTCTCGAACCTACACCTCTCGATCGGCGGCGGTATGGCCGTCCAGCGAGCCGTCGCCGAGCGCTGGCAGTCAGTGACCGGCAAGCCGCTGATCGAAGCCTATGGTTTGACCGAGACCTCGCCCGCCGCAATCGCCAATCCGCTTAACATCGATCATTTCAACGGCGCCATCGGCTTGCCGCTGCCTTCGACCGACATCGCCATTCGCGATGACGAAGGCCGCGACCTTAAGGTCGGCGAAACGGGGGAACTTTGCATCAAGGGCCCGCAGGTGATGGCGGGCTACTGGAACCGGCCTGACGAGACCGCCGAGGTCATGACCGCGGACGGCTTCTTACGCACCGGCGACATCGCCCGGGTCGACGAACGCGGCTTCGTGTATGTGGTCGATCGCAAGAAGGATATGATCAATGTCTCCGGCTTCAATGTTTATCCCACGGAGATTGAGGACGTCGTGATGGGCCATCCTGGCGTGCTCGAGGCCGGAGCGGTCGGAGTTCCCGACGCCCGGACGGGGGAAGCGGTCAAGCTCGTGGTGGTGCGCAAGGATACGACGCTGACAGAGGCCGATCTCGTCGCCTACTGCCGCCAACATCTCACCGGGTACAAGAGGCCGCGTCACGTCGAATTCCGCGAGTCGCTGCCGCACACCAATGTCGGCAAGATCCTGCGCCGCGAATTGCGCGGCGAGGACCGGCCTGCGGGCGGGTAGGGCGCCGGATGAGGGCGTTACGGCGCGCTGGCGGCGTTGAGCGCGTCCATCTCGGCTCCGGTCAGCGCAAGCTCGGTTGCGCGCGCAAGGCTATCGGTCTGCTCGACCGAGGTCGCGCTGGCGATCGGCGCGGTGACGCCGGGCCTCGCCATCGCCCACGCGAGCGCGACTTCCGCCGGATTTGCTTTGTGGCGGCCCGCAACTGCCTCGAGCGCATCGAGGATGCGAAATCCGCGGGGATTGAGATAGGCCTTGACCCCGTCGCCGCGCGGACTCTTGGAGAGATCCGCCTCGCTGCGGTATTTGCCCGCCAGGAAGCCCTTGGCGAGGCTGAAATAGGTGATGACGCCGATCTGCTCGCGCTGGCAGAGATCGGCAAGTCCGCTTTCAAATTCGTGACGGTCGGCGAGATTGTATTCCGGCTGGAGGACCTCATAGCGCGGGAGCCCTTTGGCCTTGGACGCCGCCAGCGCCCCCTCGAGCAGCTTGGCGCTGAGGTTCGACGCGCCGCACCAGCGAAATCTTGCCCTGTTCGATCAGCCTCTGATAGGCGCCGATCGTCTCCTCGATCGGCGTCGCCATGTCCGGCCAGTGCGAGAGATAAAGGTCGATCACCTCGGTCTTCAGGCGCTTGAGCGACGCCTCGACCGCCTCTGCAATATAGCCCGCCTTGAGGCCCTCCTTGCCCTTGCCCATCGGCGAGCCGACTTTGGTGATGACGATGACGCGGTTGCGGTTTCCCCGCGCCTTCATCCACTCGCCGATGATCGTCTCGGATTCGCCCCCTGAGTTGCCGGGCGCCCAGGCTGAATAGACGTCGGCGGTGTCGATCGCGTTGAGGCCCGCGGCAAGGAAGCGGTCCATGACCGCAAAGGAAATTGCCTTATCGGCCGTCCAGCCGAACACGTTGCCGCCAAGCACAAGCGGGGCGATGGAAAGGTCGGTGTGGCCGAGGCGGCGGGTCTGCATGAATTTCTCCCTGATTCCTGGGAGGATAACGCAACATCACACCTGTCGGAAAGGGCGTAAGGGCGCAAGTTTCCGTGTAGGCCGCTGCCGGGCCGATCACCCACGAGATCGCAAGGACAACGGCCCTCGAAGGGTTGCGCGCAGGGAGAGAACCAGCTCATCACGCGAACGCGATTGGCGCCGGCGCGTTTTCTCCGGTAGGGTTGAGCCTAACCTCCCAAGAAAATCTCATGTCCTCCCCTACGACTCGCCGTCCGCTGGTGCTTGCCGCGGTGATGGCGTCCAGTTTCATGATCGCCCTCGAAGCGACCATTGTCTCGACCGCCATGCCGCGGATTGTCGGCCAGCTTGGCGGTCTGCAGCTTTATAGCTGGGTGTTCTCCGCCTTCCTTCTGACGCAGACCGCAACAACCGTGGTGTTTGGGAAGCTCGCCGACCTCATCGGGCGCAAGACCGTCATCACCATCGGCATTGGGATCTTTCTGGTCGGCTCGGCTTTGTGCGGCTTTGCCTGGTCGATGCCGTCGCTGATCGTCTTCCGGCTCGTGCAGGGCGTGGGCGCGGGCGCGGTGTTGCCCGTGGCGATGACCATTGTCGGCGATCTCTATACGGCGCATGAGCGCGCGAAGATCCAGGGCTGGCTCGCGAGCGTCTGGGCGATTTCGGCCGTCGTCGGACCGCTCGCTGGCGGCCTCATTATCCAGCATCTGTCCTGGGCCTGGATCTTTTGGATCAACCTGCCGATCGGGGCCGCGGCGGTGGTCGGATTCTGGGTGTATTTCCACGAGAACCGCGCGCGTCGCCGCGGCAAGATCGATCACCTCAGTGCGGCCATTTTCACAGTCGCCATCGCCGCCATCATGGCCGATCTCACCGCGCTCTCGGTCTCGGGGCGGCTCGAAATTGGGCTCACCACCTTGGTCGCGGTGGTCGCCATCGTGCTCTTTATCCTGCAGGAACGCCGTTCGCCTGAGCCCATGATCTCGCTCGATCTTTGGGGACGCCGGCCGATTGCCGCCGCCAACGCCGCGTCCCTTCTCACCGGCATGGCGATGATGGGGCTCACCACCTTCCTGCCGGTCTTCGTCCAGGGCGTCATGCAGCAGTCGCCCCTGATCGCGGGATTCGCGCTGTCCGTGATGATTTTCGGTTGGCCCGTCGGCGCGACGCTCGGGGTCAGGGTGTTTCAGCGGGTTGGTTTGCGGCTCGTCCTTCGCGTCGGCGGCTTACTGGTGCCGGCCGGGTCGATCGTTTTCCTGTTTCTCAACGCCGACAGTTCGCCGATCGTCGCAGGACTGGGTTCGTTGATCGTGGGCCTCGGCATGGGAATCTTGAGCGCCTCTTCGATCATCCTCATTCAAGAGATCGTAGGCTGGTCGGAGCGTGGCTCCGCTACGGCCTCATTCCTGTTCGCCCGCAGTCTTGGCAACACGTTCGGCGCGTCGCTCTTCGGCGTCGTGCTTAATTTTGGCCTCATGCATTCGGCCGGTCATGTGGGCGCGATATCTTCGGAAGATATTCGCCGCCCCTTGGAGCGCAGCGGCGGCGCGGCGGGCGATTCGACGCTTCGCGCGGCGCTTGAGCAATCGCTGCATCTGACCTTCGTCTCGATGTTCGTGATGGCGCTCTTCGTCGCGGTGGCCGCGGCGGTCGTGCCCAAGGTCACGTTCGCGGCGCGAGAAGCCCCGGCGGAGTGATAGGGTCAGGTCGTCGCCGCCTTCACCCGCTTTTCTCCGACGGCGACGGCGAGCGTCATTGCCAGGCAGAACGTGGCCGATAACGACCGGAACGAACCAAAGTCGCTCTCTTGAACTTCGAACCGGACATCGGCAAGGCGAGCAAGCGGCGAGAGCGCGCTGTCGGTGATCACGACGATTGGGACGCTGGCGCGCCGGGCGCGCTTAGCGAGGTCGAGCGTGAACGGCGTATAGGGCGAGAAGCTGATAGCAATCAGCGCGTCCCGAGGCCCCGCCTGAGCCAGCTCTTCAGGCCCGAGCCCGCCCACATTGTCGATGAGGGAGGCGGGAACGCCGAGCCGGGACAGCGCATAGGTCAGATAGTGGGCGACGCAGAACGACCGTCTCTGGCCGAGACAATGGATCGTGCCGGCGCGAGCCAGAAGGCTGACGGCCTGGTCAAGCTCCCGTCGCTGCACATTGTCGCGCAATCGGCCGATGGAGGCTGCGGCAGAATCGGCGAATCCCAACAGCAGATGGGAGGGATCGCCGCTGTCGCGGGCGTTTTGCCACAGCGCCCGGAGGCGTTCGGAATAATCCGGCCATCGATTGCGCAGGCGCGCGCGAAACAGCTCCTGCAGCTCGGAGAACCCGGCGAAGCCCAATGTCTGGGCGAACCGCACGAGGGTCGAGGCTTGCACCTCGGCGTTGCGGGCAAGCGCCGAAGCGGTGCCGAGCGCGAATTCGTCGGGGTGCTCGAGCGCATAAGCCGCGGCTTGCCGGAGACGTTTGGGCAGGTGCGGCTCAATCTCGATCAGGCGGCGCTGGAAGTGGTCGAAACTCTCCGGCGGTTCGATCGTTGCCTGGTCGCTCATCGTTTCCCTTTGCGCTGCGCGACGCCTCCGGTCGCCCGCGCTATTGTCGTCAGGCCGATATGAATAGAACAGATATTCCAATCTGTGTCCCGTATGAAATATTTGTATTGGCGGCGGGTGCGGGATCGGGTCGCAAAATCGGGGAAGGGGAGCAATGCGGACGATTGGCGTCGGGCTCATTGGCACTGGCTACATGGGCAAATGCCACGCTTTGGCATGGACGGGCGTTCACGCGGTGTTCGACGACACGCCGATCGTTCGGCGCGTCATGCTCTGCGAGGTTGAGGAGGGGCTGGCGCGGCGCCGCGCCGACGAATTCTGCTTTGAATCCTCGACCGACGACTGGCGGGCGTTGATCGACGACCCGAGCGTGGAAATCGTTTCGATCACCACGCCTAACGCCTTGCACGCGCCGATGGCGATCGCGGCGCTCGAAGCGGGCAAGCATGTGTGGTGCGAAAAGCCGATGGCGCCGTCGCTCGCCGATTCCGAGCGCACGGCGGCGGCGGCGCGCGCCTCAGGCCGCGTCGCCATCCTCGGCTGTAATTACATCCAGAGCCCGGCCGTCCGCTTTATCGACAAGCTGATCAGGCGCGACGCGATTGGCTACCTCACCCATTTTCGCCTGGAAATGGACGAGGACTACATGGCCGATTCCGAGGCCCCGTTTTCCTGGCGCAGCCAGGCGAGCTCCGGCTACGGCGCCTTAGACGATTTCGCCGTCCACCCTTTGAGCCTTATCACGACCCTGATCGGCCCCCCGGTCCAGGTTTTCGGCGAGATGAACAAGCCTTACCCGAACCGCCCGGACGGCGGCGGACGTCGGGAGGTCGAGACGTTCGACATCGCCGCCGCGCTGCTCCGAATGGCCGATGGCGCGTCGGGGACGATTCAGGTCAGCCGCTGCGCCTGGGGCCGCAAGGGCCGCCTGCAATTGCAAGTGTTTGGCGCGCGCGGCGCGATCGTCTTCGATCAGGAGCGATTCAATGAGGTCGGACTTTTTGTGGCCGACGGGCCGGAGGAGGCGCAGGGGATCAAGCAGGTGCTGATGGGCCCGGCGCATCCTCCTTACGGACGATTCATCGCCGCGCCAGGTCATCAGTTGGGTTTCAACGACCTCAAGATCATCGAGGCGCACGAACTCCTGAACCGCATCCTGGGCCGGCCTGCGCTGGTCATCGATTTCGAGATTGGCCTCGCCATTGAGCGAACTATTCACGCGATCGCTAGCTCGAGCCGTGAGGGGCGGTGGGTTTCCGTGAACGAATCTTAAGGCGGCGGGCTTCGCAGGGTAACGATGCTGCGTGCTCTTTAAAAATTCTAATTCGTTCGCTTGTATTTGTGTATAATACGTTTCGCCTCTTCCCAAACAGAGTTCTGAGAAGCAATCGTGGCGTGAACACCGCGGCTGACATCGGATTTTTTTAACAATTCGTTTGTTATTATCTCAGCGTCATCCCATGTGATCCCATAGTTAAGAAAGTTTCCCCCAAGAAATAATTTGTTCTTTAGTTAGCCCATGGGTGCGCATGATGAAGTATCTTAGGCATAAGCCCCACGCTTCTCGAAATTGCGGCTTTGACAACGCTCCAATTTGGGTTGTCAGGTCGTTTTCAAAATTGTATTCTTCGTCTTGAAAATCGTAATATCTTGACTTATAGGCGACGAGGTCTGCTCCAATATTGGCTACGGCTTCTATTGTTGGTTTGTAGTATTTCGTCAGGATTGCGTATAAGCGACGCGGCATCTGATCAGTAGCCATCATTTCGAAGTAGGTCCGCTGAGGCTGACTGTCTGGGCGGTTTGGAAAATTAGCTAACTCTTCAAGCTCTGATTCTAGACTTAATATCGCTTCTTCTTTCTGTTGGGCAGTAACAGGAGGGGCTTGGTTGATGTAAAGCCCAGCGGTTACACCTCCGGATTGACCAGTAGACGCGATATTTCCAGTTTTAATCGCGCTAATCTCAGCCTGAGGTTCGGTTTTCCCATGTGGTTTTTGCCATAGTATCGCTACCGCAAGTACCCAAAGAAGGGCGATATTACACTTGACAAAGTAACCCCCAACATGTAGATTTTTGGCCATAGGAGATTCCGCCGTGGCCAAATCAGCTTTTGACGCCCCTCGCTTCAACGACGAAGCCGCCGCTTTCGCGTACGTCGAGAGCAAGCTTTGGCCGCATGGTCCGGTCTGCCCGCATTGCGGCAACGTGGACCAAGCCCGCATTCGCAAGATGGCGGGCAAATCCACTCGCCTTGGCCTTTACAATTGCAACGAGTGCAAGGGCCAGTTCACCGTTCGCCAAGGGACGGTCTTCGAGAAGTCGCACCTTCCGTTGCGCTTTTGGCTGCAAGTAATCCACCTTATGTGCGCGAGCAAGAAGGGCGTTTCGACCAATCAAATCCAGCGCATGCTCTCTTGCAGCATGAAAACCGCCTGGTTCCTTACCCATCGCATCCGAGAGGCAATGCGGTCTGGCGACCTATCGCCAATGGGCGGCGATGGAACTCCGGTTGAGGTCGATGAGACTTTCTTCGGTCGAAAGGAAGGTATGGACGTTAAGGCTGGATATGGCCACAAGAACGCTATTCTCACTCTGGTTGAGCGCCGGGGCGCAGCGCGCTCGTTCCATGTTGAGGGCGTCAAGAAAGACGATCTTGCGCCAATCGTTCGCGCCAACATCTCCCGCGAAGCGCACCTGATGACCGACGAAGCGAACCAATACACCCAAGTCGGCAAAGAGTTCGTCGGTCACGGCAAGGTCGATCATTCGCGCGAGGAATACGCCTACCGCGAGCGCGTCACCGGAACTCTTATCACCACCAACACCGCCGAAGGCTATTTCTCCATCTTCAAGCGTGGCATGATCGGCGTTTACCAGCATTGCGGAGAACATCACCTGCACCGCTATCTGGCGGAATTCGACTTCCGCTATTCGAACCGTGATAAACTCGGCGTGAATGACACCGCCCGCGCTGAGATCACCTTGCGGGGCGTCAAGGGCAAGCGGTTGACCTATGAAACGACTGCGAACCGCTAAAAGTCCCAATCGGCGGAATTGGCCAAAGGATTAACACGCTGGGACTGGAAACTTTTCCGGGCGCGTCGCCGGTTTGCGACATTCGCCGAAAATCTGGTGCTCGCCGCGTTCGGCCCGGACCTACTCTCCGAAAGGTTTGTCAACGAAAATTCACTGGACGATAACAGTTGTTTCGCTATAGCATCATCATGTCGGACGAACAGGAGGGAGAAGACGATGCCTAAGACACGGCAGCAAGAAGTCGATGATAACTATCGCGAATTCGTCGCGTTGCTCCCGTCAATAATCGGGCAGCATACAAACAAATTTGCCTTAATGAAGGATGGGAAGATCAGAGGTTATTTCTCGACGTTTGAGGACGCGAGCACGGCTGCGGCCCAGTTTATCAATGATGATATCTTCTCTGTTCAACAGGTTAGCAATACGACGATAGATCTGGGATTTTTTAATTATGCCATCCCTGTCGATTAACTTTAACCCACTAGTCGGTCCCCTTGTCAACTTAGCCATCATGCCTATGTCATTTGGGGGACAGCCAGCGGGAGCAACGTCGCCAGTTAACCTAAATAACTATATGGCCCTAGTTGATACCGGGGCATCAAATACAGCTATTAGTAAAAAGGTTGTATCCGACCTTCAACTAGCGCCGCTGAGCAAGCAGCCAGTGGCAGGGTGCATGGTCCTAAGCCAACAAATCTTTACCAATTTCAAGTTGGACTAGTGTTCCCGCAAACACAACTCCCCACTGGCGCCGTGCAAGCGAACATAGTAGCAATATCGGTCACCGGCAGCGAGTTCGATAATACAAACTGCGGCTTTGACGTGCTACTAGGACGAGATGTTATCTGTAAGGGCATTTTCTCTATGTCATTTGACGGACACGCCGTCTTAAGCCTCTAGTTGCAGTCATAAGCGTTCTTGCAGAGTGGATTTTGAAGACAATGACCAAGCGAGATAGGGCAGACAAGCCAAAACTTACCGACGCCGAGCGCCACAAGCGGTTTGTCGAGACCGCGAAAAAGGTCGGGGCGTCCGAAAACCTAGAGGACTTCGACCGCGCGTTTGAAAGAGTCGTGCGCCCTAAGCCTTCGGTTCCGCCCGAGAAGTCAACTTCCTCATAAAAGCGCCGACAACCGCAAAAGGGTATTCCGCCAAAAACCCTTACGCGTCAGGATCAGGAGAAGTAGGCGCGTCGGTCGCCAGCCTCCTCATAAAACTCCGAGAGGCGAACAGGATTTCTTCAGCGACATCGGGGGTGAAATCGCTTGTTAGAAGAAAAAGCCTGTCCTGTGCGTGACTTATCTTGTTGCGCCACGCGCTCTTTAGCGCCTCAATTGTCGCACTGATCTGTTCTAGAAATGGATAATGTTGCCGCTGGAACGGCGTGCGGTCAGGATGTTTCGTTTCACGGATTGTCTTTAACCTCTTTGTTGTCGCGTTCCATCCAGTTTGTGGATCTCTTACAACGATCACACGCCCCAACTCGATGAGTTCGATCTCAACGACTTGGAGGCTATGAAAAACAGACGCCGCATAACGGGACAAAGCAAAACACTTTGATGCTTCTTCAATGTCAGTTATGGACGATTGAAACGTAGCGATAACTTCCTCCCAGCCTTTGTGAGGATGTGTATAATAGGTTGTTTCACTCGTGGTAAGAGCCAAAAACGACTTACTTACCATCTCGTCGTATAACCTCCCGCCTAGTTCTATTGTCAGAGGGTGGACGTCGGTTAGCAAGGGGGTAGGTTTGGCAAGAGCGGATCGTAATTTTTGGATTGTCGCGGCCGAAGCGGTTAAGCCTAGGTCGACACAGGGTTGTTCATATAGGTCCATTAGTATGCGCCAGTCTCGCACCGAGCCTTCGTGCACGTCGTCCATGGCCCTCCTTGTTGACAGCCCCAATGAGACTGAGGTTTGGGTCATGCCAGCAGCTTCCATAAACTTCATAAACAGGGCTGCGTTGAATGGCTTCATGAGATCCCACAGGCTCCAGATCCTGCCGGGGCGGAACGCCTCGGTCTCGCTATCATGGAGCCGCGCAAGATCGTGGGGAATGGGCGCGCTCATGACGGCGCACCGCTATCTAGCCCTAGTGGGCTACTTTGTAAAGTGTAACATCGCCACCCAAAGAAGAAGGAGTACGAAGGTTATTAAAGCTTTAGGGATCGCTGTCAGGCCTTGAGCCCAATCAATTGCAACGCCGAGCGTTTCCAATCTGACATTCCCTCTAAGGCCAGGATTCAGCAGGAAGCCGCAAACGTCAAGATTGCGCCCAATCCGGCAGCTGCCTCTTCACCGAAACTACTCGCCGAGCCGAAAGCTGGTCGCGATCATCGCGACGTTGTCGATCGTCATCGGGGCCGAAAGCAAACCGCGGGGTGACAATCTCTTGCGGAAAATCGGAAACCAACCTAAGCTTGTCCCCATGACCGACCACGCCTTCCGACAGGCCAGACCAAGCGCTCCCCCGCTTCACACGCGGGAGGGCGCGAGAAATGGTTTTTGCGGAAAATCCCGTGTAACCCATTGAAAAGTCTCGTTTCGGACGAAGGAATCCAAGGAAATCCAAGCTATTCCAACCCTCCCGGGAAGGGGTTTTCACGGCGAAACAGCGACCGCCCAAGAAAACCCAAACGGCTCGACCGCAATCCGGCCAGCCGACGAAGGAGCCAAATCAACGATAAAATACAAAACACATTAGATAAACTGCGCGCCAAGCCGCTCCATCGTCGGGCGAAACGCCGGGAAGGAGGTCGCGATCATCGCGACGTCGTCGACCGCCATCGGCTCGAGGCTTGCCAGCCCCATGACGAGAAAGCTCATCGCGATCCGGTGATCCATGTGGGTCGCCGCCATTCCGCGGCCGCGTGGCCGCCCGCCTTCGACAATCAGATCATCGCCTTCGATGTCGCAGGCGACGCCGGCGGCCTTGAGCCCGGCGGCGACCGCGGCGAGCCGATCGCTCTCCTTAACTCTGAGCTCATGCAAACCGCGCATGCGCGTCGAGCCGGAAGCAAAGGCGGCGGCGACCGCGAGGATTGGATATTCGTCGATCATCGACGGAGCGCGCGCGGCGGGAACGTCGACCGCATGAAGCGTGCCGGCGCGCACCCTCAAATCCGCCACCTCTTCGCCGCCTTCGATCCGTTTGTCGAGTGTCTCGATATGGGCGCCCATCTCCTTCAACGTCTGGAGGAGCCCGGTCCTGAGCGGGTTCATCATCATCCCTTCGACAATGATGTCCGAGCCGGGGACGATCAGGGCGGCGACGATGGGGAAGGCCGCTGACGAGGGGTCGCCCGGGACGACCACGGTCGTCGGACGCAATTCCGGCCGGCCGACGAGCGTGATCCGTCGCCCCTCGCACTCCGGCGCGACCGCGACCTCAGCGCCGAAATAGGCAAGCATCTTCTCGGTATGGTCTCGCGAGGCCTCGTCTTCGATCACGGTCGTTAGGCCCGGCGCATTGAGGCCAGCAAGCAGGACGGCCGATTTGATCTGGGCCGAGGCGACCGGCGTGCGATATTCGATCGGCGCCGGATCGCGGGCGCCTTTGAGCACGATCGGACAGCGCCCGCCTTCGGTCTGGGACAGGACCTGCGCCCCCATGAGCCTCAGCGGGTCGAGGATGCGCCGCATTGGCCGCTTGCGCAGCGAGACGTCGCCGTCGAAAGTTGCGGTGATCCCGTGGCCGCCAACCACCCCCATCATCAGCCGGCAGCCGGTGCCGGCGTTGCCGAAATCGAGCGTTCCGCGCGGGGCTAAGAGCGCCCCGATCCCGGGGCCGCGAATTCGCCATGCGCCTGGCGCGAGACGCTCGGTGACGGCGCCCAGCGCCTGGCAAGCCTTGCCGGTCCTGAGCACATCGTCGCCCTCGAGCAGCCCCTCGACCTTGGTCTCGCCACAAGTCAGTAGGCCAAGCAGAAACGCGCGATGCGAGATCGATTTGTCGCCCGGCGGGCGGATCCGCCCCTTGAGCGGTCTCGCACGCTTGGCGCTGAGCGGCGAGGCCACGGATTGGTGCGAGGAATGGGCGGACACTTTAGGATCTTCCTTCGCGCCGAGCGAACAGCCGCGTCGGCCGTGGACGGCGCTCGTATCACCGGCGCTGGAAACTGTCGATCACCGATCCATATAGCGCATTGACAGGGCGGAGGGCGGCGACTAACCGAACCCCCGCCCAAAATTTCGTCCTCAACCACCGGGAATAGATCGCCTTGGCCAAGCTAGAACTCGGAAGCAAACATCAGTGCCAGAACTGCGGCGCAAAATTCTTTGATCTCAACAAGGATCCTATCGTCTGCCCGAAATGCGGAACCGTGTTTCAGAGCGTCGCGGCTCGCGGACGTCCAGCCGCCAAGGCTGAAGAAGAAGAGGACACCGAGATCGCCACGCCGGCGGGCGTGGATGTGGTCTCGCTCGACGAGGTCGAGGTGGGCGAGGAGAAGGCCGCCGCCGAGCCGGCGGTCGACGACATCGATGTCGAGGAGGACGCCGAGGACGACGCTGCCGATGATCCGTTCCTGGAGGCAGAAGAGGAGGACGACGACGACGTCAGCAACCTCATCGACGGCGACATTGCGCCCGACGAGGAAACCTGAGCAGCGCGGGAATTTGGCTGCCCGTCGCAAAGTGTTGGCGCGGGCCGCGGCTTTTTTAGCGCGCGGCCCTTGTGGGCGCGGCAATTTTGCGGTTATACCCCTCGCCCTCGGAAGGAAGCGCGCTTCGCCCCAATCGAAGCCGCGGCATTTTGAAGAACGGGGCCATAGCTCAGTTGGGAGAGCGCTTCAATGGCATTGAAGAGGTCGTCGGTTCGATTCCGTCTGGCTCCACCATTCATCCAATGACGTCCTCCATTTCGTCAGCATCGAGCGCAATGTCGGCGGCGAGGCTCACCGACTTTAAGGCGCTGACCTTCGATTGCTACGGCACCCTGATCGACTGGGAATTGGGGATGATCGAGGCGCTCCAGCCTTTGACAAGCAAAGTGTCGCGGGCGCTTACCCGCGATGAAATTCTCGAAGCGCATGCGCGCCACGAATCCTCGCAGCAAGTTCAGACGCCCGCCAAGCTTTACCGCGACCTGCTTGCGGTCGTTTATCGCCGCCTGGCGGAGGAATGGGGCGTCGCGGTCAAGTGGAGCGATTGCGCGACTTACGGCCAGTCAATCCGGAACTGGCCGGCCTTCGCCGATACTGCCGCCTCGCTTCAGCACCTGAGGCGGCACTACAAGCTGGCCATCCTGTCGAATGTGGACAACGAGAGCTTTTCCTTCAGCAACGAAAAGCTCGGGGTCGATTTCGACGCCGTCTACACCGCCGAGGACTGCGGCTCCTACAAGCCGTCCGCCCGCAATTTCGACTACATGCTCGCCAAGCTCAAGACGCTTGGGATTGAAAAGAGTGAGATCCTGCACACGGCCGAGAGCCTGTTCCATGACCATGGGCCGGCGAACGAGCACGGGCTCACGTCGTGCTGGATTCATCGGCGCCACGGCCAGGAGGGCTCCGGCGCGACCATGGCTCTCTCCAAAACGCCCAAGTACGACTTCCGCTTCGAGAGCTTGGCCGGCTTCGTCAAGGCGCATCAGGAAGCGCTGAAGGCCTGATGGACAAGCCGCCGATCGTCTACGACGACTTCGCCAAGGTCGACATGCGCATTGGCCGCATTCTTACGGTCAAGCCGTTCGAGCGCGCGCGCAACCCTTCCTACAAGGTCGAGGTCGACTTCGGCGCGCTTGGCAAGAAATGGTCGAGCGCGCAGATCACGAGCTATTCGGAGGCCGAGCTTGTCGGCCGCCTGGTCGTGTGCGTCGTCAACATGCCGCCGCGCAACATTGCCGGCTTTCATTCCGAAGTGCTCATTCTCGGCGCCAAGAATATGCGCTCCGAGGTCATCCTGCTGTCGCCGCTCGCGGAGGTCGCGCTCGGGGAACAGGTTTTCTAGCGCGTCGAGGCGCTGGCGGAATTGGCCGTCTGTAAAACGCGAAGAGCCACCTCGGGAGACCGACGGCGCGCCGGCCCAACCGCCATTTTACCGGCGCGCCCTAATGTTTTCAGTGCGTTGGGACCCCATTTAGTTCCGCGCTCAAGATTTGCGCCCTTGGTTCTAAGTGATAACATGTCAGTTATGTGATAATCAGCCAAGAGCAAATCATTCTCCTGGGCGGGCGCCGATCCAAGCATCCCGACTCTCCTCACCAATTCAGCTCAGGGACGAGCTTATAAGGGTAATCGGGCTCGACATAGCCGTGAGCCTTCTGCCGCTTCGGCAACGTGGGCTTGTCGCGCGGCAGCTCTCTGTATGGGATCTGCTTCAAGAGGTGGGAGATCACGTTCAGCCGCGCCTGCCGCTTGTCGTCGGAGCGCACGGCATGCCAACGCGCCCAGGACGTGTCGGTGGCCTTGAACATGTCGTCGCGCGCTCGCGAATAGTCGTACCAGCGGCTATAGGACTTCAAATCCATCGGCGACAGTTTCCAGATCTTGCGCGGATCGTCGATCCGCCCCTCGAGCCGGCGCGTCTGCTCCTCTGGGCTTACTTCCAGCCAATATTTGATCAGCTGGATGCCGGAATTGACCATCGCTTTCTCGACCGCTGGCGTCAGCTGGAGAAACCGCTTCACTTGATCCATCGTCGAGAATTCCATCACCCGCTCGACGCCCGCGCGGTTGTACCAGCTGCGGTCGAAGATGACGATCTCGCCGGCGGCGGGCAGATGCCGCATGTAGCGCTGGACGTACATCTGCGACTTCTCACGTTCGGTCGGCGCCGGTAACGCGACAACACGATAGACGCGTGGGCTGACCCGCTCGGTGATCGCCTTGATGACCCCGCCCTTGCCGGCGCCATCGCGGCCCTCGAACACGACCACGACTTTGAGTCCTTTCGCCACGACCCAAAGCTGAAGCTTGACCAGTTCGCCATGCAGCTTGCCGAGTTCGCGCTCGTAACTCTTGGCGCTGAGCTTCGCCGGGCTGTCCGAGTTTTTCCCGTTGTCAGTCTTTTTGGCCTTGTTCAAACTTTTCCCCGCAGCCATTCTTTCCTCCTGTGCGTCCTTTACATCATGGACGCGCTTGCCTAGTAAAGCGGCGGGTGGCTTGGATTAAGAGCGGCGGCTAAAAGGCTTAGATTTGCCGTCGCCGCGCGCTTTGGAAAAAGCGCTTGTCGCGCTCTGAGATTTCGGGTCCCGCTGGCGAGAGGCCAGGTACGACGACGTGCGGAGGAGACCCATGAGCTTTCGTTGGCGCGTCGCCGCCTCGGCCCTTCTGTTGGGCGTCGGGGCGTGCGCGCTCGCAGTGAGCGTGGACCCGAAGCGCGGCATTTCATTGACGCCGCCGGCCCGTGCTCAGGGCATCATCCGGAACCTGATCGCCCGCCTGCGAGCGCAGACCCTGCCCGACGGCATCGTCAAGTCGAACGGACGCCTTGAGGCGACACAGGTCGACGTCTCTTCGAAATACGCTGGACGCCTCGCGGAAGTGACTGTAGAGGAAGGATCAAGCGTCACGCAGGGGCAGGTGATTGCGAAACTGACCTCGCCGGAATACGAGGCGCAGTTGCGCGCCGCCAACGCGAACGTAAAGAAAGCCAATGACGCGCTCGCGGCGGCGGAAGCGGAAATCGCCTCCCGTCAGAGCGCGCTCGAATTTGCCAAATCGGACTTCCAGCGCGGCCAGGAGCTGATCAAGAGCGGCCATATCACTAAGCAGACTTTTGAGCAGCGCAAGCGTAACTTGGATTCTGCAGTTGCCACGGTGCAAAGCTTCACCTCGCAGCGCGATCAGGCCCTTTCACAGATTGCGAACTCGGAAGCCGAGGTCGACCGCGTCCAATCGATCATCGACGATCTGACGCTCGTCTCGCCAAGAATGGGCCGGGTGCAGTACCAGCTTGCGCGGGCCGGCGAGGTCGTCGCGGCGGGCGCGCCAATCGTAACGATCCTCGACTTGACCGACGTTTATATGACGATCTTCCTGCCGGCGGCTGACGCCGGCCGGCTGGCGGTTGGCGACGAGGCGCGCATCATCCTCGATCCCGTCCCAGACTACGTCATTCCGGCGAGCGTCAGTTTTGTTGCGGCTGACGCTCAATTCACGCCGAAAACCGTCGAGACTACCGACGAACGCGCGAAGCTCATGTTCCGCGTCAAGCTCAAGATCGATGCGCAGGTGCTTCAGCAGTTCTACACCCGGGTGAAGACGGGCGTCCGGGGCTTGGGCTTCGTCCGCACCAAGGCAGACTTAGAGTGGCCTGCCGACCTTCAGGTCAAACTGCCGCAGCCGCCGGCGGACAAAACCACTGCGGCGCCCGCAGCCGATGCCGCCGCGCCTCAGGCGACGGCGCCCGCGAAGACTCCCGACAACAACGCCGCCGACACCAAGACGCCCGACGCAAAATGACTGGCGAGCCCGTCGTCCGGGTCAAGGCCGTCTCGCACCGCTATGGCGCGACGGTTTCGCTCGACGACGTCAGCATCGACATTCCCGCTCGCATCATGGTTGGCGTCATTGGCCCGGACGGCGTTGGCAAATCCACGTTGCTGGGGCTCATCGCGGGGGTGAAGATAATTCAGAGCGGCGAGGTCGTCGTCTTCGACAAGACCATCGCCAACAAGGAGACATTGCGGGACATCCGCGGCCGCATCGCCTATATGCCGCAGGGCCTCGGCCGCAACCTCTACCCGACGCTCTCCGTGTTTGAGAACATCGATTTCTTTGGCCGATTGTTCGGATTGTCCGCGACGGAGCGTCGCTCCAAGATCAACGAGCTCCTTACGGCGACGAGCCTGGAGAAGTTCGAAGCGCGTCCTGCCGGCAAGCTTTCCGGCGGCATGAAGCAGAAGCTGAGCCTCTGCTGCGCTCTTATCAACGACCCGGACCTTCTCATCCTCGACGAGCCGACCACCGGCGTCGATCCGCTGTCGCGCGGCCAGTTCTGGGACCTCATCAACACGATCCGCGCGCGCCGGCCGCAGATGAGCGTCATTGTCGCCACCGCCTACATGGACGAAGCGGAGCGCTTCGACTGGCTGATGGCGATGGACGACGGAAAGATTATCGCCACCGGCACGCTGAAGGAGCTCTTAGCTAAGACGGGCGAGCCCAACCTCGACGAAGCCTTCATCGCCATGATGCCCGAGGCCAAGCGCGCTCTGCACAAGAAAGTGGTCGTGCGTCCGCGCGTCGCCTCGCCGGATGAGACCCCGGCGATCGAAGCGGAGGGACTCACGCGCCGGTTTGGCGATTTCGTCGCGGTCGACCATGTCAGCTTCAGGATTCCCCGCGGCGAGATCTTCGGCTTCCTCGGCTCGAATGGATGCGGGAAATCGACCACCATGAAAATGCTCGTCGGCTTCCTGCCGGCGACAAGCGGGACATGCAAGCTATTCGGCGAGCCGATGGGCTCGAATGACATGCAGGCTCGGCGCAATGTCGGCTACATGACGCAGGCCTTCTCGCTTTACGGCGAATTGACGGTCGCGCAGAACCTCCTGCTGCATGCGGAACTCTATCATTTGCCGAAAGAGGAGATCGGCCCTCGAATTGAGGAGCTGCTCGATCGCTACGACCTGAAGTCGGTCGTCAATTCGCGTCCCGACAGCCTGCCGCTCGGCATGAAGCAACGCCTCCAGCTCGCCGTCGCGGTGCTGCACGAGCCCTCGATTCTCATCCTCGATGAGCCGACTTCGGGCGTCGACCCGATTGCGCGCGACGCGTTTTGGCGCACGCTAATCGACCTCTCGCGCGATGACGGCGTGACGATCTTCGTGACCACCCATTTCATGAACGAGGCCGACCGCTGCGACCGGATCTCGCTCATGCACGCCGGCAAGGTGCTCGCTGTCGGCGCCCCGCAGGAGTTGGTCAAAGAGCGTGGCAGCGCCTCGCTCGAGGACTGCTTCGTCGGCTATCTCGCGGAAGCCGCGGGCATCGACATGTCGAAAAAGGTCGAGGCGCCGGCGGCGGCGGCCGTCGAAGTCGAGGCGAGCGAGCGACCGAGGCGCTTCAAGATTGGCCGGTTATGGGCCTATGCGAGGCGCGAGACGGTCGAGCTTTTGCGCGACCCGATCCGCTTGGCCTTCGCGCTGCTCGGCCCGATCATCCTCATGTTCGCCTTCGGCTATGGAATCTCGTTCGACATCGAGAATTTAGAGACGGCGGCGTTCGACCAGGACGACACGCCGCAAAGCCGCGAACTGCTTCAGGGCTTCGAGGGCTCGCGCTATTTCTCGGTCCAGCCGCCGATCACGTCGGCGGGCGAGGCCGAGAGACGGCTCAGAAGCGGGAACACTCAGATCGTGGTCGAAGTGCCGCCCGGATTCGGCCGCGACCTTCTCAACAACCGCACGCCGGAAGTCGACGCCACCGTCGACGGCGCGATGACGTTCCGCGGCGAGACGTCGAAGAATTATGTAACAGGCGTGGTCAGGAAGCAGGGCGAGGAATTGGAGAGGAGCCAGCGTCGCGCGGGAAGCGCCAACGCCTGGACAGACGACGATATCCAGACCCGCTTTCGTTACAATCAGGCCTTTCTCAGCGTGAACGCGATGGTGCCCAGCATTTTCATGCTGCTCTTGTGCCTGATTCCGGCGATCATGTCGGCGATCGCGGTCGTGCGCGAGAAGGAGACCGGCTCGATCGCCAACTTCCGCTCGACGCCAATCACCCGACTCGAGTACCTGATCGGCAAGCAGCTTCCCTATATCGCGGTCTCGATGATCGCCTTCTTTGCCCTGCTCATGATCGCGATTTTCCTTTTCCACGTGCCGCCGAAGGGACCGTTCCTCGTCCTGCTCCTGGGAACGATCGTCTATGTCGTCGCGACCGTGGGGTTTGGCGTTCTGATTTCCTCCTTCACCCGGACGCAGGTCGCGGCAGTTTTCGCAACTGCGATTTTCTCGATTGTGCCGGCGGTCAATTTCTCAGGAATGCTCGCGCCGGTCTCCTCGCTATCGGGCGGGGCGAGGGTGATTGGCCTTTCCTTCCCCTCGTCCTGGTACCAGCAGGTCTCGGTCGGCGTGTTCGCCAAAGCGCTCGGGATCGCCAGCCTGTGGAAAGACATTGCCGCGATCGCGCTGATCGCGCTTGTCTTCCTTGCCCTGTCGCTAGCGCTGCTCCGCAAGCAGGAGGCGTGAAATGTCCGAGTCCTCCTCCGCAAAAACTCCGCATCTCGTCGAAGTCAAGCCGCTGACCTTCGTCGATCATGTGGTCAACATCTTCCACCTCGTCATCAAGGAGCTGAGAAGCATCCGGGCGGACCCGGTGATGTTGCTGCTGGTCGTCTATTCGTTCAGCATTTCCGTGAACACGGTCGCCACAGGCGCGGTGACGGAAGCGACCAACCTTTCGGTGGGCATCGTCGACGAAGACGGCTCGGACCTGTCGCGGCGCATCGCCGAGGGCTTGCGGTTGCCGACCTTCCAGCCCCCCGTGCACCTTACTGCCTCGGAAATCGATCCGATCATGGATCAGGGCAAGCTCCTGTTCGTCGTCGAAATCCCGCCCAATTTCGAGGCCGACGTTCGCGCCCAGCGCAAGACCGGCATCCAGATCAATGTCGACGCGACTGCGATCGCCCAAGCCGGCAACGGCGCCAGCTCTCTGCGCAACGCCATCGCCACCGAGGTGCAGCGGTTCATTTCGGGACGTGAGGATTCGACCGGGACGCCGATCAATCTGGTCGTGCGCGCGGCGTTCAATCCGAACCTCAAGACGGCGTGGTTCTCCGCGATGACCCAGGTCATCAACCAGATCACCATGCTGACGGTTATTCTTACCGGTGCCGCGCTGATCCGCGAACGTGAGCAGGGCACGGTCGAGCACCTGCTGGTGATGCCGGTCGTGCCCTCCGAGATCATGCTTGCCAAGATGATCGCCAATGGCCTCGTCATCCTGGTCGCAGCGATGCTGTCGCTGCAATTCGTTGTGCACTGGTGGATCGGCTCGCCGATCAACGGGTCTTTGCTTCTTTTCCTGTTCGGGGCGGCGATCTATGCCCTCGTCGTGGCGGCGCTCGGCATTCTCCTTGGCACGCTGGCGACGACGATGGGCCAGTTCGGGCTCCTCGCCATGCCCGTGCTGATCGTCACGCAATTGCTCTCAGGCAGCAGCACGCCGATGGAGAGCATGCCGGTCTGGCTGCAATATTTGATGCAGACGGTGAGCCCCACGCCGCACTTTGTCTCGTTCGCGCAGGCGGTGCTGTTCCGGGGCGCCGACTTGACCCTCGTCTGGCGGCCTCTGGCGGCGATGCTCGCGATCGGAATTGTCTATTTCACCGTCGCCAGCGTCCGCTTCCGCAAGGTGATCTTTGGCGGTTGATCTGCTCAAAGCAGCTTGCTACGTACGTAGACTGTGATATTCTACTATTAGATAGTCCCGCTGATGCGCTGCTTGGCTTGACGGCCTAAGCGCGCATCGACGAAAGTGGTGTACGATCGTCAACCTGCAGGATCGTCAGGCTAAGCGCTTGCGCTCCGCCGAAACGAAAACAATCCGAATAAGGGAGAGAACTTTGCCCAGGTCCAATTGGCGCGCCGGCATGAGCCGCCGCACACTCGTGAAATCGGGGGCCGCGCTTGCCGCCGCCCAATTCGCCAGCCCGTTCGTCATCCGCGCCCGCGCCGCCGACGCGGTCAAGATTGGCCTCGACAATCCGCTGACCGGCACATACGCGGGCCCGGGCAAGAACGAGCTCGTCGGTTGCCAGATGGCGCTCGACGAGATCAACGCCAAAGGCGGAATCCTCGGCCGACCGGCCGAGCTCCTGGTTGAGGACTCGTCGAGCGGCGACGCCGGCACGGCGGTGCAGAAGGCGCGCAAGCTGATCGAAGGCGACAAGGTCGACTTCCTGCTCGGCAACGTGAACTCGGCCCTGGCTCTCGCCATGGCGCAGGTGTCGAACGAAAAAAGCATCCTGCATATCGTACCGGGCGGCCATACCGACGCGATCACCGGCTCAAGCTGCCACTGGAACGTATTTCGCGTCTGCAACACGACGCAGATGGAGGCGAATGCGGTCGCCAGCGCGCTGGTGAAAGATTACGGCAAGAAGTTTTACTACATCGCGCCCGACTACGCCTTTGGCCATACGCTCGAGGCCGGCATGGTCAAGGCGATTGCGAAGCTTGGCGGCGAACGGGTTGGCGGAGATCTGGTTCCACTCGGAAACGTTGACTTCTCCTCTTATCTCATCAAGGCGCAGGCGGCGAACCCCGACGTCATCATCTTCCTGGTCCAGGGCGACGACATGCTGAACGCCCTGAAACAGGCGGTGCAGTTCGGCCTGCAGAACAAGGTGCATCTCGCCGGCGCGCAGCAGGAGATGGAGCCGCTCGAAGGCCTTCCGCCCGAGGCGCGCATCGGCACCTGGGTTCTGGAATGGTACTGGAACCAACCTGGTGTGCCCCATGTCGCCGAATTCGTCGAGGCGACGAAGAAGCGAACCGGCCGCGTGCCGACGGCGCGCACCTGGTTCGGCTATGTTTCGACCTGGACCTGCGCGCACGCGGCAAATAGCGCCAAGTCGCTGAAGGCCGTTGACATGGCGAAAACGTTGCAGGATTTCCACCTGCCGCCAGAGATCGCGCTCGGGCCGAATCCGGCCTTCTATCGCGCTGGCCAGAACCAGCTGCTCGCCTCGTTGTTTGTCGGCGAGGCGCAAGCCAAGGGTTCTGCGCCGGACGACTTGTTCAAGGTCACCAAGGTCGTCAACGGCGCCGACGTCGCTGGAACGGTCGAGGAGAGCGGTTGCAAGATGACCTGGCCGACCTGACCGTCCGCAAGGCCGGCGCGGGATCAAGCATCGGCTGAAGCGTGAGGACCGACAAATCGGCTAGGCTGGCGGTTGGAGTCAGGGAGGAAAAAATGTCCAACGCCAATCCGCGAGCGATAAGCCGCCGCAGGGTTGTCAAGTCCGGGCTGGCGCTCGCGGGCGCCCAGATCGCTGGGCCGTTCGTCCTCGCGGCGCGCGCCGCGCAGGCCATCAAAATCGGACTCGACAATCCGTTGACCGGCACCTACGCCGCCCTCGGCAAGAACGAGCTCACTGGCTGCCAGATGGCGCTCGACGAAATCAACGCCAAGGACGGCATCCTCGGCCGTCCGGTCGAGCTCGTCGTCGAAGATTTCGACCAGCGCCGACGCCGGGGTTGCGGTGCTCAAGGCGCGCAAGCTGATCGACGGCGAGGGGGTCGACTTTCTGCTTGGCAACGTGAACTCCGCGCTTTCGCTCGCCATGGCTCAAGTGTCGAATGAAAAGGGCATTCTCCACATCGTGCCTGGCGGCCATACCGACGCGGTCACCGGCTCAAGCTGTAACTGGAACGTCTTTCGCGTCTGCAACACCACCCAGATGGAGGCCAACGCCGTCGTCGCCGCGCTGATCGAGCAATACGGGAAGAAGTTCTACTACATCACCGCAGACTACGCCTTCGGCCATACGCTGGAGGCGGGAATGGTGAGAGCTTCGGCTCCGCTCGGCGGCGAGCGAGTGGGCGGCGACTTGACGCCGGTCGGCACGGTGGATTTCTCCTCCTATCTCATCAAGGCGCAAGCCGCGAACCCGGACGTCGTCGTTTTCCTCCTGGGAGGCGACGACATGCTGAACGCCCTCAAGCAGGCGGTGCAGTTCGGGCTACAGAACAAGGTGCACCTCGCTGGCGCCCAGCAGGAGATGGAGCCGCTCGAGGGCTTGGCGCCTGAGGCTCGGATCGGCGTCTGGGTGATGGAATGGTATTGGAACCAGCCCGGCGTCTCTCATGTCGCCGAATTCGTCGAGGCGACCAAGAAACGCACCGGCCGGGTGCCGACCGCGCGCACCTGGTTCGGCTATGTCTCGGTCTGGACCTGCGCGCTCGCGGCCGCGAAGGCGAATTCGCTCAGGGCGCTCGATATGGCGAAGGCCTTGCAGGACTTTCATCTGCCGCCCGAAGTCGCGCTCGGGCCAAACCCGGCTTTCTACCGCGCCGGCCAGAATCAGCTGCTCGCTTCTTTGTTCGTCGGCGAGGCGCAAGCCAAGGGTTTGGCGCCGGACGACTTGTTCAAGGTCACCAAGGTCGTCAACGGCGCGAAGGTCGCGGGGACCCTGGAGGAGAGCGGGTGCAAGATGAAATGGCCGACTTGAGCGCCCCCTCAGGAGCGGAGGACGGTCCGCCGTCCTTTCCTCGAACGGCGAACACCGACGCATGAGCCAGGTTGTTCTATTCAACGTCTTCAACGGCCTGATCGTTGGCGCGTTCTACGCCCTGATGGCGCTCGGTCTGTCGCTGATCCTCAATCTCAGCGGTGTCATCAATTTCGCCCACGGCGGGTTCTTGGCGCTCGGCGCCTATCTCGCCTATACGCTGATCCCCTACATCGGTTTTTGGGGCGCGTTGATCGTCGCGCCGCCGCTGACCGCCGTGCTTGGCCTCGTCGTTGAGTGGCTGTTGATCCGCCCGCTCTATGGCAAGGACCCGCTCTACAGCCTGCTCCTGACCTTCGGCCTCGCCTACATTTTCGAGGATGTGACGCGGGTGATCTGGGGCGCGCAGAGCGTGCCGTTTCAGGTGCCCGGTTGGCTCATGACCTCGCTGTCGAGCCAGTACTTCTTTCTTACGGGCTATCGCGTATTCATGATGATCATCGTTGCTGTAGCCGTCGGCGGCCTATTCGCGGTGCTCAAATATACGCGGTTGGGCATGCGCATCCGCGCGGGAACGCGCGATCTCGATACGGTCTCGACGCTCGGCGTGAACGTGAGAGTGCTGCGCAGCCTCAACTTCGGCATCGGCATCTACATGGCCGGTCTTGCGGGCGTGCTTGCCGCCGGCTTGCTCGGGCTCTCGCCCACAATCGGCGCCAACCTCATCATGCCGAGCTTCGTCGCGATCATCGTGGGCGGCCTCGGCAGTCTGCTCGGAACATTGATTGGGGGCTTGATGATCGGGGTCGTCTCGGGGCTGGCGGCAGTCTATTTCCCGTCCGCGACTGAGGCCGTGATCTACGTGATGATGGGGCTTGTGCTGCTCGTCCGACCGCGCGGTCTGCTTGGCGAAGAGGGGAGGCTCCATTGAAGGCCGCCCGCGCTCGCGCCATCGATGTCGTCGTCTGTCTGCTGCTTCTGTTCGCGCCGTTCTGGATGAACGCGATCGGCGGTTACACCGAACTCGCCACCCGCATCGTGGTCATGGGGCTGGCGGCGATGTCGCTCAATTTCCTGCTTGGCTTCACGGGGGTGCTGTCGTTTGGCCATGCCGCTTATTTTGGGCTCGGCGCCTATGGAACGGCGATGGCGATCAAATATTGGGGCATCGGATCGATCCCGGCCATCGTGCTCGGCGTGATCGTCGCGACGATCGCGGCGATGATCATTGGCGCTCTCATCATCAAGCTGCGCGGCGTCTATTTCGCCATGGTGACGATCGCCTTTGGCCAGGTCTTCTACTTCATAGCCTTCCGCTGGAACGCCGTGACGGGCGGCGATGACGGACTTACGGGCTGGCGACGCCTGCCGGTCCACTTTGGTTTCGCTGAGCTCGACATCGTCCAGAACGACAGGGTTTTCTACTATTTCGCTTTTGTGATCTTTACCGTCTGCGTCGCCGCGATGGCGGTGCTTCTCAACTCGCCATTCGGGCGATCTCTCATCGCCATTCGCGAGAACGAACGGCGCGCGCGATTTCTCGGCGTGCCGATCGAGTTCCACGTCTGGCTGTCGTTCGTGATCTCGTGTCTCTTCGTCAGCGCGGCGGGGGGGCTTTATGCGTTGCTGAACAATTTCGTCGATCCGCGAGCGCTTCGCGTCGACCTCTCGGGCAATCTCGTCATCATGGCGGTCTTGGGCGGCATGCGCTCGTTCTGGGGCCCGCTGATCGGCGCGGCGATTTTCGTAGCGCTGCAGGACTACGTATCGAGCCACACCGAAAACTGGATGTCGGTGATCGGACTCGTGTTTGTGCTGGTGGTGCGTTTCTTTCCACGCGGGGTCCTGGGCATGCTGCGCAGCGGAGCGAAGGCGTGACCCAGCTTCAAGTCGAGGGCGCGTCGAAGCGCTTTGGCAGCCTGGTCGCGATCGACAATGTGTCCCTGACCATCGAGCCTGGCGAATTGCGCGCGATCATCGGCCCGAACGGCGCCGGCAAAACGACGTTCTTCAATCTGGTCAGCGGCCTGTTCGCGCCGACCGCGGGCTCGATCCGGTTCGAGGGGCGCGACATTGCCCTGCTCGCTCCCGACGAGCGGGTGCGGCGTGGCATGTCCCGCACCTTCCAGATCACCGAGATCTTTCCCGAGCTCTCGGTCGCCGACAACATCCGCGTCGCGGTCGAGGTCGCGTCCGGCTATCGTCTCCGGCCCTGGCTTGGCGCTGAGGCGCGGGCGACGGTGGCGGCGCGCGTCGCCGAGCTTCTGGAACTTGGCGGACTGGCCGACAAGTCCGACATGCGCGCGGGCGCGCTGTCGCACGGCGACCAGCGGGCAGCCGAGATCATGATGTCGCTCGCTTTAAAACCCCGCCTGCTCATGCTCGACGAGCCGACGGCGGGCATGGGCGATCAGGAGACCTACGACATCGCCAGGCTCATTCGGCGGCTGCATCGGCAGGAGGGGCTGACCATCATGCTGATCGAGCACGACATGCGCGTCGTGTTCAACCTCGCCGATCGCATCATGGTGCTTGCCGAGGGCCGGGTGCTGGCTGAAGGCGCGCCGCAAGAAATCGCCGACAGCGAAAAAGTGCAGGCCGCCTATCTCGGCAAGGCGGCGGCATGATCGCGCTTGAAGCCCAGGATCTCCACACCTTTTACGGCAAGAGCCATATCTTGCACGGGGTGACGCTCGAGGTGCGCGAGGGCGAGATCGTCGCGCTGCTCGGCCGAAACGGCGCGGGGAAGACGACGACGCTGCGCAGTCTGATCGGCCTCATCCGTCCGCGCACCGGCAAGGTAACGGTGTTCGGCGCGGACGTAACTGGTTTTCCCCCTTATCGGATTGCCGAGTCGGGCGTCGGCTACGTGCCCGAAGGGCGGCGTATTTTCGCCAACCTGACCGTTGACGAGAACCTTCTGGTTCCGGTCGAGAGGCCAGGGCCATGGACCGTCAATCGTGTCTATGAGGCGTTTCCGCGCCTCGCCGAACGCCGCGCGAACAAGGGCGCGCAGCTTTCAGGCGGCGAACAGGAGATGCTGTCGATCGCGCGTGCCCTGCTCTTGAACCCCAAGCTGCTGATGCTCGACGAGCCCTCCCAGGGCCTCGCGCCGCTGATCGTCGAGGATGTGTTCAGGATCGTCGCCGCGGCGCGGCGCGAAGGCGTCTCGGTTTTGCTGGTCGAGCAGAACGTGCGTGCGGCAGTCGAGATCGCCGACCGCGCTTACGTGCTGGACGACGGCCGGATTGTCTATGAGGGGGATGCGCGCGCCTTCGGGGCCGATGAGCAGCGGGTGCGTGAACTTGCGGGCGCCAGCGCCGAGAAATGGGACATCGACGGCTAGCAAACGGCTCGCCTACGATCAGGCGGATTGGACCGGAACTTGATTTGCAGCCATAGCGGTTTAAGAAAAAAAACGGCTGAGGCTTGAGTTCGCGCTGGGGCGATCGGGGGCTCGTCCACAGACGGGGCTTGGGAGGATAAGAAATGTTCAAACAATTGCTCACGCCGGTTGCCGGCAGCCTCCCGCTTTCGTTTATCGTAGCGGCGCTCCCTGTCGCGGCCGTTCTTGTGCTGCTTGGCGTCATGCGCCGGCCGGCGTGGCAAGCTTCTCTCGCGGGCCTTGTTGTCGGCCTCATCATCGCGATCGGGGTGTGGAGCCTTCCCGTTTCCCTCGCCCTTAATTCCGTCGCAGCCGGCGTTGTGTTCGCCCTCTGGCCGGTGATGTGGATCGTCGTGAACGCGCTCCTCCTCTACAATATCGCAGTGGAATCGAACCGGTTCGACGCCTTTCGGGCGTGGGTTCTCAACCATCTTCCCAACGATCGCCGCGTCGTGCTCGTGGTGATCGGCTTCTGTTTCGGCGCTCTATTGGAAGGCATTGCCGGCTTTGGAACACCGGTCGCGATCACTTCATCGCTTCTCATACTGGTGGGCTTCCCGGCGCTCGAAGCTTTGGTGTTCACCTTGATCTTCAACACCGCGCCGGTCGCCTTCGGCGCGCTCGGCGTCCCGGTGACGACGCTGGGCGCGGTCACCGGACTGCCCGCGGGAACGCTCGGCGCGATGATCGGCCGACAGCTGCCGTTCATCGCCCTTTTGCTGCCATTCTACGTGATGGGGCTCTACGGCGGTGCGCGTTCGCTGAGGTCGCTCTGGCCCGTCCTGCTGGTTGCGGGCGGCTCATTCGCGCTCGTTCAATTCATCACCTCGAATTATATCAACTACGCGTTGACTGACGTGCTGTCGTCGCTCGGCTCGTTGATCGTGACGCTGCTGTTCTTGCAGGCTTGGAGGCCAGCGCCCGATCCGGAATTCGCTGTCCGCGGAGGGGATAACCTGCTCCACGCGCATTCGGAGGTGGGCCCATGGCAAGGCTGGCTTCCCTGGCTCATTGTGACCGCGATCGTCATCTTGTGGACGACGCTCGAGATCTTCAAGATCGGCGCGCAATCGATTCATTGGCCCGGTCTCGACAAGGCGATCTCGATCACGCTCTATAATGATAAGCCTTATGCGGCGGTCTGGGGCTTCCAGCCGCTCGCGACGGGGACGGCGATCCTGCTCTCGGCCATCATCACGGCGGCGATAGTAGGAATAGGCGTCGGGGGTTTTTTACGCTGCGTCCGGCAGACGATCAAACAGGCATGGATCGCCGTCGTAACCGTTTGCCTCATCATCGGCCTCGCCTACCTGATGAACTATTCCGGTATGGCCTATACGCTCGGCCTCGGCGCGTCCTCGGTCGGGCATTTGTTCGTCCTGCTGTCGCCCTTCCTCGGCTGGGTGGCGGTTGCGCTATCGGGCAGCGACACGTCCGGCAACGCGCTCTTCGGCAATCTTCAAGTGGTGGCGGCGAGGCAGCTCGATCTTAATCCGGTGCTGTTTGCGGCGACCAATTCATCCGGCGGCGTGATGGGCAAGATGATCTCGCCGCAGAATATCGCGACGGGCGTCTCGGTCACCGACTTGCGCGGGCAGGAAGGCCTCGTTTTTGCGCGCACCTTCTGGCACAGCATCGTCCTCACCTTGATCCTCGGCGTGCTGGTGGCGCTGCAGCAGTATGTCTTCCCAGGGATCATTCCTCACTGATCGCGCCCGCTTCTATTTCTGGCAGAAGACGGCGACCAGCGCCTCTTTCTCGCGGGCGGCGATATCGCCGGCGCTGAGCGGAGCCCCTTGCTCTGGCGAGGGCTCATTGACGCCGAGGAAGGCGCGCAGAACGTCCGACGCGATCAGCGAATGTGGTGCCGCGAGCGCGACGCCTCCAACCCGCTTCGGCTCGCCGGCGATCGGCGCCACGAGGCCGACGAGCGCCCCGGTTCGACCGAACGCTGGGGCGCCGCCGGCGCTCTTGTCCAGCCCAGCCGTCACGATCGGGCGCGCTTCGTCGCTTGCAAACGAGGCCGAGCTCGCCGCGAGGCGCGGTCCGGAAAATCCAAGAATGACGAGGTCCTGCGATGGTAAGCCGAGCCGGGGCGCTTCGCCGTTCGAGGCGAAATCTCCGGTGAGTATCGCCAGGCCAGTTGCGGCGTCCGTTCGCTCGATCCGCACGGGCTTTCCACCGACGGTCGGGTTCGGGCAGTCGTCCCCTTTGAGCGCGGTCAGCGCCTTGCCGGGCGCGATGATGAGCGCAGTCGCGGCCGGCGAGGGAGCGGCCGGAGGCGGAGCGACGCTCGACGCGGGAGGCGCGACGGCGCCAGCCCCGGCGCCGGAAGCGGCCGGGACGGCGGATTCGGGGAAGGGCTCGAATGAATTGGCGATGGCGATCGCGACCCGGTCGAGAGCGGCGGTCTGCAACGCGGGATAGGCGAAGGTGAAGCCCCGGATTGGCGGGGTCGCGGTCGGGTTCTTGTCGAAGCGGGTATAGAACTTGACCGGCCCCTCTTGTCCCGAGACGACGAAGAAGGCGTCGGGCTTCATCGCCTTATAGGCGATCTTTCGCGTGGGCGTCGTTGCGGACAGACGCGCATAGAGCGCGCTGAGGTCGGCGTCGGCGTTCGAGGCGAAATCGAGCCTCGCGCCTCCGCGCGCATTCAAAAGCTTGAGCGGCGCGCCGATCTTCGCGCCGGTTTTGGGGTCGCTGACGACTTGGAACCCGGCCGCCTCGCGCGCCTTTTGAGCCGCGGCAAGCAGCGCGTTCAAAAGCGGCGGCGACAGCGCTCCGTCCGCGGGCGCTTTGACGTTTCCCTGAAAAGCAAGGATCGCGTCATGCGTTCGCTTGCCAAACTGGCCGTCGTTGACGCCGACGTACAGTCCAAGCCAAACCAAAGCCTCTTGCACGGCCTTTCGCGTTGCTTCCGGTAGAGCCAGGAACGCCGCCTTTCGCGCCGCGATCGCGGCGTCGTCGGTCGAAGGCGCGGTGGGCGGCGTTTGCGTTTGCGCCGAGGCAGCCGGAGGAAAAAGGCCCAAGACCAGGGCGAAGACCAGACCGGCGGGCATTCGTTTCATATCTTTTTCCAAATCCCGCTGAGGAGTGAGGCGCTTCGTTCGAGAGTTCTTTCCTCAGGGTTTCCATAGAAGGCGACGGCCACGCCGGGAAATCAAGAAGAAAGGGCGGGGCGTAACGTATCGCCTCTGGCTTGCGCCATCTCGTGTCGAGCTTCCCCAAGTCTGCTTTGGTGGAAGGCGCCTCAGCTGTGCTAGATTTGCGCTGCTGAGGCGCGCCACATCGCGCTTGGGAGGCGAAACCATGCTTCACGCTCTGCGCTCGCTCGGCCTCTTCCTGATCCTGCTTGCCGGGAGCGCCGCCGCTGCCGAGACCAAGCCCTTCGCGCGCGAGGATATGGCGAGCGACGCGGTGCGCCTGACCGAAACCCTGCGCGTCGCGACGGCGGCCATCGGCGCGCAGGTCAAGGGTAAGACGCCGCAGCAGCTGCTGGCAGACGCCGCGCGGGCCGTCGCGGGCTCCGACTTTGGCGACGCCGAGAAGCTCGCGGGCGCGGCGATCACCGCCGCCCCCAAGGATCCCGCCAACTGGCTGGCTTACGCCGGGATTGCCGCCGCTGCCGACGACGCCAAGGCGAACGACCGCTACGAACTCGTCACCCGCGGGGCGACGGCGGCCTATGCCGCCTATCAGCGCTCGACAACGCCAGACGCGCAGGCGGCGGCGCTCGCCATGCTCGGTGATCTGCTCGCGCTCCACGAACAGTGGCGCCCTGCGCTCGACGCGCTCAAGGCCTCTCTCGACCGCCACGACTCGGTCGACGTGCGCAAGTCCTATGAGGCGATGCGCGCCGACCACGGCTTCCGCATTATCGACTACAAGGTCGATAACGAATCCGCTCTTCCCCGCGTCTGCTTCAATTTTTCTGAGCCGCTCGCGCGGCGGACCGATTTTTCGCCCTATGTCGCGGTGTCCGGATCGTCGGAGACGGCGATCTCGAACGAAGATCAGCAGATCTGCGTCGAGGGCCTCAAGCATGGCGAGCGTTACGCGATCGTGCTGCGCCAGGGCCTGCCCTCGGCAGTGGGCGAGTTGTTGCTCACATCCGCCGACTACGAGATCTATGTGCGCGACCGCTCGCCGCAGGCGCATTTCGCCGGCAGGGCTTACGTGCTTCCGCGCCAGGGCCAGAAGGGCGCGCCGCTTGTCACCGTCAACACGGCGAAAGTCTCGATCGACGTCTATCGCGTCGGCGACCGCAATTTGCTCGCGACCGTCAATCGCGATGATTTTCTCAAGCCCATCGACTCGTCGCGGGCGGAGGAGATCGCCTCGCAGGACGGGGCGAAGGTCTGGAGCGGCACGATGGATGTCGCCTCTGAGCTCAACCAGGAAGTCGTGACCGACTTTCCGGTGCTTGACGCGGTCGGCAAGCTCGAGCCCGGCGTCTATGTCGTTACCGCACGGCCCTGGAAAGGCGCGGCGAGTCCGACCGGTTCAGACACGGACGACAGCGTTCAGCTCGCCGCTCAATGGATGGTGGTGTCCGATCTTGGCTTGACCGCGATCTCCGGCGACGACGGCGTGCATGCGCTGGTGCAATCGCTTGGCTCGGCCGGGCCGCTCCCCGGGGTCGAGCTTAGGCTCATCGCCCGCAACAACGAAGTGCTGGCCTCGAAGACGACGGGCGCCGATGGCCGGGTCGATTTCGATCCGGGCCTCTCGCGCGGCAAGGGCGGTTCGGCGCCTGGCCTCCTGGTCGCCACGCTCGCCGGCGACTACAACTTTCTGAGCCTCGCGCAGAACGCGTTCGACCTGAGCGACCGTGGCGTCGCTGGCCGCGAACCGGCGACTGGGCTGGACGCCTTCCTCTACACCGAGCGCGGCGTCTATCGCTCCGGCGAGACCGTGTTCGCCACGGCGCTTTTGCGCGACTCGAAGGGCGTGGCGAAATCCGGCTTGCCGTTAACGCTCGTCGTCAAACGGCCGGACGGCGTTGAGTACCGACGCGCGACTTTGCCCGACCAGGGGCTTGGCGGCCGCGCACACGCCATACCGCTGCTGCCAGGCTCGGCCGCCGGAAAATGGTCGATCGAGGCCTACGCCGATCCGAAGGGCGACAGCATCGGCCACGTCGAGTTCATGCTCCAGGATTACATTCCCGAGCGGCTCGATTTCACCCTGCATCCCGCCAAGTCCATCATCGACCCCGGCGAGCCGGTCGAATTCTCGCTCGACGCGCGGTTCCTCTACGGCGCGCCCGCGAACGGGCTCGACGTCACCGGCGCCATTCGGCTGCAGGCGGTCGAAGGGGCAGCGCTCGCCGGCTTCCCCGGTTATGTCGCCGGCCTCGCTGACGATGACTTCACCACGATCGAGAACCAGTTTTCCGACAAGGTGCAGACGGACGACAAAGGCCACGCCGACCTCTCGGTCGAACTGCCCGAAGGGTCGAGCACGCGCCCGCTTCAAGCGAAACTGATCGTCGATGTCGGCGAACCGGGCGGGCGCACGGTCGAGCGCACGCTCACGCTACCCGTGCGCGCGAAAGGCGTGATGGTCGGCGTCAAAAAGGACTTCGACGCCTCGTTGAGCGCAGGCGACGTCGCGACGTTCGAGGCGATCGCGATTTCAGCCGGACGGCTCCCGCATCGCACGCAAAGGAGCGGCCTGGTCGCTCTATCAGATCACGAACGACTATCAGTGGTTCAACGCCGATGGCCGCTGGAGCTTCGAGCCGGTCAAGTCCTCGAAGCGCTTGGCCAGCGGGACGATCGACATCGGCGCCGATGCGCCAACCAAGTTTTCCGGACGCGTCGGCTGGGGCGCGCATCGCCTCGACATCAAGACGCTCGACGGCGAGGAGACAAGCGTCGCGTTCGACGTGGGCTGGTCGGGAACGGCCAGCGCCGACACGCCCGACAACGTGGTCGTGACGCTCGACAAGACGGACTATTCGGCGGGCGAGGAGGCGAAACTGCGCATCGCCTCGGCCTTCGTCGGCAAGGCGACGATCGCGCTGGTTGGCGACAAAATCGAGCGCTTCATCGACGTCGATCTTGTCGCAGGCGACAACGTCGTTCCCGTCGCGATTGGCTCCGACTGGGGCCCTGGCGCTTACGCCGTGGCGCTGACTCATCGTCCGCTCGATGTTGGCGCGAAGCGCATGCCGGGCCGCGCGATCGGCGTCGCCTGGTTCGCCATCGATCGCGGCTCGCACACGCTCGACGTCAAACTCGACGCGCCATCGCTGGCGCGGCCGCGCCAATCCCTGACCCTGCCCATTCATCTCGCTGGCTTGCGCCGGGCGAAGAGGCGCATGTGACCGTCTCGGCGGTCGATGTCGGCATCCTCAATCTGACAGGGTTCAAGACGCCTGACGTGAGCGGCTATTTCTTCGGTCAGCGCAAGCTGCCGATCGAGATCCGCGATCTCTGGGGCATGCTTATCGACGGCATGCAGGGCGCGGCCGGCGCGATCCATACCGGCGGCGACGAGAACGCGGGGCTTGAGGGCAACGTGCCGACGCAGGAGCCGCTCGCGCTGTTCTCGGGAATTGTCAAGGTGGATGACCAGGGGAACGCGTCCGTCTCGTTCGACCTGCCGGCGTTCAACGGTTCCGTGCGGCTGACCGCCGTCGCTTGGTCGAAAGACAAAGTCGGGTCGTCTCAGGCTGACGTCACGGTGCGCGACTTGGTGGTTGTCGCCGCGACTTTGCCTCGGTTCCTCAATGTCGGCGACCGTTCCGAAATGCATGTCGACATCGACAATGTCGAGGGCGACGCGGGCGAATATAAGCTCGACCTCGACATTCATGGGCCGCTCACAGCGGAAGCCGACGCGATGACAAAGACGGTGCGCCTCAACGCGCGCCAACGCCAATCGTTCGCGATGCCGATCACCGCGGCCGGAATTGGCGTCGCCGAGCTTGACCTCAGGCTAACGGGACCGAAGGCCGATCTCAGCCAGCATTTCCGGTTGCGGATCAACTCCGGCGCGCCGGAAATCCTACCGCCGTACCGTGACGCCTCTGCCGGCCGGAGCAAGCCAGACCATCTCGGGCGATCTCCTCGCCGACTTCGTTCTCGGCACGGGGTCGATCGCGGTCTCCGCCTCGCCCTTTGGCGCGCTCGACGCGCCGGCGCTGCTAGCGGCGCTGCAACGCTATCCTTATGGCTGTTCGGAGCAGACGGTCTCGATCGCGATGCCGCTCCTCTACGTGAACCGTCTCGCCTCGATAGAGCATCTCGGCGTCGATCCCCATCTCGACGGGCGCATCAACCAGGCGATCGAGCGCGAGCTTAGCCGTCAAAGCGCGAGCGGGGCCTTCGGACTGTGGAGCGCCGACAGCAACGATGACGACGTCTGGCTCGATGCATTCGTCAGCGACTTCCTGACCCGTGCGCGCGAGCGCAATTTCGCCGTGCCGCAACAAGCCTTCGATCAGGCGCTCGACCGTCTGCGCAACGAAGTCGTCAACACGCCCGAGCCGAACAAGAACAATTCCGCCGCAATCGCTTATGCGCTCTACGTGCTTGCTCGCAACGGGCGCCCTGTCATCGGCGACCTGCGCTATCTGACCGACGCCAAGCTCGAGGCCTTTACGTCCCCGCTCGGGAAGGCCCAGCTTGCGGCCGGGCTCGCGATGCTAGGAGATCAGGCGCGGGCGGCTGGAGCCTTCGGCGCGGCCCTCAAGGCGCTCGACGCCGAACAGGACCAGGGCGTCTCGCGGCCCGACTATGGGTCGCGGCTGCGCGACGCCGCCGCCATCCTCGCGCTCGTCGCCGAGTCCAACCTAGGGGCGCCTTTCAGGGCGACGCCATCGCGCGCGCCGGCGCCGTGCTCGAGGAGGCGCGGGCCGCGCGCGCCTATCTCAGCACGCAGGAAATGAATTGGATGACGCTTGCCGCCGAGGGTCTCGCCGAGCACGCGAGCCTCGCCCAGTTCCGTGTCGATGGCGAGGCGGTCAAGGGCGCGCTCTACCGCCGCTGGAGCGGCCCGGCGCTGTCAACGCGATCAATTGTTGTCTCCAATGCCGGACAGAACCCAGCGCAGCTCGTCGTCTCCGTCTCCGGAGCGCCGATCGAGCCGGATCCAGCCGCCGCCAACGGCTATGCGATCGAGCGGTCGTTCTATAAACTCGACGGCACGAAACTCGACGCGCTGCAGAGCATGGCGCAGAACGAGCGCGTTGTAGTGGCGCTGAAAGTGACCGAGGCGCAAGCGCGCTACGCGCGGCTGCTCGTCGTCGACCGGCTGCCTGCCGGCCTCGAGATCGACAATCCGGCGCTGGTCGACGGCGGCTCGGTCGAAGCCTTCTCGTGGCTCAGCAAGGACGCCGAGCCCGCGCATACCGAATATCGCGACGATCGTTTTGTCGCGGCGTTCGATCGCACGCAAGGCCAGTCGGCGTTCATCACCATGGCCTATGTCGTCCGCGCTGTCGCACCCGGCCGCTACATCTACCCGCCGGCTACGGCCGAAGACATGTACGACCCCGAACGCTACGGCCGCACCGGCTTTGGGGAGCTGGAGGTAAGGGCGAAGTGAGGCGGCAAGGCCCTTATCCGGTGAAGCCCTCATCCGGCCGCGCCTTCGGCGCGTCCACCTTCCCCCCGAGGGGGAAGGAGGTGCTCCTCCCTTCTCCCTCCGGGATAAGGTGGCCCGAAGGCCCGGATGAGAGCCTCGCGGCAGGCGAGGGCGCCGTGTGACGCGCCCTCCTCACCTCGCCTTCCTCTTCGCCGCCGCGCTCGCGCTCGTTGCAGCGGCGGGCTTCGGCACGCCCATCGCATGGAAGCGCTACACGACAAGCCTCGGCCCGCTTGATCTAACCGCCGCACGCGAAGGCTCGACGATTGTCGTCGATCGCGACGGGCGGCTGCTGCGTCCCTTCACTCTGCCCGATGGGCGCTGGCGGTTGCCGGCGACCACGCATGACGTCGACCCGGGCTTTGTCACGATGCTCGTCGCCTACGAGGATGGCCGATTCTATCAGCACAGCGGCGTCGACTTTCGCGCGCTCGTTCGCGCCGGCGGGCAATGGCTGATGCGGGGGCATGTTGTTTCGGGCGGCTCGACCTTGCCCATGCAGGTCGCGCGGCTGATCGAGCCACGGCCCGAGCGCACAATCGCGGCCAAGCTCCGGCAGATCGCGCGGGCGCTCGAGATCGAGCGCGCCGTCGGCAAGGCGGGAACCCTCGATCGTTATCTCACGCTTGCACCGTTCGGCGGCAATCTCGAGGGCGTGCGCGCAGCCTCGCTCGCCTATTTCGGCAAGGAGCCGCTTAGGTTGACCGTCGCCGAGGCGGCGCTCCTGGTCGCGCTGCCGCAATCGCCGGAAGCTCGCCGACCCGATCGTTCGCCAGGAGCGGCGCGCGCGGCGCGGGACCGCGTGCTCGATCGTGTCGCTGCGCGCGGCGTGATTAGCGCAGAGGATGCCGCGGCGGCCAAGCGCGAGCCGGTCCCTCAGGCGCGCTTGGCCTTCCCGGCGCTAGCTGCACATGCAGCCGAGGAAGCGGTCGCCGCCGACAAGCAAGCCGAGGTCATTACGCTCTCGATCGACGCGCGTCTGCAAGCCAAGCTCGAGACTTTGGCGAAAGACAGCGTCGCGCGGCTCGGGCCGAAACTGTCGGCGGCGATTGTCGTGATCGACAATGCGACGGGCGAGATTCGCGCCCGCGTGGGCTCAGCCGATTACGCCGATGCCTCGCGCGACGGCGCAATCGACATGTCGCGTTTCCCCCGCTCGCCGGGCTCGGCGCTCAAGCCCTTCATCTATGCGCTCGCCTTCGAGCAGGGCCTCGCCCATCCGGAGACGCGGCTGTTCGATCGGCCGATGCGCTACGGGGCCTACGCGCCGGAGAATTTCAATCTTGCTTATGAGGGCGCGGTAACCGCGCGCAAGGCGTTGCAAATGTCACTCAACTTGCCCGCGGTCGAACTTTTGTCCGACGTCGGGCCGGCCACTTTCCTCGCCCGGCTGCACAGCGCCGGGGCCGAAATCGCGCTTCCGAAAGATACGCCGATCGGTCTCGCCATCGGCCTCGGCGGCCTCGGGATTACGCTCACCGATCTCGCGCGGCTCTACGCCGCCTTCGCGCGCGGCGGCGAGGCGCCGCCGCTGATCGAGCGGCTTGACGGCCAGCCCCCGGCCATCGGCGAACGGCGTGTGACCGATCCGGTCGCGGCTTACTATGTTGAGGACATTCTGCGCGGCGCGCCGCCGCCCGCCAATGCGCTCAAAGGCCGCATCGCTTTCAAGACCGGCACGTCCTACGGCTTTCGCGATGCGCTGGCGATCGGCTTTGATCGGCGGACCACTATCGCGGTCTGGGTCGGCCGGCCCGACAACGGGCCGACGCCTGGACTCATTGGCCGTGAGGCGGCGGCGCCGATCCTGTTCGACGCGTTCGAGCGGCTTGTGCGAAGCATCGAGCCGATCCCGGCTCCGAGGGGGGTCTTGAGAGCGACCATCACCGCCGATCTCCCGCCGCCGTTGCGCCGTCTGCGCCAGGACGCGCCCAAGACCTTCGCCTCGCCGGAGGCGGCGTCGCTCAAGATCGCATTCCCGCCCGATGGCGCGCGTATCGACCTCGGCCTCAAGGACCGCGCCCCCGATCATCCGCTGGCTCTGAAGGCGCTCGGCGGCGCGCCGCCTTTCACATGGTTCGTCAATGGCGCGCCGGTCGGCGAGGCCGAGATCAGGCGCCAATCGGCCTGGAAGCCCGATGGCGCAGGCTTCGCCCACGTGTCGGTGACCGACGCCAAGGGCGCATCGGATGCGGTGACGGTGAGGTTGGAGTAATGGCTACCCCGCTTTCGCCGCTGGCCAGGCGGCAAGCAGCGCGCGGAGAGCGGCGACGAAGGCCAGCGGCTGGTCGATCATCACGTGGTGCTCGGCTTCCGGGATCTCGACGTAAGGCGAGCCGGGCGCAATGAGGCTCAGGAGCCAGGCGGCGTCGTCTGGCTGGAAGAGCTGCGACTTGCCGCCCCGGATCAGCGCAAGCGGGACGCGCATTTCCTTGACCAGCGCCACCGGATCGAGACGCCCGAACCGCTCCCAGAAATGCGGGTCGAAGCTCAGCGACCAGCCGGGCCTGCCTTCGGCGTCGGCAGCCTTTCGCGCCGAGCGCCGTGCGATGAAATCGAGAATGAACAGATTGTCGCAGGCCTGCGGCGGGGCGAGGCGGAACCGGGCGATGATCGCCTCGATCGAGGGCCTGACGCTATGCTCCCGCGAACTTGCGCGGGGCGGAGCGGGGTTTCGCTCGTTTTTCGGCGCGAAGAAGGGCGGATCGACCATCACCGCCGCGGCGAGTTCGTCGCCGAAATCATGGGCGAGCCCGACGGCGATGCGCCCGCCGAACGAGTGGCCGACGACAACCGGCGGCCCGGCCTCATAGGCCCCCATTTCGCGCCCCACTTCGCGGGCCTCCCGGATGAACTGGCGAAAGTCATAAAGTGGGCGCCAGTCCGAACGGCCCATGCCGGTGAACGACAGCGCGACAACGCGCCGGTCCCGCGCGAAGAACGGCGCGATAAAACTCCACCAGTCGGCGTGGGCGGCCCCGCCGTGCAGGAATATGAGGCCCAGCCTGCCGCGCTCGCCCCAGGTTAGGGTCTCAACCTCGGCGCCCTCGACAGTGACGAACGACCGCTCGGGCTCGATTGCGACAACGCGTTCGAACCACGCCGGCGCCGGAGGCTTCTGCCCCCGGAAAGCCGCAAGCGGCGCCATGGGGTTCGAGTTCGGCCACGCGAACGTTCTTTAGGCTTAGGCGATTTCGAACAAGCCGGCCGCGCCCATGCCGCCGCCGACGCACATTGTCACGACGACGTAGCGCGCGCCGCGCCTCTTGCCCTCGATCAGCGCATGGCCGGTGAGGCGCGAGCCGCTCATGCCATAGGGATGGCCGATCGAAATCGCGCCGCCGTCGACGTTGAGCTTGTCGTTGTCGATGCCGAGCCGGTCGCGGCAGTAGATGACTTGAACGGCGAATGCTTCGTTGAGCTCCCAAAGGTCGATGTCGTCCACCTTGAGGCCGTGCGCCTTGAGCAGCTTCGGCACAGCGAACACGGGGCCAATCCCCATCTCGTCCGGATCGCAGCCGGCGACGGCGATGCCGCGGTAGATCCCGAGCGGCTCGAGGTTGCGTTGGCTCGCGAGCTTGGCCTCCATCAATACGCATGCGCTGGCCCCGTCGGAGAGCTGCGAGGCGTTGCCGGCGGTGATGAACGAGCCCGCTTTGACCCGCTGTCCGTCGGCGAACACCGGCTTCAGTCCCGCGAGCCCTTCGAGAGTCGTGTCCGCGCGCGCTCCTTCGTCCTGCTTCAAGGTGACCGGCTTGTCGGAGACGGCGCCGGTCGCCTTGTCCATGACCTTCATCACGGTGGCCAAGGGCGCGATCTCCGCGTCAAAGCGGCCGGCGGCTTGGGCCGCAGCGTTTCTTTGTTGCGACTGCAGCGCATATTCGTCCTGCCGCTGGCGGGTCACCTGGTATCGCTCCGCCACGATCTCGGCGGTCTCGATCATCGTCATGTAGAGGTCGTCGCGGTGCTCGACGAGCCAGGGGTCTTGAGCGCGATATCGGTTCATCTTGTCGTTCTGGACAAGCGAAATGGATTCGAGCCCGCCGCCGATGGTGACGCTCATGCCGTCGTCAATGATTTCCTTTGCGGCGGTCGCGATCGCCATCAGTCCCGAGGCGCATTGCCGATCGACCGACATGCCGGCGACGCTGGTCGGAAGACCGGCGCGGAGCAGCGACTGGCGGGCGACATTGCCGCCCTCCGACCCCTGCTGCAGGGCCGCGCCCATCACTACGTCGTCGACCTCGCCCGGTTCGACGGACGCGCGCTTGAGCGCATGCGCGATCGCATGCCCGCCGAGCGTCTGGGCTTGGGTGTCGTTGAACGCGCCGCGATAGGCCTTGCCGATCGGCGTGCGCGCGGTTGAGACGATGACGGCTTCACGCATGATGGACTTCCTGTTTGCCCTCATCCGTCGCCTTCGGCGGCACCTTCCCCCAAAGGGGGAAGGGCCACCCCTTCTCCCTCGGGGAGAAGGTGGCGCGCAGCGCCGGATGAGGGTTTGTTTGTATGCGCCAGGATTGTCTCAAGGACGCCCTCACGATTGAGGAACACCTCGTTGTTCCAGAAGCGAAGCACTTTCCAGCCTCGGTTTTCCAAATAGGCGTCGCGGACAATGTCGCGACGGCTTTCAGCGTGCTGAGAACCGTCGGCTTCGACAATCAGCTTAGCGCCAACACAAAGAAAGTCGACGACGTACGGGCCTACGGGAACCTGTCGGCGAAACTTGAATCCGCTGAGCCGACGGTCGCGTAGCAGGCGCCAGAGACGCAACTCGGCGTCAGTCGGCGTCCCGCGCATCGCTCGAGCGCGGGAGCGTTGGTTCGACGAGACGCCAGCGTCAGTCTTCATAACTCATCCATCAGCGGCGCGGCCCTCATCCGTCGCGCCTTCGGCGCGCCCCCTTCTCCCGCGGGGAGAAGGTGGCCCGAAGGGCCGGATGAGGTGAGCCGCTCACGACTTCGTAAACGTCCCGCCCTCGGCCGCAAGCTTCTCCAACAGCGCCGCGGGCTTGAAGTCGTCGCCGAACTTGGCCTGATACTCCTTGAGTTTCGCAAGCACCGTCTTCAATCCGATCGTGTCGGCGTAGAACATCGGGCCGCCGCGATAGACCGGCCAGCCGTAGCCATTGATCCAGACGATGTCGATGTCGGAGGCGCGCTGCGCCTTGCCCGCTTCGAGGATTTTGGCGCCCTCGTTGATCATCGGATAGATGCAACGCTCGAGGATCTCGGCGTCGCTTATCTTGCGCTGCTCGATTCCCTTCGACTTTGCGAAGTCTCGGATGACCCCCTCGACATGCGCGGAAGGCTTCGCGTTGCGCGCTTCGTCGTAATCGTAGAAGCCCGCGCCCGTCTTCTGGCCCCGCCGCCCCTCCTCGCATAGAATATCGCGGATCGACGCGCGTTTTGATGTCGCGGCTGACCAGCCGATGTCGAGGCCGGCGAGATCGGTCATCGCGAAGGGACCCATCGGCAGGCCGAATTCGACCAGCACGCGGTCCACGTCCCAGGGCGTCGCGCCTTCCAGAATGAGCTTCGACGCCTCGCGCTGGCGCTGCGCCAGCATGCGGTTTCCCACGAAGCCATGAGCGACTTCTACGACGACGGGGACCTTGCCGATCTTCGGCGCGAGCTGGGTGATCGTCGCCAGCACCGACTTTGACGTCTTCTGCCCGCGCACGATTTCGAGCAGGCGCATCACATTGGCGGGGGAGAAGAAATGGGTGCCGAGCACGTCGTCGGGCCGCTTGGTAATCGCCGCAATGGCGTCAACGTCGAGGTAGGACGTGTTCGAGGCGAGGATGGCGCCGGGCTTGGCGACCTTATCAAGCCGCTCGAAGATGTTTTTCTTCAGATCCATGTCCTCGAACACCGCCTCGATCACGAGATCGGCGTCGGCCAGCGCATCGAAGTCGAGCGTGGGGACAAGCCTGCCCATCCGCTGCTCGACCTCGGCAAGTGTCATGCGGCCCTTCTTGGCGGTGTTCTCGTAGTTGCGGCGCATGATCGAGACGCCCCGGTCGAGCGCCTCTTGCGAGGTCTCGACGATGGTGACGGGAATGCCGGCGGAGAGGAAATTCATGGAGATGCCGCCGCCCATCGTGCCGGCGCCGATCACGCCCACCTTGGCGATCTTTCGCCTCGGCGTGTCGGCCGGGATGTCGGCGACCTTGGCCGCCTGCCGCTCGGCGAAAAAGACGTAGCGCTGCGCCCTGGACTGGGTGCTCTGGACCAGTTCGCTGAAAATCGCGCGCTCTTTCGCCATGCCCTCGTCGAAGGGCAGGTCGACCGCATTCTTGACCAACTCGATCGCCTTCTCCCAGGCCTCGAAGCCGCGGAACTTTCGCGCATTCGCTTTACGAACGGCCTCGAAGATTTCGGGTTTGCCTCGCGCCGGCTCAAGCTTGTCGGACCGGTCGCGCACCTTCTTGAGTGGCGCCTTTTCCGCGATGAGGCGCCGGGCATAGGCGATCGCCGACTCGCGCAGCTTTCCCTCCTCCGCGAGCTCGTCGACGACGGCCCAGTCCTTGGCCTCGCGCGCGCCGAACGACGTCCCGGACAAGATGACGTCGAGCGCCTTTTCGACACCGACGAGCCGGGGCAGGCGCTGCGTGCCCCCGGCGCCGGGGATGATACCAAGCTTGATCTCCGGCAGGCCGCATTTGGCCGACGAGACTGCGATGCGATAATGCGCCGTGAGCGCGACCTCGAACCCGCCGCCGAGCGCCGTCCCATGCAGCGCGGCGATAACCGGCTTCGAGGCGTTTTCCATGGCGTCAAGCGCCTCAGGAAGGTAGGGCCGCGCCGGCGGTTTGCCGAATTCGGAAATGTCGGCGCCGGCAATGAAAGTCCGCCCATCGCACATGATGACGATGGCCTTAGCCGCCCCGTTCGCTTCCGCCGCTTGGACGCCTCGCTTCAGGCCGTCGCGGACGGGTTGCGAAAGCGCGTTCACCGGCGGAGAGTTGATCGTCACCACCGCGACTTCGTCCTCGATCGAAAGGTCGACGACCGAATTGATGGCGGCCATGGGGTGTTTCCTCTTGGATCAAGGGCGGCGCAAACCTCGATGACGGAGCGCGAGGATGAGGTTTAAGGCTTTGCGAGGCGGGATTATGTTTGAGCAGCCAGCGTCCCCGGTCAACTCCCCGCGGGCGGAGCTCAAAGAATTTCGTCCCTCCCCGTAACCGATCGCTCGCCCGAACGTATTGCCGTTGCGGACACAGGCAAGAGTCTTGGATCCGCCGTATCAGGGAGATTGAAGCATGTTCACGCGTCGAACGGCTTTGACCAGCTTGGCCGCGATCGCGGGCATAAGCGTGATGCAATCCCGAACGGCCAGCGCCCAGGAGGCGCACGTCGTTCGCACCGACGCTGACTGGCGCTCGACTCTGACGCCCGAGCAATATGCGGTCCTGCGCAAGGAGGGAACGGAGCGGCCTTTCACCAGCCCGCTTCTGCATGAGGAGCGGAAGGGCATTTTCGCCTGCGCCGGCTGTGGATTGGACCTGTTCTCCTCCTCAACGAAATTTGATAGCGGCACCGGCTGGCCGAGCTTCTGGGCGCCCTTGGACAAGGCGGTGGACGAGCGCACCGACCATTCGTGGGGCATGACCCGCACGGCGGTGACCTGCCATCGATGCGAGGGCCATCTGGGCCACGTTTTCGACGATGGACCGAAGCCGACAGGCTTGCGATATTGCATGAACGGGGTGGCGCTCGCCTTCAAGCCGGCGACTGCGTAAGGCGCCGGCCCGTTTACTTTGGGTTAAGGATCTCGTTCTGTAACGAGCGCCTCCGCGAACGGTGTTGATAAGCAGAGCGCGGGCTCTCGTAAGTGTGATGACACACGTGAGCAAGTCGGCTTGTCGCGTGAACGCCATAGTGACGGCTTATGCGGAGCGCGCTTTCATGATTCGCAATTGGCGGCGATGGAGTTGGGCCATGATTACGTCCTTCAAGAGAGGCTCTTCTTGGCCAGCTTTTATTCTTATCGGGCTCCTCTCGACAGCGGCCTTTTTCGTCACCCGATCCACAGCCGAGGAGGCGCGCGTCGCCCCGACGCCGGCGGTCGACGAGCAAGCGGGCGCCAAGACCTCCGAAGTCGCGGTGATCGCGGGCGGCTGTTTCTGGGGCGTTCAGGGCGTCTTCCAGCATGTCGCCGGCGTGACCAACGCCGTCTCCGGCTATGCCGGCGGCGCGAAGGCGACCGCGCATTACGAAATGACCTCGGAAGGCAACACGGGGCACGCGGAATCGGTCCAGATCACTTACGACCCGCGCAAGATCACCTACGGGCGCATTCTCCAGATCTATTTCTCGGTCGCCCATGACCCAACCGAGCTCAATCGCCAAGGCCCGGATGAAGGCACGCAATACCGCTCCGCGATCTTTCCGACGAGCGACGAGCAGGCGAAGGTGGCGAAGGCCTATATCGCCCAGCTCGACGGGGCGCACGTCTTCCCGTCGCCGATCGTCACCACGATCGAGCCGGGAAAGACCTTCTATCGCGCCGAGGACTATCACCAGGACTTTTTGGCGAAGAATCCCGGCTACCCCTACATCGTCTACAACGACCTGCCGAAGGTCGCGAACCTGAAGCGCCTCTTCCCCGCGCTCTACAAGCCGGACCCGACCCTGGTCAGCGCCGCCCGCTCTTAAGGCCGCTCTGCTCCCTTTGGGAGAAGAGCTTGCCCCCGGGCGAAGACCCGGGGGTGGCCAGCGAAGCTGGCCGGATGAGGGTTTCTGTCGGCAGACGTTAGCGCCGGCCTCGCCCCGACCCTCTCTGCGGCTCCCGACAAGTGCGACGGGAATCCTGAGCCTCGGGAAGGCCGTGCTGGATGCCCGCTTTCGCGGGCATGACAGGCAATGCGTGCGGAAAGTCCCGCCTCACCTATTACCTTTGTTAAGCGCGGCCTCTAGCGCGGCGAGGTTATTGCGCGCTCCGGCCGTCCGAGGGTGCTTCGGGCCAAGCCTTGTCTCCAGAATCATTAACGCGCGACGCATCAGTGGTTCGGCTTGGGTAAGGCGGTTTGTCACCCTAAGCAGCTGAGCGAGATTGTTGAGATGGATCGCAAACTTGGGATGATCTAGTCCGCAGGTCTTCTCGTGGATTGTAAGCGCGCGGCGGTACAACGGTTCGGCGTCCGTGAGGCGATAGGTTATCTTGAGGAGAAGCGCTAGATTGTTGAGCCGGATCGCCACGTCTGGATGGTCAGAGGGGTAGCTCGCCTCGTCGATCGCGAGCGCGCGGCGAAAAAGCGGTTCGGCTTCGGCGAGGCGGTTTGTGTCCTGAAGGAGAAGCGCGAGATTGTTGAGGCGGATCGCGACGTTGGGGTGGTTTGGGCCGTGGCTTGTCTCGTCGATCGCGAGCGCGCGGCGAAAAAGTGGCTCGGCTTCGGCAAAGCGCTTTTTAGCCTGAAGCAGACGGGCGAGATTGTTGAGGCCGGTCGCAACATTGGGGTGATCCGGGCTGTAGGTCTTTTCGTCGATTGCGAGCGCATAGCGCAAGAGCGGTTCGGCTTGGTCATAGTCCGCCTTCGCCCTGATCATCAGGCCAAGCCGATTGAACAGCCGCGCCGTGGGCTCGGCCAGCTCCGCCTGGTCCGCATGGCGCGCGACCGCGAGCGCGTGCGGCGCGAGCGGATCGAGGATCGGCCAGTTTCGTACGTCGTCGGGATTGCCGATGAAGGCTGCATTCACCCATCCTAACGCCTCGCGCAAAGCCTGCGCTCGGCGCTCGTCGCTCATCGCGCGACGGTCGAAATCCTGCACGAGGCGATGGACGACGAAGCCCGGCGCGCCGCCGTCCTCGGCGGTCACGCCCGAAATGAGCGAATAGGCGTAGAGGCCGGCGCGCGCTTCATAGGCGTCATAGTCTGGCGCTTCGCCGGGAACGGCGACGTCGAGCAGCGAATCCGGAACCGGATCTGGAGCAAGGAAGGCGAGCCGCTCGAGCAGCCGCCGGCTCTCAGGCGAGAGCGGCGCGACCGACGTCGCCCAGGTCGTGGCCAAAGTCCGGTCGGAACCCGTCACCGTCGCATCCGCCCAAGTAAGCACTTTCTCCCGGCTCTCGCTCCAAAGCTTCAGATAGCGGGCAAAGCCAATGCGATCTGTCGCAATATGCGCGCCCGCCTGCTCAAGCCCGAGCGCGAGGCCGCCAAGTTCCCGCGCCAACGTGCGCGCGAGCGCCGCATCGTCCTTGCTCTTGCTGCGGTCCGCTTCGGTGCGGTCGAGGAGGAATTGCGCGGCCGCGTTCTCGTCAAGCGTGGAGACTTCGAGCTTTTGCACCCCGGCGGGAAAATTCGACGCTCGTGCGGTGACGACGACATGCCCGCCTTTGAGTCGGGTCATGAGCTTCGCCACCTCGGCGACGGCGGCGCGGTCGTCGACATTGTCGAGGATCATCAGCCATGTCGGGTTGGACTCAAGCCAGCGCAGGACGGCGGTGATCTTGGTCGCGTCGTCGCGCGCCTCTTTCTCTGGTAGGTCGAAAACCTCGAAGGCCGTCAGCCCCGCCAAACCCGCGTTGAGCGCGGCGCCGTCGCTCGCGCTGACGAACAGAACCGCTGAATAGACCGTCTCGCGAGACCAGGCATATTCGATCGCGAGCCGCGTCTTGCCGATCCCCCCGAGACCGTGAACCGCGACCGGAGCACCCTTGGCGCTGAGCAGCGCCGTATGCAGGTCGGCAAGGTCCTCATCGCGGCCGGCCAACAGGCCGCCGAGCGACGCGAACGGAAGGTTCCGGGGCCTGCGCGTTGGCGGGAGCGGCCTTCGAAAAATGGCGAAAAGCGCCCTTTATGGTGCGCGCGGCGAGTTGATCGGCATTCGCGAAGCGGATTTCCGGATAGATCCCGACTTCGCGCAATCGCCCAAGATGCGCGGCCTGCGACTCCTCGACCGGGTCGGGCGCGTCGGCCGCTTGGCCTTCGGCCGGCTTGAGGTCCGGTCGCGCGATTAGAAGCGGCTTGTTGTAGTACAGCGCCAGCCACGCCTCCCATTGCGTATAGGCGATCACGGCGCCCGCGTTCATCGCGGCGGAGAGCGGCGGAAGCCGCTTCTCGAGGTCTGCAAGCTGCGCGACGAATTTCTTGGCGACGAAGTCGTTTGGCGAGGCGCCTGCTTTCGCGCCCGCCAGATGAATGACCGCGTCACAGTTGCTGATATAGGCGTCCAGCTTGCTCAGTGTGTCCACGCCAAGCGAGCCGAAATCCTCCTGGATGGCGACGTCAAGATTTAGCGACGTCAGCTCGTGGCGCAGCGCCTCGCGCCAGGCGCCGAATTCATTCGAGACGCATGAAAGAAAGAGTTTTACGTCCGCCATTCGCCGCCGCCCGCGTCATGGCCACGGGCTCAATGTGGCATGGCGGGCCGAGTAGGGCAAAGGCGGGCGACGCCGGTCGGGCGCTACTGAGGATCCGCGGGAATTCGCGCGAGTCAAGGCGGATTTCGCTCTGTTTTACCGGCAAAACGGCGGCTTTAGCGGCGGCGGGACGACAGTCTTTCGCCGAACCATGGCGCCGATGAGGCTTTTCTACGGTCGTGGGCCCATTGGCGCCGGGCCGGGCGGGGGTCATGATTGCGTTCGCCGCGCGGCGGTGCGGAATTGATAGCCTCAATCAACCCCCGAATTCGTCCGAGGATGGTCGAGACGATAGGACTCGGCGATCAGCCGCGAGAAGTCGGCCGAAGGCCAATGCTATAATCCAACATTGTCTTGCGCAAATCAGGATGTTATGTTATTCAGAATGAACAGAGGATCAATCCGGTTCCTCAGACGCTTGGAGAAGGAGGAATGAGAAGGAAAGATTTTTTTTATTTTTTTCGCCCGTAACCCATTGAGAAGCCCCGATTCGGCCAAGGGAATCCAAATAAATCCAAGCAATTTTCCTTGGGTTTATTTGGTTTTGCTTGGATTTATTTGGCCGCCAAGCCCGAGCCCGCGTCAGCGCGCCTCCGGCTTAGCGAGCTCTGCGCAGAACCGGACGATCGCCTCGAGCGTCGCCTCGGGCTGATCGAACTGCGGCGCGTGCCGGCAGGCTTCGAGGATGAGGCTCTGGACGGGCATTGGCGAGCGGGCCTCGATTGCGCGGACCTGTTTGAGGGTTCCATATTGGTCGTCCGCACCCTGGATGACGAGCGCGGGAACGCGCCAGCGGCCAACCCAATCCTCAATGTTCCAGGCTTGGAAGCCGGGATCGAGCCAGGCGTCGTTCCAACCACGGAAGGCGCAGGCGACATGGGCGTGATATTTGGCGAGCTTCGCGCGGAGGTCGCCAGTCTCGTAGGCGCTTCGCGCCTCTGTGATCGAGGCGAGGCCCATCGCCTCGGTGAACAGATGCGGCGCCAGCAGGACGAGGCCTTTGATCCGCTCGTCGCCATGTTCGCCGGCGTAAATCGCCGCGATCGAGGCGCCGTCGCTGTGGCCGAGCAGAATGCCGCGCTTAAGCTCGATCGCGTCGAGCACCGCGGGCAGGCTGAAGCGCGCCTCGCGGCTCATATAATCGAGCGGGCGCGGCAAATCGATGCGCTCGGACCCGCCATAGCCGGCGCGCGAATAGGCGAACACCCCGAGGCCGGTCGCAGCTGCGAGCTTTGCCGGAAAGTCACGCCACAGCGCGACGCAGCCGAGTCCCTCATGCAGCACTACGATCGTTGGCGCCTGCTCCGGCGGCGGCCCATAAGCGACTGTCTCCAGGGATTTGCCGCAAGCTGACACTTCGCCGGCGGCGCCTTCGATCCACCGAAAGGACGTCATTGTGGAAAGGCTAGGCCGCAGAGTCCGGCTTCTGCACAGAGGTCGGGTGGCGCTTCAGGACCAGGTTGCGCTGGTGCTAGCGGCGCACGACACCTTCGCTCTTGTGGAGTTTCAATTGGAATACCCAGATGACGGATGGAACGGTCCCTACTACCGTGGCGGAAAGGCTTGTTCTTCATTCCGCCTCCACATGTTTGTTGATTGCCTTGCCGTGGTTATGGTACATTAGTGACCAAACCAAGCTGCAATTTGGGCAGGAGGGCGTAGATGCCCACAGAGTTAACGATGCTAAACGAGCAGTCAAAACCATCAAAGGCGAACCGTAAGGACGTCGACCTGACTTCTTTAGGTCGCCAGCTGACGGTGTTTTCCAGGATCGACCGAAAGGTCGGGCCAACTGCTTGCGATGAAGCCCTGGCTGAGGCGCTAGAAATTCGTTCTTGACGTCTATGGCTAACGCCTATGGGAAATGTCACGATCGAATTGGCCGCAATAAGACTGACGGACACGATTCTTGGCTACAACGAGCAGGATCTGGAGGAAACGCTTAAAGCAATCGCGCTCGATATCGGCGTTAGCCACATTGCGTATATGCGTTTTGCTCCTGACAAAAGCTCGGACGCCAGCCTGCTTACCGGCACTGTAACCTATTCGTTTCAGTGGCAGACACGATACTTCCTCAAGCAGTATGTTCTAATTGATCCAGTTATCGCGTATGGGAGTAAAGCTGTTCTTCCATTCGACTGGGATGAATTGGCGCGCGATGACCCAGCAGTTCAGGCGTTTTTCACAGATGCGTTCACCCACGAAGTTGGCTTCAACGGGCTGTCGATCCCCGTTCGCAATCGGCGAGGTGTCTATTCTTTGGTCTCCTATACCAGCAATCATACAAAACCAGAATGGTATGAATTCAAAAAGAACAATATGGTCAAACTGCAATTGATTTCAGTTCTCATCGATTCTGCGGCCAGTGTTAACCTCAAACTAAGTAGTCCTCCAGTAAAATTGTCTAAGCGGGAGGAACAGTGTCTAATTTGGGCTGCCCGAGGTAAGACATACCAAGATATATCCGATATACTGAACATATCTTTTGGCAGCGTGAAGAGTTATCTTGATACCGCGCGACATAAACTGAATTGTGCGAACTTAACGCATGCAGTTGGCGTGGCCATTGCTACTGGCGTCATCCCAGCGAAGGCTCTCCAAGGTTCGTCCTTTAAGTGATTCCCAAATTGTCAACTCAACTTGTATGTGGAATTGTGGTGGTTAAAATTTAAGGTTAACATTCGTGGTCGCGTTGCAAGGGAGATGCCACGATGTTGAAGTTTATTGAAGGTTCGCGAGCGTCATCGTTTCCGCAGGAAATGGATGCAATGTTTCGGAATAGGGCCCTGACTTTCTCAGAACGACTCGGTTGGGATGTTACTGTGAAGGACGGATACGAACGGGACGAATTCGATGACGCCAATCCGTTGTATCTGGTGTCGGTCGATCAAAATACGAACGAATACTGGGGATCGCTGAGGTTGCTCCCCACAACGGGACCAAATATGTTGCGCGACGTGTTCCCGTGCCTGCTCGAAGAGGGTGAAGCCATCGAAAGCGCGACAATCTGGGAGAGTTCGCGCATTTGCGCAGTCGCCGTGGAAGGCCAGCCGCAACGCAGCCGGAACGGCGTCAACTTTGTGCTTAGCGAGTTGATCGCGGGCATCGGGGAAGTCGCCGTCATCGCGGGCTTGACCCAGATCGTTTCGGTGTTCGACGCGCGGATCTATCGGGTCCTGAAAGCCGTCGGCTGCAACCCACAGCTAATCGGCAAACCGCAACGGATCGGCGGCACTATGAGCTACGCTGGGCTCTTCGACACCGGAGAAGGCCTCATGTCGGCTCTGAAGGCCTTCCGTGAGGAACTCGGAATTGAGCAGCCGGAATTGAGAGAGCTCGCTTTCGCCGCCTAACTGGGCTTTGTAGCGCAGTCGATTGCATTGGCTGCGCTACAAAGCCGACGGCGAAGCATCGCGCGACTCGCTGCGGTAGGGATGAGCGGGGTAGACGCCCAGAATGCGCACTTCGCGGGAAAAGAACTTGAGCTCCTCCAGCGCCCGCGCGAGGGCCAGGTCCATGGGGTGCCCGTCGACATCGGCGAGGAACTGGGTCGCGGTGAACTCGCCGCCCTCCATGTAGCTCTCGAGCTTGGTCATATTGACGCTGTTGGTCGCGAAGCCGCCGAGCGCCTTGTAAAGCGCGGCGGGCACGTTGCGGACGCGAAAGACGAATGTCGTTACTGCAGGCCCTTCCCCGGCCGGTGCCCAGCCCTCGTCCCTCGACAGCACGACGAAGCGTGTCGTGTTGTGGCTCTCATCCTCGACATTCGACGCCAGCGTGTCGAGCCCATAGATCTCGGCCGCCAGCCGCGGTGCCAGCGCCGCGCGGCTCTTGTCGGCCCATTCCGCGATCTCGCGCGCCGCGCCTGCGGTGTCGGCGGCGACAACCGGTTGAAGCTTCAAGCGGCGGATGATGTTTCGGCACTGGCCGAGCGCATGGGTGTGGCTATAGACGGCCTTCAGGTCCTCGACGCGGGTGCCGGGAACCGCCAAGAGCTGAAAGTGGATCGGCAGAAAGGTCTCGCCCACGATGTGAAGGTCGGACGCGGGAAGAAGCGCATGAATGTCGGCGACGCGCCCCGCGATCGAGTTCTCAATCGGGATCATAGCGAGTTCGGCTGCGCCGTCTTGCACCGCCGCGAAAGCGTCCTCGAAGCTCGCGCAGGGCAAAGGATCGAGTTGCGGAAAATTGTCTGCACAAGCGATGTGCGAATTGGCCCCAGGTTCGCCCTGGTAAGCGATGCAACGCGTGGTCTTCATGCATGTTTCCCAGGCGCGAGCATGACGCGCGCGCGTTCCAGATCCTCCGGCGCGTCAACGCCAAGCGGCGCGGTGTCGACAAGCGCGACGTCGATGCGCATGCCCGCCTCCAGCGCCCGCAATTGTTCGAGCTTCTCGCGCCGCTCCAGCGGCGAGGGGGGCGAGGCCACGAACCGCCGAAGCGAATCGCGGCGATAGGCGTAGAGGCCGATATGGTGCAGCAGGCGCCCCTCGCCCCAGGGAGCGCGCGCACGGGTGAAATAGAGCGCTCTTAGCCAAGTCGGATCGAGCTCGGTTGCGACGATCTTGACGACGTTGGGATCGTCCTTCTCTTGCTCGCGCGTGATCGGCGTCGCCAGCGTCGCAATGTCGACTGCGAGCTCGGCAAGCGGCGCAAGACAGGCGCGTACGGCGGAAGGTTCGATCGTCGGCAGATCGCCCTGAATATTGACCACGACGTCGTGGGCGCCGTCGGCGTCGATGAGGCCCAACGCCTCGAAAATGCGGTCAGACCCGGAAGGGTGATCGGAGCGCGTCATGATGGCTTTGCCGCCGGCCGAGACGACCGCCTCAGTGACGCGCGGATCGTCCGCCGCCACCCAGACCGGTCCGATATCCGCTTCAGTCGCCCGGCGCCAGACATGGACGATCATCGGCGCGCCGTGAATGTCGGCGAGGGGCTTTCCCGGAAGGCGGGCCGCGTTCATGCGCGCGGGGATGAGGACAATGGGGTTGGCCATCCGTTTCGATTAAGCCAAATTCGGGGCGCGACGGCTTATACGTGTTGCCAAGGCGAGCGCAAAGCAGCTAATCAACTCCATAGAACAAACACCCCCGACTCCACTTGAACCTCACTCCAGCCGACGAAAGTCCTGTCTCTATGGACCACGTGAATGTGAACCGGGTCTCCCTTACGGCGCTGGGGGCGGTGCTGTTCGTCATGCTGCTCACGGCCTTCAGCAATCTCGTCCTGTCGCCGCGAATCGCCAAGGTTCCAGGCTTCGCCCTGCCGACCGCCGCCCCCGCGACCGCCACCGCCGCCGCGCCCGCCGCGGCGCCGGAAGAGCCGCTGCCCGCGCTGCTCGCCAAGGCCGACCCCAAGAAAGGCGCAGAGGATGCCAAGATCTGCGAGACCTGTCACAACTTCCAGGAAGGCAAGGGCGCGAAGATCGGGCCGGACCTCTGGAACGTCGTTGGCCGCAAGATCGCTTCGGTCCCCGGCTTCGCCTACTCCGATTCGCTCAAAGGCGTGAGCGGCGACTGGACGTATGAAGTGCTGAACAAGTGGATCACCGATCCGAAAGCGCTGGCCTCCGGGACGAAGATGACGTTCCCCGGCGAAAAGAGCGCACATAGGCGGGCCGATATTCTGGCCTATCTGCAGACGCTCTCCGACAAGCCGGTCCCGTTCCCGAAATAGCGGCGGAACCCGCTCCGGAAGTCCCTGCTCGAGGCGCGGGACAATCGGCGCGCGAGATTGTTCCCGCAAAAATCCGTGTAACCCATTGAAAAGTCTAGATTCGGACGAGAGAACCAAGAAAATCCAAGGGAATTCAATACCTCCGAGCGGGGCCCCTCGCGACCGAAATGGCGAAGGGCCAAGAAAACCCAGATCGACCGGATGAGGGTCCGGTCCGCGGCTGGGAAGGCGGCCGAACCGGCTCCGTCCAAATGCGAGGCGGCCTAGCGGCGATGTCCGGCGCGGACCCTCCTACGCGTTTCAGTACTTCTGGATTCCGACCCATTGGCTCTCGGAATAGCGCTCGCCAGCGGCGAAGCCGAGCGGCAGCGCTCGCTCGATCTCTGCGAGTTGGGCGTCGGTCAGATCGATCTTGGCGGCGGCAGCGCACTCCTCGAGATGGGCCGCGGCGCGGCTGCCGGGGATCGGCACGACATGCTCCGCCTTGGCGAGCGTCCAGGCGATGGCCAGCGTCGCCGGCTTCAGGCCCCATGATTTGGCGAGAGTGAGAAAGGCGTTCAGCCGGTCGCGATTGCGTCGCCAGTTGAGGCCTTGAAACCGTGGATTGGCGTGGCGGAAGTCCTTTTCGCCGAAGCTCTCGACGTCCTGCATGAGGCCGCTTAAATAGCCGCGCGCGAGCGGCGAGAAGGCGACCAGAATCGCGCCTAAGTCCGCGCAGGCCTGAACGAGGCCAAGTTCGGGATTGCGCGTCCAGAGCGAATATTCCGACTGCACCGCGGCGATCGGATGCACGTCGTGAGCGCGTCTCAGCGTATCGGGCGCGATCTCGGAAAGACCGATCGCGCCAATCGCGCCCGCTTTGACGAGGCGCGCCAATTCCCCGATCGTATCTTCAATCGGCATCGATTTGTCGACGCGGTGCACATAGTAAAGGTCAATGTGGTCGACGCCGAGCCGCTTCCGCGAGCTGTCGAAAGCGTCGCGAATATGGGCCGCGCTATTGTCGAAGAAGCGCGAGCCGTCGTCGCGTCGGCGAATGGCGAACTTGGTCGCGAGCGTCACCCGGGCGCGGCGGCTTTTGTCTTCGGCCAGGAACTTGCCGATCACGTGTTCGCAAAGCCCATCGCCATAGACGTTGGCGGTGTCCCAGAAATCGACGCCGAGCTCGAGCGCCCTCGCCAGCGTCCGCATCGACTCGGCCTCGTTCGTCGAGCCGTAGAAGCCCCCGAAGCTCATGGCGCCGAACCCGACGGCCGAGACCGTCCCGCGCCGCCAAACACGCCGTCGCATTGTTGAGATTCCCCGAGAACGCCCTGAAGCGACCTAAAGCTTGGCCTCGGCTGCGCCCTCGATCGCCGCGGCGAGGGCGTGCGCGAGGCATCGGTATCCAAGGTCGCTCATGTGCAGGCCATCGCCGGACAAGAGCAAATCGATCGCCTTCGCGCCCTTGGCGCTCCAGCTTTTCATAAATGCATAGCGGCTCAGCACCGGCACATGGTCCGCTGCGCCGATGTCGTCGACCATTTTGACGAACCGCTCGTAGCGGACGGGGTCGGGGTTTTTCAAGGTGAACTGCGGGCCGATCAGCATCATCGGAACCCCTGCGGCGCGCGCGGCGGCAATGCCGGCCCGCACCGTGGCGCGAAACAATGTCTCGTCGACCCCGACGATCGCGTCGTTGGTGCCGACTTGCCAGATCACCAGCCGAGCCCAACCGGATTTGAGCGCGCTTTTCAGCCGCTGAAGCGTCTTCGCGGCCAATTCGCCCCCAACGCCAGCATTTTTGACATCGAAGTCGACGCCCGTCTGCTTTTCGAGCTCCGCCTCGAGCCGGGCTGGGTAGCTATTGGCTGGCGAACTGGCCCCGATTCCCTCGGTCGAAGACGAGCCTATCGCCAGAATGTCGTTGGGCAGGCCCACGCGCACCTTCGGGAACGCGAGGACGGCGCCATTACGCTCGAACGCCGCCGTTTGGTTGGGGCACGAACCCTCTTCGGCGTGCGCCGCGCTCAGGGCGAAGAGGACGCAGACAACGCCCGCCAGCCGCGCGAACGCGCCGGCTGTGCAGCGGCGATTGCGATGTCGGCGTGGGTTTTTCTGCACTCGATCCAGTGGGCGACGGCGAACAGGGCGGCGATTGACACAACCGTGTACGCGAGTCCGACAAACTGTTCAATCCCTGCCGAAGCGTGAGGGGAAGTCGCAGCGAGCGCAGCTTGGCCGCCGGCGCTCAAGACCGAGCCGGCGGCGAAAACGGGCAGACTGTTGCGCCCAAGACTTTGAACCGCGCTGCCGAAGGCGCCCCGGACCACCGGCGCAATGAATCGCCCGAACGCCGTCGTCGCCATCGCGATCAGATAGGCCAATGCAATGAAGTGGATCAGGCGCGCAAGCCCGAGATCCTGCTTGGCGACGTCGAGGTGCGCGGTGGCTGTGTCGCGGAGCCCGGGCGCGAAGCCCCCCTCATTGGTTACGATCAACGCTGCGCCAGTGACCGTCATGGCGCTCAGCGTGACCAGCCAAGGGGCCGGCCTCGGCAGGCCGTCGCGCCACAAAATCGCGGATACGACTCCAAGCGTGAACACGAGCTGCCAAGCCATCGGATTGAAGAACCAGCCTCCGGGCTCGGGCCAATTCGGGAGATTGAGGCCGAAGGCGCGCGCGGCCGCATAGAGACCCACCGAAACGATCAAAGCCAAGAGAGGGCCGCGCAGCGCGAGCGCGACCGCGACCGGCGCCCATAGCATCAACACGATATACAACGGCAGGATATTGAAGTAGCCGAGTTGATGGCTGAGCAGGGCAAGTCCCAAAAGCCCATTGCCCGGCGAAGTGAAGACGAAAGAGCGCCCGTGCGCTTGGATCAGGTCAGGGACCCCGCTCGCCCAGTAGGCTGCTCCGAACACGGCGAGCGCAGCCACGGTCAGCGCGATATGCACGCCGTAAAGCTTGAGCGCTCGCTTGAGGCATCCGCCAGCGACCGGCTCGAGGCCGTACTTGAACGCCCTCGGCAAGTAAATAAGGCCGACCGACAGACCGGATAGAAAGACGAACGCCTCGGCGCTGTCCGAAAGGCCGTAGTTTCTCGGAGTCCAATTTTCGAGCGGGTTGCCGGGAATGTGATCGATCACGATCGCGATCAGCACGGCCCCGCGCCAGAAGTCGATGTCGCGGATGCGGTTTGCACTCATTTCAATCGCCTCGGCGCAAAAACGGCGCCACTGCCTGATCGGTTCCGGCCAAGGAAGATTCGGCGATGGCTCGAACGCAGTCGCCGCATTGTGTGGCGATATAGTGAGCGATACGCGGCGGCAGCGCGCGCCGTCCTTCACATTCACGACATCCGCCCACTTTTCACTGCGATTTGATCGCTAGGAAGCGCTAGTCTGAACGTCCGTTCATCCGGCTTCGATAAGCCGCACGGCTTCATCGCGCTCGAAGAGGTAGAGGAGCAGCCTCAAGCCCCGGTTCGCGTCGCCGGCGAGCCGTTCGTCGCGCTTGAGTGCCGCTTCAGCCTCCGCCCGCGCCCGCGCCAAGAGGCCGCTATGGATGTCGAGCCGGGCGAAACGAAAGCCGGGCGCGCCGGCTTGCCTAGCGCCGAGGACGTCGCCTTCGCCGCGCAGCTTCAGATCCTCCTCGGCGATACGGAACCCGTCCTCGGTCTCGCGCAGGATCTCGAGCCGCGCGCGCGCGGCGTCGCCGAGCGGTCCTTTGTAAAGGAGCAGACAGGCGGAGCGGCTCGCTCCGCGGCCAACGCGCCCGCGCAATTGGTGCAATTGCGCGAGCCCGAAGCGTTCGGCGCGCTCGACGATCATGATCGTCGCCTCCGGCACGTCGACGCCGACCTCGACCACCGTGGTTGCGACGAGGATGGTCGTTGTCCCGCGCTGGAACCGCTCCATCGCCGCGTCCCGCTCGGGGCCGGCCATCTTGCCGTGCGCGAGGCCGACGGCGTCGCCAAAGATGGCGCTGAGCGCTTGAGCGCGCTCTTCCGCTGCCGCGACGTCGAGCGTCTCGCTCTCCTCGACCAACGGACAAACCCAGTAGGCGCGCGCGCCGGAGCTGAGAGCCTGCGAGAGGCGCGCCACCACCTCGCCTATTCGTTCGATCGGCAAGATGCGCGTATCGATCGGCTGGCGCCCCGGCGGCTTTTCGCGCAAAGCGGACACATCCATGTCGCCGAAATAGGCGAGCACGAGCGAACGCGGAATCGGCGTCGCCGTCATCACCAGGAGATCGGCCGCCGCGCCCTTGGAAGCCAGCGCGAGGCGTTGGCGCACGCCGAACCGATGCTGTTCGTCGACCACCGCGAGCCCGAGATCGGCGAAGGCTACGCTTTCCTGAAACAGCGCATGTGTGCCGACAGCGATGTCGATGGTCCCCTCGGCCAATGCGGCCAACGAGGCGCGGCGAGCGGCCGCCTTGTCGCGGCCGGTGAGGAGCGCGATGCGCAGGCCGGCGCTGGCCGCCAACGGGGCCATGCGCTCGTAATGCTGGCGGGCAAGAATTTCGGTCGGCGCCATCATCGCCGCCTGTCTGCCTGCTTCGACCACCTCCGCCATCGCCATCAGCGCAACCACGGTCTTGCCTGATCCGACGTCGCCCTGCAGGAGCCTCAGCATGCGCTTTTCGGCTCTCAGATCCGCGCGGATGTCGTCGATCGCCTGGCGTTGGGCGCGCGTCAGAGAAAAGGGCAGGGCAGCTTCGAGGCGGCGCGCCAAAGCGCCTTCCGCCTTGTGCGCCCGGCCGGGAATGACGCGCAGGCGCGCGCGCATGAGCAGGAGCGCCAGCTGATTGGCCAGCAGCTCGTCATAGGCGAGCCGCGTCGCCGCCGAACTGGCTGGATCGACATCCTCGGGCGTTTCCGGCTGATGCATCGCGCCGAGTGCCTGCGTGAAGCTCGGCAATTTCAGATCGCTCAAGGTCTTCGCGCTGATCCATTCCGGCATCGGCGGCAGGCGCTTAAGCGCGCCCTCCGCGGCGCGGGCGACCCCGCGCTGATAGAGGCCTTCGGTCAGCCCATAGACGGGCTCGACCGCGGGGAGGCGATCGAGCTCCTCCGCGTTCATCACTCGATCGGGATGCACCATCTGACGGCGGCCATCCCAGAGCTCGAGCTTGCCGGAAATCCAGCGCGTCGCGCCGACCGGCAGCCGCGACCGCACCCATTCGTGATTGGCGAGAAAGAAGACCAGTTCGACGTCGCCGGTGTCGTCCTCGACCAGCACCTTGAACGGCGCCCGCGAACGCGCGTTCGGCGGTCCGCGGTGCTCAGTCACCTTCGCCTCGATGGTGACGATCGTGCCGGGAACAGCGTCGCGGATCTTGGGGCGCGCGCGGCGGTCGACGGTCGCCTGCGGCAAGTGGAAGAGGACGTCGACCACCCGCGCCCCTTGAGGCTTATCGAGCAGACGGTCGAAGAGCTTCGCGTTCTTGGGCCCGATCCCCGGCAGGGCGCCGGCAGGCGCGAACAGCGGATCGAGAGCCGAGGGACGCATCCCGCGCCCTCTAGCGGCGCCCGACGCGCGGGGCAAGACGGCTAAACGACGCCTTCAACCCGACTGAACGAGAAAACCCGCGCGCGGGAAATGCACGACAATCTCGCCGACCCTTTCATCGATGCGACGTATCGCGATATGCTGCGCCGAGAGAGAAACGATCTCTCCGCCAACCTCGACCTTCCCGTAGTCGTCGGGAGCGACGCGCACCCTGTCGCCGACCTTGCGTCCGTTGGGATCGCCCGGACGTTCTCGTCGACCGTTTCCGGGCTTGCTTTTGCCGCGATCGCGAGGGCTTCGTCGGCGGACATTTCTTCGCGCGCCCCGTGTCCGACCGCTCGCATGCGGCTCTCCCATGAGGCGACCTGCTTGAGGCCGGCGAAGACTTTGTCGACGCCCGCGACTACCCGGTCCTCCTCCACCGTTAGGTTTGATTGGGCGTACCAGACATTCATGTAGGCGCTGACGTCAGCAAGGCTGAACTCTCCAAGGAGCCATTGCCGCCCGTCGCCGAGTTGCCCCTCGATCCAGCCGAGGTGGGCCCGCATCTGATCCCGCATCTGCGGGATCGCCGCTCGCATCTTGTCGAGGTCAAACTTGCCGCCGCGCAGCTGACTGCGATCTTCGATAAATTCTTGCGGGACCTTCGGACCGAGGGTCCCAAATACAAGATTGACAGTGTTCTGGAAGAAAGCGCGGTCGGTCCAGGAACCGAGCGCCCAGGGGACCCCGGCTGCGCCTGGGGGAAACAGAACTCGGCCACGGAAATCGGCGTTCGATTTCGCGGATGATGATCTGTGTGTCGCAGAAAACGTCCGCGCCGATCTGCATCACCGGTGTCCGACGATAACCGCCGGTCAGCGGCATCAGATCGGGCTTCGGCATGATCTGCGGAATGCGCACGCTTCTCCATGAAAGCCCCTTGTGGCCGAAGACCACGCGGATCTTCTCTGAGAACGGCGACCGATCGAAATGGTGGAGAATGATTGGATAGGGCATGATCCGAGGTCGACCGCCTGAAGGATGAAAAACGCTGCGAGCGCCCGGCGTGGGTGCTCTTCGGGCTCGGAGGCGCCGCCGGCCAAGCCGCTTCCCGCCGCCAAACAAAACCAAATAAAACCAAGGAAATCCAAGCAATTTTTCTTGGATTTCCTTGGTTTTATTCGTCCGAATTGGGACTTTTCAATGGGTTGCAGCGAATCCAAATAAAAATTGGGGCGGCCTCAGGGTTCGAAGCGACTTGCATTTCAAGGCTCTCCCGCCCTCTTTTCCTCGCGAAGCGCCTGCAGGCGAGGCGGAAGCTAGGTTCCACGAATGGAAACATGTATAGCATGGACTTTCGGTTTTGTCCAGAAAATGCCGAGTCTGCGGTTGGCACGGCGCGCCCGAGGGACCGGAGCATTTTCCGGGGCGGGGACCCGCCCGCTGGGTCGGAGCGCGTTACGGCCGGGTCGGCTCAGTCGCGGCGCCGCCGCCGCGCCGGAACGCCTCGACGAATTCGCCAAGCGCCTTCTCGTCCATGTCGGAAACGGCGACGTAAGTGAGGTTCGCGTCGGACCAGCGCACGACATGGTAGCCGTCGATCGTTTCGATTCCGCCTCTCCCACCGCGGACGCCCTTGGCGTCGAGCGGCAGCTCGGTCACCGCGACAACGTGCTCGTTGTGCCGATAGACGAGCGTCGGCGTCGGGACTCGGTCCACGATGCTCACCCGTCCGCCCACCAGCGGGAAGCCCTCCGGCGCGAGATCGACAATGGTTCCGCTGACGGTGGTGCGCTTGGCGAGCCAGGGCTTGACCGTATGCCGGTCGGATGAGGCGACGTCGAACGGTTGGCCGGCGATCTCGGCGCGGGCGAAATCCGAGACCAGATGTTGGACGACATCGCTGGAGCCGGCGGGCGCGTGCAGCGACGTAAGCCCCGCGCCGACTGCAAAGCCGAGGACAGCGAAGGAGGCCGCCATCGCAAGCGCGCGGCTATCGAGCCACGCGCGACGCCGAAACGGGACGACCGTCGTAGTCCGGCTCGAGGCCGCCTGAATCGCAGGAGCCGCCGGCGTGGACGCCGTCAGCGCCGCGATGCGGTCGACGAGCGCTTGAGGCGCCGCTTCACGCGGCGCATGGCGGCGGACCGCGCCGCGCAGCGCTGTGAGGCGCCGGTATTCAGCGGCGAGCGCCGGATCATCGCGCAGCTCGCGTTCGAACTCGAGCGAGCCCATGGGGTCGAGTTCGCCGTCGAGCGCAGCGTTGAGTCTCAGATGCCGTTCGTTGAGGTCGCGGTCGGTCATGACTCGGTCCTCGTCATGGCTCGGACGTCAAGATTTTGGCGAGAAGGCTACGGGCGCGCGCGAGCCTGGACATCACCGTGCCGACCGGAGTCTCGGTCGCTTCGGCGATCTCGCGATAGGAGAGGCCGTTGATGTCGCGCATGACGAGCGTTTCTAGAAAGGGCGAGGGCAGCCTCGCGATCGCCTGACGCAAGCGCTCGCCATCTTGAAGCGCGATAAGCTCCTGTTCGGGATTGGGCGCCGCGTCATCGCCCTCACGCAAATCGAGCGCGTCCAAATCCGCCATGTCGCCAGCGTATGCCACGGTCTTGCGCCGGTTGCGCGCCATGAAGGTCATGGCGGCGTTGCGCACAATGGAGAGAAACCAGGGTTTCGGCCGATCGACAGAGACGCTGGAGAGAGCCTGAAGCGCGCGCAGCGCAGCGTCCTGCACGATGTCCTCGGCGTCGGTTGGGCTGTGCGACAGCCATTTGGCGAGTGAGTAAGCATCATCGAGCAGGGGTGGCACGATCTCGCGGAAGCGCTTCTCGGCAATTGGGTTGCTCAAGCGCCGTGTCCTAGTTTCCTAATTTCGCGCGCTTTTCGCGAAAAACCGGTTCCCACTTTTTCGCGAGCCGCGCCTTGGCGCGCGCCCTATTTGGCGCGCTCCTTGAGGTAAGCGATCACGTCGGCCCGGTCCTGCGGGTTGTCCAGGTGAAAGAACATCTTGGCGCCGGGCGCGACAGCCTGAGGATCGGTCAGCCACTTGTCGAGCGTCTCCTCGTTCCACACGATATTGGCTGATTTGAGCGCGTCCGAATAGTCGTAATCGGGCAGCGAAGCGGCCCTGCGCCCGAAGACGCCGCGATGCCGTGGGCCGACGTCGTTTTTGTCGAGCGAGTGACAATCCTGGCAGGCCTGATAAAGCGTCTCGCCGCGAGCGGCGTCTCCGGTGAGTCCGCCGGCCCACGCGGTCTGTGCGAGCGCTGCTGAGATTGCGGCTGCAAGCGTCACGGCGGCGGCGTATTTCTCCCTTCGGAGAGACCACTCGTCCCTCCACTCGGCGTGGGTGACCGAGCGAAGGCGAGCCGAAAAGTCCCTCGCCCGCAACGTGTTGGGCGGTGGGAGGACGCCCGTTTCGCAACAGGCGCCGCGAGAGAGGGATTCGAGAAAGCGGAACAGCCTCATCGACGCATCTCAGTCTAGATCAGAGTCCGTGACGGCGAGCTCAGTGGACGTAGGCGAGTAGACCACCTCTCGAACGCCGAGCCATTTGTGCAATTCGCCCGCGGGCACGAGCTTCGGTCCCGGCGCCGGCGCCGTTCCTGGCGCCGGTTGCGGAAAGGCGGTCGAACGGGCGGTGTGGAACGCGACGTTGCCTTCGACCTTCTGCATCAATTGATGAATATGGCCGTTGAGCACGGTCACCGAACCGAAGCGCGAGAGATAGGCGAGCGCCTGCGCCGAATCCTCCGTGCCCCAGCCCCATTCAGGCGCGATCATCCAGAGCGGGATATGAGAGAAGATGACGATGGGCGTCGAAGCGGATCTGCCTTTGAGATCGTCTTCCAGCCACTCGAGCTGATCTGAGCCGAGCGAGCCAAGCCCGTTCTTCTTCAGGTCGACGACATTGTTGAGCGATATGAAATGCACGCCGCCCTGATCGAAGGAATACCAGCCGCCGCCGGTCGCTCCCTTGCCGAAGCGCTCGAGATAGACGTCGCGCGTCTTGGGGTCGAGAATGTCATGTTCGCCAGGCGCATAGTGGATGTCGAGCTTGGCGCGGCCGATCATTTGCTGCGCGTCGTCGAATTCGCTCGCCTTGGCCGCATGGCTGATATCGCCGGTATGGATCATGAACGCCGGCTTGTCCGGCATTGCCACGATCTTATCGATCGCCGCCCCAAGAGTGGCGCGCGCATCCGGGTTGGCGGGCTTGGCGAAGCCGATGTGGCTGTCGGAGATCTGGATGAAGGAAAAGCCGCCCTCTGCGGCTTTCGTCGAGCCGATCAGCCGCGACGAGGGCACGCCGCCCGCGACCGTCCACACCACGCCGGTTCCGGCCCAAAGCATGCATTTGAGCGTTTGCCGGCGGTCGAGCCCGCCGTCGTGATCGTGCGTCATGACTCTCTCCTTCTGCGGCGAAAAGCGCCGTCAAAGGAGGGGAACTCGAGGGAGGCGCGGTTTATTCCCGCGAGACGCAAAAAAAAACGACTGCTTTCTATAGCGCGTCGATGCGGCCTAACGTTGCGCGCAGAGAATCGCTTGGCGCGCGAAAGACTCCGTCGAACAGCCAATCGCGCCGGTAGGGAGCCGGGGGGCTCGGTGACCAGCCGCCGCTTCAAATAATCTCGAAGGGATCAAAACGTGAGCCCGAATTTCGGGCTCACGTCGATGCCCACAACGATGAACTATCGGTGGTAGCCGCCGTGCCAGTGCGCGCCGCCGCCGTGCCAGTGAGCGCCCCCGCCGTGCCATCCCCCGCCGCGCCATCCCCCGCCATGCCAACCACCGCCGTGATAGTAGCCGCCGCTGATAGTAGCCGCCGTGCCAGCCGGCGCCGCCGTAATACCCGCCGTGCCAGCCTGGGGCGCCGTATAATCCTGGCGCCACGACGACGCCGCCGCCCCACCCATAGCCGTTCGGCACGCAAGCCCCGTAGACGTTGCGGTGGTAAGCGTATCCGCAGCCGCCGGCGGCCAGAGTAACTCCCAAATCTGCATGGTACGGCGCAGGGGTCGGCATCGCCGCGGCTGATCCGGCAACCAGTGTGGAAACGGCGGCTATCGAGGCCCAGGAAGCAATTCGCATCAAAATCCTCCGGTTGAAGTCCTTGTCGTCATTTCAGAAAACGCCTGGCTTTTCCGTATTGTTCCCGTGAAGAGTCAAGCCGACGAACCCGCGGCGACTTTGCGAGACGCTGGTTTATAAATCCTCTATCGCTTCCGCTCGTTGGATGCATCGTCCCGCTCGCCGCCTACATGACGCAGATAGCGGTTCGATGAACACGACTATTGCGCCGCGACGCCGACCTTGAGCAGCCGATAGGTGATGGCGTCAACCAGCGCCTGGAACGAGGCGTCGATGATGTTGCCGGACACGCCAACCGTCGACCATGTGTCTCCGTTTCCGTCGCCGAACTCGATCAAGACGCGCGTCACCGCGTCGGTTCCGCCCTGGAAGACGCGCACGCGATAGTCGCGCAGCTCCAAGTTCTCGATATATTTCTGATAGACGCCAAGGTCCTTGCGCAAAGCGAGATCGAGCGCGTTGACCGGGCCGTTGCCCTCTGCAACGGAAATCAGCCGTTCCTCGCCGATGCGGATCTTAACGACCGCTTGCGAAGCCGAATAGGTGACGCCGGGCGCGACCAGTTTGCGCTCGACGCCGACCTGAAAACTCTCGACAACGAAATATTCCGGAAGACCGCCGAGCAGTCTGCGCGCCAGAAGTTCGAACGATGCGCCGGCCGCCTCATAGGTGAAGCCTTGCGCCTCACGCGACTTGACCTCATCGAGCAGTCGCGTGAGGCGCGGATCGGCCGGATCCGCTTCGACCCCCAACCGCTTGAGCTCGGCGAGCAGATTCGAGCGCCCGGCCTGATTGGAGATGAGCACGGCGCGCGTGTTGCCTACGCTCTCCGGCGGCATATGCTCGTAGGTGCGGGGGTCTTTAGCGAGCGCGGACGCGTGAATGCCGGCCTTGGTGGCGAAGGCCGACGCGCCAACATAGGGCGCGTGCCGGTTCGGCGCGCGGTTGAGCAATTCGTCGAAGGTCCGCGAGACATGGGTGATCTCGCGCAAGGCCTCTGCCGTCACGCCGGTCTCGAAACGCTCGTTGAGCTCGGGCTTCAAGGCCAATGTTGGGATGAGGCTGACAAGGTTGGCGTTGCCGCAGCGCTCGCCCAGACCATTCAGCGTGCCCTGGACCTGCCGCGCGCCGGCGCGGATGGCGGCGAGCGAATTGGCGACCGCGTTGCCGGTGTCGTTGTGGGCATGGATGCCGAGACTCTCGCCGGGAATAAGACGCGCGACCTCGCCCACGATGCGTTCGATCTCATGCGGAAGCGTTCCGCCGTTGGTGTCGCAGAGCACCGCCCAGCGCGCGCCGGCATCGATCGCGGCGCGAGCGCAGGCGAGCGCATATTTTGGATTGGCCTTGTAGCCGTCAAAGAAATGCTCGCAATCGACCATCGTCTCGCGGCCCGCCGCGACCGCCGCCTTCACGCTGTCGGCTATGGCCTCGAGGTTTTCGTCGAGCGTGCAGCCGAGCGCGACATGGACGTGATAATCCCACGACTTGGCGACAAAGACGATCGCATCGGCGTCGGCGGCGATGAGCCCCGCAAGGCCGGGATCATTGGCGGCCGAGCGGCCTGGGCGCTTGGTCATGCCGAAGGCGCAGAAGCGGGCATGGGTTGTCGGCTTCTTCTTGAAGAACTCGGTGTCAAGCGGGTTCGCGCCCGGATAGCCACCCTCGACATAGTCGACGCCGAGCCGGTCGAGCATCGCGGCGATGCGGCGCTTGTCGTCGAGCGAGAAATCGACGCCGGTGGTCAGCGCGCCGTCGCGCATCGTGGTGTCGAACAGATAGAGGCGTTCTTTGGCCATGAGCTTATCTGTCAGTGTCGGGTTGGAGGCGTCGAATCGCCGGCGAGCGTCTTGGTCATAGTGGTGTTGGCGAGCCATTGGTCGCCGACGCGGACGAGATTGCGCTGTTGAGACGTAAAGTCCTGGCGCTCGAAGAGGGGCTTCGCGGCATCGCTCGCTTCGACGGTCAGGCGTTTCGCCCCGCGCGCTTCAGCCAGCTTCGTCAGCGCTTCGAGGAGCGCGCGGCCCGCGCCTTGACGGGCGAATTCGGGAGCGACGAACAGCATGTCGATTTGATCGGCGCCTTTGAGAGTGGCGAAGCCTGCGACCGCGCCCTCGATCACGGCGAGCAAGGTCAAGGCCTCCTTGAGCATGGCGCCGAAAGCCTGTTCGTCGTCGGCGCGCGCAGCCCAGGCCTCGCGCTGATCCTCGTCGTAGTCATCCGCGGCGAGCTCATCGATGCTCGAGCGAAAGATCTCAGCGCAGCGGCGCACGTCGGCAGGCAGATAGGGACGAAGCGAGACAACGCTCATCGCTTGAGCTCCCAGGTCGTCGTGCCATCCTTATTGTCTTTGATGGCGACGCCGACCGCGGCGAGTTGGTCCCGTAGCCGGTCGGACTCGGCCCAGTTTCGCGCGGCGCGCGCTTGAGCGCGTTCGGCGACGATCGCATTGATCTCGGCGGCGTCGATCTTCGCCTCTCTGAGCACGATCGCCTGACGCTCGGATTGCGTTTGCTGCAGGAGGCCGAGGAGATTGGCGCTCGCCTTGAGAAGTTCGTGCGCTTGAGGGCGCCGCCATTCGGTCGAACCATCGCCGTCATTGCGAGCGGAGCGAAGCAATTCAGGGATAAAGGGCTGCGGCTCCCCAGGATCGCCGCGTCGGCCTTCGGCCTCCTCGCGATGACGATTTTGGCGAAAAGCAGCGTCCTCTGAACGTTCGAGGCGATGGAGCTCGGATAGAGCCGCGGGGGTATTCAGGTCATCGTTCAGGGCATCCAGTACGGCGTCGGACACCGCTAAGCTTGGTTTAGCGTCGCCGACCGCCTCGTACCAGCGGTCGAGCGTCGCCTCCGCTTCCTCCAGCGCTTTCACCGTCCAGTCGATCGGCTGACGGTAATGCGTACGCAACATCGCGAGGCGCAGCGCCTCACCGGACCATTTACGGCCGCCGAACTTGGTTGTGCGCAAGAGTTCGTGGATGGTGACGAAGTTGCCGAGGCTCTTCGACATCTTCTCGCCTTCGACCTGCAGGAAGCCGTTATGCATCCAGACGTTGGCCATGGCCGACGAATGAAAGGCCGAGCAGGATTGCGCGATCTCGTTCTCGTGGTGCGGAAAAACGAGGTCGACGCCGCCGCCGTGAATGTCGAAGGTATTGCGGCTCGGATCGTCGCATTGGAGACCGCCGCCGAACGGCTCGAGCAGCGTCGCCATCGACATGGCTGAGCATTCGATATGCCAGCCTGGACGCCCGAGCGCCGCAATGCCCGCCGGGCTCGGCCAGCCGGGTTCGCTTGGTTTAGACGGCTTCCACAACACGAAGTCCATCGGGCCGCGTTTGTAAGGCGCGACATCGACGCGCGCTCCGGCCAGCATCTCGTCGAGCGAACGATGCGCGAGCGTCCCGTACCGCGGCGCCCAGGCAAGCGCGTCCATCGCATTCGGCGAGAACAGCACGTGATCCTCGGCGACATAGGCGACGCCGCGGGCGATCAGCCGCTCGATCATCGCGCGCATCGTGTCGATATATTGGGTGGCGCGCGGCTCGTGCGTCGGCGGCAGCGCGCCCAGCGCCGCCACGTCGTCATGAAACTGCCGTTCGGTCGCTTCCGTCACTTTGGCGATCGCCTCGTTGAGCGGGAGAGCGGGAAAGTCGCGGGCGGCGCGCGCGTTGATCTTGTCGTCGACGTCCGTGATGTTACGGACATATTTCACGCTATTCGGCCCGTAGATATATCGCAAGAGCCGGAACAGCACGTCGAACACGATGACCGGCCGGGCGTTGCCGATATGGGCGAAATCGTAGACGGTGGGCCCGCAGACATAGAGACGCACCGCGCTTGCGGTCGATTGGCGCGAAATCTTCCTTGCGGCGGGTGAGCGTATTGTAGAGACGCAGCCGCGCCTTGGTCGCCTCCTTGGGCGTCTCGTCTTGGGATCGGGGCGGCGACTTCATCGGCGATTCTCGTCGGCGTCATTCAGGAAAGGCGAACGGACAGGCGTCGCCCGGTTCTAGCCGGATGATCGCTTCTCGATGGCATTGAGGAATAAGGAGACGCGAACCGGCCAGCCGAAAGCTAGCGGCTAATAATGCAAATCCGGATAATGCGGAGCGCGGGCGTCATCACGCGCATGCAATGGAGAGGCGAGGCCCTATTGTCAAGACGGAGCGCGCCAGCAGGCCGAGAAATCAGCCGCCACAAATCCTTCCGTTCTTCGAAATTATCGGCGATACTGAGAGGACGGGAAATCGCGAGAGCGCCGAAGCAGGCCGCGCGGGCGCCAGCGTCCTCGCGAGCGCGGGTGAAGCGAAAACCGTTAAGCGATTGAAAAGCTACGATTTTACGAAAAGAGCCATTTCACGCCCAATGATGCCAACGACTTGCCATTTCGCTTGCTTGTGACACGTTTTGGCGCCCAACCCCTTGAAAAGGCTCGACCGGCGCCAAAACCGCGATGGCGCGGTCCAGCGTGGCCTCAGACCCGGAAGGCGACAGCGGCTTGGGAGTTGCTTTCGCTTGGCAAAATAGCAGGCTCTGAAAGGCCGCTGCCTCACTTCCTGCGAAAGGGGACGTCTTGAGCCCGAAACCGATCGCGGACGACGGCGGCGGGGCGATCTTTGCCTCTTCCGCGGCCGATCACCCTCCTCGGCGCGCCGATCGAGGCCGGGGCGAGCGTGGCCGGCGCGGCGATGGGGCCGGCCATGCTGCGCACGGCAGGGATTGTGGAGACGCTGAGGGACTTGCGCCACGACGTCGAAGACCGAGGCGATCTCGCGCCACCCCCGTCCGTTGCTCCACATCTCCGCCCCGGAAGGCAAGGCGCGCCGTTTTGCCGAGGTCGCGGCCTGGGCGCGGTTGCTCGCTCGCGAAACCTATGCGGTCGCGCGCTCCGGACGCACCCCGATCGTCCTCGGCGGGGACCATAGCCTCGCGATGGGCTCGATCGGCGGCGTCGCCCGCTTCGCGTCCGAGGCGGGGCGCGAGCTGTTCGTCCTATGGCTCGACGCCCATTCGGACTTCAATACGCCGCTGACCTCGCCTTCCGGAAACATGCACGGCATGTCGCTCGCGATGCTGTGTGGCGAGCCTGGGCTCGAGGGCGTGTTCGGAGGCGAGCCGCACGGATTGGTCGATCCCGCGCGGCTGCACCTGTTCGGCATCCGTTCCATCGACACGGGCGAAAGGCGACTTCTGCAAAATCGCGGGGTGGACGTGGTCGACATGCGGAGGCTGGATGAAGACGGCTTCGCCGTCTCGATCCGTCGGATCATCGATCGCGTTCGCGCCCGCAACGGCCTTTTGCATGTCAGTCTGGACGTCGACTTTCTTGATCCCGCGATTGCGCCCGGCGTCGGCACCTCCGTCCCCGGCGGGGCGACCTACCGCGAGGCGCATCTTGTCATGGAGCTGTTGTACGAATCTGGGCTCAAACCCTCGCTCGATCTCGTCGAACTCAATCCGTTCCTCGACGAGCGGGGCAAAAGCGCGCTCCTGCTTGTCGACCTGACCGCGAGCATGTTCGGACGCTACGTTTATTGAGGGGGCGCGCAGTGAGAAGCTCGATCTGCGCCGGATCCAAGGAGGAGGACGTTAACTGTTTGGTAGAGTGAGGTTTTCGGCGCGTGCGACCTATAGGTTTGCCTGAGAAATAGGCGCCCCTCGACTGAGCCATTCCGAGACCAGAGCATGGTCTTGGAAAAATACATGGATTTGATTTGCGCCGTGCGAACCCGCAGCGCTTTTTCGGCTCCTTGGCCAAAAGTTTGGCTTGATCGCGTGCATCGATAGGTCGATAGCACCGGCGAAGCGACCGCAGTGCGGCAGAGCATGGCGGTCACGCAATGCGGAAGAAAAGATCCTATGGCGCGCAAGAAGATTGGTTTGATCGGAGCCGGGCAGATTGGCGGGACGTTGGCGTTCCTGGCGGCGATGAAAGAGCTGGGCGACATCGTCCTCTTCGACATCATCGACGGAGTTCCGCAGGGCAAGGCGCTGGATCTGGCGGAATCGACCCCGGTTGAGGGCGTCAACGCGCGGCTGGCCGGCGCGAGCGACTATTCCGCGATCGCCGGCGCCGACGTCGTCATCGTCACCGCCGGCGTCCCCCGCAAGCCCGGCATGAGCCGCGATGACCTGCTCGGCATCAACCTCAAGGTCATGGATGCGGTCGGGGCGGGCATCAAGACACATGCCCCCGAAGCGTTTGTCATCTGCATCACCAACCCGCTCGACGCCATGGTGTGGGCGTTGCAGAAGTTCTGCGGTCTGCCCGCCAAAAAGGTCGTCGGCATGGCCGGCGTCCTCGATTCGGCTCGCTTTCGCTATTTTCTGGCCGAGGAACTGCAGGTGTCGGTTGAAGACGTGACCGCCTTCGTGCTTGGCGGCCATGGCGACGATATGGTTCCCTCCGTTCGCTATTCGACGGTCGCGGGCATTCCGCTGCCTGATCTCGTCAAAATGGGCTGGACAACGCAGGCGAGGCTCGACGCCATCGTCGAGCGGACGCGCAAGGGCGGGGGCGAAATCGTCAACCTGCTCAAGACCGGTTCGGCGTTTTACGCACCAGCCGCTTCGGCGATCGCAATGGCGGAATCCTATCTCAAGGATCAGCGCCGCGTCCTGCCTTGTGCGGCCCACTTGAGCGGCCAATACGGCGTCAAAGACGCCTATGTGGGGGTGCCAGTGGTGGTCGGCGCGAACGGCGTCGAGCGCATTATTGAGATCACGTTCGATGAGAATGAAAAAGCGATGTTCGCCAAGTCGATCGCCGCGGTTCATGGTCTGATGGAGGCCTGCAAGGGGATCAATCCCGCTCTCGCCGCCTGATCGCGCTAGCGCCCGCCGTCGCCCGGGCGTTCTTTTCTTTGAGGTCTTCGCCGCCATGAACATCCACGAATATCAGGCCAAGGCGGTGCTGAGAGCGTTCGGCGTCCCGATTGCCTCCGGCTTTCCCGCCTTCACTCCCGCGGAGGCGGTGGAGGGCGCCAACAAGCTCGCCGGGCCGATCTGGGTGGTGAAGAGCCAGATCCACGCTGGCGGGCGCGGCAAGGGCCGCTTCAAGGAGGCCGCCGCCGGCGACAAAGGCGGCGTGCGGCTCGCTCGCTCGGTCCAAGAGGTTGAGACTTTCGCAACGCAGATGCTGGGGTCGACGCTGGTGACGGCGCAGACCGGCCCGAACGGTAAGCAGGTCAATCGCTTGTACGTCGAGGACGGCGCGACGATTGACCGAGAGCTCTATCTTTCAGCGCTGGTCGACCGGCAGAAGAGCCGGGTGGCCTTCGTCCTCTCGACCGAGGGGGGCGTCAACATCGAAGATGTCGCGCACAGCACGCCGGAAAAGATCATGAGCTTCACCGTCGATCCGGCGACGGGAATCATGCCCCATCATGGCCGCGCCGCCGCTCGCGCGCTCGGGCTCACCGGCGACCTTGCCAAGCAGACGGAGAGTCTCGTCGCCAAGCTCTACGCCGCCTTCCTGGCGAAAGACATGTCGATGCTGGAGATCAATCCGCTGGTCGTGCTTTCAAACGGCCAATTGCGGGTGCTCGACGCCAAAGTGTCGTTCGACGACAATGCGCTATATCGCCACGCCGACATTGCCGTGTTGCGCGACGAGAGCGAGGAGGACGCCAAGGAGATCGAGGCCTCCAAACACGATCTCAACTATGTCGCGCTCGAGGGCTCAATCGGCTGCATGGTTAACGGGGCCGGCCTCGCCATGGCCACGATGGACATCATCAAGCTCTACGGCGAAAGCCCGGCGAACTTCCTCGACGTCGGAGGCGGCGCCTCCAAGGACAAGGTCGCTGCGGCGTTCAAGATCATCACCGCCGACCCGAACGTGAAGGGCATTCTGGTCAATATTTTTGGCGGCATCATGCGTTGCGACATCATCGCCGAGGGCGTGATCGCCGCAGTGAAGGAAGTGGGCCTCAAGGTTCCACTGGTCGTGCGCCTTGAGGGCACCAACGTCGATCTTGGCAAGAAAATCCTCCGAGAATCCGGCCTCGACGTCATCCCGGCGGACGACCTCGACGATGCGGCGCAGAAAATCGTGAACGCGGTGAGAACGAGAAACTGAGCGCGCGTCCGCATATCGCAACGAGGAATGACACGCCGATGCCCCCATCCAAGATTAACATTCTCGAGGCGGTCGACCGGAAGGTTAAGGAAGTCTTTCAGCCGTTCATCGTCGGCGACGTGAACGACAGCCAGGTCAAGGTGGCGAAGTTCGGCGCGGAGTTCGATTGGCACGCGCACGAACACGAGGACGAGGCTTTCTTCGTGCTGCGCGGACGGATCGCGATTGATTTTCGCGACGGCGTCTCAGAAATGGGCGAAGGTGATTTTGTCGTCATTCCGCGGGGCGTCGAACACCGGCCCCGGTCCCTCTCGCCGGAGCCCGTCGTTTTGATGTTCGAGCCGAGCACCACGCTCAATACGGGCGACGCGATAAGCGCATTGACGGTTCGCCAACTCGACCGGCTTTAGGCTGTATGAGAAGGGGTTAGAAAAGCTGGACACGGTTACACATATACTGTGCTCCGGAGACTGAGATGAAAAACATCACGCTCGCGATCGACGACGAGATTTTGGACAAGGTGCGGATCGTGGCCGCCCACAAGCGTACGACGGTGAACGCCATGGTGCGAGAATTTTTGGCCGAAGTTGCAGGGCGCGACGAGAAGCAGGCCGAGGCGAGGAAGCAACTCCTGCGTCTCATGGAGACCTCAAAGGGCCGCATGGCGCCGGATTGGAAGTTCGACCGCGAGGAAACCCATGAGCGGTAAGGCGTTCCTCGACTCGAACATCCTGATCTATGCGGCGACCGGACAAGACTCCTATCCGGCGAAGTTTCATCGCGCCAAAGAGATTGTCGCTGGCGATGAGATCGGAATCTCGACCCAGGTGATCGGCGAGTTCGTCCACAACGTGCAGAAGCCAACGAGGATGAAGCGGCCGCTCACTCCCGCCGAAACTGCGATCTGGATTGATGCGCTCCTTCAGCTTCCGCTGGTCGAAGTCGATCGGCAGGTCGTTTTAAGCGCGCTGATCATGCAGCCGCGGTATCAGCTGAGTTACTGGGACAGCCAGATCGTCGCCGCTGCAGAGCACCTCGGCGCGGACGTCCTCTACAGCGAAGATTTGAGTCACGGTCAGAGGTATGGGCGGGTGCTCTGCGAAAATCCGTTCCGATCGAACTGAACCGCCAATCGCCGAAAGCCTCTCATGTCCATCCTCGTCGACGCCAACACAAAGGTCATCACCCAGGGCTTCACCGGCAAGAACGGCACGTTCCATTCGGAGCAGGCGATGGCTTACGGGACCAAGCTCGTGGGCGGTGTCTCGCCCGGCAAGGGCGGCTCGATCCATCTTGGGCTGCCGGTCTTCGACACAGTCGTCGAAGCGCGGGAGAAAACGGGCGCCGACGCGAGCGTGATCTATGTGCCGCCGGCGGGCGCCGCAGACGCGATCTGCGAAGCGATCGACGCCGAGACACCGCTCATCATCTGCATCACTGAGGGCATTCCGGTCCTCGACATGGCGCGGGTCAAGCGAGCGCTGCAGGGCTCGAAGTCGACCCTCATCGGTCCGAATTGCCCCGGAGTCATGACTGCTGGCGAATGCAAGATCGGCATCATGCCGGGCAACATCTTTACCCGCGGCAGCGTCGGCGTTGTCTCTCGTTCGGGCACGCTGACCTACGAAGCGGTGTTTCAGACGACGCGCGAGGGTCTTGGCCAGACGACAGCGGTGGGGATTGGCGGCGACCCGATCAAGGGCTTGGAATTTGTCGATGTGCTCGCCATGTTTATGGGGGATCCCAAGACCCAGGCGATCGTGATGATCGGGGAAATAGGCGGCCAGGCCGAAGAGGACGCTGCCGAGTTTCTGAAGGACGAGGCCAACCGGGGCCGTTCAAAGCCGGTCGTTGGCTTCATTGCCGGGCGCACCGCTCCCTCTGGGCGGCGCATGGGGCATGCGGGCGCGATCATCGCTGGCGGCAAGGGGGCGCCGAGGACAAGATCGCGGCGATGGAGGCCGCTGGCGTTCGCGTCTCCCCCTCTCCCGCTCGGCTCGGCAAGACATTGGTCGATCTGTTGCACGGCAAGTAAAAAGGAGTCCATTCCGTGGCTCGTCAGGACGTCAATCAAGCGCTGCTGCAAACCTCGTTTCTGTACGGCGCGAACAGCGCCTACATCGAAGCGTTGCAGGCGCAATACGAGAAAGACCCACTGTCGGTTGAACCCGGCTGGCGCGAATTCTTTGCCGCCCTCGGCGATGATCCGGCGAGCGTAGCCAAAACCGAGCGCGGCGCGTCATGGCGCAAGCCCAATTGGCCCGCGCTCCCCAAGGGCGATCTCATCAGCGCGCTGGACGGCGATTGGCCCGCGACGGAAAAGGCGGTGGCCGAAAAGTTGCGCGCCAAGTCTGAGGAGACCGGGCCAAAAGCAGCGCCGAGCGAGGACGAGATTCGCCGGGCGACGCGCGACTTGGTGCGGGCGCTCATGATGATTCGCGCTTACCGCATGCGAGGCCATCTCTACGCCAATCTCGATCCGCTCGGCCTTGAGTTCGCAAAGGGACCACGAGGAGCTCCATCCCTCGACTTACGGGTTCCAGGAGTCCGACTACGACCGCAAGATCTTCATCGATCATGTGCTCGGACTCGAATATGCGACCGTGCGCGAAATGCTCGCGATCCTGCGGCGGACCTATTGCGGCACGATTGGCTTCGAATTTGTCCATATTTCCGATCCGGCGGAGAAGGCCTGGATTCAGGAGCGCGTCGAGGGGCCCGATAAGGAAATCCAGTTCACGCGCGAGGGCAAGCGGGCGATTCTTGGCAAGCTGATCGAGGCCGAAGGCTTCGAGAATTTCTTCGACGTCAAGTACGCCGGCGCCAAGCGCTTCGGACTCGACGGCGCGGAGGCGATGATTCCGGCGCTGGAGCAGATCATCAAGCGCGGCGGCCAGCTCGGCTTGCGAGAAATCGCTCTCGGCATGGCTCATCGCGGCCGGCTCAATGTACTGAGCCAGGTAATGGGCAAGCCCCACCGCGTCATCTTCCACGAGTTCAAGGGCGGCTCGGCTTCACCGGACGAAATAGAGGGCTCAGGCGACGTCAAATATCACCTTGGCGCGTCTTCGGACCGCGAATTCGACGGCAACACCGTTCACCTCTCGCTGACCGCCAACCCATCGCATCTCGAGATCGTCGATCCGGTCGTTCTCGGCAAGGCGCGCGCCAAGCAGGATCAGCTCAACGACGTCATCGAGCGGTCTAAGGCGCTCCCGCTCCTCATCCACGGCGACGCCGCTTTCGCCGGACAAGGCGTGGTGGCCGAATGCTTTGGTCTCTCGGGGCTACGGGGCCACAGGACCGGCGGTTCGCTGCATTTCATCGTCAACAACCAGATCGGCTTTACCACCTACCCGCGCTATTCGCGTTCCTCGCCCTATCCATCGGATGTCGCCAAGCTTGTCGAGGCGCCGATCTTTCACGTCAATGGCGATGATCCCGAGGCGGTCGTCTTCTGCGCCAAGGTTGCGACCGAATACCGGCAGAAGTTCCATAAGCCGGTGGTCATCGACATGTTCTGCTATCGGCGGTTCGGCCATAACGAAGGCGACGAGCCGTCGTTCACCCAACCGATCATGTACCGACTCATCCGCGCGCACCCGACGACGCAGCAGATCTACGCCGAGAAGCTTATCGCTGAAGGCGTCGTCACTCAGGGTGAAGTCGACAAGATGCGCTCTGACTGGCGGCAACGGCTGGAGGCGGAATTCGAGGCCGGCCAATCTTATTCCGCCAACAAGGCCGATTGGCTCGACGGCCGTTGGGCGGGCGTCAAGGCGTCGCGGGAGATCGCCGACGACGATCGCCGCGGCAAGACCGGCGTCAACCTTGATCGCCTACGCGCGATCGGCGAGCGCATCACCGTGGCGCCGGAAGGCTTCAAGGTTCATAAAACCATCAGTCGCTTCCTCGAGAACCGCCGCGCGACAATCAAAGTCGGCGAGGGGATCGACTGGTCGACCGCCGAGGCGCTCGCCTTCGGCTCGCTTCTGGACGAGGGCTTTCCGGTTCGCTTGTCCGGGCAGGACAGCGAGCGAGGCACGTTCTCGCAACGCCATTCGGCGCTGATCGATCAGGAGACCGAAGCGCGTTACATCCCGCTGAACCATATCCGCGACGGGCAGGCGCGCTACGAAGTCATCAACTCGATGCTGTCGGAAGAGGCGGTGCTCGGCTTCGAGTACGGCTATTCGCTTGCTGAGCCGAACGCGCTTGTCTTATGGGAGGCGCAATTCGGCGATTTCGCCAACGGCGCTCAGGTCGTGTTCGACCAGTTCATCTCGGGCGGCGAAAAGAAATGGCTGCGCATGTCGGGGCTCGTGTGCCTGCTGCCGCATGGCTACGAGGGCCAGGGGCCGGAGCATTCGTCCGCGCGCCTCGAGCGCTATCTCCAGCTCTGCGCCGAAGACAATATGCAGGTCGTGGTGTGCACGACGCCGGCCAATTTCTTCCATTCTCTGAGGCGCCAGCTCAAGCGCGAGTTCCGCAAGCCGCTGATTGCGATGACGCCGAAGTCGATGCTGCGCAACAAGCGCGCGGTCTCGAACCTTGAAGCGTTCGGCCCGGGAACGAGCTTTCATCGCTTGTTGTGGGATCACGCGGAGACGCATAAGGGCGAAAAGATCAAGCTCGCCAAGGACGACAAGATCCGCCGCGTCGTCGTGTGCTCGGGCAAGGTCTATTACGATCTTTACGACGAGCGCGAGAAGCGCGGCGTCGACGATGTGTACCTGCTCAGGGTGGAGCAGCTCTATCCTTTCCCGGTCAAGGCGCTGGTGAAGGAGCTCTCCCGTTTCAAGAAGGCGGAGGTCGTCTGGTGCCAGGAGGAGCCCAAGAACATGGGCGCCTGGGGCTTCGTCGAGCCTTATCTCGAATGGGTGCTGGGCCAGCTCGGCGGTAAGTCGAGGCGCGCCCGCTACGCCGGCCGTCCTGCGTCGGCGGCGACCGCGACCGGACTCATGTCGAAGCATCAATCCCAGCTCAAGGCTTTCCTCGACGAATGCCTGGCGTGAGCGAAGCCAGTTCGACATGCCCCACTTCCTTTGCAAGCTGAGGCCGCCGCGGACGAGCTTCATCTCGGACATGACCTCGGACGAAGCCCAACTCATGCGCGCCCACCGCGAGTACTGGACGCCCCAGGTCGAGACCGGCGTGGTGATCGCGATGGGGCCGGTCGCCGACCCCGCCGGCGGCTATGGCGTCGCCATCATCGAAGCCGCCTCCGAGGCGGCGCTGGAGGCGATGCAAGGAGCCGATCCAGTCATTACGGCCGGACGCGGCTTTGCTTACGAGAACTGCCGCATGTTGGGGATCGCTGTGCGCCCCAGCCAGCCGCTTGCGCCCATCACTTCCGTATCTCCGTAAGTTTTAGAGAGGAGCGCCTCGCGGCGCGATCGAAATGGCGATTGAGATTCGTGTTCCGACGCTCGGCGAGTTGATCACCGAAGCGACCGTCGGCAAATGGTTCAAGAAGGCTGGCGATTCCGTCAGCGCCGACGAGCCGCTGGTTGAACTGGAAACGGACAAAGTGACGCTCGAGGTCAATGCGCCGAGCGCCGGGGTTTTGGGCGAGATCGTGGCCGAAACCGGCCAGACGGTCGCCATCGGCGCGCTGCTTGGCCAGGTCGCGCCCGGAGCGGCGACCGCGGCCGCAGCGGCTGCGCCGGCTGTCGCCGCCAAATCCACGCCCGACGCCTGCGACGCAGCCAGCTGCGGCGGCCAAAGCCCCGCTCGCCGGGACGACAATGCCGCCGGCGCCGGCCGCGGCCAAGATCGCCGCCGAGGACAAGATCGACCTCGCATCGATCTCCGGCAGCGGCAAGCGCGGCCAGGTGCTGAAGGGCGACGTGCTCGCGGCCGTTTCGGCCGCTCAAGCGCCGGCGACTGTCGTCGCACTCGCGCCGCTGCAAGCGCCCGCGGCAGCGCCAATGCCAGCCTCCGCTCCGGCGCCAATGCCCGCGCCGCGGACGACCACGCCCGACGACAGCGCCCGCGAAGAGCGGGTGCGCATGACGAAACTGCGTCAGACCATCGCTCGTCGCCTCAAGGACGCGCAAAACACTGCAGCGATGCTCACGACTTTCAATGAGGTCGACATGAGCGAAGTGATGGCGCTGCGCGCCCGCTACAAGGATGCTTTCGAGAAGAAGCACTCGGCCAAGCTTGGCTTTATGGGCTTTTTCGTCAAGGCCTGCGTTCAGGCGCTGAAAGAAATCCCCGCCGTCAACGCTGAAATCGACGGCGCCGACCTTGTCTACAAGAACTACTACCACATCGGCATCGCCGTCGGCACTGACAAAGGACTCATCGTGCCGGTGGTGCGCGACGCGGACAGGCTCAGCATCGCCGATGTCGAGAAGGCGATCGCCGCGCTCGGCAAGCGCGCCCGCGACGGTCAGCTTACCCTTGAAGAGCTGCAGGGCGGAACCTTCACCATCACCAACGGCGGCATCTATGGCTCTCTGATGTCGACGCCGATTCTCAACGCGCCGCAGTCGGGGATCCTCGGCATGCACAAGATCCAGGACCGTCCGGTCGCAGTCGGCGGCAAGGTTGAAATCCGGCCGATGATGTATCTGGCGTTGAGCTACGACCATCGCATCGTCGACGGTCGGGAGGCGGTGACGTTCCTTGTCCGCGTCAAGGAGGCGCTCGAGGACCCGGCGCGGCTCGTGCTAGACCTCTGAGAAGGCCCCATTAAAGGCCGTCGGGGAGGACGCCATGAGCGAGTTGACGTGTCTCGAATTGAGCGTGGCGCTGTGGCTGGTTCATGTCCTTGTTCAGGCGACCATCGGCAACTTGGAGCTGCCGTTCGGTTATTTGTTCACTTCGCGCGACAAGCCCGCCGCGACAAGCGGCTTGCTCTTCGGCCGAGCCACGCGAGCGCTGGCGAACTATGTCGAGAACCTCACCCCGTTCGTCGCCGTCGCGCTTGCGCTCATCATCACCCAGCGGACAGGGGGCGCTGGCGCGCTCGGTGCGACGATCTGGATTCTGGCGCGCATCGTCTATATCCCGATTTACCTGCTCGACGTTATCTACGCCCGCACTGCCATTTGGGCGCTTTCGATTGTCAGCCTGGTGATGATGCTCGCGCGATTGGTTGGTTGGTAGCTGGCGCGGACCCGAGTCCTCTCCAGCGCGCGTAAGAAAGATCGGCGATGGCATATGACCTAGTGGTGATCGGCTCCGGCCCGGGCGGCTATGTTTGCGCCATCCGCGCGGCGCAGCTTGGCATGAAGGTCGCCGTGGTCGAGAAGATGAAGACGCTCGGCGGGACCTGCCTCAACATCGGCTGCATTCCGTCCAAGGCGCTCCTGTACGTATCCGAAATGTTCGACGAGGCGGGACATGGTCTTGCGGCCCTCGGCGCCATCGTCTCTCCGCCGAAGCTCGATCTTGCGGCAATGATGAAGCACAAGGACGTGACCGTCGCGGCCAATGTCAACGGCGTCGCCTACCTCTTCAAGAAGAACAAGATCGACTGGGTGAGCGGCGAGGGCCGCATCGCCGCGCCCGGGCGCGTGGTCGTCAAGGGCGCCGACGGCAATGAGGTCACGCACGAAACCAAGGCGATTGTCATCGCGACCGGGTCTGACTTCGCGCGGCTGCCGGGCGTGGAGATCGACGAGAAGACGATCATCTCCTCGACTGGCGCCTTAAGCCTACCGACCCCGCCGAAGAGACTAATCGTGGTCGGTGCCGGCGTCATAGGACTGGAACTCGGCTCCGTCTGGCGGCGGCTAGGCTCCGAGGTGACGGTAGTGGAATTTCTCGACCACGTCCTGACGGGGATCGACAGCGAAGTCGGCAAGTTCATGCAGCGCACGCTGGAAAAGCAGGGCTTCGCCTTTCAGCTTGGCCACAAGCTGGCCAAGGTCGAGACGGCAGGAGGCGGAGTCAAGGCGATGATCGAGCCGTCGGCGGGCGGGGAAGCCAAGACGCTCGACGCCGACGTTGTGCTCGTCGCGGTCGGACGGCGTCCTTATACTCAAGGCCTGCGATTAGAGGCGCTGGGGGTCAAAACGGAGCGCGGCCAGGTCGTTGTCGACGCGCACTTCGCCACCAATGTTCCTGGGATCTATGCAATCGGCGACGTGATTCGCGGGCCGATGCTCGCGCATAAGGCGCAGGAAGAAGGAGTCGCGGTCGCGGAGCTATTGGCGGGGCAGGTGGGCCACGTCAATTACGGCGTCATTCCCAATGTCGTTTACACGAGCCCCGAAGTCGCTTCCGTCGGCAAGAGCGAGGAAGAATTGAAGGCCGAGGGCATCGCCTACGCCGTCGGCAAATTCCCGTTCACCGCCAACGGGCGGGCGCGGGCGATGCGCCATACGGACGGCTTCGTGAAGATTCTCGCCGACGCCGCCAGCGATCGCGTGCTCGGAGGGCACATTGTCGGATTCGGCGCGGGCGAGATGATCCACGAAATCGCGGTCCTCATGGAGTTCGGCGGCTCGTCGGAAGACCTCGCGCGCACCTGCCACGCCCACCCGACGATGTCGGAAGCGGTCAAGGAGGCCGCGCTAGCGGTGGCTAAGCGGGCGATCCACATTTAACCGGTCAGTTCGGCATGTTTTCGTTTGACGGCGCGCGCGTTGAGTGCGCTGTTCGCAACGAGAGCTGGGGGGAATTGCAATGAAGCGGAGGCCAAGAGGCCGGCGCCCTCGCCTGAGACTGGTGGCGCGAGTCGCCCTCGGCTTTTCGGGGTTGCTCGTAACCCAGACGTTGGCGCGGGCTGACCCCTCAGCTCTGTGGAGCATCGTGCACGGGCAGTGTGTGCCTCACGAGCAGGGCGGAGAGGGATCTCAGCCGTGCGTCAGCGTCGACCTCGCCGGTGGGGAGAAGGAAGGCGTCGCCATCCTGAAGGACTTGGTTGGCGAAGCCCAGATGCTCGCCATCCCTACGCGGCGCATCTCGGGCATCGAAGATCCACAAATGTTGAAATCTGACGCGCCGAATGTCTTCGCCGACGCGTGGAAGGCAAAGAAAGACGTCGAAGGACGGCTGCATCGCTCCCTGCCCCGCGAACAGGTGGCGATCGCGATCAATTCGGAATGGCGGCGCAGCCAGAACCAATTCCACCTTCACGTCGACTGCGTCGCCAAAAATGTCGCTGATGCGCTTGCCGGCTTCGCGCCGCTGGCGGACGACACCTGGCGCGAAGCGCCGGTGAAACTGAATGGTCGCACCTATCTGATCCGGCGGCTCGATTCAGCCGATCTTACCGAAGCTGAACCAATCAAACTTCTCGCCGCTGGCGTTGACGGAGCCAAGACGGATATGGGCGACTACAGCCTGGCCGCAGTCGGCGCGACCTTTGACGGCAAGCCCGGCTTTATCCTGCTTGCAGATAAGCTATCGCCCGACGGCGGCGGCCGCGCCGAAGACCTTGAGGATCACGATTGCGCGATCGCTGGCTCCACGCCATGATTTGAAGTGGACCCTTTGCGGGCTAAGGGACACATTCGAGGGCGCGGGTGTGTATTGATTTAAGCGCCGCTGGCTCTGCGCCGATTGTTAGAGCCGGTAAGCGAGGGGTGACTGAAGAGGGGAGCGGGGCAAATGGGGAGTCTATTCACGCGCTTTCTTGCGCTTGCTATTCTGATCGCGGCGCCGACTTACGCCTGCGCCCATGTCGAGATCAACATCGACCTCGCGTCGCAGACAATGACCGTCCATTCCGGCTCGGGCGAAACCTACGTCTGGCCGATATCCTCGGGCAAGGCCGGTCATGCAACGCCGAACGGCGTCTTCCGACCCAGAGCGATGTACGTCATGGTCCACTCCACCAAGTACGACAACGCCCCAATGCCGCACTCCATTTTCTTCTACGGCCAGTACGCAATCCACGGCACGACCGCGGTTGGCCATCTCGGCCGGCCGGCGTCGCACGGCTGCGTCCGCATCTCGCCCGCCAACGCGGCGACGCTATTCGCCATGGTGCAAAAGCAGGGGGCGGAAATCCGCATTGTCGGATCGCCGTTCAGCGATATCGCGCGCAGCGAACGTCGGTCCGGATCGCTGCTTGGGTACGCGTCGGTCCATCATGCGCGGACCCTCAAAGAATGGGCGCGCGATCCGCTCGCACAGTGAGCGGACGAGCGCGACCATTAAGGGCGCATTAATAACGCGTCATCCGCGCCGAATTTTGCCCGCCCAGATGTCGCGTTTTCTTTCTATTTAGGATATCAGGCCACCGTGAATCGAACCGGCGGAAGCCGTTTGAGGAGGCCATTCGTGCGTAGACGTCAGTTTATTGCCCGCGCCGCCGGTCTGATTGCAGGCTCACTCGCCCCTCGCCTGGCGATGGCCGACGTACCGACGGCCTTCACGTTCGATATGGCGCCGCCGATGAACAATCGCGAGAAGTTCATCGCCTGGGGAGTGGCGCAACGGGGTGAGGATCCGAAATTCCTGGGCGAGCGATTCGATCGGTTCGGCGCAATGGTTCGCAACGAGGACCTGGTCAACGATCGCAACAAACATGCCTTCCTGTTGACGCCGCGGGAAAAGTTCGTGCTGCAGCAAAATCTGGCGCGCGCTTATGACCACGCTTTTCTCGATATCGGCTACGGCGTCACGATTTCCGGTCCACACATCGTCGGCCGCATGACTTCGAACATTGATCCCAAGGAGGGGGAGAAGGTGCTGGAGATCGGCACCGGCTCCGGCTACCAGTCGGCCTACCTCTCGCATCTGACCAACGAGGTTCATACCATCGAGATCATCAAGCCGCTCGCCGAGCGCACACGGTCGATCTACGACCAGCTCATCAAGGACGGCTACAAGGAGTTCGAGGCGATCAAGAGCAAGGCCGCAGACGGCTACTATGGGTGGGAAGAGGCGGCGCCGTTTGACAAGATCATTGTCACCTGCGGCATTGACCACGTTCCTCCGCCGCTCTTGCAGCAATTGAAGCCGGGCGGGATCATGGTCATTCCGGTCGGACCGCCGGGAGCGCAGCGCGTGTTGAGGGTGGTCAAGACGCAACAGCCTGATGGCCAACTGACGGTCGCTCGATCCGACATCTACGGCGGCCGGATCGTTCCATTCGTTCCGTTCACGAAGCTTGAAGGCGACCAGATCGTCGGCACGCACAACAACTAGCGCCCTTTTCGCATCAGAATCGCTTCGGCCGCGGGGGCGCCTTCAAGCTAATGGTTTAGCCTGTCACTCCTGACCGGCTGCTGCTCCGAGACGCAATGAACGAAGCCAGCAAAGTTCCAATTGCCGATATCCTCGAAGCCGAGGCTGAGCCGGGCGCAGAGGTCGTTCCGGGCCCGCGACTCTATATTGCTGTGGGCCTGGCCGCCGGCTCGGTGATCGCGCTGCAGATCGATGTCATGCGGGTCTTCGCCGTCGGCAGCTGGGCGCATTTTGGCTCGCTGGTGGTGAGCCTGGCGATGCTGGGGTTTGGCCTGGCGAGCGCCGTGATGACCGTCGCTAAGAACTGGTTCGCCCGCAATTGGCGCTGGGCCGCCACCGTTTCGCTCGCGTTGTTCGGACCCCTCGCGGTTGGTGCCAACCTTTATGTGCAGCATCTCGGTTTCAACGCGATCTTCCTCATCTCCGACCCGGCGCAGAAGTGGAAGCTCTTGGCGATTTTCCTGGCGGAGCTGACGCCGTTCCTGGCCGGCGCCTTCTTCCTCGGATGCGTCTTTCTCAGGAGCAACCGTATATTCGGCCGCGTCTATTTCGCCGACTTGGCTGGGGCTGGACTGTGCGGGCTCGTATTCCTCTTGGCGATGTATGTGTTTCCTCCCGCCAATTTGATCGCCGCGCCATTGGCGCTTTGGTTTGCCGCCTGCTTAGCCTGGTCGTTCGGGCCGGGAGGGCGTGTGACCATCATTCCGTTTTTGGTCGCCGGCGTTGTCGCCTTTGCCGGCCATTTCGTCCTGCCGCAGGCCTTTGGCCTAAAGACGCTCGCGACCAACGACTACAAAGGCGTCGCCTACGCGCGTAAATTCCCGGACGCGAAAAAGGTTTACGAGAGCGCTTCGCCGTTCGGCTTCCTTGAGGCCTATTCGAGTTCATACCTGCATTTTGCGCCGGGCCTGTCCGACAACGCGGGCTTCAATCTGCCGACCATGCCGGCCAACGCCTATCTCGGCCTCTATATCGACGGCGACGGCCCGATCGGCATCATGCGCGATCTGACCGATAAGGAAACCGCATATTTTCACTATCTACCGATGGTGTATCCTTACATCATCAAATCCGCGCCGAAAACCTTCATCGTCCAGTTTGGCGGCGGCATCTCGACCGAGGTCGCGCTGCACTCCGGCGCTAAGGAGGTGACGGTCGCCGAAGGCAATCGCGCCGTGCTCGAGGCGTTTCACTCGGACGTAATACGCAAGTTCACCGGCGACATCCTCTCCAAGGTTCGCGTCATCGACTACGAGGGCCGCCACTTCCTTGCCCATACCAAGGACCGCTTCGACGTCATCGACCTGAGCCTCGCGGATTCGGTCGGCCTGTCGAATCCCGGCGGCTTCGCGATCACCGAGAAGTTCTCCTACACCAAGGAGGCGATGGAGACCTACATGCGCGCGCTCGCCCCCGGCGGCGTGCTGTCGGTCACTCTGTGGAACAAGGAGGAGCCGCCCAAATCGGTCCTGAAGCTCTATGCGACGATGGCCGCGGCGGCCCGCGAGGTCGACCCAGCGCATATGGCCAATTCTTTTTTCGTCGCCTCGACGTACCTCTCCACGGCGACTGTGCTTTACAAAAACGGCGGCTTCACGCCGGAGGAGGTCGACAAGCTGCGCGCCCACAGCCGCGCCATGTCGTTTGACGAAATCTACTCGCCGGGCTTCTTCTACGATTCGTCGCAAACCGACAGCACGCTTGCCGGCTACGTCGAACAGATTTTCGCCGGCGCCGCTGGCGGTCCGCCTGCCGCGCAGCCAGCGGGATCGACTGGAACCGCGGCGGACGCAGACGCTGGCGCAGACTCCGCTCCCGGCAAGGCGGACGACGCCCCGCCGTCTGGCAAGGCCGATGACGGTGTTCTGCCGGCAACCGTCATGGGCCGGCTCGCCTGGCATGCGCTGATCGCCGGACAATGGCCGGAAGTCGCGGATCGCTATGTGTTCAATACACGGGCGCTCACCAACGATGCGCCGTACTTCGCCGCCTACGTCAAGACCGCCGACCTGCCCCGCGTGCTCGACAGACTGGAACTCCTGCAGGACGAGTGGGGCTATCTCCTGATCTGGGCGACGCTCGGCGTCGCTTGCCTGACGGCCACCGTGCTGCTCGTCATACCGCTGATCTGGGGTTGGCGCGCCGTCTTCTCACGCTCGCCCGGCAAGGCTCTGACTGTGCTCTACTTCGCTTGTCTCGGCGCAGGCTATATCATGGTCGAGGTAGGGCTCATCGCCCATTTCGTGATGGCGCTTGGAAACCCGACAATTTCGGCCTCCGTGCTGATCACCGGCATGCTGGTGTTTTCGGGTCTCGGCGCCCTGACCTCGGAGCGCGCCTTGCCCTACATGCGGACGGTCATGCCGGTCTTGTTCGTCGCCGTCGGGGCTATGCTGATCCTGTATGGGCTGTTTCTCGGTCAGGCGCTCGACGCGGTCGGCGCCTCTCCCTATCCGGCGCGCCTCATCATCTGCTTCCTTTTGATCGCGCCCCCCGCCTTCTTGATGGGCTTCCCGATGCCGGTCGCGATGACGACGCTCGGACGTCTCGGCAAAGATCACATGTTCGTCTGGGCATGGGGCGTGAACGGTTGCTTCTCGGTAATCGGGGCCGCGGCGGCGCCGGTAATTGCCACCAATTTCGGCCTTGCAGCGGTGATCGAAGTCGCGGGTCTTGCCTACCTTCTGGCGATTCCGGCCTTTTACGGCGTCATCGCTTCGGACCAGGGACGAGGTCGCGGCTCGGTCCATGCGCGGACCTGATTCAATCTTTGCGCGCGCGCCTGTTTGCTGCCGCGACGGTGATGCCAATTTGACGTCGAGACGACACATAACAATTTTGCAACGAATTAACGACGCTTGGGGCATTCGTTAGTCGCTCACAAAAAATTCATAATTGCCAAACCTTTACTTGCCAAGCCGAGTCGGGTGCGCATCGGCGCTCGATCCGGTCGCGCTGAGCCGGCCGGCGCCACTTTGCATGAGCGCCGCAATTTGGCGGCGGCTCATTACAACCGGGCCGCGATCTTGTCCCTTGAATCAAGCCTTTGCATAAAAGCATAATTAAACTGTTCAATAATTGTCCACTCTTGCCGTCCTCGTGGGACTTCGTGGTCTCCGGACCAAGGTTGCGCCGTCGCCAGACCCGTGCCATAATCTTCGCAACAACAAGAAACGAGAGCAAATGCCGGCGTGTCTGGCGTGTATGGGGCGGGGAAGCGTGAGTAGACAAAAAGAATAGACGGCCAGGGCAAGATCTGAATACAAGGGTAGCCGCGTCTGGCTTGGGCGCGAAATTTGGGCCAGTGTTTTTATAGGCCCTTTTTCAAGAATAGATTGAACCCAAGGTAAATCCGCAGTGTGGGCTGCGGAGGGAGAGGCAATGTCTTATCAGAACTTGCTTGGATATGCTGGAGATGTTCTCGCGGTCGATGCATATGCACTGCTCGGGGGCGACTCCACGTCGGTTCTTATCGATGTCCGAACCCAGGCGGAGTGGACTTACGTGGGGACACCGGACATTCAAGCGCTCGGCAAGACGCCATTGTTCTTGGAATGGCAAAGCTATCCTTCGATGGCGATCGACGCCAACTTCATCGCCCGTCTTGAAGCGCTCCTCCAGTCGGGGGGCGTCGAGCGGGGCGCTTCGCTGGTGTTCTTGTGCCGTTCGGGCGCGCGGTCGCGCCAGGCCGCGACCGCGATGACCAATGCAGGGTGGTCGCCTTGTTTCAATGTGTCGGATGGGTTCGAGGGCGCGCTGGACGACGCACGACGACGGGGGTTGGTCAGCGGGTGGAAGGCGGGCGGACTGCCCTGGACGCAAACATAAAGCGTCGAGCAAATCCCCTTCCACGGCAGCGCCGCAACGTCGGCTGTCCACCCAACGCCCGAGACACGATCATGGATATGTATGACGAACCCAATCCGGATCGCTTTGACCACGGCGGTTCCGGCGGTCCTCCTTTTGGCGAAGCGTGGCGGCGCTGCTGCGACCGTTTGCGCGCGGAGGTTGGCGACGCTGTCTTCAATAGCTGGTTTGGGAGACTCACTCTGGAGTTGGTCGGATCGGGGCAGGCCCGGCTTTCCGTTCCGACACGCTTCCTCAAGAGTTGGATCGTCACCCACTATGCGGGGCATGTGGCTTCGGCGCTCAACGCCGAGGTTGGCCCGGTTGGGCAAATCCTGATCTCCGTGCGCTCATCGCCGTCGCTCGCGCCGTTGATCAAAGGTCCGCCGTCCGACTGCGCTGCATCCGGTAAGACCCCGCCCAAGTCACCGGAATTGCCGGTCGATCGCGGCGTCCCCGATCGTCGCCCGCCCAGCCGAACGCAGGCGACGGTCCCAGTTTGCAACTCCATGACCGGGTCCCCCCTCGATCGGCGACTGACCTTCGCCACTTTTCAGGTCGGGCGGTCGAATGAACTCGCCTTTAACGCCGTGCAGCGCGTAGCCAATCCCAACCGGGGCGGGACGCCCGCCTTTTGCCCGCTCTACCTGCATTCGGCGGTCGGCCTCGGCAAGACCCACCTCTTGCAGGCCGTCGCCCATACCGCAGCCCAGCAAGGGCGTTCGGTCATCTACCTGACGGCCGAGAGATTCATGTACGGATTCGTCGCGGCGCTTCAGTCTCAGACGGCGATCGCCTTCAAGGAGCGGCTGCGCGCGATCGACCTTCTCATCTTTGACGATGCGCAGTTCCTGCAGGGGAAAAACATTCAGGCCGAATTCGGTCATGCGCTCAACGCCTTGCTTGACGCGCGCCGCGAGGTGATTGTAGCCGCCGACCGCCCTCCGAACGATTTGGAATCGCTCGACGAGCGCATACGCTCGCGCCTGAGCGTCGGCCTTTGCGTAGAGATCGGCGCGCTTGACGAGCCGTTGCGGCTCAAGATCTTGGAGGCGCGGGTCGCCGCAGCGCGCGCGGAGGAGCCTCATTTCGACGTTTCGCCGAGCGTTCTCGCCTTTGTCGCCCGCGCCATTCGCTCGAATGGCCGCGATTTGGAAGGCGCAGTCAATCGGCTGCGGGCGCGCTATACGCCCACAGGTCCCGCGCCGACTGTCGAGACGGCGGAAACCGCCATCCGCGACCTCATCCGCACGCACGAACTCAAACGGGTGAAGATCGAGGATATCCAGAAGCTGGTCGCGAGCCACTATAGCGTTTCGCGCGCCGACATCCTCTCCTCGCGCCGCACTGCAGCCGTCGTGAAGCCGCGCCAAGTGGCGATGTTCCTGGCGAAGATGCTGACCCTGCGCTCGCTGCCGGAAATTGGCCGACGGTTCGGCGGCCGTGACCACACGACGGTCCTGCATGCCGTGCGCAAGATCGAGGCGCTGTTGCAGACCGACACGATCCTGCGTGAAGAGCTTGAGCTTTTGAAACGGATGCTCCAAGAGTAAGCGAATTTGGTTCGCCCCATGGGCTGTTGAACGGATGGAGGGTCGTCCCTCGAACGGCGGGTCCCGTCGATCGTGACGCGTGACGCGCTTTTGGCGCCCCGGCTGAGAATGGTTGTCTATAAGATCGTCGCCACTGAGGAATGGGCCCAGGCCAAGGCGGCCGGCTCTTTCATGGGCGCGTCCGCTGACCGCGCCGACGGCTTCATCCATTTCTCGACCGCGGAGCAGGCGCCGGAGACGGCGGCCAAATGGTTCGCCGGCCGGGGCGATTTGACCCTGGCCGCGGTCGACGCGAAAGCGCTGGGCGGGGACTTGCGCTGGGAGCCGTCGCGCGGGGGAGCGCTCTTCCCTCATCTTTACGCGCCCCTGCCGATGAGCGCGGTCGTCTGGTCGCGCCCGCTGCCGCTTGGCTCGGACGGCGCCCATGTTTTCGGGAGCCTCGACGCGTGAGGTTGGCCAAAGTCGCGGGTCGGGTTCTGAAACGGCTGCCGCCGGAAACGGCCCATCGAGCGGCGATCAATGCCTTGAAGATCGCGCCGCCTGCAAACGCGGCCTCTTCCGATCCGCGCCTTTCGGTCGAGGTCCTTGGCCTCAAGTTCCCCAATCCGCTTGGGCTCGCCGCTGGCTTCGACAAGAACGCCGAGGTTCCGGGCGCGATGCTGAGACTCGGTTTCGGCTTCGTCGAGGTCGGCACGCTGACGCCGCGGCCGCAGGCCGGCAACGCCCGCCCGCGGCTCTTTCGGTTGCACGAGGACGCGGCTGTCATCAACCGGTATGGCTTCAACAATGAAGGCTTCGAACGGGCGCGGGCGCGGCTCGAGCGGCGACGGCCTGGCCTCATTGGGGTCAACCTCGGCGCCAACAAGGATGCGGCCGATCGCGTCGAGGACTATGTGCTCGGAGTCAGGACCTTCGCGAGGCTCGCCGACTATCTGACCATCAACGTCTCGTCGCCGAATACGCCGGGCCTGCGCGACCTGCAGCGGCGCGAGGCGCTCGACGACCTGATCGCGCGGGTTGTCGGCGCTCGCGACGAGACCGAGCCGCATCGCCCGCTGATGCTCAAGATCGCGCCGGATCTCGACGCCCGCGGCCTCGAGGGCATCGTCGCGACCGCGCTCATCCGTCGCATCGACGGCCTCATCGTCTCGAACACCACGGTCGCGCGGCCCGCGACCCTGACCTCCAGGAACCGTGGCGAAAGCGGCGGCTTATCCGGGCGGCCGCTGTTCGAGCCGTCGACACGGCTTCTGGCCCGGGCCTATCTCCTGACCGGGGGCGCGATGCCGCTCATCGGTTGCGGAGGGGTCGAGGATTCCGAGACCGCGCTGGCGAAAATCGAGGCGGGCGCGAACCTCGTGCAACTCTATACCGGCCTCGTCATGAAAGGGCATGGCGTCGTCGAAGAGATCCTCGAGGGCCTCGGCCGTCGGGTCGAAGCCCGTGGGCTCAGCCGGATCGGCGAACTGGTCGGCGCCCGGGCGAGCTTCTGGGCCCGGCTCGAACCGATGGCTGCCGACGAGGACGCTTATGCGACCTAGGCCGAGCGGTCGTTTGCGCCGAGATAGGTCAAACCCTTGGGCGTGTCAATTGGCGTCAAAATCCCCAAAATAAAACGCTGATAAACGTTAATGACTGTCGTTTACTAGCGTTTATTTTTACGAAACGCGCCTTTTCAATGACTTACGCCAGATTCAAATAAGAAATTCAGGCTGTGTCTCACCCTTTTGACGAAACGTCTTTATGCCATCCCGTCTCTTCCCTGGACCCCGCCGAGAGCGCGCGCCCAGCGCCGGGGTCGCTTGGTCTGCTCATCTGAAATTCATAGCACAAACTTCTCTTTTTGCAAAGAAACTGCATCGCCTGCGATCCGGCCAGAGGAGCCGCACTCCCGCCGCCCTGATTGCATTCGCCTTCTGCAAGGGCAAAGCGCGCCATCCGCCCAACCTTTCCCCAGGGAGCTTTTGGCTAGACATATTTGTTGGGGAGTTATCCCCAGGCCGGACGCTGCGCCGCTCGCGGCTGGGCGTGCACAACCTCAACAGTACACGCAAGGAGTTGTATAAGCCGGTCAAAGCGTCCAGAAAGAAGCGGCTTTCGTTCGCTTGCGCTGCAGGAGCGCGAAGTCCATGGTGCCTCGCTGAGGATCGGTTCCAGGCGCCTTCGCCGCTGCCGGTTTCCTTCCGGCGATGTGGTCACGCTGGAACGGACGCCATTTCTCCCAGTCAGTACTGCCGGGTGTCTCAGGATCGCGAGTGGGCGCGCGGGTCCGATAAGGAGAGCGCATGAACGACTTATTGGCGCTCGCAGTTGAAGCCCATGGCGGGCTACCACGTTGGGACGAATACAAGACACTTCAGATCGAACTTTCTGTGGGTGGGGCGATCTGGCGCATAAAGCAGCAGCCGGGCCTGCTCGCCGACAAGATCTTCGAGATCGAGACCCATGCCGAATGGTTGACGATCACGCCTTTTGCACGGCCCGACCGTCGCAGCGTGTTCGTTCCCGACCGGCTGGTGCTTGAGACGCTGGACGGCGCAGTCGTCGAGAGTCGCGAGAATCCGGAGGCTGCGTTCGCCGGGCAAACGCTTGAGACGCCTTGGGACAAATTCCACGTCGCCTACTTCGCCAGCGAGGCCCTATGGACCTACCTCACTTCGCCTTTCCTCTCCACCTACCCTGGCTTCGAGAGCGAAGAGATCGAGCCGTGGCATGAGAATGGCGAAGAATGGCGCCGGCTGAAGGTAACCTTTCGTGACCATATCGCCAGCCACACCAAAACGCAGATCACTCATTTCGGCCCCGAGGGGCTGATGCGTCGTCACGACTACACGGTCGATATTCTGGGCGGGAACACTGGCGCCAACTATGTCAGCGGTTATCGCGACTTCCAAGGGATCAAGATGCCAACCGCGCGCCGCATCTACGCCTACGACCAGCACATGCAGAAGGTGCCCGAGCCGATCCTGGTCTCGCTCGACTTCGGCCAGATGACATTCAACTGAGCCGACGCACCCTGCAGACAGCGAACAAGGAACGCGTCGTCATGGCAACCGGTATCCTCTTCGAGCCGCTTCGACTTGGCGCGCTCTCCCTTCCGAACCGGATCGTCATGCCGGCGCTAACCCGTATGCGCGCCGGTCCTGGGGGCGTTCCCACTGCGCTCAACGCCGAATATTACGGTCAGCGCGCGACCGCCGGACTGAATCCCCAGACGGTTAAGAACGCAATGGCGCCGGCGGGACAGGGCCCAGCCATCTCGCCGCGAGGCGATTGGCTCTCCTTAAAGCTCGCAGAGCGGACATCTCGAGCCAATCCGCTAGTAGAGCGGCATCCCAACGGCGGTTGCAATCCGGTGAAGAGCCTTAGTATATGGCACAGCAATGCTTTGGAATTGCCTCTCTGGAAGAACGCGGGAGATAACACCTAGTGGTGCTCGAACGACCTTGCGCCTAATCCCCGGCTTGCGGAGATTTTCCAGCTTATCCACGCCGCGCTGGATTGCTGCGGCATCGAAAACGAGCGGTTACCCTCCGGACTTAACTCCGAAAAAATACAGATCGTGAGAAGACTTCACAGCAAAGAAATGATGGTCATTAAACATTTCTGAGATATTGAAAGCACATTCAAAATCTTTCTGCGTAAGGTTCATATAATAGTCCCATCCAACCGCTGTAGTGCCGGGAGAATAGTTCGGCCTGGCGCTCCGAGCAGTGCCGTGCTCGACTCTCCCGCTCGATGCACATGTTATGATCAAAACTCCGCCAGGTTTTGTCATCCGATACATGTTGGCGAACGTTTCACGCCAAAGCGGGTTGTGCTCGAAACATTCTGCGGAAATCGTCACGTCAAAGCTGTCAGACGTCAGATTAACTTCATGCCCTGACGCGACAATATCGACGCCTGGTCCTTCGACCAAATCCACCCCGGTATAGCTACAGCCTGAAAAGATTGCCCTTAGACGCCCAATTTCGTTCACTTGGTAAGAGCCAATCTCAAGGACATTCCCGTTTGCCCGGAAAACGAAATCTCGCATGAGGCGGACAAAACCGATTTGCTCAAGGTGCGCCATGCGTGGCTCTTGCATAAATGACAATAGCTATTCGTGATGTGCAATGATGGGTAATGACAGTTTATCTGTCACGAAAATGATAAGTTGGGCTGTCAATATCTGACATTTACCGTCAGATTTATGTCAGATATCGTGGGATTAGATTCGAAACGTTGCGCCGCTATGAGGACGCGGAGTTAATCAAACAGGTGCTACGGGTCTGCTGGGGCTTTGACGAGCAGACGTTTCGCCGCTCAAAAGCCAGCGTTGAAGGGTGAGGGCGCGGCGGGCTCATGAGAGCGGGCTGCATGGCGTCGGGTGCACGGTTAGGTCGCCGGATCCGGTCTTTTTGGCGACAGCGCCTTTTGCTTTCGGTTTGTCGCGCAAGACTCGCTGTCAGACGGCTGATTTAAACAGGCTCGATACCTATTTCCCGGTTTTCAGGCCGGCGGCAAAGCCATCGAGTGTGATCGATGACGACCTAGATCATTGCAGCCGATCTTTCCTGCCTGACGCGGTCTTGGCAGGTGCCTGGAAGAGCAGCTCTATGTAGCGGCGTAGGTGCTCAAGACTTTCGGCGGCGGCAGCCGCGCTTCCTTTCGCCTTCGCCAGGATGAAGCTGCCCTGGATCACCGCCTGGAGATGCAAGGCCAAGCTCTCCGCCGTCCAGTCGCCAGAAACCCCGTGCTCACGCATCGCCGCGCGAATGTCGGCCTCGAGCGTCTTGGCGTGGTTCTTGATGTTCCCGGCGGCGGCGGCGCTCACCTCCGGATGCGTTTGATAGGTCTCCTGAACGATGGTGCCGACAAAGCAGGTGAAGTCGGGTAGCCCGCCCGTCAGGATGGCCTTGCGGAACTCGATATAGGCGATGAGGCGGCTCACCGGGTCCGCAGCCTCATGGTATGGCGCGGTGGCGAACAGGGCCGACGTCATCGCATCCCAATGCGCGACCGCCGACAGCGCCAGATCGTCCTTGCTTTTGAAATGATGGAAGAAGCTGCCCTTGGTCAGTCCGGCCTCGGCGCAGATGTCCTCGATCCGGGTCGCGGTATATCCTTTGGCGCGCACCACCCTGAGCGTCGCATCGAGGAGCTTCGTCTTGGATTCGTGCTGATGGTGCATGATCGTATCGGTTGCGGGTATCTACCCATACCAACCACTTGGTATGGGTGTCAAGCGAAGTCGAGCTTTGGCTTACCGCGCGTCGTCGGAACGCGTTGCGGTTACGCCGGGGCTCTGTCATGGGGAACGCGGATCTTGTGACAGGGGAGGGCACTCCATGAAGCGGCTGACGGGCAAGGTTGCTTGGGTCACCGGCGCGGGAAGCGGTATCGGTGAAGCCGGAGCGCTCGCGCTTGGCCAGGAAGGGGCGAGCGTGATGCTAACCGGGCGGCGAAAGGAGCCGCTCGAGGCCGTCGCGGCCCGCATCGCCAAAGACGGCGGGACGGCGCGTGTTCATCCCGGAGACATGTCGCGCTCCGAGGACGCGGCGCGGATTGCGGAAGCGATCGAAAAGGAATTCGGCCGGATCGACATTCTGGTCAATAACGCCGGGTCCAACATCCCGGATCGGAGCTGGAAGCGCCTCACGCCCGCCGGCGTCGATGAACTCATCCGCGCAAATCTATCGACCGCTTTTCATGGCGCAATCGCGGTTTTGCCGATCATGCGAAAGCAGAAGGACGGCGTGATCATCAACATCGCCTCGATCGCCGGGCGGTTCGTGAGCACGCAACCGGGCGTCGGCTATATCGCCGCGAAGCACGGCGTCGTCGCTTTGAGCCATAGCATCAACATGGAAGAATGCCGGAACGGCATTCGCTCCACCGCACTCTCTCCGGGCGAGGTGGCGACGCCGATCCTCGCCAAGCGTCCGGTTCCCGTAAGCGACGAGGACAAGGCGCGGATGCTGCAATCGGAGGACCTCGGCGATCTCATCCGTTACATCGCCTGCCTGCCGCCGCGCGTGTGCCTCAACGACATCTTGATCACGCCGACTTGGAACCGGGCGTACATCTCGGCGCAGGACCAGGGCTTCTAGAGCGCGCTGCCTTCGGATTGGAATCGTCATCGCGAGGAGCGAAGCGACGTGGCGATCCGAGGTAGTAGGGCGCCCGGCAACTCCTGGATTGCTTTGCTTCGCTCGCAATGACGAGCTTGGTTCGACCCCATCGCAGCATGCGCTAGGTGTTTGGTCTCAGCCTTTGATGGGGCATCCTTGTCGAGTGATTCGAAGGATGCGCTATGGGCCAGATTCTACATGGGAGCGCCACAACGACTGAGGCGGTCCGTCGAGCGATACAGCATAGTCATGTCTGGACGGCGCCCGCAGATCAAGGGTTATCCGATGTGGTGTGGAGCTCGCGGGTGCGGTCATGTCTCCGGCCTTTTTGCGCGGGACGGGTCCCGCTGGCCCTGATGGTTTCCGCTGGTTCGTTTGCCTGATCAAGAGAACGAGCTTGGCGCTCCGACTATGCTCCAGGCTTCCCGAACCAATTTCTCGCGCGTTCGCATCACTACGTAGTCACCCTCGATTCAGTGATCGCTCGATAGACCCGAGGACGCTGGGTTATCAGGCCACGGCATCCCCGTAGATGGAGCCATCGCGCATAATGGCGAAGGCGATCCTCGCGAGCTTGTTCGCCACGCTACCGCGACAAGCTTAAACGGTTTGGTTTCCATGAGCTTCCCGGCCCACCCTCTAAGCCCATCCTGGTGCGCCCTTCTGTGGAAGAGGACGGCGTGAGCGCCGACGACCAACAGCTTTCGGAGGTAGCGATTCCCCATTTTTGACACCCGTCCAAGGCGTTCTTTGCCCCCCGACGAGTTCTGTCTCGGCGCCAGTCCGAGGAACGCTGCGAACTCCCGCGGGCCCGAGAATGCGCCAACATCCTGAACACTCGCAGCAATCGCGGATGCCGTTATGGGGCCAATTCCGGGGACACTCATCAGCCGTCGAGCTGTCCGATCCGTCCTCGCCAGCTCTAGGATGGCGCGGTCGATCGCGGCGATCTCACCGTTGAGGGTTTGCAACTGACGGATGGTCGGCGCGAGCGCGTCCCGTACGCAAAGCGGGATGGAGCCATCGCCCTCCAAAATCGCTGCGGCCAATGCGTAGGCTCCGCTCGGTCCCTGTGCAGCGATAACGCCGACCTCCGCCAGATGGCCGCGCAATGCGTTGAGGAGCTGTGTGCGTTGAGACACCAGGATCTCACGCACCTTGTGATGCATAAGAACGGCTTGACTGTCGATCGACCGGACCGGCACGAATCGCATCGAAGGCCGAGTGACCGCTTCGCAAATCGCAGCCGCATCAGCCGCATCGTTCTTCTGCCAGCGAACATAGGCCTTGACGTAATTGGGTGGCATCAGTCGAGCGACGTGCCCGAGTTTGACCAATTCACGAGCCCAGTGGTGAGCTGAGCCGCAGGCCTCCAAACTTATGATGCAGGGCGGTAGAGCGGCAAAGAACGACAGTACGTCCTTGCGCCTTAACGAGGTAGCCATCACAACCTTGCCATCGGCGTCCACCGCGTAAATCTGGAAGACGTGTTTCGCCAGATCGAGACCAACGGTCGTCACCGAGTTCAAGTCAACGCGTGCCTTGCCCATTTGTGGCGCTCCTTCGATGAGTGTTCGACAGCGCATCTTGACATGCCTCCTCGGGGAGCAGGCGTTGCGGGCGCCGTCCACACCATCAAGAGAGCCTGAGGGCGCTTGCCAAGCGCTATGGCGTCAATCCGAAGACGATCGCCAAGTGGAAGGGCGGAGCTCAGTTTCCGATCTTCGGACAGGCCCCAAGACGCCCCGATCAACCGTCCTGACTGTTGAAGAGGAGGCGATCGTTGTCGCCTTCCGAAGGCATACGCTGCTGCCGCTTGACGACTGCCTCTACGCGCTTCAACCGACAATCCCTCACCTCACGCGCTCGTCGCTGCATCGTTGCCTTAAGCGTCATGGAATCTCGCGGCTGCCGCAAGTCGAGGGCGAAGCTTCGCCAAAGCGCAAGTTCAAGGCCTATCCGATCGGCTTCTTCCACGTCGACATCGCCGAAGTGCAGACCGCGCAAGGCAAGCTCTATCTCTTCGTCGCGATCGACCGCGCCTCCAAGTTCGCGGTCGCTCAGCTCGTCGACAAGGCCAATACGCAGACCGCGCGCGCCTTCTTGGAGGCCCTTGTCGCCGCCGTGCCTTACAGGATCGAGATCGTGCTCACCGACAACGGAATCCAGTTCACCGACCTGCCGAAGAACCGATCAGGTCCGACCGCCAGGCTCCGCGGCCACCCTTTCGACCGCGGCTGTCGTGAGCACGGGATCGAGCATCGGCTGACCAAGCCCAATCATCCTTGGACCAATGGACAGGTCGAGCGGATGAACCGGACGATCAAGGACGCGACCGTCAAGCGATATCACTACGAATCCCACGATCAACTCGTTCGCCATCTCGCCGACTTCCTCGCCGCCTACAACTTCGCCCGGCGACTGAAGACCCTTAATGGCCTCACCCCCTACGAGTTCGTCTGCAAACAATGAACAACCGAGCCTGAACGATTCACACAGAACCCGCTCCAGCAAATGCCGGGACTAAACAACCAGCGCAAAGTGCCGTCAGCCGGCGCAATTTCTGTCATGCCCGCGAACGCTGGCATCCAGTAATCCTTTGATGATGCCTATGGATTCCAGCTTGCGCGGGAATAACAAATCCGCCTGCTGCGATTCTATCTGAAAGCGCGTGCCGCTAACTACCAAGCGGCAACTCCGCAATTAGACCTCGGGCCGCCATCTGTGGATGTTGCCGCGATACGTGCGCCTGTCGACGCGGTCCTTTTACGATTTACGCGTGAAGATGACCCCGCTCTCCAGATTCCCTGGAAGAACCGCTTTGCCTGGGGGAAGCGGATCGCTGACGAAAGACGTGATGCGCGCAATCACGCGGTGTTGTAGCGATGTCCTCCAGGCGGCGGTTGACCGGGGCGATGGAGCATGCGGCCGAGAACTGTGCCTTGATTTACGCCGGAGGGTACGCAGCGGTCGACGCCTCGTGTCGATCCGAGCGTGAATTCGGCCATATAGGTCTCGACGCGGCGCATAGCGCGCAGGGGCATCGTCAACTTGAGCGAACGCCGAGCCGAAGGAGGCCGATTCTTCTGAGAGGCGAGGTTAGGCCGTAGCGCCCGTCTTTGAGATCTCGCGCCAAGCCGCAAAGGCTTGCTCGCGCGAAGCGCGGCGGAAGTCAGCCGTGACGGAGTTAGGATAAGGAATGTGGAAGAGGTTGGCGACTTGATCGTGAACCGACAGAAACCGTTGGGCCTGCCAGGCTGATTTGAATCGCTTCATGATCCGTTCGCGTCGCCGTGTCGGCTGGTGGGAGTTCTCCGCGCGATTGTTCAGGCCCTTATGCTGGCGATGATTGACGCGAAGGCCCATCTTCGCCCTCGCAGCGCCGTATGACCGGAGCTTGTCCGTGATCATGACGCGTGGCGGTGTGACGGCGGATTTGAGGAGCTTGCCCATGAGCTGCTGCGCCGCGCGACTGTCTCTTCGACGCTGGACCAGGACGTCGAGAACGAAGCCATTCTGATCGACCGCGCGCCAAAGCCAGTGTTACTCGCCGGCGATCGAGACGACGACCTCATCCATATGCCATTTGTCGCCGCGAGCACGCGCGTGCTTGCGGATCTGATCGGCGAATGCCCTGCCGAACTTCTTTCCCCACTGGCGCACGGTTTCGTAGGTCACGCAAATCCCGCGCTCCGCCAGCATTCCTCGACCATCCGAAGGCTCAATGGAAACCGGAAATAGAACCACACGGCGTAACTGATCACTTCCGGTGGAAAGCGATGGCGGCGATACACAGGGTCACGGGAAGTCGACATGGCCGGCGTTTAGCCGCTCGCCAACTCCCAACTCGTTAACGTGACGATGCCCTCTGAGGGTCTTGAGTTTTCGAGCGAAGTTATAGGCGTCGACGAAGTCGCGCAGGTGCGTTCGCAGCTGATCGTGGGTCTCGCAGAAGTAGCGTTTGACGTTCGCGTCCTTGATGGTGCGGTTCATTCTTTCGACTTGCCCGTTATCCGGTATGAGATCATCGGCGCCTCGTTGTCCGGCTGTTTCCGGAAGGGAACCGGCGATATGGTGAGCCCATCTGGGACACGGGGCGCCGGGAGCACGAAGGTGCGGGCAGGCCGTCGATAGACTGTGGGCTGAGGGCCCGAGCTCGTTACATGGCCGCCCCTTGCGACTTTCCCGGATGCGCCGTCCACGGGTGCTTGGGCTTTGTCAGCCGATGATCGATCTCGTTCTGGGCGCAAGCATATTCGAAGGCGTGCGCCCAAACAGGCTCCCCAGCGTCGAGGGCGGCCTTGATGTCCGGCGCCGCTGAACTCGTATTGCCTGGGGTGGTGAAGTGGGTTCCGTTGTCAGTGAGGACTGTGTGGGATGCTGTCACGCGAAGGATAGCGCGCATCGGTTTGGAGGGTAAGATGGCGCATGACGATCTCGTTTGCCCGCCACCAGTTTCCGCCTGCTATTATTCGGCATGCTGTTTGGCTCTATCTGCGTTTCACGCTCAGCTATCGCGACGTCGAAGACCTGCTCGCTGAGCGTGGGCTGGATGTCTCCTACGAAACGGTGCGGCGATGGGTCTTGAAGTTCGGGCCGGTGTTCGCCCGGGAGCTTCGCCGTCGACGCCCGCGGCCAAGCTCCCGGTGGCATCTCGACGAGATGGCCGTGATTATTGGCGCAGGCAGTTCTGGCTGTGGCGCGCGGTCGACGACGAAGGCGAGGTTCTCGATCTGCTTGTGCAACGTCGGCGCGACAAGGCTGCAGCGGTGAAACTGATGCACAAGCTGCTCAAGAAACAAGGCTTCGCGCCTGAGGTGCTGGTCACTGATAAGCTGCGCTCTTATGGTGCGGCAAAATCGGAAATGAGATTGTGCGCTCGCCATGAACAGGGCTTGCGCAAAAACAATCGGGAACTCGCATCTGCGGGTGCGGCGACGCGAGCGCAAGATGCAGCGCTTCAAATCGCCCGGTTCCGCGCAACGGTTCCTGTCCGTTCACGCCGCCGTCCAAAACACTTTCAACGTCCAGCGCCATCTCACATCCCGCCGCACGCTCCGCGTCTTCCGCGAGGAAGCCTTCCGGACGTGGCGAGCCGCTACCGCGGCATGAGTCGGAATCTGGCTCCCCAATATTCAGGTGACCAAATTCAGTTCGCGTGACAGCGCCATCGCATGTCGTGGGGGCCGGCGAAGGGGTGGAAGCTAGCCAGCGGTATGGTCCTGCAACGCATCAGATAGAAGCCGCTTGCCAAGACTACCGCCGCCCTCGCTCAGTGGTTAGGAAAGCGCATAATCACTTGGCGCCTTTTTGCGACACGCGAACCTGGATCTGGATAGTTCCGGCTCGGCGGAACGAAACCGAGCACTGGAATTCGTCACCCTCCACGAGCTTTTGGCGGGTCTGCAACAGCGCGACGTGAAAGCCCTCGCGGTTCAGGATCGCTTTTGATTTCGGGGCGACTGGAATGTCGTGAACCTCTCTCGCCGACTTCCCGCCCTCGCCGATATCGATCTGGCGCTTCTCGGAGAAGTTCGCAACCGGACACGAAACGCGAACAAGCGCATCCGGCTCCGCGCCATCGTTCGTCACCACCATCCCAAGCACGGCGTCGCTCCCGATCTCGGCGTTGGGAGGCGTCCAGGCGTCGGTGACGGCAATGTCGTTGGCTTCGGCTGTCCCAGCAGCAAAGAGCGCCGCCAGCGGCGCCAGTTTCAGCATCGAACTCGCGATCGGTCTAGCGAGGGAGGCGCCGAGGCAGAGGAAGGCGAAGCCACCCTTCATCATCTTTCCTCCCTCCTTGCCCGACGGCCTCTGGCGTCAGCGATGCGTCGCGCTGCGGATTTTGAGAGTAGCGGCAAGAAGCGAGAGGGTCACGCGCCGAGCCTCGATCAGGCTCGCCTTCAAACTCCGCTGGCCGGTTTGGAATCGACCCCGTTGACGCAACTTGATGGTTGCATGGAACTAGTCGCGACCGCCTTGCTGACCATTTGGGTCTGCACTATGAATCTCCAGTAGGAGTGGGACTGTCCTCGCCGCACGATGCGCCAGACGCATTCGGTTGTCAGGCGGCGGAAACTCCCGCTAATCCGCCGGCTCAGGCTCAGCTTGCTCGTGTTGAGACCTGGCGCGTTGTGGATCAGGCACTCAGGTCGACACCCAACCCGACAAAACGGGTGGGTAAAGAGGAGGAAGCGCAAAATGGAGCGAGAATTATCATATCGGCTGTCCGGATCGACACGCCGATTTTATGTGGGCGGCGCGGCTCTGGCGCTCATATTCGCCACAGGAGCCTTTGCGGAGGACGCGCCTATCGGCCCAAAGGCCGAGGTCCCTGTGGTGGCGAAGAGTCCGGCGACGACGACTCAGCGCCTGCTGGAAGCCGACAAGGAGCAGCAGAACTGGATCACGCATCATAAGGATTACAGCGCTCAGCGCTTCTCGACCCTCGACCAGATCAATGCGGGCAACGTCAAGGACCTGAAGGTCGCCTGGACGATGCAGCTCGGCGGCCTCGAAGGCGGCGGGATCTGGACGCATGGCGGGCTCGAAGGCACGCCGATCGTCGAGGACGGCTTCATGTACGTCACCGACGGCTGGGGTTCGGTCTATAAGATAGACACGCATGGCGGGAAGGGGACGCTTTTGTGGAAGATGGACCCCAAGACCGACCACGATTGGGCTGGCGCTGTCGCCTGCTGCGGCGTCGATAATCGCGGCGTGGGTTTATACAATGACCTGGTGATTTCGCATACCTTGGATGGTCGCCTCATCGCGACGGACAAGGAGACCGGACAGGTCAAATGGCAGCGTCAAGTCGCCGATCCGAACAAGGGCGAGGTCGTCACCGGCGCGCCGCTCATCGTCAAGAACATGGCGATAACGGGCGTCGCCGGCGCTGAATATGGCATCCGCGGGTGGATCGCCGCCACCGATCTCGACACGCAGAAAGAGGTCTGGCGCACCTACACGCTTCCCAAGAAGGGCGAACCCGGATCGGAAACCTGGGGCGGGACGAACGGCGCGGAAACGACCGGCGGCGGCTCGACGTGGGTGACCGGGTCTTACGATCCAGCCACGAACACCATCGTGTGGGGCGTCGGCAATCCGGGACCGGACTGGGACAACGCCTATAGGCCCGGCGACAACCTCTACACAGACTCATCGCTCGCCGTGGACGCCGACACCGGCAAGATCAAATGGCACTTCCAGCATACGCCGAACGATCCTTATGATTACGACAGCGTCGCCGAGAATGTTCTCGTCGACGTCGACGGGAAGAAGCTCGCGCTGGAGGCCGACCGGAACGGTTTCGGATACGCCGTCGATCGGACGGACGGACGATTCCTCTGGGCCACGCCATTCGTCAAAAAAGTGACCTGGACGAAAGGCATCGATCCGGAAACTGGAAGACCTGCGGAATACGACTCGTCGAAACAGGTGCAGGTGTACAATCCGGAGGCGACGCCGGTCCGCGGCAAGCCTTACGCCGACATTTGCCCCGGTAATATGGGCGGCAAGAACTGGCCGCCGACGGCTTACAATCCGCAGCTCAAGACCTGGTACGTGCCGGTGATCGAAAGCTGCAACCGGGTCACGATCAAGCCCGAGGAGAAGGCGAACAAGCCGCGCGACTTCTTCACCGGCGGCGGCCCGTCGCAGCCCTTCCGGATCACCGGCAGCGTCACCGCGATCGATGTGACGACTGGCAAGGTTGTCGCCAAGCATGAAACGCCGTATCCGGACCTTGCCGGCATTCTTGCAACCCCGGATCTCGTGTTCTCCGGCGAGCCGTCCGGGCAAGTCTACGCGCTCGACGCGAAGACGCTACAACGCCTGTGGGAGTTCGACACGGGGGCCGGCGTGAATGCGCCCCCGATGACCTTCTCGGTCGATGGCAAGCAATATGTCGCGATCCTGGTCGGCATGGGCGGCGCATGGGACAAGTGGTTTGTCGATGGCACGCCTGAGCTGAAAAAGATGCAGCCAGGATCGATGCTGTACGTCTTCTCGCTCTGAGAAAAATAGCGAGGCCGCGAAACGCGCGGCCTCGCAACTTCATCCGATGATGACCATGAAATTTCATGTCGCAGGGGGCGCTCTCGCACTTGCCGCCCTCTTGCTCACGGGAACGTCACGCCCGGCGGAGAACAGCCTGGAGACGGGCCAGGCCATCTTCAAAAGAGCGAACTGCGTCGGCTGCCACAAGTGGCACGGCGACGGTGGCGGCGGCTATGGCGGCGCAGCTCTGTCGCTGCGCAAGACCGAACTCGACAAGCAACAGATCATGGAAACGGTGAGGTGCGGTCGTCCGGGTACGGGCATGCCTTACTTCTCCCGCGACTCCTATCCGTCGGACGGCGCCCCGCAATGCTATAACCTAACCACCAAGGACCTTGAGAGCACGCATGTCGCACAGGCCAATATTTTCCTCCGGCCGGAGGAGATCGCCACCGTCGCCGAATATGTCATCAACTCCATCAAGGGTAAGGGCGATCCCAATCTGGCCGATTGCATCGCTTTTTTTGGCGAGGATTCAAAAGCCTGTGACGTCTACAAGGGCGGAGGTCATCATGCGTTGCCGATACCCGCGACAATACAATAATTGGAACTGACACTGATGGCCCGCCTGCAATTGCTCGCTCTTGGTCTTTGCGCTGCTTTGGCGCTTTCCACCGCGGCGGCCGAAGAGGCCATCTCTGACCTCCGCGGCGTCACCATTGGCATGTTGGCGCAAGACCTTCCGGCCTCAGGCTACCGCAATCTTTCATGCGTCGGCGCGGCAAGTCAGCCGCTCAAGGACTGGAGCGCCTGGAAGTCCTGTCAGGCCGGCGCGGACGGCTTGCGCCGCGTGCACATCGACTACGACCAACCCGGGCAAGACGCGACCATGGTCGCCGGCCATCCTGTCGATCTCACCGTCTTTTTCGACGATTCCGGCCGCCTGGTCCGAATTGAGATCAAGACGCAAGATCAGACAACGCTCTTTCTGCGCAAGAAAGCCTTTCTCCTCGCGCGGCAGGCGATCGAGCACTATGGCGATGATGGGTGGAGCTGCCGCGACATGGCCCCGAGAGCTAACGAGGAAGCGATCGGGCCGACCTATGTCAATGAAACATGCTCGAAGGCGTCTGGGAGGCGCTCGATCGAGGTGAGCAGCCGCTTCTTTCACAAAGCCAGCGGCGGCCCGCGTGACTTCGTTAGCGACAGCCTCGTCGTCGTGAACTTTCGCCCTTGAGGTCAAAACAGCTCTCGTTATTGATCCGCTCGTGGGAAGAGTTGTCTGTCTAGCTATCGCTGTCTCTGATGACGCTCATTTAGGAGCTGCAGAGAGCATGCCGAGCAGGCGCCGCAATGCGGCTACGGCCAATCGGGCCAAATCACGGCGCAACGCCTGGCCGCTGCGGCTACTGGCGCCGCCACATCGATGGACCCCGGCATTTGGTCCTCGATCGCGCGGGACGGAATCGTGACAGTCAATGTGGGCAAGGCTGACATGGGTCAGCACGTCGCGAGCACCATGGCCCAAATCGTCGCTGATGAGCTTGGCGCACCGTGGAGCGCCATCCAAGTCGGCCTGGTCGGGAATGACCCGAAATACAATGATCCGCTGCTCAGCGCGGACATCCCCGGCAGTGGTCGACGATGATGAACTTCGAACAGCCGGCAGCAGAGCGGAAACCTCCGCCTTGGGCGGTCAAGGCTATTTCGCGCTCGCAATGGAATGAGAGCTTTGCTTCGGACTCCGGTCCTTCCAAAGGCGACCCATATAGGCGCGCTTCCCGCCCAAAGGGGAAGTTGCGGATCGTGTTATTGACTGCTGGCGGTCTCGCGTCGCACCTGATCGGCCGGCTTGTCTTCTCGCAGCCCGACGTAAACCGTGTGCCGCAATAGGTTGTCCGCCGTAGCCGACCGACGGAATGTTCGTTTGGGCGCGGCTGCCAAACATCGCGGACTCGTTCACGCTCGTGGAATCCGCTCAGAGCGAAGGCGTCGTGCTCGCGCCTGGCACCGTTTTTCGACCGCATCTCGAACGACCGCCCTGGATGCGATTCAACGTTGCGACCTGCGATGATCCTCGCATCGTGCGTTGGCTCGAACGGCAGTTGGCAAAAGCGCCGAACCCGAACATCGGACCGTCCTTCTGAAAGGGTTCTGGCCGAGGCCAACAGATTGACGCGAGGAAGGTCCGAATGAGGCGAGCTACGCTGTTCGCCTAGGTGTCCCGCAATGGCCGCTATTTGCGCATTTGAGACATAGAGCGACGTCTCGTGTCGACGTGAACCGGACATTGCGGATCGCGCTCCGTATATCGCATTTGGGCGATAGGGGGCCTACAAGGATCGCCTCGAGAAGGACCGGAGTCGGTGTCAGAGCCGCCATTCGATCGCGGCGCTTAGCACGGTTACGCTGCTCTAAGCGGCTGGATGGGGGGCGGAGGAAGTAGCAATGCGCTACCCGTTGGCGTGACCAAATGGTGAGGGAAAACAATGACCACCTACATCGCGCTCTTCAGCCTGACCGATGCCGGCATCAAGGCCGCCAAGGATTCGCCGCCTCGACGCCGCCAAGAAGCTTCTGACAGACATGGGGGCGAGATGAAGCAGTTCTACATGGTGATGGGCGACTTCGACTTCGTCGGAATTTGCGAGGCGCCGGACGACGCCGTGATGGCCCGCTATGTTTTGCAGCTCGGGGGCCTTGGCTTCGTGCGCACCAAGACCTTGAAGGCATTCCCGGAGACCGCTTACCCCGAAATCATTCGCTCGTTGGGCTGAACCTTAAAGCCGATCGAAGCCGAGTGTTCGACCCGTCGCTTTCGCTCAGACCTCCGCCGCGTCCGGGCGCATCGAGGTCGACCTTGCGCGCTTCATCTGTCGTGGGCGCGACCGACGACTGCCGCAGCACCGTATGGGTCTTATTGTTGCGGGCGCTTCCCTAGCCCGTAGACGCTCAGCCAAGGCCAAGGGTCTGGCGGTGGCGTCTCATCGCGCAGCGGCGACACCATAGCGGCCCAGCGCGCCTCTGCCGCTCGCAAGAGCGGGATCATTAACCATGCCGCCTCGTCCACTTCGTTGGGCGGAGGATCTGCGGTCAACGGATCAGATGAGGTGGGCGGACCGTCCTCCGGCGACGTTTCGATTTCTTCACCGAGATTCGCGGTGTCGATTATTTCCCCCTCGGCGCGATTTTTCTGCGAACTCCATGCGCCGAGATATGGCCGCGCCAGCGGTGAGCTTAAGCTCACGCATTGATTGAGGCGGACGCGATAAAATTGGCCCTGCGGACAACGCGCTGCGAGCGCAGGCGAGGCGGCGATGAGCGCCGCGATGATCAACGTCGGCCTCATGAGGGAAAGCCGATTCCCAATTCGAAACGTGACGGCTCAATGCCTACGCTTATGCTACCGTTGTTGCAACCGTTAGGTTGTTGCAACGGGACCGCGCCTCGCGGGCTTCGCCGCTCGCCGCTTAGCCTTTCCTGTAAGCCGCCTCCCACGCACAGCCCTCTGCGGCGACGGCGAGGCGACGATTTGAAATTGCGGCGCTGCTCGCTGTCGATTCAGTCGTCGATCACTCAGTATCCGCAACGCTGGCGCGAAGACGGGAACAAAGAGCTCGCCACGAGGCCTTCGATCCATCGCAACATCCCAACGCGCCGGGCACTGCGCCCGCTCGGAACCATTCGATCGATGGCGCCCGCAAACAAGGGGAGCGCCGACTACGCATACGGGCAACCGGCCAACTAATCGCCAGCTTTGGTCATGCGCGTGAGGTGCAGGCAAAACTCGGCGCTACGCTAGTCGCCCAGAAAGTTCAGTGGTCTCTTGTTAGGCCTTCGCGCAATAGAGCCCTAACGGAATCCGGCATGCGGAATTCCTGAGTTTCGTACCGCTCCAGACGCTGCTTCGGGTCGAAGGCGGTGATCGCCGAGCGGTGCGGCGGAACGTCTCAGAAGGGCGGAGACCGCGCCTACAGTGGTCACCTCGGGAAGGACCGGAGTCTGCGTCATACCAGTCCCAGGAAGGCCTCAAAAATGACACTGCAAGCTGCGTAGCATGCTTGATCGCTTGGCACAGCGCGTGTCTTGGACGAGCGCGCTCCATTAATTGCGCTTCTATCTTGTGCATTGGAACCGCACGACCGGAAACTCGCGTCGGCCCAAGGCGGTTTTCAGCTATTCCATTGAAACTCCGAAAGGAGCGAGAAGTGAAAAGAGTCCTGGTCGCAGCCGTGCTGCTTGCCGCGTCAGGACGGCCGGCGCTTGCCGAGACTTCCAGCGGCATGGAATGCTCGCACTACATGGCCATGAATGCGGCCGGCCAGATGGCGACGGTCAACTCGATGCGCAGCCGCATGTCCGCGGCGAACAAGATGCCTTCTAGCCATGAGACGGCCAAGAAAGTCTCGAGCTGTAAGGATCACCCTGGCATGATGGTCCACGAAGTTATGGAGAACGTGATGCCGCGAACGAGCGTGATGCCGCATTAAGTCGCTGCGCCACGGTCGCCCGTCGCGCCAGCGCCTTTGAGCGCTTCTTCCCGCGCGAGGGCGCTGCTCTCAGAAACAGAAGCCGTCCGATGACAAGGGATCGCCAATGTCGATTCCCGATCGCCAACCGCCGGCCGTGAACACGGCGCCAGTCGCGAGGCCAGTCGTCTATCGCCACCGGCTGCCAACCCGGATTTGGCATTGGCTCAACGCGGCCGTCATCCTGGTCATGCTCATGACCGGCCTGATGATCTTCAACGCCCATCCGCGCCTCTACTGGGGCCCGTACGGCGCCAATCCCGACTATTCTTGGCTTCAGATCGGGGACAGTGGCGAGCTGGGTTATCTGCGCGTTGGAGACCATACGATCGGCACAACCGGGTTCCTGGGCGTCTCTGGCGGACCAGGCGATCAGGCGGTGTACACTGCTTTCCCTAGCTGGCTCACCATACCGTCTGATTATGACCTCGCGCTGGCGCGCCACTGGCACCTGACCTTCGCGTGGCTCTTCGTGGCGGCGATCATCGCCTACTGGCTCTGGGGTCTCGGCAACCGCCATATCTGGCAGGACTTGGTTCCCAGCAGGCGAGAGCTGACCCCGCGTCACATTGTGGAAGACATCAAGAACCATGCGCTGCTGCGCTTTCCGAAGGGCGAAGCCGCGCGACGATACAACACGCTTCAAAAGCTTTCCTATCTCGGCGTCGTCTTCGTCCTCATCCCCCTGCAGATCCTGACTGGCCTGACCATGTCCCCGGCGATGGATGCAGCGTGGCCATGGCTGCTCGACGTCTTCGGCGGACGTCCGTCCGCACGATCGATCCACTTCATCATCGCGATGCTCCTCGTGCTCTTCTTCCTCGTGCACATTTTGATGGTCGTGCTCGTTGGGCCAATCAACGAGGTCTGGTCAATGATTACGGGCCGCTAACGACTGCCGCGGGAGCGTCACTAATGGCCGGGGTCATCACACGACGCAAACTCATCGCGGGCGTCGCCGCGGGCGGCTCCTCCATCGCGCTCTCCGCCTGGACGGGGCCGACCTACAACTCGTTCTTCCAGGACAACGTGCTGTCGGTAGGCCAGTGGCTCAACTACCACGTTCAGCGGCTGATAATTGGAAACGCGCTCGCGCAAGAATTCCCCGAGCGCGACATGTCCCCCGTGTTCCGGACAAATGGGAACACCGACCCTGGTACGCCGGAGTACCATAGGTTGGCTGCAGACCAATTCGCCGATTGGCGACTTCGGATCGAAGGACTTGTTGACTCGCCGACTTCGTATTCGTTGGCTGAGTTGCGGGCCATGCCGTCGCGTACCCAGATCACGCGGCACGACTGTGTCGAAGGCTGGAGCGCTATCGGGAAGTGGACCGGCGTTCAGCTCGGCCGACTCCTCAAGCAGGTCGGGCTGCAGCCGAGCGCCCGTTTCATCTTGTTCCACTGCGCCGACAATTTCGACGGGACGCCCTACTACGAAAGCATTGACCTTGTGGACGCGTTCCATCCTCAGACGCTGTTGCCTACGCGATGAACGGCGAGCCCCTATCGATCGGCCACGGCGCCCCGTTGCGGCTGCGCGTCGAAAACAACTCGGCTACAAGCAGGCGAAGTACGTGATGCGCGTGGAGGCTGTGGCGCTGCTGTCGGGAATGGGGGGCGGACAGGGCGGATACTGGGAAGACGCGGCCGACTACTACTGGTACGCGGGCATCTAATTGGACCCGAGTCCGCGAGACACGAGCGGCTACCTCGAATGTCGGCTTCGGTGAAGGGTTTTGGACGCCGGCCCTTTGCGACGGTGGAGGCGAGGCGCCGGAGCCGGCGTCCAAAAGCCTCCCAAGAAGGAAACCGCGGGGAGGAAGGGCTCTGGAGGGCGCGACCTATGGGGATTTGGGGATCGCGGACGGAGCGCCGGGGTCGGTCCTGAAGCGGTGGGGCGAAGATTGCGTCGATCGGAAGGACGATGGCGAGCTTGTTCGATCGTGCAGATGCGAGGCCTGAGCGCGAGTAGAGGCGCGAAGAGGCTCTGCCGAGGCTTGTGAGGACATTGCCGCCTGGTCCGGCACGCGGCTGGAAGGGAAAGCGGTCGACGTTGCAAGGCGGGATGCGCGGCGCCGGTCATGAGGTGTCGATCCTGATTCGACTTGGGGATGCCGACGCCCTGTTCGAGGACATGCGTGGCGAAGCTGTGAATTTCGAAAGCGGCTGTTCGCTGGGTCGTCCGCGCAACGACACGATCACATTCCCGGGAATACCACGCTACGATTGTTTGTGAGCATTTCGGTTAGCCGGCGCGCCGTTTCATCCTTCTGCGCGAGCTTTGCGATGCTACGATCGAGCCAAGCGATCGCTTCGTCGAGGTGGCGCAATTGCACCACCAGCGGCGCCAACACCTCGCACACTTCAACCGAGATTATCTGTAGTAGCTGGAACTTGATCTGACGGACGGCGTCTGGAGTGTGGTCGGGTCCGCCTGTCGGGTTTGCTCAGGCGGCGATCATTTTCTCCTTCGCTAGCGGTGTCGCGTCAAGGAACGTTTGCATCGGGGTTTTGCCGAAGCACCATCGTCCCTGGTGCGGCCTTTCCTCGTTGTAGTTCTTGACCCAATCATCGAGATCGCTCTGCAGCTCGCCGATCGAGCCGTAGATCTTCTTGCGGAAGGCGACGCGGTAGAACTCGTCGAGCACGGTCTTGTGGAACCGCTCAACAATTCCATTGGTTTGCGGGCTTTTAGTCTTGGTGCGTGAGTGATCGACATCCTCGAGCGCCAGGTAGAGCTCGTGCCACGATCGGTCAGCACGCGGCAGAGCTTCACCTCGATCGCGTCGTAGAAGGGCACGACGCGATCGTTGACGAGATCGGCGGCGGTGATCGGCGTCTTGCGGTCATAGAGCTTGGCGAAGGCAACCTTGGCGTAGGTGTCGATGAAGGTCTGCTGTAGATGCGTCCGACGCCCTTCATGTTGCCGACGTAGAACGTGTCCTGGGCGCCGCAATAGCCCGGGCATTCGCTTTCGAACTCGCCATGCGCTTCCTTTTCGCTCTTGGCCTTCTCCAGCGCGGCGAGCTGGCTTTCCGTCAGCACCAAGCCTTCTTGGGCGACCTTGGCCTCGAGCGCCTTGAGCCGCTTCTTCATCGTCTCAAGATCATGGCGCTGCCAGACGCCACGAACGCCAGCCGGCGAGATCGAATGGCCGAGTTTGCGAAGCTCGTTGGCGATGCGGATTTGGCCATAAGCCGGCCGGTCCAGCGAAAGCTCGACGATGATCGCCTCGACCTCGGGCGGCGTGCGGTTCTTCAGGATCGGCTTGCGCCGCGTCAGCTCCTGCAGCGCCAATTCGCCGCCGGCGTCGTAAAGCTCCTTGAAGCGGTAAAAGCTGTCGCGACTCACATGGGGGTCGTTGCGTCAAGGGCTGATCATAACGTCATCAGTCGATGCTCCGGTTGCTACTTCAGATCCAAGGTCTGAGCCCGTTACGTGACCCGCGCCTGTTCCGGTGCTCGTGTCAAACTCACATACGGTCGCCGTGCATCACGACTGCACCAATATCCCGCTTGCGGCGGGCGAAGGGCTCAGGCGGGCGAGACCAATCTGTAGCTCGGCTGTTCAGGCCATGTCGCGAACGCGGTCGCCCACCTGGATCCGCCGGGACTGATCAAACCCGGTAGATTGCGGAATTGGATCGAATACTGCCTTTAAGCGGCCTTGATCGTTGCCCCCTCAATGACGACACCCACGGTGACGTACTTCCAAAACGCGACGAGAAGCTTTCGGGCGAGTGCGGTAATCATCGTTTTGCGGAACCGACCGCCATTGCGGTCGACACGCTCATGGAACCAGCGACTGAGCGCCGAGTTCGGCTGGTGTTGCAGCCACAACCACGCGAGTTGGAGCATGGTTGTGCGCAGCCGCGGATTTCCCGACTTGGCGACACCCTGTTCCCGGTCGACCGACCCACTTTGCCAGGGTGTCGGCGTCAGTCCGGCATAAGCTGCGATCTGTCGCCGGTTATCAAAATGCCGGAACAATCCTTCCGACCAAAGAACCGTCGCGAACTCCGCTCCGATACCTTTCAGACCCATCAACATCTTCGCCGCCGCGGGAGCCTCTTCACCCTTCGCCGGAGCGAGCATCACGTCTCGCTCGGCCTCTACGGCCTTGATCTGTTCGAGAAGCAGCTCGAGCCGGTCGAGCTCGCGGCCGATCTGCTGCTTCAAATGCTCGGGCAATGGCCGGCCATCGCCCGTCCGCAGCTCTTCCAGCCGTGTCCGCCGATTGCGGTGCAGCGGTTCGTACTCGAACTCCCTGCGAGAACAGCAGGCCCTTAATCCTGTTGACATGCGCGACCCGTTCGGCCGTCAACGTTTTGCGCTCGCGCGAGGTCCGCCGGCGGTCCTCCTCCTCGGGCGTCGGTACGCGGACCATCGCGCAAACTCGTGGTTCGCCTCGCTTGTAAGCCAACAGGGCTCGAACCAGCGCTTCTCCGTCGATCCGGTCGGTCTTCGCCCGACGGCGACGGCGTGATGTCGCAATCGAGGCGGCATCGACCACGTGGCTCTCGATCCCTTCTCCTTCCAGCATCCGATGGATCCAGAACCCGTCCAATCCCGCCTCCTGGATGACCACGATCGGAACACGCCGTCCCGTTCGCCCCTCCGCCCTCTCCTGCAGTTGCGAGAAGCGTTGCAGCAGTCCGGCGGCATCACCGCCGCGCACCGAATGCTTTGACATCTTCTCCCCACCACCTGGTGAGAGGGACGTGACCAACCAGGTCGAACGGCTCAGCTCCAACGAGATGAAAATCCCGCCAAGATTGGTGTGGATGGCGGTTTGGTCCTCAGGGCGATGATCGGCAGCTCGCATACTCGTCTCCAAGAGTGGGGGTTCAGCAACCTCACTCTCTGCCAGGGAGGGGGCCGCTATCCACCCCCATAGGATCTGTAGCCCATCATCTTGCAGGCCTGGCTGACGTTGCCGAGCTGCTTGGCCAGCTCCAGCAGCCCCACCTTGGCGCGAATGATCTTCTGTTCCTTGGTCATGTCGGCGTCCTCTCAAAACGCCGAGGCCGGGCGCTGCGAACCCCGACCACTCCGCGCCCGGCCTCGGCTTCCGCCTCGGCTATGACACCGAATGTCAGATTAAGTCTTAACTACTGCAGATTATCTCGTCGCAGGCCTCGATCAGCTCAGCCAGCTCGCGGTCGTGTCTGGGCCCCTGCGCCGCAATGACGCCGACCTCGGTTAAGTGACCGCGCAGTCCGTTGAGCAACTGCGTGCGTTGCGAGACCAACATCTCCCGCGTCTTATCACGCATCAACGTCGCCTGGTTCTCCAGCGAGCGCATGGAGACAAACCGCATCGAAGGCCGCGCCACCGCCTCGCAGGTCGCCGCCGCATCCGCAGAGTCGTTCTTCTGCCGAGGGACGTAAGGCTTCCGGAAGCATCATGCGCGCCTCATGGCCGAGCCTGATCAGCTCCCGCGCCCAGTAACGCGCCGATCCGCTGGCCTCAAGCCCCACAAGACAGGCGCGCAGCGAAGCAAAAAACTCCAGTAGCTTGTTGCACCTCATCGTCTTGGCGACAACAACCCGCCCCGAAGCATCAACGCCGTGAACTTGAAACACGTGCTTGGCCAGATCGAGTCCAACAGTCGTAACAGAGCAAGCCACGCGGGTATCGAGCCCCGGCAACCAGGTTATCTGCGGAGCTTTGAGCTCAAAGGGAATGATGGTGTGGACGACGCCCGCACGGCATCTGGCTTAATGAGGGCCGTGCCAGAATGGTTGTCGTTGGAGCAGCCGTTTGAAGGGTGCGCCGTCCATGGGAAAGTCTATCCCCGATTTGTGTGTTACGTGCGTGTCCGAGTCTCGACACGCGGGAATGCAAGACTGGTTCACTACACAAAAGCGCCAAAGCCGGTGGTGTGACGACCGACGATAAGGGTCTGCACCTCGACGGTGCCCTCGTAGGTGACCAGCGCCTCCATATCGCAGAGGTGCCGCATTACATGGAAGTCAAGCGTGATGCCGTTGCCGCCCAAGATATCGCGGGCCTTGCGGCAGACGTCGCGCGCCTTGACCGTGCAGTAATATTTCGCGAGCGCCGCCATGGTGTCGGTCATTTTGCCTTCATCGATCAGGCGACCGAGACGAATGCAGTAGAGTTGCATCGCGGTAAGGTCGCCAAGCATTTCGACCAGGGTCGATTGAATCATCTGGTTCTTGGCAATCGGCCTGCCGAATTGGGTGCGCCGCTGCGAATAGGTCAGAGCAATGTCATAGGCGGCCGTTGCATTCCCGACCGCCGCCCAGGCAACGCCATTGCGCGTCCCCATCAGCACCTTGGCCACGTCGGCAAAGGACTCGCACTTCTGCAGACGCGCCTCTTCTGAGAGCGGCAATCCGTCAGAACGATATCGGCGTTCTGCACGCAGCGCAGCGAAAACTTTTGCTCGATCTTGGTTGCCTTGTAGCCAGGATTGTCTTTCTCGACGACAAAAGCCTTCACCTTCTTGTCGGCGACGTCGCGGGCAAAGACGACGATGTAATCGCACCAGACAGCGTTTCCCGGCCAACGCTTGCGGCCGTCGATGATGCATTCATTGCCTTCGCGCCGGGCGGACGTCTCGAGAGCGACCGAATCCGAACCATGGTCCGGCTCGCTGAGGGCGAATGCGCCAATTTTCTCGAGCCTCGCCATCCGCGGCAAGTAGCGTGCGCGCTGTTCTTCTGAGCCGAGTATGTTGATCGATTGCATCGCCAGACCCACGTGCACGCCTAGAAAGGTCTGGATGCTGCTATCGATTCGCGCCAGTTCCATCACGAGAAGCCCGGCGCCGACCGCGGTCATGGGTCGGCACCCATGACCCTGCATGTTCCAGTCGCCGACAACGTTGAGTTTGGCGATCTTTGGAATGAGTTCGAACGGAAAGTCGCCCCGCTCCCAGTACGGGTTGATGATCGGCAACACCTCCGTCTCACCAAATTTGCGCACGGAATACAGAATATCCTGCTCGTCTCGTGTGAGCTGTTCCTTCATCAGGAAATAGTCCGTGCCACGAGCGGCGCCGATGTTTTCAGCGAGCTTGAGCGTCAATGGATCAGACATTGTCTTTCCTCCCGAATCATTCTGTACGGGCAAGGGTTTCGCGAACAGCGCCCTTCGCCTCATCTTCCGATTCGTATATGTGCGGCGCCACCCCGCGTTGCTCGAGTTGATCGCCGAGTTTGGCGCGCATGAAGGCGCTCGTCGTGAAGCGCGTCACGCCATGGAAATATTTCTCGCCAACCTCTCGAAGTTGTTCAAGATACTCGTCCTCGCATTCACCGGCGAGATCGAAACCGTCGTAGTTCACGACGGCATAGATCTTGTGGCCGAGCGGCTCCACGATCGCCTGGATATGCCCTTTTAGACGGTCGATGTCGTCCGAAGATTTCACCCTAAGCTCGGAGAAATTGAGGAACAGGATATTGTGCTGCTCGTCGTAACTGAAGCGTGCGTCAAACGGCAGTTGCAAGATATCGTCTCGGAGACCCATCGGCTCGGGGCGGAAAATCCTGGGATCCATCACCCGCGGCCTGCGTATGATCGGTTCGAAATCCATCCGATCCAGAATGTCGCGCTTGATGTCGACTTCGGGGGCGATCTCGATGAGTTCGAGACCCTCTTTGCTCAGCCGGAAAACGCAGCGCTCTGTGATGTACAACACGTCCTTTCCGTTCTCCGCGGCGTAGGGCCCCGAGAATGTACGGTGCTCCACGGTTTCGAAGAACTTCTTCTGCTTGCCATCACGTTCGATGAGAAGCTTCCCATCGACCACCGCGACCTCGAGCTCGCCCGCTGTCAACGTGCCGCAGAATACGACCTTCTTCGCGTTCTGGCTGATATCGATGAACCCGCCCGCGCCGGCGAGGCGGGGACCAAACTTCGAAACATTGAGATTGCCTTCACGGTCCGCCTGGGCCAGGCCGAGGAACGCCGCGTCAAGGCCGCCCCCGTCATAGAAATCGAACTGATAGGGTTCGTCGAGGATCGCTTGGGCGTTCACCGCGGCGCCGAAATCCAATCCGCCAGCCGGAATGCCCCCGATGACGCCGGGCTCGGCGGTGAGCGTGATCAGATCGTTGATCTTCTCCTCCGCGGCGACGGCGGCGATGCCTTCGGGCATCCCGACGCCAAGATTGACGACGCTGTTCGGCCGCAGCTCCATCGCCGCGCGGCGCGCGATGATCTTGCGCTCGCTCATCTCCAGAGGTTTTAGCGAGGTCAGCGGCACGCGCACCTCGGAGGAAAACGCGGCGTTGTATTGCGTATTGTACGTCTGTCGATGATTGTTGGGTTCGGCGACGACGATGCAATCCACCAGGACGCCCGGAATCTTCACCTGCCGCGGATTGAGGGTTCCCCTGTCGGCGATGCGCTCGACCCGCGCAATCACAAGGCCGCCGGAATTGTGGACAGCCATCGCGAGCGCGAGCGATTCGATCGTGAGCGCCTCACGCTCCATGACAGGTCCGAGCGGCAGATTGTAACCTTCGATCTGATTGCCGACGATGAGCCGCTGAATCGCCGGCGCAAAATTGAAATGCCCGCCGATCACGCGTTTTATGAACCCCGGCTCGGCGATCCGGTCAAGTCCGCGCTCGGAGAACGGGTGGCTCTGGGCGACCCCAACGAACAAGGTCAGGTCCCTGGGCTTTCCTAACGTCCCCGGCTCGTTGTCCTTCGAATGATAAAAGTCCGCGAGTTCGTGAATGATCGCCTCGGCGAAGCCGATCCCGCCGAATCCGCTGATCGCGACCGTGTCCCTGCTTCTGATCAGACGCACCGCCTCGCGTGCCGTGACGATTTTGCTCGAGTTCGCCGGATCGTGCGGTCGGAACGATCTGGGTAACAGCCATAACCCTCTCCCTTAGTCTGCCGCATTCGGGGCTCGGTTCCCCAAATCCTATCGCCGGCTCGGTCCCACGCGTAACCGCATGGAGGGCAAAGGACCGAGAATGCGTGTGGCCTCCCCCTCAATTCGGTACCAGGGATTAAGCGAGAACCCGGCCGCTGGTGGCCAGCGGCTCGGCTGCCGGGGCGAAGCGTAAGCGAGCGGAGAGGCTGACAGCAAGACCGTCACCGGTGCCGGCGGCCGGTAGCCGAGCGAGGAATGCGGTCTTATGGTGTTCTGCTGCCGTCGCCATCGCTGGATGAGCACCTCAGGCTCGCGCAAAATCCCAATGATCCCCCAGTCGACTTGCCCTTCGGAACGGATCTACAAGCCAGGGCGGGGTCAGAACGACATTTCGATCGTTGCTAAGGTCTTGCCATCGACACAGCCTCAATTGCGACACGGTTGTCATCTGGCGAATGTCGACTAAGAGGGACTTGACGAGCCGCTGCAAACTTTTGACGGTCTCCCCTCCATGAGCGCTTTGCCGACGGCCTGACATCGGTCGAGCAACGCTACCCGGGCTAACCGCTAAAAAGAAGGGACGGCGGCTGCGGCACGCGCGTGCTGCCCGAGTTCCTCCACGTGGGTAAGCGCTCGACCTCGAGCCCATAGCCCCAGCGGAGCAACCCGCTTCTTAGCGAAAATGAAATACTGCGACGTAAAGGGGAGCGCCCAATTGACCGCGTTAGCTCAATAGTTATCTATTGGCCGAGCGAGCCAAAATGAACAATTTGAGCTTCGGGGAGAAAGCGTATTCCGCCGCGAAGATTAGCGCGGTCTTAGATGCGTTGGTCGCGGAGGGCGTATCGCCTGTCGGTGCATTTGGCGATGCGGACGTCAGCCTGGATGATCTGCATTTACCTTCGACGCGGATTTGCAGAAATCAGCTAATACAGTGCTATCGAAACGCGACGGCGCTCTCGCGAGATCCACACCTGCCATACACAATCGGTTCGAGCGTCCATCTGTCAGCTTACGGCATGTATGGCTATGCCATGCTGTGCAGCACCGATTTCCGACGGACCATGGAGTTTGCTGTTCGATACCACCAATTAGCGACGCCGCTCGCGACGATCGCGTTTCACGAGCGCGATCGGATGGGAGTGTGGACCATCGAACCGTTGCTCCATCCGAGGATCGAACTCGCTACTCTATCGTTTCGTGACGGAATTGCAGATCGCGACGCACATCTCGCTTCACCGTGACATCATGGGTAAATCTTTCAAGCCTCGCAAAATTTCTCTGCGCTACGGCGTCGCCAACGATTTTCGGATCACCCCGGCTCTGGTCGGGTGTCCCGTCAAGTTTGAGCAAGCGACAAATCAAATCGAGTTTGATTCAGCGTTCTTGGACGCCGCGCCCAAACTTGGCAATCGCACAACGTATCCTTCAGCGATCGCGCTGTGTGACGACCTTATCGCTGACCTCGTACTGCGGTCAGGCGCGGCCGGCAGGGTTCGCAGCCTGCTGTCGACCGACGTCGCGGAACGACCGTCATTCGCCACCGTCGCTAAGTTGCTCGAGACGAGGCCACGCACGCTCAGGCGCCAGCTTCGTCTGCAGAACACCTCGTTTCGCGAGTTGTCAGACGAACTCAGGGTCCACGCCGCGTTGCGGTACTTGCGCGAAACGACGATGACGATGGAGGACATCGCCTTTGCGTTAGGATTCAGCGATTCGGCGAATTTCCGGCACGCATTTCGGCGATGGACTGGCAAGGCGCCGCAAGACTTTCGACGGGAGTCTGCGCCGGTTGCTTGAACGGTCTGCGCTCGATAGCCGAGCCTTGATTCGGCGGGCAAGCGGCGGCGGGCGAAATGGCCAGATCGCACCCCATGATTGGCCGTATCGAACCTTGACGCTGTGATCAGCACGCGCGAGCCTCCGCGGCATGCAATGGCGGAGATGTCGGCCCTCTTCTGAAGGTTCAAAAGGAAATTAGGGAGGAGGTCAATGGACGGCAAAAAGATCGCCGTGACTCCGTCGGCCTACTCTTACCCTTTGCTGATCAAACAACTGTTGCACGCCCCACTTGCCCAGACGGCGCGCCAGGAAATTGTCTATCGCGACGTTTGTCGCCTCACCTACCTCGAATTGCGCGATCGTATCGGCAGACTGGCGAGCGCTCTCGACAAGATCGGAGTGCGTCCTGGCGATTCGGTCGGGGTTCTCGACTGGGACAGCAACAGGTTTCTCGAGGCCTTTTTCGCCATCCCGATGATGGGCGTGGTTCTGCAGACGGTCAACGTGCGGTTGTCTCCGGAGCAAATCGCCTACACAATCGACCATGCCGGTTCGTCGACGCTGCTCATCAATGATGAGTTCGTCGACCTTGTGCATTCGATCTTGCCGAAATTGTCGAAAGTCAAAAGGTTTGTGGTCCTCACCGACCAAAAAGCGCCGGCAACCGGCAAACTTGAGTTCATTGGCGAATACGAAGAACTGCTTGGAGCTGCTTCCCCTGACTTCGAGTTCAATGATTTTGACGAGAACGTCCAGGCGACCGCGTTCTATACCACTGGAACCACAGGGCTGCCGAAAGGCGTCTACTACAGCCATCGTCAGTTGGTGCTTCATGCAATGGCGGAACTCGCTGTGTTTGGCCTTGCGGCGAAACAAGGCAGCTTCCATCGCGACGATGTCTATATGCCGATCACGCCCATGTTTCATGTTCACGCGTGGGGCTTCCCGTGGGCGGCGACGCTTGCCGGCGTCAAGCAGGTGTATCCGGGTCGTTACGATCCGGCGCTGCTGATCAAGCTGATCAAGGCGGAGGGCGTGACGTTCACCCACGGCGTTCCAACGATCCTACAAATGCTGCTCGATGCGGCCGCCAAGGCCAATGTCGATCTCGCCGGTTTGAAGATGGTGATCGGTGGCTCGGCGCTGCCGAAAGCACTCGCCAAGCAGGCAATGGACCGCGGCGTCGATGTTTTCGCAGGCTACGGGATGTCCGAGACGGGCCCGCTCCTGACCGTGGCGCATCTCCAGTCCAGCGACCTCACCGGCGACCACGATCACGAGGCTGGAATTCGCACGAGAGCCGGACGGGCGTGTCCGCTGGTCGATTTGCGCATTGTCGACGCCAATATGAACGAAGCGCCTCACGACGGCGCGACATCAGGCGAAATCGTCGTTCGGGCGCCCTGGCTGACCAATGGCTATTTCAACAGTCCCGACGCCTCCGAGCAATTATGGGCGGGCGGTTATCTGCACACCAATGATATCGGAGTGATCACGCCCGACGGCTATCTGCGGGTCACCGATCGCATCAAGGACGTCATCAAGACCGGAGGCGAGTGGATTTCCTCGCTCCAGCTCGAGGATATCATCATGCATCGCGTCGGAGTGGGGGAGTGCGCGGTGATCGGGGTCAAAGACGACCGATGGGGCGAAAGACCGCTCGCTCTTATCGTGCGCGATCCGAAGACGGCGCCGCCCGTGATCGAGGAGGACATTAAGGCCCACGTGCTCTCTTACAGCGAAAAGGGCGTGATCTCTAAATTCGCCGTTCCGCAGAGAATCTTGTTCGTTGAAGCGTTGGCCAAAACGAGCGTTGGCAAGTTCGACAAGAAAGCGCTGCGCGCGCAATATGGCGGCGGCGCATGACCCGCGGCACACCTGAACAGCCGCGCGCCGAGCTCGATCCGGACTCGCTTTCTGAGGAGGCCGCGCGAAACACCCTAGCGCTGAACCCCCTCATCGGTCTGCGCGGCAAGGACTTGATGGACGGCGCCGCCACCCTCCTCAAGGCTATGGTCAACGAGCCGGCCGTCGCCGGCGGCCAATGGCTATCGTTTCTCAGTGAGATCGGGCGGATCGGCGCGGGCCAATTCGATCGCATTCAGCAGGCTGGCGACAAGCGGTTTGCCGACGCGACATGGAAAAACAGCGGACTGCATCGCCGGTTGCTTCAGTCCTATCTCGCGTGGGGCGACGCGCTGAACGGCTTCATCGATAAGACAAGCCTTGGCGACCTCGACAAGGCGCGTGCTCGCTTTATTGCGAATATCTTCATCGATGCCGCTTCGCCCACAAACATGCCCATGAGCAATCCGGCCGCGGTGCGGCAGTTCTTCGACACCGGCGGAGAAAGTCTGTGGCGAGGATTTAAGAACTATCTGGGCGATCTCGCGGAGAATGGCGGGCTGCCGGCGCAAGTCGACAAGTCGCGCTTCAAGCTCGGCGTCAACATCGCAACGACGCCAGGCGCGGTCGTCTACCGCAATGAGCTTTTGGAGGTCATTCAATACCAGCCAGACACGCCGGAGGTGCGCAAACGTCCGCTGATCATCACGCCGCCGCAGATCAACAAGTTCTATTCCATGGATCTTTCTCCCGATAAGAGCCTTGTCCAGTATCTGCTGAAGTCCGGCATTCAGGTGTTCTGCATCAGCTGGCGCAACCCGACCGCAAAAGAGCGCGACTGGGGCCTCGACACCTATGTCGCCGCTCTCGACGAGGGCACGAATGCCGTTCGGGAGATTGCGAGCTCGGACGATGTAACGATGATGGGGGCCTGCTCCGGAGGGATCACCTCCGCAGCCTATGCCGGATGGCTTGCTCGCCAGGGCGAAGCGAAGATCAAGAATATCGTCACGCCTGTCTGCGTCCTCGATGTCGCGAGCGCCGGAGATAGCGCGATCGGACCCCTGGTGACGCCCGAAACGTTGAGCGCCACCAAGGAGGCGTCGCGGCTACGCGGCGTCCTTGATGGTCAAGACCTCGCGCGGCTGTTCGCGTGGATGCGGCCGAACGATCTGATCTGGAACTATTGGGTGAACAATTATTTGATGGGCAACCAGCCGCCCGCGTTCGACATCTTGTTCTGGAACGCCGACACGACCTCGCTCCCGGCGCGGCTGCATCACGATTATGTCGACATGTATCTCACGAACCCTTTCGTCAACGCGAACAAACTGACGTTAAACGGCGCCGCCATCGACATGAACCGCGTCAAGGCCGACGCCTATGTCGTCGCCGGCGTCACTGACCACATTACCCCATGGAATTCGGTGTACCGGACAGCCAAGATCTTCGGCGATAAGACCACGTTCGTTCTCTCGAACAGCGGCCATCTACAGAGTCTGCTTAACCCGCCGACCAATCCGAAAGCATCATTTGTCGTGGGAACCGCCAAGCCGCTGGACGGCGAGGCGTTCACGAGCTCAGGCGAGAAAGTAAACGGCAGCTGGTGGCCACACTGGCGAGATTGGCTCTTCGAGCGCTCGGGCGCGAAGGTAGCCGCGCCCACAAGCCTTGGCAGCAATCGTCATCGGCCCGGCGCGGCTGCGCCCGGAACATATGTCTTTGACTGATGCGCGAGGCCCTCGGACATCTCGATCGGGCCATCATGTCAGATGATGACTCGGACAGGGCTGAATTCGAGCTTCGGATGATCGAAGTCGGGAGGCAGCCCCTGCGAGTCGCCGTCAAACGCGGTCCTAAGGGTCGACCGCCGTTCCTGCTGTTCAACGGCATCGGCGCCAACCTCGAGCTAGCGGAGCCCTTCCTGCGCGCGTTGAAGCGCACGGAAGCGATCATCTTCGACGTGCCGGGCGTGGGCGGATCCCCCGCCCCACCCTACCCCTATCGGCTCTCGTCAATTGCGCGTCTGGCCGCTCAGCTTTTGACGACACTTGGACATAAGCGCGCCGACATCGGCGGCGTGTCGTGGGGCGGCGGGATTGCGCAGCAGTTCGCCCATCAGCACTACAATATGTGCCGAAAGCTCGTGCTGGCGGCGACGTCGCCGGGGGCGATCATGGTGCCCGGCAGTCCGCGGGTGCTGTGGAAGATGGCGACGCCGCGGCGGTACGTCGACAAGGGCTTCACGCGCAGTGTCGCTCCGGAGATTTACGGCGGCGCCGTCCGCGAGAATCCGAGCCTGATTGAGGCCCACGCTGGCGCCATGGCCGGAGCGAGCGGCCGGGGATACCTTTACCAGGTCATGGCGATGATAGGCTGGACCAGCCTGCCTTGGCTTTGGACGTTGAAGCAGCCAGCGCTCATTTTGGCCGGGACCGACGACCCCATCATCCCGATCATCAACGCCCGCGTGATGGCGCGCCTCATGCCAAACGCCCGCCTCGAAATCCTTGATGACGGTCATCTGTTTCTGGTGACGCGCCCAGTCGAATCGGCAGCGATCATTGAGAAGTTCTTGGCCGAATGAGAGAGGCGTGCATGGCCCAAACGCTGAACCGGAGGATCGGTGATGACTGAATTCACTCTTTCCGGAATCGCTCAACACGTTGGGAAGGAACTGGGCGTGTCGAGCTGGGTTACGGTGGATCAGTCGCGGATCAACCAGTTCGTCGAATGCAGCGGCGACCGCCAATGGATCCACGTCGATGTGGCGCGCGCAAAACGCGAAAGTCCCTATCGGGCGCCCATCGCACATGGCTACCTGACCCTAGCGCTTGTTGCGCCGCTGCAAATGGAGATTGGGGCTGTTCCGACCGACGCCGGCGCCGCATTCAACTATGGCCTGGACAAGGTCCGCTTCCTTGTGCCGGTCAAGGCCGGCGACCGGGTACGGCTACGCGTCGCACTCGTCAATGTTGAGCAGAAAAGCGGAGGGGTGCTGCTGAAGACGAGCAACACCCTTGAGATCGAAGGCTCGGACAAGCCGGCGCTTATCGCTGAGTTGCTGGCGCTGATAACACCCCGCAAATCTGTCTGAGACGCGGGAACATGAGGAGGAAGAGATGACCACAGAATCATTTATGGACCAGATAAAAGCCTTCGGCGCTCGCCTTGGCTTGCCCAAGGTCGATGTCGACAAACTGGTCGATATACAGCTCAAGAACATCGATGCGCTCGGGCGTTCCGCTCAAGCAGCAGGGGAAGGCGCCAAGGCGCTTGCGGACAAGCAGCGCGAGATCATAGAGGCGGCGTTTAAGGAAACGTCGGCGATGGTGCGGGACTTTCATCCGGTGGCAGATCCGCAAGCCACGCTCGCCATGCAGAAGGATTACGCGAAAAGGGCGTTCGAACTCACGATGCAGAACACACGCGACGTCGCCGAGCTAACCAAGAAAACGACAACCGAGGCCACGACGATCATTCAGGAAAGATTGCGGGCGAGCTTGACCGAGCTGCGCGACAGCGTCAGTCGCTCCGGAAGCGAGAAGTGATGCTAGGCCGCTAGCGTCCGGCCCAGCGGAGGCCTCCTGCTGGTATGACGACTCGGGCGTGGCGGAGTGCGAAAAAGTCCAGCCGACAAGGAGGTTGCCGTGACAGAACGCTCGCTCGAGACGTCGACGGTGAAAAAGATGCAGGCCGTGAGCGTAGCCGACTACATTGTCCAACGCTTTGCCGACGAGGGGGTCGCGCATTGCTTCGGCGTCGCTGGGGACTATTTGTTCCCGATATGCAACGCGATCGAGAGCAGCCAAAAGGTCAAATGGATCGGCTGCGCCAACGAGTTGAACGCGGCGTACGCCGCCGACGGCTATGCCCGCATACGAGGCGCGGGAATGCTCGCGACCACCTACGGGGTCGGCGAATTGTCGGCGCTGAATGGCGTGATGGGCGCGAAAGCCGAGCGCTCGCTGGTCTTTCATATTGTCGGCATGCCATCCTATCAGAACCAGCGCTTGAACAAGATTTCACACCACACCCTTGGCGACGGCAATTTCGGCAATTTCGTCGGCCTTTCAGCCGCGGCGGCCTGCTGCTCCGCCGTCATCAATCCGGATAACTGCGTCATCGAGATGGAGCGTGTGATCGCGGAGGCGCGGCGCAACAATCAGCCCGCCTATATCCTCGTTCCGTCCGACCATGCGCTGGCGCCAGTCTCGCCCGTTGATGTGAGCCCGCTGACTCTCAAGTCGAACGAGGCGGCGCTGAAAAAGGCGGTCGTCGCCATAAGCGAGCGGCTGAAGGGCGCGAAGTCGGTTGTCGTCTTGCCAGCCTTCACCATAGCGCGCCTTGGGTTGCAAAATCAGTTGCGAGACGCCATCGAAGCTCTGGGCTGTCCTTTTGCGACGATGGTGATGGAGAAGTGCCTGGTCGACGAAAGTCACCCACAATACGCCGGCCTCTATGCCGGCGCGATGTCGGCGCAGAGCGCCCGCGAGATCGTGGAAGGCGCCGACGTCGTGCTCGATCTCGGCGGTGTCAATCTCAACGACATCACCACCGCCGCCTACTCGGCAAAACTCGATCCGGCGCGGTTCGTCACGATCGGTCTCAACGACGTCCGGATGGGCGAGAAAGTGATCACCAGCGTCCGCCTGCGCGACATGCTCGTGGAGCTCGCGGAGCTGAAGTCTCCTGCCCGTAGATTTCGTCGAACGGCCGAGGGCGCGCAGCCGCCGATCGCCGGCAAGCCATCGGACAGGATCACGATGGACGCGCTCTATTCGCGCTACGCCGGCTTTATCCGCGAGGGAGATACGGTCGTTCTCGAAACTGGCAGCTCCACTCTCGGCTTGACGCCCGTGCCGCTCGCCGACGGGGTCCGGGTCGAGGCGCAGGTCTTGTGGGGGTCGATCGGATGGGCGACGCCCGCCGCCTTCGGCGTTGCGCTCGCCGATCCGAGCCGGCGCACAATCCTCATTACCGGGGAGGGCTCCCACCAACTTACGGCGAACGAGATCGGCAGCATGGGGAGGTTCGGCGCCAATGTCATCGTCTTTGTTCTCAACAACGACGGCTATCTGATCGAACGGGCGCTCGAGGAAAATCCCGACTGGTCCTACAACGACCTCGCGCACTGGCGATATGCGGAATTGCCGCGCACGCTTGGATGCGCCGAATGGTTCGCCGCGCGGGTCACAACGCTCGGCGAACTCGACGCGGCGATGAAAGCCGCCGGTGAAAGCAAATCCGGCGCCTATATCGAGGTTGTAGGCGAACGAATGGACATGCCGCCCATCCTCGCCTTCGCTCATGACCGGCTGGCAACCATGTACGGCGACACGCCCTAACGTGGCAGCTCGCGTTGTAGGCCTCATCGGAAGGCAATCGTCCCAAATACCCCGGTCACGATCTGGCGAGACAGGCCAAAATCCCGCGTAGGTCTGGCGGGCACGGATCTCGAAGGAGGTCGACGTGGCGTTGGCATCATTGACTTTCAAGGAAATCAAGGCGCGACCCGTCATCTGTAAGCTGACCCGGCCAGCAGTCGCGTGTATCGGCGCCATGACCCATTTGCCCATCATTCTCATCGACCTCTTTACCGAAGAGGGTGTTGTCGGCAGGAGCTACCTCAAACCCTACCTGCCGAAAGCAATGAAGTACTTGATCCCGGCGCTGCTCGATTTTGGCGAGATGCTCAAAGGCCGGCGTGTTTCGCCGGTCGATCTCTTCGAAACGGCCCGCAAGTCGCTTCATTTCGTCGGCTATCAGGGTTTGTCGATGATCGCCGTGGCCGGCCTCGACATGGCGGCCTGGGACGCGCTGGCCAAAGCAGCGGACGTGCCGCTGTGCGTTCTGCTCGGCGGCTCGGTCGGCCCCGTGAACGCCTACAACAGCAATGGATTGTGGCTGCAGTCGCCGGAATCCGCAGCCGCCGAGGCGGTCGAACTGCTCGACGAGAGGGGCGGAGGATTCCGAGCCGTGAAGCTTCGGCTGGGCCGCGCAGATGCACGCGAGGACCTCGCGACCATAAAGGCGGTGCGAGATGCGATCGGCGAGGATATCGACCTGATGGTTGATTTCAACCAGGCCCTCAATCTCGCCGACGCCTTGCGGCGCTGCCACATGATCGACGATCTTGGCCTTGTCTGGATCGAGGAACCGGTCCTCTACGACGATTTCGACAGCTGCGCCCGGCTCACCGCCGAACTGAAGACGCCGATCCAGATAGGCGAAAATTTCTACGGGCCGCGCGACGTTCACTTCGCGTTGCAGAAGAAGGCCTGTGACCTCATCATGCCCGATTTCATGCGCATCGGCGGCGTGACCGGTTTTTTGAGGTCGGCGGCGATCGCCGGCGCGGCCGGCATTCCCATATCGACGCATTTCTATCCGGAGGTCGGCGCGCATGTCATGCGCGTGGCGGAGAGCGCACACTTCCTGGAATGGCTGGATTGGAGCTATCCGGTCTTGCAGCGGCACTTCGAAATCCGCGACGGGCAGGTTCACGTCCCAGAGGCGCCGGGCGTAGGCATCGAGTGGGATGAGAAGGCGATCGCAGCCAGCCAGGTCGGCTTGGTTTAAGGACGACTTCACGGACGAAGAGCTCGCGATCGGAATAGACCGCCTGAACCATCAGATGCAGCAGGCGCGAAACATCGGCACATGTCATCTGGAGACATCGCCCTCGTGAAAGAGAGTGATTCAATTCGAGGAAAGCCAGAGCCGTAGGTCGAAAGCGGCTTTTAGGGGTCGATTGACCCGCTGGCCGCGCCGCCGGGAATGACTACTATTTGGCGCATTCCCGTCCTCGAGACAGGCAGTATCGAAGGTCCCCGCAGCCGGTGATCCAACCGCCCCGCGGCGACAGAGGCGCTCTCGGCATCTTGGTCGTCCGGTCCATCTCAAAGCACTCCCCCACTCCCAAATCCGCCCATCCGTTCAGCGCCCTGAACTCGGCACAGGGGATGGGCGGGGTGCACCATGTCGCCGATGCGAGCCCGGCCCCGACAGCCCTCCGGACCGACGAGACTGCTATTCCGGGTAGCACGCAATCCGTCCGTCGGACGAATTCCCTAGTGAGGGATTGGAGCGTTGTCGCGGCGACGATCGCTCGGAGGTCGGGAATGCGCTCATCCGTACTCGACGCCTTATTCGGTTGAACCGGGCAGACTTCTCTTTATCAATTGACATCGCGTACGCGTGAAGTATCATGTCACACGAGCGCCGCGTTGTATGGTGCCCTTAGGTGGCGCGCCTTCTCAGGAACATTAATAGCACCACTAAGTTTCAACATTGCGCGCTTATTCAAATCCTAAAGCGCGCTGTTTCGTCCCGCGCGGATCCCCCTGCGCGGGACTTTTTGCCAAAAGCAGATGCGATTTCGCCTTCGCACGCGTCCCGCTCGCGAAGGTCGCGCTATTAGATAGCGAAATCGCCGCTGACCTTCTCGTCGTCGAGGACATGGGTCTTCTCGGCCGTCTCGCACATCTGTTCGACGGTTATCGAGTTGAGATTGGCGAGAAAGGTTTCGCCCGCCCGTCGTACGGCCGGATCAATCACCCGCTCGAGCAGCACCGAGTTTGCGCCGAGATCGTCCGGATCGGCGGTGCTGAGCAACATCGCGGTGCGCACGATCTCGCCTACGGTGATGCGCCGGCGCTCGCGCGCCAGCTCGTAGCCGCCTCGCGGCCCGCGCACGCCTTTGAGGATCTTGGCGTGGACCAGGCCCTGGAGCAATGTCTCCAGGTGACGGGGGGGCAGTTTGTGACGCGCGGCCAAAGATTTGGCCGCAACCGGCGCCGAGCGCGAATGCAACGCGACATCGACAACGGCGGCGATGGCGAGAACGCTCCGTCGCGACAATAAGGAGTTCATATCCTACCTCCTACGAATTCGGCAGCTCGCTTAGCCGCCAGCGATAGCAGAGATTGCACCGGCCATTAATGATAATGCAATCACCATAATTGTGGTGTTGGCGATGCTTGATTCCAAGCGGCGTCTATCGAACGGAGCGGCCGTTCTCCAACTTAACCCCTGGTCCCAAAAACGGGGTCCACTTCAGCCGGCCTCCAAGGCGCCGAAGGCCATGTCGCCGCCTTGCGCGGTGATCGTCAGCCTCGCCGGGCCGCAGAGATCGAGGTGAGCCCGGTCCCAGAGGTCCGCCTCCACGATCCTCCAGCGGTCGATCAGTCGGCAGTTCGCCGGAACCTTCACGAGGAGGCCTCCAGCAGCTTCGGCAACCGCGCCTGATCTCCAGCAGACGGCTCTTCACCGAACCGCGCTCGCCCCGGCTGCGCAACCCCGACCAGCTCCGCCGGGGCAAGCGCTGCCGTCAGTGCGACAATAGGGGGTCAATCTTGGACGCCGATCTGGGGTCAGTTTTGTAAGCCGATTGACAGCGTCGGCGACTCTTACGACAACGCCGTCGCCGAAACGATCAACGGCCTCTACAAGGCTGAGGTCATCCATCGGCGAGGCCCGTGGCGCAACTTCGAGGCCGTCGAGTTCGCGACCCTCGACTGGGTGGACTGGTTTAACAATCGCCGGCTTCTGGAGCCCATCGGCTTCATCCCGCCGGCTGAAGCAGAGGAACGCTACTTCGCCATGCTGAACCACAAAGCCATGGCCGCGTGACTCAAACAAAATGGCCTCCGGCAAAGCCGGAGCGGTTCAAACAGAAAAAGCCATCCAACGTGAGAATTTTCTCGGGTATATATTCTCAAGTTAAGTGGCTTCCCTGCCGCAAAGTTCCATATTCTCAAGCCAAGAGGGTCTGATTGACTCTTGGTGCAAATCGCTTTCTTAGAACGGCATCATCCGAGCGCGGAGCAACGCAACACCGGCGCGGCCATACATGGCTCGCTTGAGGGTCTTCAGTCTGTTGATCTGTCCTTCGGTCTGCCCGTTGCTCCAGGGCTCCGACATAGCGTTGCGCACCGCCTCCAGGTCTTGGCGTATCGTCTTCGCAAAACGCTGCATCGCGTAGATCCCAGACGCGCGCGCATCGATCAGCCAAGCGTCCAACCCCTCCGCCGTTCCACCGCGAAGCAGGCCTCGAAACCGCATCGCCAGGCTCCGCATCGCTGTGAACTCGGCGGATGCGGCTTTCAGCGCGTCGACGTTGGCGGCTTGCCGGGCGGTCATCTGGCCACGGGGTTTGACGCAAAGCGCCGCCGCGGTCAGCGGCGAGATCACCCGACCGGTCATTGGATCCAGCGTTCGCACACGGACCGGGGCTAGCTCCTCCTGCTCGTCACCCTCGAGAGAAGGCTCGCCGCTGCGCCAGGGTGCAAGGAAACGCGCCAATGACTGAAGGACCCGGTATAGCCACGATGGCGTATCTCGGCGAACAAGTGCCGGACTTTGGTAATGCCTTCGGCCCACCGCCGTTCCAGCAGAACGCCGAAATACGCCGGGGTGGAAGGGGTTGACGTCATTGTGTTGCGGTCCGGCAAATCGATGCGACGGACCCACCTTTCGACCCGTGGGCGGCCGAGAGCGAGTTTGCGGGCGATCTCGCCGATGGAACTGCCCCCTTCAAAAAGGGCCCTGATCTCGTCGAAGACCTGTTGTCGGACAGCTTGGCGTTCGCGGCGTATCAAGCGCGTCTGAGCGACCGCGTCAGAAGGACGATCCAACCGTTCGGGAAGCAGCGACGCCGCATGATTGTCGCTGGTATGGATCCGAGTATCTCGGATCGCCGCTTCATAGCCGCCAAGCTGGCGCTCGACGATCTCGCGGAAGTTCTGCAGCAGATGAAAGCGATCGGCGACCTGCCTCGCCTGCGGCGCGCCCTCACGCGCGGCCTCCGCATAGAGGCCAGCACGATCGCGGCTGACCATCTCCACTTCCGGATGATCCCTGAACCAACTGGCCGTGGTCGCGGCCGAAGGATACGCCAGCACATCCACCACCACACGATGCTCCAGATCAACGATGATCGTGCCGTAGTTGGAGCCCTTCCGCCACGCCCAGTCATCGACGCCTGCCACATGGACGGCGGCCACGGCGCTGCTTTCGGGCCGAGCCCTGGCGTGCTTCCTCAGGCCGGCGAGGATCGTCGTGTCGCTGACCGGAATCCCGAGCCGTCTCATCAGCCGCTCCGAGGGCCGTCCGCCCGCGCTATGGCCAAGCAGCCGGACGATTCCCGCCAGGCGGGCGGTCCGGCGCGCGAACGGCGCCGCAAGACTCGGCACGCGCTCGGTGAAGATGCGCCGATCACACAGCTGGTTTCGACACCTCCAGCGCCCGAGGCGGGCATTAACAATGACCGGCGCTCCTTGAGCGGATAGATCCCGGAGCGTTCGCCAGTAAGTGCTGTGGCGCGATTTGGACCGTGCGCCGCATCCCGGGCAGAAGGTCGGCTGCCGGCTGTCCAACGTGACTGTCAAAGCTTGTTCGCGCCGTTCGACCCTCACGACGTTCATGCCTGCCGCGGGCGACCATGTAATCGATGTTTTCATCGCCCCTTGCTGCCGCATACCCTCGCAAGGCTCCAGCCCGCCAGCATCATCGGGAGCGTCGCACCTGGCGTCGCTTGCACCAAGAGTTAATCAGACCCAGCCAAGATGGCTCCCGACACCGCCAAGCCTCATGAGTCGGTCATGACATAAGGGCCGCCCTCGACAAGAGGGCACTCACTCCGCCACCGTGGCGTGACCAGGGACCGTCTCGGCGCGCAGATTCTCCACGGGTCGCCGCCGGTTCGCGAGTCTCTGCTGGAATTGATCGAGATAGATGTAAATCACCGGCGTCGTGAACAGCGTCAGAGCCTGGCTGACGATCAGGCCGCCGACCATGGCGTAGCCGAGCGGCTGCCGGATCTCGGAGCCCGTTCCCGTTCCCAACATGAGAGGCACGCCGCCGAGAAGCGCCGCCATCGTCGTCATCATGATGGGGCGGAAACGGAGCAGCGCCGCGCTACGGATGGCGTCGCGCGCCGAGAGATGTTCGTCCTCTTGGGCTTTCATCGCGAAGTCTACCAGCATGATGCCGTTCTTCTTCACGATGCCGATCAAGAGGATGATGCCAATCAGCGCGATCAGGCTGAAGTCGAAATGGAACAGCATCAGCGTCGCCAGCGCCCCGACGCCCGCCGAAGGCAAGGTCGAGAGAATGGTGATCGGATGGATGTAGCTTTCGTAGAGGATGCCGAGGATCAGATAGACGACGACCAGCGCCGCCACGATCAACAGCGGGACGGTCGTCAGCGAATCCTGGAACGCCTGCGCGTTGCCTTGGAAGCTGGTGATCACGTTGGCGGGAAGCTTCAGTTCGTTCTGGGCGCGCTGGATCGCGTCGGTCGCCTGACTGAGCGCCGCGCCCGGCGCCAGGTTGAAGCTGATCGTCGTCGCCGGGAATTGCCCCTGATGGCTGATCGCCAGCGGCTGGACCGGGGTCGTCGACCATTTGGCGAACGTGGAGAGCGGGACTTCGCCCCCCGCGGACGACTTCAAGAAGATCTTGTCGAGCGTCGCCAGATCCTGCTGCAGGCCCGGCAGGACCTCCATAATCACTTCGTAACTCGATAGCTGCGTGAAATATTGCGCGATTTCGCGTTGGCCGAAAGCGTCGTACAGCGTATCGTCGATCGTCTGCGCAGTCAGCCCATAGCGCGAGGCCTGGTTGCGATCGAAAGTCAGCGTCAGCGTCGTGCCCGACACCTCCTGATCGGAGGCGACGTCGCGCAACTCCGGCAACGTTTGCATCTTGGCGAGCATCTTGGGCGCCCATTGGTTCAACTCGCCGAAGTCGGAATCTTGCAGCGTATACTGATATTGCGTGCGCGCGGCCCGTCCGCCGACGGTGACGTCCTGCGACGCCTGAAGGAAAAGTTGCGCCCCCTCGACTTTGGCGAGCTGCGGTTGCAGTCGCGCGATAATCTGATCGGCGGTCGCGTCGCGCTGGTCACGCGGCTTCAGCGTGATGAACATTCTGCCGGTGTTCGAGGGATTGCCCGCACCGCCGATCGCCATCGCGACGTGGGCGATGGCCGGATCCCGCATCACGATGGCGCCCAGCGCCTCCTGATGTCGCATCATGTCCTTGACAGAAACGTCCTGAGCGGCCTGCGATATCCCGGTTATCAGACCGGTGTCCTGCTGGGGGAAAAAGCCTTTTGGAATAATGATGAAGAGATAAACGGTCAGGGCGAGCGTCGCGAAGAAGACGAGCAGCGTGACAAAATGGAATCTCAGTACGACGTCGAGCCCGCGCTCATAACCTTTCAGCAGCGCATCGAAGCCGCGTTCGCTGAACGCGTAGAGCCGGCCATGATGCGTATCCTTCGCCGCGGGAAGGAATCGCGCCGCCATCATCGGGGTCAGCGTCAACGAAACGACCGCCGAAACGACGATGGTGAGCGATAGCGTCACCGCGAATTCGCGGAACAGCCGACCGATTATGCCCCCCATCAGCAGCAGGGGAATCAGCACCGCGATCAGGGAAACGCTGATCGAAAGGATGGTGAAGCCGATCTGGCCCGAGCCCTTGAGCGCGGCGGCTAACGGCTCTTCGCCCTCCTCGATGTACCGGGTGATGTTCTCGAGCATGACGATGGCGTCGTCGACCACAAAGCCGACCGAGATCGTCAGCGCCATCAGCGACAGGTTGTCGAGGGTATAGCCGGAGGCCCACATCAGCGCGAACGCGCCGAGCAGCGAAAGCGGCACCGTCACGCTCGGAATGATCGTCGCCCATAGGCTGCGTAGGAAGACGAATATCACCGCCACGACCAGCGCGATCGTGAGGAGCAGGGTGAATTGCACGTCGTGAACCGAAGCGCGAATCGTCTGCGTGCGGTCGCTCAGGATGCCGATATCGATCGAAGGCGGCATCGACGCCTTGATGAGCGGCAACTCGGCCATGATCTTGTCGACGGTATCGATGACGTTGGCGCCGGGCTGTTTGTAGATGACCAGGAACACGGCGCGCTTGCCGTCGGCCCAGGCCGCCTGCGTGGTGTCCTGAGGACCATCGACGGCTTGGCCGATGTCGCTGACACGCAACGGTCCATCGTTTCGGTAGGCGACGATGACGTCGTTCCAGGCCTTGGCCTGGGTCAGCTGATCGTTGGTATAGATCGTGAACGCGCGGTTACCGCTGTAGATGGTGCCTTTGGGATCGTCCACGGTCGCGATCGAGAGCGGCGTGCGAACCTCCTCCAGCGATAGATTCTTGGCGACGAGTTTGGCCGGATCGAGCTGGATGCGGATGGCGGGCGTCTGCTGGCCGCCGATGGTGACCTGCGCTACGCCAGGGATCTGGCTGATCCGCTGGACCAGCTTGGTCGAGACTTGGTCGTCGACCACGGTCAGCGGCAACGATTGGGAACTCGCCGAGAGCAGCAAGATCGGCGAATCTGCGGGATTCACTTTCTTGAAGGTCGGCGGCGTCGGCAAATTCTTCGGTAATTGCCCGCCGGCCGCGTTGATCGCCTCCAGCACGTCGCTGGCGGCGCCGTCGATATTGCGGCTGAGATCAAACTGCAAGGTGATCGAGGTCGATCCGAGCGTTGAAACCGAGGTCATTTGCGAGACGCCGGAAATCTGCGCGAATTGTGTCTCCAGCGGTTGCGCCACCGCGGCGGCCATCGTTTCCGGACTGGCCCCTGGAAGCTGCGCGGAGACCTGAAGCGTCGGAAAATCGACTTGCGGCAGCGGCGCGACCGGCAAGTTCGGATATGCGACGATGCCGACGAACAGCAGGCCGACCATCAAGAGCGAGGTCGCAATCGGATATCGAATGAACGGCTCGGAGATATTGAGCGCCATGGTCAGGGCGCCTTCGCGGCAGGCGTCGTGGGAACCGGCGACGGGACCGGCGAGGGCGTAGCGGACGGCATCACGGCAGCCGGCGAAGGAACCGGCGAGATGGGCGCCGCTTCAGCCGCCTCGGCGGGCGATATCGTATCGGGTGGCACTTTCGCCGGCGAGGGAGCCGGCGTCGGCGCTGCCGTCGGCTGCACGAGCACGCCTTCCCGCAATCGGGATTGCCCTTCGGTGACGACGTTTTCATCGGGTGACAGACCCTGCGTGACGACCGACATTTTCTCGCCCTCCTGGGCGACTTTGATGTCGCGCATCCCCACCTTGTCGTCCTTTCCCACGACCCAGGCATAGAGCCCGTTCGGTCCGCGCTGCACCGCGTCCACGGGCACGACGATGACGTCTTTCAGCGTATCGAGCAGCAGTCGGGTCGAAACGGAAAGTCCCGGCCAGAGAATGTTGTCGGTGTTGGCGAAAGTCGCCTTCATCCGGATGTCGCCGCTCGCCTGGTCCACCGCGTTGTTGACGAGAGCGAGATGGCCATGGGAAAGCAATGTCAGCCCATCCGAACTCAACGCGTCGACGGGCACGGTCCCTGCGGCGAGCGCGTTGTTGATCGCCGGCACGTCCTCCTCGGGCGCCGTGAAAACGACCGAGATCGGCTGCAGCTTGACGATCGTCACTATGCCCGTGCTGGCGCTCGCATGGACGATGTTGCCGGGATCGATCAGACGGAAGCCGGTCTTCCCCACCAGGGGAGAGCGGATCGTCGTGTAGCTCAATTGGGTCTGGGCGTTGTCGATCGAGGCTTGATCCCCCTTGATCTGCGCGGCCAGCTGATCGACCATCGCCTGTTGCGTGTCGAGCTGCTGGCGCGACGCGGAGTCCTCTTTCTCGAGGGTCGTGTATCGCTGCAGGTCGTGTTGCGCGTTCTTCAGCGTCGCTTCGTCTTGGGCCTTCTTCGCGACCGCCTGATCGAGGGCGGCTTGGTAGGGCCGCGGATCGATCTGGGCCAGAATATCACCCTCCTTCACCATCCGGCCCTGTTTGAAATCGATCTTGGTGATCTCGCCGTCGACCCGGCTGCTCACCGTGACCGTGTCGTACGGCTCGACGACGCCGAGGCCGTAGAGATAGACGGGGAAATCGGCCTTTCGCACCGGCGCGACAGTGACCGGGATCGGCGCTGGCGGCGCGCTTTGAGCTTTGGCAGCATCCGCGGCGGCGCCATTATAAGCACGCCAGGCGAGATAACTCCCAACCGCGATTGCGGCCACGATCGCGACCAGCCACCCGCTTCGGAATACCGACCTTTCGGACATCACCCGCGGCGCTCCTGAAAACCCGAGTTGACGTACAACATTTGGCGATTTTTCGGCGGTTATGGCCCTCGAGAGCTTATCAGAATTGAGGTTTTTGGCGAGTTGGCTTTTATGCGCTTCTCGAGCAGCAGGATCGCGACATCACGCACGCTGCTCCCAGCCAAAACGGAAACAACATCCTTCGTCATGATCTCGCCGGCGGTGTTCGGGGTTTCGACGACAGCCGGTCGGCTAGCTTCGTGTCTCACGTAGTCCTTTCGCCCAGAAAGCGCGGCATCTTCCGTCAAAGAGTTACTTGGGCCTGGCTCCGAGGGGGTCGATCGACGGGCGCGCCCCAATGAGTTGGAGAAAGCACCGACGACCCAACGAGCTGGTTCTGTTGCAACGATATTGGCTCACGATGCGCGGGGGCGGTGGGCGAGCTCAGCCCGCCTGGCCGCTCATGCGGCGCTGTCGAACAAGTCGGCGATGACGACGGCTTGGCCCCGGATATCATGACCGTCAATCTTTTGAAGCTGTCCCTTCCTCATCATCGCCATCGTTTCAAAACCCGCCAAAGTTCGCCGCCCGGTATGGAAACTGCCGAAGCCGAGCCCAGGCCGCACAAGGCGCTTGATACGCCGGTGGTCTTGCTCGACGATGTTGTTGAGGTATTTGCATTGCCGCAGACAGGTGCGGCGCGATAGCTGATCGTCGCTTTTCATATCTGCGACCGCTTTGGGATAGGCAAGACTCTTGTCGACAGTGAGGGTTCGCGGATTGGCGACATGCGGTTGCGCCATGGCCTTGCGAAAGAACCGCTTGGCCGCGGCCGTATCTCGCCGCGCAGCCAGAAGGAAATCGATCGTCTGCCCTCGGCTGTCCACCGCCCGATAGAGATACGTCCAGCTTCCCTTCACCCGAACGTAGGTTTCGTCCACCCGCCAGGAGCCGTTGCTCATTCGCAAATGCGGGCGGGTTCGCTTTTCAAGCTCCGCTGCGTAGGCCTGGATCCATCGGAAGATCGTCGTGTGGTCGACCTCGACTCCGCGGTCGAGGAGCATGAGTTCCAGATCGCGGTAGCTGACAGGGAACATCAGATACCATCGCACGGCCCAAAGGATCGCCTCAGCTGTGAACTGCCGCCCCTTGAAACAATTACCCGGACCCATACTGACGCCCGCCCGATCGTTCCCCCTCAATCATACGGGAAGTCCGCCACCAGCAAAGTTTGCAACAGAACCTTGCGATCAACCGAAAGAGGCGGAGCATCTCGGCCTGAGTTGGAAAGAGACCCGCCCCAAGAACGCCATCAAGCGTGCCGTACTGTTGCACCAACTGAGCGGCCCGTTTTGGGCCGACTCCGGCAGCGCCAGGCAATTTGTCGGAAGGGTCACCGCGTAGCGCAATGAAGTCTGGCACTTGGTTTGGGTCAACGCCATATCGTCGCCGGACCTCTTCGGGTCCGATGCGCGTTATTTCCCCGCCCCGCGACGGATAGAGGATCGTCGTGCGCGCCGAGGCGAGCTGAAAAGAATCTCGATCGCCGCTCGCCACCACGGCAGCGCCGCCTGCACGCTCCGCAGCGGCAACCGCGGCGGCGAGAAAGTCGTCCGCCTCGTACCCTGGGGCTTTGGCGTTCGCAAACCCAAACGCGGCGACAAGTTCGGGCAGGACATTCAGTTGCTCAATCAGATCGTCATCGAACTCTCGCCCGCTCTGATAGGGGGAAACATTTCTTGGCGTTTCGTCGCCGCCCCCAAGCTGTCCCAGCCGACGATGACGGGCGCGCGGTGTGGCCGGAGACACCGACCCTGCCGCTGGAACTTCACTTGAGCTGATCGGCGACCTTGTCCAGGCCCGCCTGGACGCAGGGTTCATCGACGCCCGGCGAGCCGGAGAGACCAACGCCGCCGATAAAATCATCGCCGGCCTTGATCGGAAGCCCGCCCGGGATAGCGATGACGTTCGGCAGCGTCACTTGCTCGCGCACCACGGGGTCGCCGTCAGCGAGCCGCTTCGCATACGCGGTAGTCGAGGTGCGAAAGCTGAGGGCTGTGTAGGCTTTGCGGCGTGCGTTTTCCATAGCGTGCGGGCTGGCGTTGTCGCCACGGAGGGCCACTATGGTCTCGCCGTCGCGGTCGACGACGACCGCCGAAACCCGGTAGCCGCCTGTAGTGCAGCTCTCGATCGCGGTCTCCGCGATTGTCTTGGCGATCGAATATGAAAGATCGCGACGAGGGAGCAGCTGGGCGTGCGCGGCCGAAGTTTCAGCGCCAAACACGATGGCGAAGACGAACGTAGCTACTTGCGAACGCATGTCGCCTCCTATCGGAATATTTCCGCGAAGTTCATCGTCGGGCTATCTTAAGCCGAACGCCGTTCGGCGATGACGGAGATCGATGTCCGTTCGTCACCAATGCCCAATGGTCTCCACCCTTTGTAACTCTGAAAAGCACGGTTTGTCTGCGCTCACCAGCAATCCAACCCCACGTCTCAGAGTTTACCTTGCAATCGGGTGAATTCGGGGGAAACAGGCCTCCTCACGAATGTGGAATTGACCGCCCTGTTCGCGTTTCGCTAACAAGCTTGGCAGGGTCGGCAACAGAGGTTGGCGCTGGCGCCTTTTACTTCGATGCGCATGAATGCTGCGCGGGCGAAGATCCGCTTCATCGATTCTCGCAAGCGACCCTTTGAGGAAAATGTTTATGAGAACCCTCGCGATCATTTTGGGCGGCGTCTACGCGCTGCTGTTATCGGTTGTCGCGGTTGGCTCGGGCCGGCCTGCTCGCGCTGCCGATTTGCCGTCCTACTTCAATGAGATTGTCGGAGCTGAAACCGCAAGCCCGGCCGAAATCGGGACCAGAAATCTCTTGCAGCTCAACACGACAATGTTCGAGCTTTACGGCGATGCCGGGCAAATCTTCAAGAAGAACATTCTTGCCCGGCACCCGCTCATCCTCGGTTTGTTCTCGGGGGCCGGCGGACGGTTCATTCTCTATCGACCCGGGATGGCGCCGATTGACGCGCCGCCTGTACCGATTGTTTATCAGTTGCTCAAGTCCGTCGGCCACAGCACGATGGCGTTGGCCGAAGTGGTCGTTCCTTATCTGAACAGTCCCGATGACTTGACTTGGCGTAGCTCGCTGGCGGCGTATCGAGACCGGATGCAATCGGCGCTCGACGGCCTTGACGCGACCGCCATGCGGGACGACTGGCGTCCGAACAACCGCGCCATTCTTCAGAACAACATCGCCTTCATGGACGAATGTCTGAAAAGCAACGTCATCTCGGCGGACGCGCTACATGAGTTTGCCAAGAGACAGTCGCCGCTTCTGAAGAAGAACATCGCTTGGGCGGCGCAGACCCAAGTCGCGCACTGGATGGACGTGATCGGCGGCTGGAAGCAGATGCTCGGCAACGACTGGGACAAGACCTACGCGGCGAGCAATACGATCTACGTCGCCCGCCAGAACAACGTTCTGTTCAGTGTACTCGCGCAGTTTTTCGGGCCGGAGGCCATCAACGACCGTCTGATCCTGATCGAGACGGTCTCGTTCACCACGACCCCGGATGACATGCTGGACGCGCTGACCCGAATCATCGCCGATCGGGCCGTCGGCGCCGCGTTCTTCGGCGACTACCATCTTATGGACTACGAACTGATGGGCGGCGACGCGCGTCAGGCAATCATCGACCAAGACGCCAAGCGCAACATCGCCATAACCCTGCCGCCGCAGGTGCCCTTCGGTTCGCACCAGTGGCCGACGTTGATCACGCCCGGGCCCGGCGCCAAGAGCTTGGCCGACCTTCCATGAGTTTAAGCATGACGGTCGAGGCCATGACCCGGAAGGCGCGGGAGCAAGGCTTCGTCGCTGGCTTGGCGCTGTTGCTCGCCGTTCAGTTTACCTCCGCTACCTTGGCGCAGGACGGAATCGACCCCGTCACCGGCTTTGCGCGTGAGCCGGTCCATGTCGCCACATGGCCTGGCGGTAGAAAGGTCGCCGTAAGCTTTGCACTGTTCGTCGAGGAGTTCGGGTTGGGTCAGGGCCCAGTCTTCCGGCCAGACTTGGCGAGCCGCAACCCAGACCTCGTGAACGAGGCTTTTCGACAATATGGGATCGACTGGGGCATCGCGCGCGTCGGCCGGCTGTTCAAGGAACTGGATGTTCCGTTAAGCGTCGTGTTGAACGCAGAATTTCCCGGCGCCTACACGTCGGTGTGGAAGGAGTTTCGAGCGGCGCAGCCGAACGCGCCCATAGTCGCGCATGGGCATGAACAACACCCGCCACATGCTGCCGCTCGGGCGAGGCCTCGCCGAGCAAAAAGCCTACATCCGGCGGACGCTGGACATGATCGACAGCGCGACCGGCGTCAGGCCCGCCGGTTGGTCGAGTCCGAGCGTCTATTCCGATGGCGACACGATGCAGGCGGTAGCCGCGGAGGGCATCGCCTACACCCTCGACCAGAT